>NZ_CP018632.1:390000-990000 GCF_002215215.1 Granulosicoccus antarcticus IMCC3135 | reverse complement strand
TTCGTTGGCGTCGAGAATGCCATCATTGTCTGAGTCGGTATCCAGTGAGTCACTGATGCCGTCACCGTCGCTGTCACCAGCGCCTTCCAGTACATCGATGATGCCATCGCCGTCATCGTCCAGATCGTCTATATCAGCGATACCATCTCTGTCGGTGTCAACCAGAACCGTGTGTGCGACGGTACGCTCTTTTGAAGTATGGTCTGCCGCAATCAGATCCCAGTAGGTCACTGTTAGCGTGTCAGTACCATCGGTTACGAGAGTACCGTCGTTATCGCTACCTGCTGTGGTGCCTGCGACAGTCGACATGGTGCCAGTCAGTACACCGGTGTTCGGCCCGGTTTCTGTCAGGGTAACTGTTTCAGTTTCACCGGTGATGTCGTTGAGCACTTCCACTTTAACCGTTTCAGCAACACCGCTGTCTGCATTCAGATCTGTGTCTGACACGGTAATCGAGATTGAATCGCCCGGTACGCTGATGTTGTCAGCAGTGACGGTACCATCGTAGTTGACTTGTTCAGTGTTATCACTGGCGATGACAGAGGGTGCGTAGCCGGTGGTAGCCAGACCAAAAACATAGGTGTCGATATATCGATTGTTACCAAAGCTAGTACCTGTAAAATCACCCCAGGTGTGCTGGCCTGCTGGTGTGCCTGATGAAACACCCGATGGCGTATTGCTTGTTCCACCAGCGCCTGCTCCCAACAACGTAACATCGTCCCAGAAGACAGTAGTATCGGACACGGTGCCGTCATTCTTCGCCTGAAAAATACTCAAACCATTAGCAGTACCGCCACCACTGGTCTCTGCATCATTGGCAATAAAGTGGTATTCACCCATATGAACCTGAACTTCAGCGTAATAGGTTCCCTCTGAAGGTGTATTACCACTTGCATCAGTACCATCCCACACCACCTCATTTGTCCCGGGTGTGACCAAACCGAGCAGTTGTCTATCACCGGCGTCGCCGTAAATTTCGTTCTGATTCAAATCGATCAGAATCGAGTAGGTGCCGGTGACATCAGTTTCAAACACGAACTTGCCACTATCCTGCAAACCATCAGCACCCGCAGGTGATATCGCGTGATCCTGTCCAGAATCATCAGTAAAACGCACATTCGTAACAGTCGGCGGCGCTGTCGGCAGTGGGTCGGCCACAACCGGATAGCTGACATACATCGGAAATTCATAGCTCACTGAATTACCGGTGGTGTCGTCACTGTAGCCCGAGTTCGGATCATCAAGTCCCAGGGAGTTCGCCACCAGGTTGTAATAGAAACCGGCGAAGTTATTCAAATCCAGCATCCAGACATAATTGGTGCTTGGGCGTCCACCAGGAATCAATGCAAAGTAATTAGCATCTGTCGACTGCGTTTCGGAGAAACCGTTGGCATTGAAGCCGAATGTATAGCTCCAGAATCGGCCATCAGTAGCCGTAGGATCAGGGTCTGTCAATACATCTGGAGTGACAGTGAAGTCGTAACGTAGAAATCGACCCGCTGCTCCGGTTTGCGAATTGTTCTTCAACACCAGCCGATATGCGCCTGTCTCCTGCGCCTGGTAACGAAAGGGATTAGTCAATGGAGCCGTCATCGGATCGCCACAATTAACGTTGCTGGTACTACTGCTCTGCGTGTCTATCGGAGTGGCGTCATCGGACGGCGCATAAATTTCAATCTCTATATCATCGCTATTCTGCGTACCGCACAGCGACACGTTGATGACCTCCCCTATGGTCAAAATATCCACATACATCGATGCGGAAGCGTCATCAGTCGCATAACCAAACTGCTTGACAGTGTCGTATTCGAGCAAGGCCTGACCAAGCCCCATCTGAAAAACACCCTCGGCTTTTACATCGCCAGGGTGCAGAACAACGGAAAGGCCGACAGAGAGGGACACTACTGCGGTTCGACGTAGAGTCGATAGCATCCGGGTCTTGGGGTGCACGGGCATAAGGTGGATCCTTTATAGATCACTGCCCGCATGTCCATCGCAAGGCAGCTCACAAGGTGATTCGTAACGACTCACCTTGCAACCCACTTACCAAAAGCATTCATTTGCACACTGCAAACGCAGATAACCCTGTTACAAGTTTTCGCGAAAAATGCTCGAATACCCAAACAAACAGTGGGTTCGATTTAGCCCAGCGAGGGCCACCCTCTTATCTTGCCGCGGCATGTGATCGGCCGCACTGAAGCCAACTGCGCAAGACACAGCAGTTGATTGACTTTCATAAAAGCGTCAATGGGGGATTTGACAATGCAATTCGCTAGTAGTCGCCAGCCAATTGCTTAGGGATTGTGAAATAATTAAGTATCAATTTTCAGGTGTTCCTGGGAGACGCCCAGTCCGCCTGTCCGGCAAGGCGTGAGAAGGGCGAATAGCCGGCTATTCAACCGCCGAACAACGCAGCAGGGCAGGATGCAGGGACGACTGAAAATGATAGTTAATTGTTTCACGATCCCTTAGTCAAGCTAACTGGCTGCGTTCTCTTCCAACGCTCTTTCTATACGTTGATGAATGATCTCATCATCAACCTCTGCCATCAGCTTGTCGCGCTTGGCATTCCAACCCGCCTTGTCGAGTAGCACAATGAGGGGTTCCAGGGCGCTGGCCTTGAAAAATGGATCAGCTATGCCACTGGCGGTGCTCATACAACTGTTCACGATGTGCTTGAACTGACCACGTTCGTAATCGTCATCCAGTTGCTCCAGGTAGAACTCGGCATAATGACAGCGAGCCATGACCAACTGCACACGCTTGGCCTCCTCGATATTCGTTTCCGGCTCGACTCCGGGCATGTCCAGTAATTCATCATCATCGTCATCACTGTCATCCGGAGCTCTACGAGCAGACTTCGGCGCAGCAGGACGCGTGAGCGCGGTTCTGGCTGGTGCCACCGCCGGAGTCTCTGGCTGCGCATTCAGCATCGGTTCGAACTTCTGATATTGCTTCAGCTTGCTGGCAAGCCAGATGATGACAACGGCCTCGACAACCACAATGAAAACCAGCACACCATTACCCATAATCTAATCCAGTATTTACCGATGACAACCTGCACAGGCAGATCACACAAGTGTACGTCCATTATTGACGAATCGCACCCCTGTGAAGGCCATTCTCTGGAACATCTTAATGGTCAAATGCGATCTGTGCACACCAATGGGCAGCGCGGGTGCAGCGCGAGGGCCGTCCTGACATCGCATCGTGGGAACCCATAATCGAGCTCCCACGCCTTTATCGTGATTCAGGTCACAAAAAAACCTGAATTTTATTTCAGCCCTAAGCCAGTCGTTCGTTCTGAGGAAACATGAAGCGTCTGGCTTCATCGTCCATTTCTGACTTGAACTCATGAGCGCTGACAATTTCCTTGACTCTTTCGCTGGCCGGCCTGGCATCAACCACATCAAGAAGGCGCTTGATGTTCGGGTATTGCTCCCATGGATTCTCGATACCAAGCACGAAAGGCATCATGCGCGCCCAGCCCCAGAAAGCCATGTCCACGATGCTGTAGTCATCACCCAGCATGAAAGCATTGTTGGCAAGATGGCCTTCCAGTACCGCGAAGTGACGATGTGCTTCAAAATCAAACCGATTCAGAGCATATTCTTTTGGCTCAGGTGCCGCGTGACGAAAATGCACTGATTGTCCAGAGAAGGGACCTACACCGCTGGCAATGAACATCAACCAGGAAAGCATCTGTCCACGTTTGGCAGAATCTGCAATAGCCGGTACGAACTGTCCGGATTTGTCTGCCAGATACAGCAAGATGGCGTTACTGTCGAAAACAGTCGCATCGCCGTCAACGATGACAGGCACTTTTCCGTTGGGATTGATTTTTACGAAATCCGGAGCAAACTGCTCACCCTTTCGAGTATCGACAGGAACTGCTTCGAATTCCAGACCCGTTTCGGCCAGCAAGAGTGCCACTTTCATGGGGTTTGGCGCAGGACTGTAATAGAACTTGATCATGAAGATAGAAAATCCGGTGGCATCAGAAGTAAACAGAGACCTGCATCCTAGCTGAACGTTCCACCGAATTGTCTGTCTTCAGTCGATCCTACTTCTTCAGGAACTCACCACTGTGGTCCAGAGTGATAGCGGTATTGGCCACGCTGAGCTTTCGTCCAAGCAGCTTAGCCGCCGGAGTAGGCAAATCGTTCACAGCCAGAACGTTGATGGCATAGGCTGCGGCATCAGACATTTCACCCAGGCCCTGCATATTGATGTTCTCGAGCGTGTCGCATTCATCGTGATAACACGCATCGTAAGCCTCACCTGCAACACCACCGAAAATAGCGGCCTCCTCTTCAGTCTTGACATCCTCAGCGCCCGTGAAGAGCCCACCAGCCGGAATGCCATTTTCGATAAAAGGGCCATAATCGGACCGACCGTCAAATGCGGTTGGCGCAGCTGCCAGACCTTGATCCATGAAGTAGTCATTGAAGAGCCACTCGATGAACGCAGAGCCTTCAGGTCCTGCCTGTTCGGATGCTGAACCGTCGCCATCGTAGACAAAACGTGCATAGTTGGGAGAACCCACCATGTCGAAGTTCAGATTAGCTGCGATCTGCTCGAACTGTGAATCTTCCAGGTTGTAGACGTAGTACTCGGATCCCAGCAAACCTGCTTCCTCCGCACCCCACCAGGCAAACCGGACACGATTGCGTACACCGGTCTCTTCACTATCCAGCATGCCAAGATTGCTCATCTGCAAGGCGATCTCAAGCAGTGCAGCCGAACCACTGCCATTGTCGTTAATACCCGGGCCAACATCCACTGAATCCAGATGAGCACCGACTACCAGCGTCTTCTCTGGTTTGCCAATCGGGGTGTCCGCAAGAATATTGCCACTGACACGCTCCTCTGTAATAGCGTCAACCTTCAGGCGAAGCGTTGTTTCTGTCTCAACGAAAGAGGCGCCCAGGGCGTGCGAAATACCAATGACAGGAATACCCACACCGGCTTCACCCAAGGTCGCCCCCACAACATCGGTTCTGCCTTCCTGCCCCTCGTTGAAGATCATGACACCCGAAGCCCCGGCAGCTTCCGCATTGGCAGCTTTGATGAAGAACGAGCAAGTGCCGCGCTGTACTAACGCTATATTGCCGGCTGTGAATCCGGCAAAGTCACTCTCCTCGCAACCACTGGTCGATGAATTGGCGTCCGCCGCCGCAGGCACAGTGACGTCGACTGGCTCGGCGATGGCCGTCGTTTCACCAGCCCCTGAATAGGTGGCAGTGGCAAAACCCTCATCACCATTGAATTCATAGCTTGCCGCAACCGGTGCTATCTGGTCCAGCTCCGGTGGCGTTCTGTTTTCAAAGACGACATAAGGAAATAACTGGACTGAAACCTGGTAGCCCGCCAACGTCATTTCTCGGGCCACGTAATCAATAGAGGCGAAGAAGCCTTCGCTGGATGCTTCCCTGTTGCCACCATTGTCATCGGCAATCTGTTGAAAGACCTCCAGATGGGCATATACCCCCTCAGCCGTTACAGCATCATTCAACGCCGAGGTATCGACCCCAACCCCGGCGAAGGCTGGCGAAGCAAGCAGGAGGGCCGCCGCGGTACTCAGCGAGGCGGAACGAACATGCGTAGCGCTTTTTAATCTAACCCGGTTAGTCATCGTTACTTCCTGTATTGAATTGGCACGAAATCTATCCTAAAGACTAAAGTAACTCTCAGATACACCAGATAGGTTATTTGTCGCCACCTTATTTATCTCACAACGACGAAACACCGATCGATCTAGCGTGTCAACGCCCTGCGCAGGCGCTCAAGTGCCGGTTCCAGCGTGGAACTCGGTTGTGCGTAACACAGCCTCAGATAACCCTCCCCCGCCGGTCCAAAGGCCCTACCAGGAGCCAGCCCAACCTTGGCATCGTGCAGCAGCGTTTTTGCAAACGATACGCTGTCACTCATGCCATCGACTGCGAAGAAACAATAGAATGCCCCCTCGGGCCTGACGAAACGCACTGTCGGTATCGCCTCCAGACAGGCTTCCACCTGGGCGTACCCTGCTTGCAGACGCTGAGTCAGCAGCTCAACCTCGGACTCGCCATCGATGATCATTCGCTCGCCTGCCTGCTGAATAATGCCGGACGGTCCCGCAATATTGAATTCTGTCAGCATCGCAAAGGTGGCTTCCAATTCAGCAGGTGCGGTAATCCACCCCAGTCGCCACCCCGTCATGGACCATGCCTTTGAAAAACTGGACACCGAAATGAGACGATCATCGGGTGTCGCCAACGCCAAAAATCCCGGCGCAACTGGACCATGACGATACAGACGAGCGTAGACATCATCCGCCACGATCCAGGTTCCCGTCTTCCGGCAGTGCTCCAGCAGACTGGCCTGATCAGCCGCCGGCATGACCCAACCTGTGGGGTTGGACGGCGAGTTGATGACCAGAGCTTTTGTACTGGGGGTGATGAGACTGATCAGGTGGTCCAGATCCAGCGTCCACTGATCATCGACAATGTCCAGAGCCAGTGTCCGGATATCGGCACCGGCAATCTGAAAGCACTCTGCCATGTTCGGCCAGGCAGGCTCTATACAAACGACTTGATCGCCCGGATCAATCAGCGCCTGAGCCGTCAGCGCCAGACCCTGCATACCCGAGGCGGTAACCGTGATACGACTCCGTTCGAACGGTTGTTCGTACCAGCTTTCCAGATACTGGCAGATAGCATTCCTGAAACTGATTTTGCCGCTATTGGGCTGATAGAAGTGATCGCCGCCAGAGAGCGCTGAGATCGCCGCCTGCACGGCAATCTCGCCGGTGGGCCAGGCACTCTCGCCGAACCATAATGGCGTGACATCAGGCAAGGTCATGCCCAGCTCTGCAACCTCACGAATCTGGCTGGGTTTGAGTCTGGCGGCACGGGCACTACTGGGCATGGATCGACTATTCATGGCAGTAGCATGACGCCGTTCAAGAGCAGGCGCAAGCCTGCTGACGACTACATATTGCGACGGCTGGAGTTGCCCTGCTGCAGTATGGCGGCAAGCTTGTCCGGACGGCTTTTAGCAATTTTGACGTAAGCGTCCAGGGTCACATCCCAATGGGCCCCGCCATGCTCACGCAGGCGTGCCAGCGCCACCAGAAGCAGCTTGGCGGCAGCACGCACCTCCTTGTCTGACCCGCCTTCGTAATGCTTGCACAGATCCAGGTACAGAGCGTCAGCTCGCTCCGTTGGGCTTAACTTGCTGGCTGTAGATACTCCCATCTCAGAACCTGTTTCCTGAATCTGAACGCAGATAGCATTCGTTGACATTGGCCTGGATAAAGTCCGCTAACTCTATATCCAGCGAACGAAACCAGTATTTCGGATCGAAAATACTGCCTCTTCGCTTGCGAATTTTTTCTGTCAGCCGGAACCAGTCCGGGGCTAGCTGAGCATCGAGTACGAGGGGCGACTTGTTGGCACGGGCCAGTACGTAGTTGGCCAACAGCACACCTGTTCTGTGGTTGCCTTCTAGAAACAATTGCGGTGGACCTACCGTGTTCAGGTAGATCCCGGCAGCCTGCCGCCAGACCGTCAGATTACGGTGTCGCGAATACCATTCGAGCATGTCACCAATACCTGAGCTTCCAACCCGATAGAAATGTTTTTCATTGGCTCGGAAGGCTTTCCTGTAATCCAGATTATCCGTGTTTTCCTGACCAAACAGCACACAATGATTCAGCGCCAGAACTTCACGAGATTGCCCCAGCGCCAGTAATCGCAGCTCTATACTCACGTAGTGATCAAGCATCCCATAGGCCTGTACGATCTGGTCGACGCTCTGCCTGCTAAGGTCAACCTGATCGTTGTCCAGAAAATAATTGACACGATCCATATTGTGCCGCAAGCCTGCCAGCGCCTGCCTGATTGCTCGCAGATCAAATCGCTCTCCGGTCAGACAGGCAGTTCTGCTTGCCATTACACTGATTGGTTCTGCATTCATTGACCCACTACTTTCTGTCAACGCACAAGATCTGACAGCTTGCATCTGTCAGTACCGATCAGCTGAACTCGCCAGCAACATACTCACGAGTCAATTGCTCACGAGGATGATTGAAGATCTGGGAAGTTTCGCCCATCTCCACCAGGTACCCGGTTCTGCCACCGGCAGACATATCAACACCGAAAAATGCCGTCTTGTCAGCGACCCGTGTCGCCTGCTGCATATTATGCGTGACCAGTGCCACTGCAAAATTTTCCTTCAACTCCAACATCAACTCTTCTACCTGACGAGTGGCAATCGGATCCAGTGCCGAGCAAGGCTCATCCATCAACAGCACTTCTGGTTCGGTGGCAATTGCGCGCGCAATACACAGACGCTGCTGTTGCCCACCAGATAACGACAGTCCGCTGTTCTTGAGCTTGCCTTTGACTTCATCCCACAAAGCCGCACCACGCAGAGCCTTTTCAACCTTCTCGTGCGTATCCCCCTTGAACCGGTTGAGCTTCAAGCCAAATGCCACGTTATCGAAAATACTCATGGAGAACGGATTCGGCTGCTGAAAGACCATACCGATATAACGGCGCACAACCACCGGATCGACATCGCTGGCATAGATATCCTTGCCGTGATAAGTCACCTGACCATCAAACCTGAATGTATCAATCAGATCGTTCATTCGGTTCAAACTTCGCAGAACCGTACTCTTGCCACAGCCGGACGGACCGATAAAGCCGGTAATCTGCTTTCTGGCAATAGGCACATTACTGTCCCGTACAGCCAGAAAATCACCGTAGTGAATTTCCTTCACTTTGCAATCCAGAACGATATCATCTCTGATTTCGTTTGCCACTGGCGCTGGCTGATTGATGGTTATTCGAGAAGGTGTCAAACTTGCATTCATGATATGTATTCCTTTATGACTGGTTAATCAGACCTTGGACCGACCAAGCAGCCTGGCAAGTATATTGATGACAAGAACCATGAACACCAAAACCAGAGAGGCTGCCCACGCGAGCGAGATCTGGTTATCAAAAGGCATGGCTGAAAAGTTGTAGATAAGAATCGACAAGGAGGCCGTCGGCTCTGCCACCTCACTCACATAGTAGTTACTGAATAGTGCTGTAAACAGCAACGGTGCAGACTCACCCGCAGCCCCAGCCACAGCCAGCATCACGCCGGTGAGAATACCCGGCAGGCCTGTCGGCAAGACAACACTCCAGACCACCTGACTACGCGTACATCCCATACCAAAGGCGGCATCCTTCATGCGCTGTGGCACCTCTTTCATGGACTCCTCTGCCGTGAGAATGACGGTTGGCAACATCAAGACACCCAGAGCGATACCGCCGGCAATGGCCGAGTAGGTTCCCATCCAGACCACAACGGCAGCATAGGCAAACACTCCTGCCAAAATGGAGGGTAGCCCGGTGAGAACCTTGGCCAGGAAACGGGACACTTTTGCAACACGAGTCTGTGCGCCCAGTATGGAGAGATAGATAGCCGCAATGATACCCAGCGGAACGGCAATCAAGGCCCCGATCCCTACCATGAGCAAGGTACCTACAATGGCGTTGCCAAAACCTCCACCTTGCTCAAAGCCTGCAGGCGGCAATGCGGTCAAGGCTTCAAAGTCGATACGGGCAGCACCCTCAACGACCAGCATGTACAACACAGAAAACAGAGGTATAGCCGCAACCAGGGCTGCCGCCCAGGTCAATGTGGTCAACAAGCCACTCTTCATGGCACGAGATTCGAAAGTCTGACGTTCGAGTTTCGGGATCGCGCGCACAGCAACCTCCAGGCTGACAGAATCAGCAGCTGTCGGATTGATGATGCTCATCGTTTACCCTCAAATTTTCTGACCGTGTATTGCTGGATGGCCAGGCCACCTACATTCACAAGAAACGTTATGGCAAGTAGTACCAGTGCGGCATACATCAGCGCCTGAACTTCGACAACGCCTGCTTCGGGAAAGCTTGAAGCCAGCAAGGATGCCAGCGTATTGGCAGGTGCAAAGAGCGAAATATTGATCTGATTGCTGTTACCGATGAGCATGGCCAATGCCATGGTCTCGCCCAGTGCCCGACCAAAGCCCAATACCAATGCTGCCAGAATGCCTGAAGATGCTGTCGGCAACATGACCTTGAGAATAGCTTCCCAACGCGTTGTTCCCATGCCATAAGCGGCTTCTTTCACCTTGTAGGGAATTCTGCGCATTGCATCGACTGAGATAGCTGCCACTGTTGGCAATATCATGATGGCCAGCACCAGCGCCGCAGGTGCCAGGCCCGGACCCGCCAGGTCGGTAGAAAACAACGGGAACCAACCCAGATACTCATTGAGAAATTCTGACATCGGACGCAGCATGGGGATAACCACATAAATGCCCCAGAGACCGAATACAACCGAAGGAATGGCTGCCAGCATCTCGACAATGGTGCGAAACACTGATGCAAGCCTGGGACCGATGAATTCCTGTGTCAGAAATATTGCGATGGCAACGCCAAACGTGCCACCGATCAGTAGCGCCAACAGAGAGCTATAGAGCGTACCCCAGATCTCCGGCAACACACCAAAGGTGTCTCGAGAAACATCCCAGGTTGTACCAAAGATAAAACCCAGACCATGTTGTTGCATGGCGGGTACCGCCTGCACTCCGATCTTGTACAAAATGTAGCCGGTTAGAAGAATGATGAACGCTGCACAGCACCAGGCGAGGCCTCTGAACAACAGATCACTTGTCAGTTGCCGAGAGCTCGGTGGAGCGCAAACGCCGCCCACGGAGCTGGATACATTGAATTGATGTCGGGCCATGCTGGCTCCTGTCAGTATTTTGGAAGAAAAAAAGGCGCACCCTGGCACCTGAATATCAACATCTCGATGTCATATCGCAAGACAGTGCCACGCCAAGACCCGGGGCACTGCCTGTGCGTCCAGTGACTTACTGAATGAGAGCTGCAGCAGAGCGAACGCGCTCGATTACATTTTCTGGCAGTGGGATATAACCCAATTCATCAGAACTCTTCTGACCTTCGGTAATGGCGTATTCAACAAAATCACGCAGAGCGGCTGCCTTGTCATCGTCCTGTTCCTTGTATGCAAGCAACCATGTAAAACTGGCAATCGGGTAAGCCTGATCACCTGCAGGATCATAGATCCAGGAGATCAGATCGGGAACATCGCTGTTGGGCAGAGTTCCGTCCGAGAATTCGGCACTGGCCAGTGCGGCAGCGCCTGCTTCAGCGCCCGCTGCAACGTAATTTCCAGCCGCATTTTGAAGCATTGCAGACTTGGCACCGGTCAACTTGGCATAGCCATACTCGATGTAACCGATGGCACCGGGTGTCTGCTTGATGGTTGCCGTAATGCCATCATTCTTCGGCGCTTTCACGAAGTTCTGTGTTTGAGGCCACTGTGGTGATTTACCCTGACCTATTTCTGACTTGAATGACTCACTGACCTCACTCAGATGACCACTGAAGACATAGGTGGTACCAGAAGAATCGGAACGCACGACTACCGTGATCTCTTCGTCCGGCAGCTCAACACCCGGATTGGCCGCAGCGATAGCGTCATCATTCCATTGGGTGATCTGGCCGGTGAATATTTTTGGATAAACATCACGTGGCAACTTCAACTCATCAACACCGTCGAGGTTATAAGCCAATACCACTTCGCCAGCTGTAAGAGGCAGTAGTACAACTCCGGCTTCAACCTGAGCCATCTCCTCTTCATTCATGGCAGCATCACTGGCTGCGAAGTCAACCGTTCCGTTTACAAGATCCTGAATACCAGCGCCTGAACCCTTGGCCTGATAGTCGATACGCGTACCATCGCTGGCTTGACTGAAATCCTTGAACCACTTGGAATAGATAGGGAATGGGAAGCTCGCACCTGAGCCAATCAACTTGGTGTCGGCACTAACAAGTGAACTGCCAACAACGAGGGATGCACCGACGGTTGCGAGCGCTAATTTTCTGAATAGTGGGCTGTTCATGGATTTCCGAAACATCCTGATTAAGCGTAAGTGGACAAAGAAAACTGAAGTCCACACAGTAACAACGCCATATGACAGTTACATGTCAAACGCAGGATCTATTCGAAATTAACAACACCAGTATCAAGAAACGTACAAGGAACCTTCCCGGCTCACACAAAAACTGCCTGAATGGGCAAGCTGCCGCCCGCTGTCATGACAACAGTGTGACAAGAAGCAAGGCGACTGGACAGGACTCTCAGCGACTCCAGACCCTTGTCAATGCTTCGTAGAACCGCCGTCCTATCTCACGATTGGCAGTGGCTCCAAAGTGCACACAAGAGCTTGAGCCACAAGGGTATGAGGGAGGCACCAGATCATCATTATTGACCCAGTCTGCATAGGGAACAATGGCAGAAATATTCCGCTGTACGGCATCTACCTGAGTCTTTGTCGAAGGCCACTTTGAGTAATCACCACGATCATCAACGCCCTTGGACTGAGTGCCCACAATAAAGGGGATAGGTGCCTGCGAACCTCTGGCCGCTGGACCTCGAGCATCCTGCGGCGCATCGCGTCGCAAACGCTCGACCATCAGTCTCAGGTTTTCTGCATACGTATCTGCACAGGCCTGATCATTGGAGTCCGCCCCCCCTTGATGCCAGATAATCCCGCGTAGTATTCCACCGGTATCACGCATGGTCATATTCAACCGCGTCAAGGCTCGCTCCAGTAAGCCGCTACCTCCCAGTGATGAATTATCGGAGGTACCGGCATTCCAGGCCAGCAGCTCCCCTGTAACATTACAAAAACCGCTAGCACCCCAGGCAGTCGGGACCAGATAGATACGCTGGGTGGTACTGGCCAAAGCGGCCTTGGCAAATGTCAGTGACGGGCCAACTGTCGTGCCCCCTTTGAACTGTACAACCGGATTGCGAGGGTCGTGCAATGGATCCTCGGCTTCGATAAAACGGGGTTCTATAGCGTTGTTGGATTCATTGAGGAAATCATCGAAACCACTGAAGATCTGTTTGTTGTTCGGAGCAACATTGAGTTGCCAGATGCGATCACTTCGCTCGTCTTGCCCACCGGCATACACTTCCTTCAAACCTGTCTTGCTTGAGCCCACCATGTTGCTCTGACCAATAAGCAGATAGACATCAGGTGCATTGACTGGCTTCACATCCAGAATGATCTCGGCCTGGCGTACTTGATCACCACTGCTTGCAATCAGATTGAACCTGCGTTCCTGCTCCATGATCGGGCGCATGCCAACGGGCATCTTGAATGTCACGCTGGTATCAGACTCTTCACTGCTCAAGACAGACTTGCCCAGCTCGATGGTAATGCCCGCAGTGTCGTCAGGTCTCTGACCTTGAATCTCCAGCTGTACCGTCTCATTGCCTTGCGCAGCAATGTTGATGACGAAAGTACTTCCCGCCTCATTACCTTCATCAAGCGATACACGATTGCGGTCCAGGCCCAGCTCGAATTCATGAACGGCGATTGGCGGATCAATCTGCTCATTGAACGTGATCGTTGCCGACTGGCTGCGCAACTCTCCAGCAACGACATAGACCGTCATGGTATGCACAGTTTCAAACTGCAGTGTCTCGGTAAAATAGCTGAGACTGGATACTGTCGCCAGAACAATGCCGTCACGTTCAATCCGATAGCGAGTATTTTCATCTGCATCCGATAATGCATCCCAGAATACTTCGCCTGCGGTAGCCGAGTAACGCACAGCGCGAAGATTACCAGGAGGAAGCATGTCGTCGGTGACGACAAGATCATCCAGCTGCGAACCACTATCACCCTCAACTGCGCCATCTGTACTTCCGGCACCGTCGCTACTATCCGTACCAGCCCCGTTGCCAGTATCACCAGCCTCGTCCGTACCTCCGGTGTCATTGCCAGAATCAGTATCACCGCCGGCATCAGGCAGCGTCGGATTTCCGCCAACCCCGGCACCGTCAGCAACCTCACTATCAGATGATGTGGTTGACGAACCGACAACGGCTCCAGAGTTACTGTTGCCGCAACCGGAGACAAGCACAAGCCCGCCTAGAAGCGCAAAAATCAAGTATTTTTTCATTGGATTGTCAGTGCGTGACTACAAAGGCATCTGGCCATCATGTATGGGGCATCCCTGTTCGCAGCATCAACCACATCCGCGAGAATAGTCCAGCTAGTGTAGCAAAGCATAGACAGTGAAGGTTCCGTACACAAGCTTGCTGGCAGCAGGCAAAGCTGCTGCAGACTCGCAGCGCACCGTAATGGCGCACTCTATTGACTCGCACACCTCGTAGTGAAATCATCAATTCCCGCGTTGTCAATTCTTCCTGCCAGACATGCATACCAGACCCACTTTGATACTCGATGCCCACTGGCGTCAGATAAGCGAGCTGTTTTCGCCACAAGAGCTTGAGAGCCTGCACCAACTCTTTGAGGTGGTCTGGGGCAAGGATACGCCCATACCTGCAGAGATACTGGAAGAGGCATGGCCACGCGCCTCTGTACTGATAGCCGCGTCCCCCAGAGTGGATGCAAGCAGTCTCGCTCGCGCCCCACAACTCCATACCATCATCGAGGTATCCGGCGCTTTTCCGGATACGGTGGATTATCAAGCCTGTGGAGAACGTGGTGTAGAAGTGCTCAGCTGTGCTCCGGGCTTCCAGGAGTCGGTTGCCGAAATGGCACTGGCCATGACATTGGCAGGCGCCCGTGGTTTGATCAACGAGCATGAAAACTTTCGCACGGGAACAGAGCGATGGCTCAATGACAATACCGATACTGATTTCACCTTGTTTAACAGTACAGTGGGCTTCGTAGGCTTTGGATCTATCGCTCGAGCCACTCGCAAGGTCATGCAACCATTCAACGTCAATGTCATGGCGCACGATCCCTGGCTGGACAAATCGATAGCCACTACAGAAGCGGTTGAACTGGTGGAATTTGATGAGTTGTTGCAACGTTGCCGTGTTGTCTTCATCACTGCAGCACCCACTCAATCGAACTATCAGATGCTTGATGCGCGTGCCATTGCTCTGATGCAACAAGCTTCATTACTGGTTGTGATTAGTCGTGCACACCTGATCGATTTCGAAGCGGTCGTCGATGCGGTGGCCAGTGGTCATATCAGACTGGCCATTGATGTCTTTCCTGATGAACCGCTGGCCAACACTCATCGGCTCAGAGCACTACGCAATGTCATTCTCTCACCACACAGAGCAGCAGCTGTCGCCGGCGGCCGTCAATTGATTGGTCGCATGATTATCAACGATCTGCAAAATACCCTGAACAACAATCCGGCAAGACAACTGCAGGTGGCACAACTCAAACATGTCGCCGAGCTTGCCAGCGTCGGCGATGCTCACAAGGTTGCGCTGATTGCCGGCGAGCGTGACACTTCATCGCCTGTCGACTGATTGATTGGCTATCTGATCTCTTACGAGCCTGCTTCACGAACCCTCAGACTGGATCCTTGCTGAATGCCGCCAGTTCACGGGCCTTGCCGACCCAGTCATCTCGTTTGATGTGCCCGGCAAAGGTTCCGATAGCGGTGGCAATGGCTTCGATATCCTGTTCACTACATTCTGCCAGCTGTCTGAACGTAGTCAGCCCCAGCTCATGTAACCGTTGCTCCATGACCGGCCCAATGCCTTTGATTATTTTCAGATCGTCGTGCTCATCCACGCTTTCATACGCAGGCCTGACAAACGAACGCTCATTCTCGTCAGGCTGTGAAGCCACGCTCAACGCATCGATGACGGCACGCTGACTGATAAGCACGTCCAACGCAATCTGTTGCTCATCCACTCGAACCTGCAGTTCTGCCATGCGGGCTTTAGCCATGGAACGATCGGCACGTAAGCTTTCCAGTTCACCGCGCAAACGATTTGATTCGACAGCGTTTTGCTGCGCCTCCTCTGCCTTGATCTCAGCACGGCGCAACTGTTCAGACAATTGTTCCTGCATCACAAGGTTCAATTGATTCGCCTGATCAAGCTCCTCCATCAGCAGCCTGGATGCCTGTTCATCCGCGGGTTGAACCGCCATCGTTGCCGCAAGAGGCCGTCGCTGCTCCATCTCGCGCCTCAGCTGTTTGAGTTCAGCCTCTTGCTGCTGTACGGTCGTTCTGGCGGTTAAAAGCTGCTTTTGCAGAAAGTTGACTGACTCGCGTGTCGCGGTCGTTGTCGTCAGTTCATCCAGTACCTGCTGCAGCTGACTGATTGTCTCGTCTTGTTCCTGGAGCCTGCTGCGTAGCACCATGGCTTCATCCTGACTGTAATCGCTGGGTGACGATGCCCTTTGCGTCGGCGGCGTGACAGTCGCTTCCGGTTCAGCACCATCATCATCCATCTGCATTTCGCAAGGCTCGCTGATCGAAGTCGAAGGTTCCATGTCAGCATTGCCAATGACCCTGCCGCCGACAAACAGTCTGGAGGCCAGCGCACGGTCAACGGCCTGATCACGTAGTTTTTCACGTGACTTGCGAGCCCGACGACTACGGAACATGAACGTAATCTGGGTGCCCACCAGAAACACCGCCAGCAAAAGCGCGATGAGCACAAACAGATGCCATAACTCCATGAATTACCCCAGGCAGATTAGCCGCTCGACCTCGACAGTGGCTGATGAATCCATGCCCTGCGTTCTTGACCCTCATCGTGAACAAGCAAAATTGCCTCAGCTTGATAGAGGCCATCTCAGGTTCAACACATCAAAACTACTTGATGTAGCAGCGTACAACAAGGCATCACGTAACCTGTGCAGGATCAACAAGCGGATTGATGAGTGTTTCACCTCGCCTGTTCAAACCAATCAGCCTTCCAGTCGCGAACTCGCATTGGCCAATGTTTGCGCTATACGATCAGCCACGACTCGGACTCGCCTGGAAGCACTGAGATCGGAATGCACAACCAGCCATATTGGATGATCAATGCCGAGCACAATAGGTAGCGCCTGCAAGCCAGCATCACGCGCTAGAAAGTGCGGTAGTACCGCCAGCCCGATACCGGCACTGGCCGCCTGTACCTGCGCGCTCAAAGTGGTGGTGGTCAACACAGGCACACCACCTCGCAGAGCCCGCTCCAACCACTGCGCGGCCGGCAGGTCTGTCTGCACATCGGACCAGCCAATAAATCGATGATGTTCAAAATCGAGCGTATCTGTCAAAGGCTGCCTGCTTGCCAGATATTCGGACGAACCATACAAGCCCAGACCCAGAGTGCCGACTCTTCTCACTTTCAGATTGCCACGACTCGGTCTTGTCATACGTACAGCAAGATCAGCATCCTGTCGATGCAGATTTATACTCGCCACATCAGTCACGATATCGATGGTTAATTGCGGATGCTCCACCAGCAAAGGTGCCAGCGCCGGAATGATGACGCCATTGGCCAGATTTTCGGCCGTTGCCAGCCGAACATGACCTCGCACCGGACCCGTCGGCGAAGTATCCGGGCGAAACCCTGCCATGGCGCTCTCCAGTGTCTCGGCTCGGGACAGCAGTTCGGCGCCCTCATCGGTCAGCGTATAACCGGACTGATGACGCAAAAAGAGCGCAACCCCCAATCCAGACTCAAGTCGTTCGATTCGCCGGGAGACGGTTGCGACCCCCAGATCCAGTTCACGAGCAGCGGCACTCAGAGTGCCCTGTCGGGCAATGGCCAGGAAAACGGGTGCATCATCCCAATGCAGTTTGGCAACACTGGAGCTTTTCATTTTCGGAATAATGATTTCTGATTTTTGGTGTCGTCTTATCTTAACCGGAAAGCCATACTGCTCACTTCACGAACAGGAGACGAGGCAATGCAGCGACGACAGCTAACCGAAAACCTTGAAGTATCAGCGATGGGTTTGGGCTGCATGGGAATGAGCGAATTTTATGGCCCGCATGACGATACAGAATCCCTGCAGGTACTACACCGCGCCGCCGAGCTGGGCATCAGCTTTATCGATACCGCAGATATGTATGGCCCCTTTCACAACGAAGAGCTGATCGCACGCTTTCTCAAGCAATGCTCTTCACCGATGCAGATTGCCACAAAGTTCGGCATTGTCCGAAAGCCTGGAGAATATGCCCGCACCATCAATAACAGTGCCGAATATGCCCGATCGGCCTGCGAAGCCTCATTGCGTCGACTCGGTGTTGACTGTATCGATCTTTACTATGTGCACCGGATTGACGTCAACCAGGACATTGAAGTGGTGATGCATGCGCTCTCGGCATTGGTCAGCGAAGGCAAGATTCGGCACATTGGTCTGTGCGAGGTCAGTGCCGCCACATTGCGACGCGCTCACGCGGTACACCCGGTTGCCGCACTGCAGACCGAATACTCTCTCTGGAGCCGTGATGTGGAGGCCGATATTCTGCCCACCTGCAAAGAACTGGGCATTGGCTTCGTTCCCTACTCTCCATTGGGTCGAGGTTTTCTTACCGGTACATTCGACGCCTCGGGCAACTTTCCGGAAGGCGATTTCAGAGCGGCATTACCGCGCTTTACAGGTAACAATGCACGCAGCAATCTATCGATCGTTGAGGTTGTTCATTCACTGGCCGAGCGTAACAATTGCACTGCCGCCCAGGTCGCTCTAGCCTGGCTATTGAGCAAGGGCGAAAATATCGTCCCCATTCCGGGTACCAAGCGCATCGCCTACCTGGAAGAAAATGCAGCTGCTAGCGATATCCAACTGCCACAAAATCAGCTGGACGAACTGGAAACCTCAATCGCACAACTGGAAGTGGCCGGGCAACGCTACACCGATGAAGGCATGAAGGGCCTGAATGCCTGAATGCCTGAATGCCTGAATGCCTGAATCCGTGTGTATTTTCAGGGGCATAGCTTCAGTTTGAGCTCGTGACCTGCTCTGGACTCGAGACAGAATCCGAATCTGGAGCAGGAACGTCAAGATCAAGCTGCTCCAGAGTCTGCTTGAGTATCTGTAGCTCGGCACTCAGCTGATGAGCTGATTCCATCATCATCTCACTGGCAATTTTCATGCGTTGCGCCGGCGAACATCCCTTGGCAGCTTTCTCATAGGCATCAAGTAAAGCTCGCGAAGCAGTCGCATTCTCGGATGATCCGCGCGTCATCTCAATCATCAGAGTCGCCTGGCGACGCGCCTCGAACTCCTGCGGATTCTCCAGGTAGAGCCCGGCCCAATCATCAAAGTCGAATTCACTGGCATTGTTCTGTCGCATGAATTTTGCTACCCGGTGGCTTGTTTGTATGGCCTCAATTTTCCACAAACCGGCCATCTGCAATGAGGCCTGCGCCACAGTCGCAGCAGACAGGCAAAGGTGACTGCTTCGTACTGTCTACCGGATAACGCTTCGATCCACCGCACGATGGGCATATCTTGCTGACAAGTTCTATGTTAACTTTCAAAATATTGAATATTATCGTAAATTAAACACAATAATGACGCATATCATCAGCGTAAATAACAAACCGAATCTACTTGTCGGCTTGTTACGAATAGGATTATTAACGGCCCTGTGCCTGGGTAGCTCGCTGCACGCCTACGCTCAGGATAAACAGGACAATTCCGCAGACATGGTGCCCGTCAAACTGTTTGCAGCAGGTAGTCTGAAGGTTGCATTGGGTGAAATCGCTCAAGCGTGGTCAGAACAGACCGGTATCGCTGTAGAGACACAATTTGCCCCCTCCGGCTTGCTGCGTGAACGCATAGAGGCGGGCGAACATGCCGATCTTTTTGCTTCAGCGAACATGCGTCACCCGCAAACTCTGCAAAGTGCCGGCAAGAGTACTTCAGTTGTTCTGTTCGTCAGAAACCAACTATGCGCCCTTACCGCTGCCGGACTATCAGTCGATAGCGACGGTTTGCTGGATGCCATGCTCGATGAATCCAACCGCGTCGCAACCTCAACCCCCAGAGCCGATCCATCCGGCGACTATGCCTATACGCTGTTTGCAAAAACAGATGCCCAACAGCCAGGTGCGCAACAGACCCTGGAAGGAAAATCCCTGCAACTCACCGGCGGTCCCAACAGCAAACAGCCTCCAGAAGGGCGCAATAACTACGCCTGGGTCATGGACAGTGATCAGGCAGAGATCTTTCTCACTTATTGTACCAACGCAGTTCTGGCGCAACAGGAAGTACCGGCTCTTGGCATAGTGCAAGTTCCGGAAGCTTTTGCCGTGGGTGCTGATTATGGTCTGACTGTCATGAACGATGCTCATTCAAACGCGGCACAACTGGCTTTGCACATTCTTTCGCCGGACGCCCAGTCAATACTTGCCAGCTACGGTTTCAGCCCAGTCACACTGCCTCGCTGACAACAGCCTATCTACAAGCCTGCCCCTTCTGCAAAGCAGAAGCAGACACCGACTCAACAAGGATAGTTCACCATCATGGAATCGATACAAGACACCAGCAGTCGGAAGTCTCTATGCTTTGCAACCCTTGTCGTGATGCTCAGCACACTGTGCTCGCCTGCCATCGCCTCACGCTCCATCATCGATAGTGCGGGCAGAACGGTTGAGATTCCCGATACCATCAATACCGTGTTCGCTGCCGGCCCTCCCGCCTCGGTGCTGGTCTATGTTGTGCGCCCTGAAACACTCGCCGGCTGGCCACGTGCGTTGCGAAAGAACGAGATCCCCTATATCGCAGCTGACTATCAGAGCCTGCCTGAAACCGGCAGACTCACCGGACGTGGAGGCGAGGCAAACCTTGAGACAGTATTAAGCATCAAACCGGATCTGATAATCGACTTCGGTTCGATCCGCGATACCTATATTGATCTGGCCAACAGGGTCCAGGCACAAACTGGCATACCCTATGTGCTGATCGACGGGCGCTTCGATCAAACGCCGGCCGCCCTTCGTCTGACAGGCGATATTCTGGGCGCCAGCGAACGCGGTGAGGCTCTGGCAAGGGCGGCAGAAAAATTGTTCTCACGTGTCGATGCCATCACCGCAGCAGTCGCCGAAGGCGACCGACCTCGCGTCTATCTGGCCCGCGGTCCTGATGGCCTGGAAACCGGCAGCAAAGGCTCTATCAATACCGAAATCATCGAACGTGCCGGTGGCAGAAATGTCATTGATGCAGGCGACGGGCGTCACGGTGGGCTGGTCGAGATCTCCATGGAAAACATGATTGCCGTCGACCCCGACTATATCGTTACCTGGGATCAGAACTTCTTTGCCGATGCTCGCCAGAATCCTCTATGGGCAGGTATCAGCGCGATGCAGGAAGACCAGTTCTACCTCTCGCCTACCGCACCGTTTGGCTGGATAGACCGGCCACCATCGCTCAACCGGATTATCGGATTACAGTGGATGTCACGTCTGCTGTATCCGGAACAATGGGACACCGAGCTCAGCGAGGAGGCGGCTCAGTTCTACCAGGACTGGTATCACGTTGAGCTGGATGAGGAGCAGCTACAGGTGCTGCTGTCATGGGCAGAGGGCCAGCCTCCCGAATGAGCACTTCTGGCCGTCGCCGATTACCGGTGACTACCGGTTTTATCGGGCCTGGCCTGATATTGCTGGCTCTGGCAGCAGCCAGTCTGTTCGCTATCATGATTGGCCCCTATTCCTTGTCTGCAAGTCAGGCTCTGGCGGCCCTTGTTGGTCTGAGTGGCGACCCTCAGGCTGACATCGTGGTACAGCAGATCCGCCTGCCGCGCATCGGGGCGGCCTTGCTGGTAGGAGCTGCTCTGGCGGCATCGGGTGCTACTTACCAGGCCATGTTCAGAAACCCGCTTGTCTCACCAGATATTCTGGGTGTCTCAGCCGGCGCCGGACTGGGAGCTGTACTCGGCATATTCCTGTCGCTTCCCGTTGCCATGATCCAGCTTTGCGCTTTTGTCGGTGGCATGAGCGCAGTCTTGCTGGTAGGCCTGGTGGTACGTCTGGGCAACAATAACAACCCAACTCTGGCACTCATACTGACAGGTGTGGTGATCGGGGCTCTTGCGGGAGCCATGACATCACTGCTCAAAGTCATGGCAGACCCCTACGATCAATTGCCTGCCATTACTTTCTGGCTACTGGGCTCACTTGCCAGCATTACTCTGACTGACATGAAACCCGCCTTGCCTGCCGTACTGCTGGGCCTGACACCACTGATCTTGCTGCGCTGGCGTATCAATGTACTTGCCTTTGGAGACGAAGAGGCCAAAACCCTGGGCGTGGATGCCGGCAAGCTACGCCTGGCTGTCATTGTTGCCGCCACACTGATCACCGCCAGTGTCACCGCCATCGCCGGTGTCATCGGCTGGGTAGGTCTTGTCATTCCACACATTGCACGCATGCTTGTCGGGCCTGGTTTTGGACGGTTGTTACCCGCATCCATGGCGCTGGGCGCGGGATACCTACTCTTGATTGATACCCTGGCCAGAACCCTCAGCGAGGTGGAAACACCAATAGGTATTCTTACAGCGGTTATCGGTGCACCTTTTTTCATCGCTCTGCTGGCAAGAGGCAAGCGCGGGTGGAACTGAGCCTGCGTACGCATCAGCTGAGCATCGGCCATGGCGGCCTATCCTTGTGTCGGGGCATAGATTTCAATCTATCTTCAGGACAGATTCTCTGTTTGCTGGGCCCGAATGGTTGTGGAAAAACTACGTTGTTCAAGACTATTCTGGGTCTGCTTCCCCCTGTGGATGGTGACATCATTCTGAACGGCACATCGATCTGCGAACTGAGCCGTACCCGGCTTGCCCGTCAGATCGCCTATGTTCCGCAACAACATGCACCACCATTTCCCTACACCACGGCGGAGGTTGTCATGATGGCGCGGGCAGCACACCTTCCCCTGTTTGGCCAACCCGGCAAGCAGGACTATCTGGCGGTGGACAATGCCTTGTCACAACTGGGTATATCCTCACTGGCAAATCAGGACTATTCACAACTATCAGGTGGACAAAGGCAGCTGATTTTAATCGCTCGTGCCCTGGCTCAGGAAACACCTTTCATCATCATGGATGAACCGACTGCCAGCCTCGATTTTGGTAACGAGGCGATCGTGATGCGCCAGATAGCCGCATTGACTCGCACCATGGCATCAGCCAATCGCGGCATTATTCTCTCTACCCACAATCCGGATCAAGCCTTCACCCTCAATGCCGATGTGCTGCTGATGCACGCTCAATCAGTGATAGGCCAAGGCCGACCGCAACAAGCGCTCACAGCCGACAAGCTTAGTCTGGCCTACGGTACGCCGGTGAGCGTCGAACAGACCCAGAGTGGCCACACGGTCTGTGTTCCCACCTACTCGCCAGCCAGCCCCAGTATGCCCGCGCTTCCCTGAGCGCCGGTTTAAGGCTATTCTGCACCGTTCACGACACAGGCCACCTGCCTGTGATCAGCTCAGGCGAACAACGGCACAGTCATTGTGCTGGCCGGAGTTCATCAAGCACACGTTCAGGATAATTCTGCATGTCCATACCGTTTACGCCACTGCTCAAAAGCCTGCCCGCCAGTGTTCCCTTCACCGGACCAGAAACGCTCGAGCGGCAACGCGGCAGTCAATTCAAGGCTCGCCTGGGCGCCAATGAAAGTGCATTCGGCATTTCTTCCCGGGCAGCTCTGGCCATCAGTGAGCACATAGGAACATCCGGCTGCAGCTGGTACGGGGACCCTGAAAACCATGACCTGCGTTCACTTCTGGCACAGAAACATGGCGTTGATATGGACTGCCTGTGTGTTGATGCAGGAATAGATGCACTGCTTGGATTAACGGTAAGAATGACCATTGAACCAGGCACGCCGGTTGTCTCCTCGCTGGGTGCCTATCCGACATTCAATTATCATGTTGCAGGCTTTGGTGGTGTATTGCACACAGTGCCTTACAAAAACCATCACGAAGACCCGGATGCCTTGATCGATTGCGCCAGACAGCACAACGCTCGGCTCGTTTATCTGTCCAATCCGGATAACCCCATGGGCACCAGCCTGTCAGCCGATGTGACCCAGTCGATGATTGAGCGCCTTCCCGAGGGTTGCATCTTGCTACTGGATGAAGCCTATGCGGAATTCATGACAGATCATGAACTGCCTGAGCTGGATATGGACAATCGACAGCTCATCCGCTTCAGAACCTTCTCCAAAGCCTATGGACTGGCTGGCATGAGAATCGGTTATGCCATGGGGAATCCTGAGCTGATCTCCGGATTCAATCGCATACGCAATCATTTTGCAGTCAATCGACTCGCCCAGATTGCTGCAGTAGCCTCCCTGGAGGATACCAAGATACTGCCCTCTGTCTTGCAGAAAGTCAGCGCAGGTCGACAACGAATCTATGATCTTGCAGACTCATTGCAACTTCCCTACCTGCGTTCATCAACCAACTTCGTCACGGTTGATATGGGTTCAAGTCAGCGTGCGGCTGAAATACTGGCAGCTCTGAACGAGCAGGGAATATTCCTTCGCAAGCCCATGGTCCCACCCCAGGACCGTTTTATACGTTTTGGTGTGGGAACAGAAAACGAGCATGCCATGCTTGCGCAAGCTCTGGGTGCGCTGCTGGAAAACTGATGCAAGCCAGTCGATTTGAACCGTTCGAATCTCAGGCAGCCCTGGACCTGGCACGTCTCAGGGTCTCACGTCGCAACAGTTCTGTAATTTCCAGCCCCGGCAATGGACGACTGATCAGATAGCCCTGTATTTCGTTACAGCCTAATGCATCCAGAGTTGTCAGCTGCTCGTTGGTTTCGACACCTTCGGCCACCACCAGCAGTCTGAGAGTGTGCGCCATGTTGATCACCGATTCGACAATGGCGCGACTACGCTCACTGGTCTGCATGGCGACGATGAAAGAGCGATCTATCTTGACAGAATCCAACGGCAATTCTGCCAACAGGCCAATGGAGGTATATCCCGTACCAAAATCATCCATGGAGATGGTCACACCTGCATCGTGCAGCTGCCCCAGCGCTATGCGTGCACGCTGTGGTGACTGAATGATCGATGTCTCTGTCAGCTCTATTTCCAGTCGTTCTGGCGCCAGACCTACATTGTCAAGGGCTGTCAATACATGTGACACCAGCTCCGGATCCCGCAATTGGGAGGCAGAAAGATTAACCGACACTTTCATTTTCGCAAGCTTCAAATTATCCCATTCGACAATCTGCTGCAATGAGGCTTCCAGTACCTGGTGAAAAATCTGACGTATCAACCCATTGGTTTCAGCAATGGGGATGAAGTCGACAGGAGACACAAATCCACGAGTCTCATCTTTCCAACGAACCAAAGCCTCGACACTGGAGATGGTACGGGATGCCAGATCAAATTTTGGTTGAAAATAGACTTCAAGCTTTTTCTCTTCAACCGCCAGGTACAGGTCTGATTCAAGCTGAAGATACTCTCTTGATTGTCGTTCCATATCGGTCGAAGCGAAGAAATAGGAGACTTTCTCTGGTTGCTTGGCAGCCTCGATGCGTGCCCGCGTAGCAGCCTCCACCAGATCAACCGCTGTGTCGCCACACTCGGGAAATAATGCAACTCCGATATTAAATCCAAGATAAATCGTTTTGCCGTTAAGAACCATCGGAGCCAGCAACAAACGTCGAATGCGTGTCACGATAGGCAAGGCCTGTTCGGATTCAGCCAGATCAGACAGTAATATGCCGTATTCATTTTCTGCCAGATGAGAGATGCTGTGGGCCTCATTGATACGGGTGACCATATCGCTTGCCCGAAGCTCCTCCTGAATCTTGCCAATCACCTCCTTGATCATTATTTCAACTTCCTGATGCCCCAGACTCGACTGCAAGCGACTCAGCTCCTTGATCTCGATTGACACGATTCCTACCGTACGACTCAGCCTGTCTGCGCGCAATAGTTCATTCTCCACCGCATGCATGAACAGCTGTCTGAGTGGTAGCTGTGTCAGCAAGTCGTGGCTTTTGAGCCTCTCCACAACCTCATTGTGCTTGCTGACAAATGCTTTCACAGCATCGGCCTGTTCCGACAGTACCGCTTCATGGGAGTGTGAGTCTTCAGGTGCCTGGGCAAACAACCCAGTGCTTCTACTGTTCTTCTCGTCAACTTCGGACGCAGCTTGGTCAGCCCTGCTTTCGGCCTGTCCTTTTGAGACCACCACTTGCTGATCCTCATGGGCCGCTTTGTTGGCCGCCAGCAGTGCCAGCGTGTCAGGGTCAAATGCCACAACCCGGTTTCTGCCTGACTCCTTGGCGCCGTACAAAGCCTTGTCCGCGCGATCAAGCATCGCATCTGTGCTGTCATGACCTGCTTCCAGCAGCACATCTGCAACTCCCAGGCTCGCAGCCACCCGAGGCACAGGCACCGTCACATCCTCACTCAGCTTCAATATGCTCAGCCGCAATCGATCTGATATTTCAAGGCCCTGCTCAATCGTGGTATCAGGCATGACCAGTACGAATTCCTCACCTCCATAGCGACCGACAATATCTGTTTCTCGGCTGGCAAGACTTAACTGGGCGGCAACCGCACAAATAACCTCATCACCTGCCGCATGACCATAGTTGTCATTGATCGCCTTGAAAAAATCTATATCAAGCATCACGCAAACCAGTGGTCTTGAATGTTCTAACGCCTCTTCCAGAAGAGTCTGGAAATTTTCCAGAAATTTTCGTCGAT
Source organism: Granulosicoccus antarcticus IMCC3135 (assembly GCF_002215215.1). NCBI lineage: Bacteria > Pseudomonadati > Pseudomonadota > Gammaproteobacteria > Chromatiales > Granulosicoccaceae > Granulosicoccus > Granulosicoccus antarcticus. The sequence continues at coordinate 963,468 of NZ_CP018632.1, read as the reverse complement.
TCAACAAACCTGTCAAAGGATCTCGCCAGGCCAGCGTTTCCAGCTCACGGTTCTTCTCGGAGATGGATTCCTTCGATTTCTTCAACTGATAGTTGATGACGGAGAGCTCTCGATTTTTCTTCTGCATGGCACTCATGTCATTGAGCGTTACCATGACACCACTGCGGGTCGGATCCTCTTCGCCAATGAGTGTGCAACTCACCACGATCAGTCGTTGTTCACCCTTGTCTTGCAGATACAGACTTTGTTCCGACACACCCAAACCGGTGTTGAATGCGGTTTCCCACGGCGCCTGCCAACCCTCATCCTTAACCCAGGGCCAGTCATCGATACGTTTACCCAATTGCGTTTCTGGCTCTTTGTCCAGCATTCTGGCCGCCGATTGATTCGTCAGCATGATCAACAGATTGGAATCAAGGATGACCACACCTTCGGAGAACAGATTGAAAGCCGAATTCACGCGTACGGGTACAGCCCTGCTGGGGTCAAGCTGCAGTAATACTCGCTTGAGAAAAATACCAAATGCCAGGAAAGCGCTTGTCACCAGAAAGCCGAAATAGACAAGATCATCCACCAGGTTACCGACTGATCTGAAGGCCACCCGCACATTACCCCAGACCGCTTTATTCTCCAGAATAGGGACGATCATATGTGTTGGTGTAGAACGGCTTTTAACGTAAGTCAGCTTATCAAGCTCACCATACTCTGCCAGTTTCTCACCTGAGAATCGAGCAATCGATGCAGCAAGAACATCCTCGTTGCGCATCACGAATTCGCTGATGGCATGCTGCAATGCGCGCTTGTCGGCAATATTGACAAGTGTCGACAACTGTATGGCCAGCGACTCTGCGACCACCTTGCGTGCAGCCTGCCGCTCATTGGCAGGATTACCTCGTAGCGTCAACAAGTCAGCCATGAACAACAGACACAACAGCAGCATGGACAGACTAAAGGCTAGCTTCACCGCTTGCGAGCGTTGCATCATGGCCCTGAATGCAGTTACGATTTTCATCGTGATTTATGGCCTGGTGCCTGTGACAACCGCTGCCTGTCGTGGCGGGTTAGCCTGCACTGGCAGCGCTCTCAGTTTTGATAGTGACTTCACATTTCTGACCGGCCACCAGATCTCCCTTCGAATTATCCAGCAATAGCCGGATACCGAACGTACCACTGCTGGCGTCCAGCAATGGATCAACAATATCCACCCGTGCATTAACCGGTGGACCGCCCAGCTCCGGTTTCACGACAGCCGTATCACCAACGACGTATCTGCCAAATTCTTTCAACGGCAAAACGACTTCAACGCGCAACGGATTCAGTTGCGCGATGGTTATAACAGGATTGTCCTGAACGTATTCACCCGCAAAGGCATGCTGCTCGACCACCACACCATCAATAGGACTGCGGATGATTCGTTGTGCCAGCAAGGCCTCCGCACGCACCAGATCCAGTTTCAGTTGATCGACAGTATCTTCAGCCTGTCGCAGAGCCGCTTGTGCGACACGATGCTGTGCGCGAGCCTCATCCAGCTCCTGTGAGGGAATCAATGCTTGTTTGTGCAGTCTGTCCGAGCGCTTCAAGACAATACTGGTCAGCTCCAGATCTGCTTTGCGTGCGTTTATCTCGCCTTTCATGGCAGCACGTTTACGGGCCTGTTCTACTCGACCACGCTCTACAGTCGATCTCAAACGAGCGACCACATCACCCGCTTTCACGTAGTCTCCCCGATCCACCTCCAGAACATCGACAAGCCCCTGAGTTTCACTACCGAGTTTCAGCACCCGGTTGGGTTCGATCAAACACTCATGGGAATAATCGCCCTCAAGGCTGTCAGACATACGCACCTCGGCATTGACAGCCGTACTGACACACAGCAGTACTACCGCCACCCAGACGCTTGAGTCATTTTTCCCTGACAAGCTATCAATTAACTTTTTCATGATCCATATGCTATTCACTGCCACCGCCTATAGCGAGAGCACGTTGAAGTCGTGTCTGTCCTTTAGACACTGCCAGTCTTTGCTCGTGATGGCGTCTCTCAACCTTGCTTTGCGCTGAACGGATCAGAGCTGTAATCAGCAGTGATGATCCACTGCCTGAAGCCTTCACCAATATGCTCAGCAAGCTGTAGAGCAAGGGATTAAGTTCCTTCACTATCAATTCATCGTCAAGACTGAGAAAATCTTGACAGGAACCAGGGTCTCCCTGCCGGGCAGAACGCCCGTGCAGCTGCCGATCAATCCGTCTGGAATCATTCATTTCCAGATTGATAACATGCAGGCCGCCGGCTTCTATAACCTCCGGATCCGGCTTGATATCAGTTCCTCGACCTGCCATGTTCGTGGCCACTGTTACCTGGGCTTTTCTGCCAGCCTGCGATATCACACTGGCCTCCTCGGTATCCTGCCGGGCGTTCAGCACCGTATGCTCGATACCGATATGCGACAAATACTGGCTGGTCTGATCAGACAGTTGCACGGTTCTGGTCCCTATCAGCACAGAACGACCCGCACTACGCAGCTGTTCGATCTGACGGGCTACCAGCTCAAGCTGTGTCTTGCGTGATACCGCAACTCTTGTCGGAATGATCTTGCGAAGTGATTTTTGCGCAGTGGGTACAGACACCACCCGTGGACCATACACACGATGCAATTCCTGACGGGCTTCCCACACAGTTCCACTCATCCCACACAATCGGTGGTAACGGGTGAAGAACCGTTGAAAACTCAAGGATGAAACCGGATTGGATTCATCTCCCACGTTACATCGCTCCTTCACTTCAAGAATGCGATGCAGGCCATGCTGCAGACGACGCTGTGGTGTTGGCCTGCCGGTTGATTGATCAATCAACTCTACCCGGCCGCCCTGCACCAGATAATCCACATCAGGCCTGTACAAATACAAGGCCGTCAGCGCCTGAGAAATTCGTTCGTGACGATATCGTTCGAACTGCCATGTCCCTGATAGTTGTTGCGTACGCTCACGAATCACTTGTAAACCCGTCTTGGAAAGATGGGCCTGACGCAACTCATGCCTCAAAGTGTAGTGCAGGCCCTCCTCAAGACCTCGGGCCATAGCCAGAGCGATGGCGGCATCTGCCATGCTCAGATCCTCTGAGCTGCTGATCTCGGCCAGTATGAGCGGTGTGCGAGCATCATCTATCAGTACGCTATCGATCTCGTCAACAATGGCAAAACACAGACCACGCAGCAGAGGTGTATAGGGTTCAACGTCCAGCAGATTGCGAATCTTTTCAGTAATGCCTCTACGGTGTTTTTCCATCGCACGACTATCCCTGAGATAATCAAATACGACCTGCTGATGAGTGCAATAGACGATGTCACAGGCATAGGCAGAGCGGCGTTCAGACTCGTCCTGCTCGGCCAGCACAATACCGCTCCTCAAGCCGAACCATTGATAAACGGCATTTAGCTCACGACAGTCTCGTTGCACCAGATATTCATTCGCTGTGATGACATGCACCGGAACCCCAGCAAGAGCCATGACGATAGCAGGCAAGACTGCGGTGACAGTCTTGCCCTCGCCGGTCTGCATTTCAATGCAATTACCTGTCAACAGGCACCAGCCGGCATATAGTTGCTCATCGTGCAACCTCAAGCCCAGGCTCTGCTCCATGGCAAGCCGAATCAAGGCGAAGGCCTGTACCAGATCACTGGTTTCAAGTCGCTTGCCAGCAAGGGATTCACGCAACGAGATCACGACACAATTGCGGGCCACAAGATCCAGCCCCCCGACCTGCCGCTCTGCCTCATCGATTGCCTGCAGGCGCTTTCTGAACTTTCTTAGACTACGCAACTCTGGCACCACTCGATGGTTCAACCAGCGAGCAATGACAGCATCAAATTCACTTTGTGATAACGATGCAGTTGATTCTGGCCGAAGTCCCAGCCTGAGACCCGGCCGGGCGACCGCGAGTGTCTGACTCATGCCGTTTGCCTCGTGATCAGAACGTGCCTGGCAAAGACCATGAATCTTTCGAGTAACGTTGCCGAGCCTTGATCAAACCGTACTTTCACTCGTGTGCCAATGGCCTGCCCGATTGCCGTATCCGGCCATGCCAACTCGATATCGAAGACAGGCTCTCTGACCATCACATCGTCTTGCCCCGTCTCAGCAGGCAACTTGCCGCCACCCAGGGTCGTCAATGCAGCAGAGGCGACCTGCTGGCTGGCCTGCGGTGTCTTGCGGGTAATTCGGCTTGCAAATACCTGTCGTGATGCCAGACCGTTATCGAACTGCACTTCGATCTTCTGTTCTACCCTATCCATCCAGCTTGCTTCAGCCTGGGTGAGCGCCAGTCTGATGGTACGGCTATCGCGCGGTACAACAAAACCTGCAACCGAGTTCGCTTGCAGGTAGCGCCCTTGCAGATCAGTACGACCTTCCACCAGAAACTGACCTGTACTAGCTGCCACCACCTGCCGCAAACTCAAACGATTTAGCGCCAGCTCGTAACTACTCTGTATGGAGGTTCTCTCACTCACCAGCCTTTGATGCCTGGCAGGGTCTGTGATCAGCAATCCCGCTCTCTGCGCATCAATCTTGATCAGATCGGCTTCCAGCATTCGAACCTCGGCTGACCACTCAGTAGCAACGCAGTCAAAAAGTGGCTCACCGATGGCGACGAGTGAACCGGGTGCGACATGCAGTGTTTCCACCTCGCACCCCTGAACAACTCTCAACACCGCCTGCTCTGGCAGCCATACGATGCCGTCTGTCACTGTCACCTTGGGCAGCGGCAAGGCAACGGTGGCAGCGCTGAACAGACAGAAAACCAGAGCTCCGCTGATCATGATTCTCTGGCGTACCTTGCCCTCCTGATTGCCGACAAAGCCAATGGCTTTCCATAACGGCAGGACCATGGATGTGATGCATACGTAAACCGCCAACAGCCCACCAAAGAAAAAGTACTGCGACGATAGTACCCAGGCGATCACGAACATCAGGGCAATGCGGTAGATACTGGACAAGATGCCATAGGCAAGCAGCCAGTATTTTTCTCGTTCATCAGCCAGCAATACCTCCGAGGCAACTTTGGAGCCTGTCATTCTGGCCAGATTTGCCAGCAGATACTGCCTGGATTTAGCAGCCAGATTGGGAATCTCCAACCAATCTGCCAACAGAAAATAACCATCGAACTTGAGCAAAGGGTTGCCGTTGAACAGCAGCGTGGAGGCAAAGCCGATCAGCATCACGGACAAGGCCACGCTCTGCATCAGCCCGGTAGAATTGAGCCAGACAAAAGTTGCCAGCGCAGCTAGCGTGACTTCCACCAGTATGCCTGCGGCACTGACTAGCATCCTTTGATGCTTGTCGGCAAACATGCTTGCCGCACTCGCATCCACATACGGATTGGGCACCAGTACCAGCAGGGCTACGCCAAATTCTCGTACATCACCACCGTAGCGTTTCACCACCAGCGCATGCGCCAGCTCGTGCAACAGTTTCAGCACCGGATAGATTGCACCCACCAGCAGAATATTCAGGGGGTCAAACAATTGATTGTCGGCAATCTGCAAACCCAGTTCTGCCCAGCGGGGCATTAACATGAACAAGGCCAGAAGCCAGATCGCTATTGTCACTGTTGCCAGTGCACGAAAACAGTGACGCGGAATGGACCGATCAATCCGGCTCACAATGCTATCCGGATCCATCAGGCGCATTCGCAGAAACAGCGGGTTCCCATATCGCTGCCGTTTATCGGCACCTTGCAAGCGATCGCGTCGACCCAGTAATTGCTCAGTATCCAGCCTTGCATCGACAACCAGCAAATCTGCATCATGCAGCTGCGACAACAGGTTGATCAGATCTGCCTGACTCGCCGCATTATCGTTTTGCTGGGCGAGACTGGCTTCCCAGACTTCCTGAACCGTACGGCGACCGTTGAAGCGGTCAAGTAACTCGTAGCCCGATGTATCGATGCGATGCCAGCTACGTGTCGAAGCTCGGCGCAGCACGTAAGACGGCTGCAAACGATAGACGTGCCGACTAACCTGAACATCATCCGCCAACACCGGCGTTAGATTCTTGACTCGATACCAATGTTCGCTGAACAATGAATCAAAGCTCATCCCAGCCACTCCCAGTATTTCTGCCGGAACCAGTCAGAGAATTCATGCGTCATAAGCCAGAGAACAGAGGCAGAACCGACATCGATCTTGCCAACACCTGTTTGTCCCGGCAACAGAATCGCATCGCCTCGCTCAATGTTTGCCTGCACACGAAACCGGTTGAAGCCACCCTCGGCAATACCGATGGGGTGAATGGCCGACACAGAAAACGCCAGCTGTTCGCCAGATAGTGCCTTCAGTGACAAGTAGCCCTTGTCCGCTACACTGATCCTGTTGATGTCTTTCTCATCAACCATCAGATAGACCTCATAACCTTCTGGGGGGGCGATCTCCATCAGTGTCTGGCCTCTTTCCACAGGAGCCCCCACCATCTGTGACAACTCACCACTGACTATCACGCCGGTAACCGGTGCCTTTATGGCCGAGCGGGCCAATTGTGTTTCCACCAGCTGTAGCTGCGCCTTGAGCCTGCTTGACTCAGCGCCCAATATGGCCATCTCGCGTCGGTCTCGTGTGGCCATGGCTGTGCGAAATTTGGTCGCTGTTCCAGCCAGCTCACTGTTCCAGCGTGATTGCTCGACACGCAACTCTCCGGTATCCAGCTGCAGCAAGACCTCCCCGGCAGTGACATTGTCTCCCGCTCCGGTCTCAACCGATCGAATGTAGCCATCGCGTGGAGCTGAGATGATTCTTCGCTCCAGGGGCACCAGTTCAGCCGGTGCCTTGATGTTGTAGGTAACCTGGATCAAGGAGGCGGCAAGGATCAACGCCAGTAGCGAGATCAGGCTTAGTTTGAGCTTCATATGCTGAATCGCGACCAGGGTGCTGGTCCTGCTCAGCAAACTATCCCGTGCATGCCTGTACAAGGAGCGCTCACTGGTACGCCGTGCGGCGATCAGAGGCGCTAGTGTGTCCGCCACATTGCGGATTAATTGCAGTGTCAGCGTCGACATGCTGATTGACGACTCTCTCTCGAGACAGATGACAGCCAGGCACTTTCCCTCATGACAGACAGCTAGAGATACAATCTGGTGCTCCGGACGTCCCGCCAACAGCAGTCGATGAGCCTGTAAACGACTATCCCCGAGGTTCGAGGCACAAAGGCTGATCATCTCGTCCTGGCGACTGGCCTCTAGCATGGCGGCCGCCAGTAACTCGGCTTCTGCCGTGCAGGCGTTGACATCAGCCTGTTGCGATATGGCGACTACCCTGATGCGCTGCTTGACAGTCAGCCCGAATGAGACGCGTGTGCATTGAAGCTGATTCTTGATGGTATTGGTCGCGGCAATCAGTCCATTTTCCAACGACTCTTCGCTGCTGAAGTCAGCCAGCACCTGCAACACAACAGCCTGTCGTTTCGCCAGTAAAGCGGTACGTGCATCACCGATATGGCGATTCAATGCAGATTTGACGCGTGGCTGTGCATTACCCGAATCATTGGCCGCGAAGCCCGGAGCACGGTCTGCTTTCGCCAGTTTAGCGGGGTCGGCAGTAGGCAAGTCTGGTTTGGGAGAAGCACGCATGAGATTGCGAGTCGCTTATCAGCGACTATCCATATGCTCAGTAATTGTGACGATTACGGAAATATCGGCATGTGGATAAAAATCTGTATCCGATACATTTACCCTTTGGATAACTCCGACAGACAGTCGAGACGAACTGCGTGATAGTTTGTCAAATTGTCTATCAGGCCGACTTTCAGATCAGCGCTCGTGAAAGTACAGAGCAGCACTTCCGTGCTCTGATGGCTCACTATCTGGCCATGAACCTCTCATCCGCCTCGTCTTCATCCCGGTTGTCTTTCAACAGGGATTGATAATCCTTCAACGTGTGAATTTCACTCACAAAGCGGCGCAAGGGAGCTTTCCTGTGCTCGCACCTTTCCATGTACTCAGCAATCAGCTCATCGACTACTGCCGGGACTCTGTCATGAAACTGATGGAACGCCATGCAGTGCACCGCAGACTTGTGGACAATCTGATCGCGTCGGCAATGCAGATTCTCCAGATGCTCAAGCAATACGGTCTCCAGCTGCTGTTGATCGACACGACTCAAGGCAGAATCCGCCACGGCGTATCGCTCATGCAGGCTCAGCAGAGTGATCAGGTCACGCTCCTCGCGCGCTTTGAGCAGTTGCTTCATCAACTCGTGCTTCTCTGCCAGCCGCTCACTATCTGCTTCCTTATCCGGATGCAAGGCGGCCGCAGCCTGCCGGAACAGGCGTTTGAAGACAGAATCGTCCAGAGTCTCGCCTCCTGTTGACGCCGTAATACCCGTTGTACCCGCTGCAGAATTCTGACTCTCATGGTTCAGAAGGCCTTCGAATTCGTCTTGGCAGGGATCGTAGAACTGAGCCATTTCATGATTCAGGTAGCGGTCTATTTGCTCAGCTGCAGACAGTCCACTTTGCTCATCCAGTGCAATCCCCAGACTCGCAGCCAGTCTCACAGAGAGTCGTTCATGCAAGGCTGCATCAAGTAGTCCCATCTGCACCAGATCACACACAAGAGTCGAGATTCTGCGTTCCAGCTCGACCCGTTGCCAGTTCCTCAGCGTTTTTCTGTTTGAAAAATCCAGTTGCCGAACCAGCACTTGCCGAATAAGTGCACCCACTTCACGTTCCAGCGGCAAAATATGCGCTTCGATCCGTGCGGCCAGCCTGTCCAGCTCTGATTCCAGCACGGCGGTTTGCGCCGAGAAGCGCTCTGCCTGCTCCCACAATTGTCGAAACCGTGTCGTATTCTCTCCGTGCTCTCGTTTGCCGGAGGTGATGATCAGTGTTCTCATCCCCTCAGTCTGCAGGTAGCCGAGAGAGCTGGGAGACGAGCCCGATGTAACTACTGGATAATTATACAGCTAGTCTCTTCAGGCATGTTCCCGTACATGTTCAATGAACTCATCAGTCAGCTGATTATTGACCGGCATATGATTCATCTTCTTGTAGGCTCGAACAGCGTTGTACGTCTTCGAGCCAGCCAGGCCATCAATATCCCCATGATAGAACCCGGCGACCTTCATGCTCTCCTGAACCATCATTACATTTTGGGTTGAGGCCGTGGGCGCGCCTCGATCATTCAACGACATCGGACTTTCAAAACCTCACTCAAACACAGGAAATCATACCCGCGAGAGTAACAGATCAATTGAGCGGTAAAAACTGGGCCGTCGAAATGTCCACTTGATAGCGTTTCTGATAGTCAACAGAACTGAGTGCCAGCCGGTTTACCGAGTCGATGACCTCATCGACCTTGGCATCGCTCATCAGGGCGGACAGATTCAGACGAACCCAACCCGGCTTCTCCGCCTCGTTCCCCGCTTTCAATGCAGCGAACACCGCTTCGGCGTTCTGCTGATCCAACCTCAACAGACGATGTGCGTAGGAGCCCGCACAGGCGCATCCACCGCGTGCCTGAATGCCATGCACATCACTCAGAAGGCGCGTAAATAGCTGATGGTGAACATATCCGCCGGCACCGTCACGAACCCTGAACGAGAATATGGGCAGGCAATGTTCAGCTGTGGTTGAGCCCATCAGTTCAATATTCGGATTCTGCTGCCAGAGCTGTAAGGCCCGGGATCGTAATTGCTGCTGGCGAGCCTGCAACCAGTCGGCCCCCATGGCCTGCTTGACCATCAGGACCAAAGCCGCCCGGATATCGCCGATGACATTGGGTGTTCCCGATTCCTCGCGATGAATCAGACTCTCGGAATAGACATGATTCCAGGGTGATACATAACTCACAGTGCCACCGCCGGGCCAGGTCGGCGTCGTGCTGCTGGCAATGGCATTACGTATGACGGTAACGCCCGAGGCACCCGGTCCCCCGGTGAACTTGTGAGAAGAGTAGACGATGGCATCTTTTGCCGTGTCCGTTCCTGCCTGCAACGACATCGGAAGGTAGGGGGCGGCACAGGCGTAGTCCCAGATAGAAATTGCATGGTATTGATGCATCAATCGGCAGACAGCATCGGCATCAGTCACGATGCCTGTCACATTGGATGCCGCAGAGAAAGCGCCCACAATGCACTCTGCGCCCTGATGCTGCTGTAATTGCTGTTCAAGATCCTGCAAATCCGGGCCACCGCTAACGGCTTCCGCAAGCTCAACAACCAAAGCTCCGGTTTCGCGCCATGGCAACAGGTTCGAATGGTGCTCATAGGGTCCGACCAGAACGACGACGCGCTGGCCTTCACGTACTCTTTGCGCCAGACCCAGCAGGCTGACAATTCTATTGATGCCAGCTGTAGCACCCGCCCCCGTAAACAGCACGCTGTACTCATCCGTAGCTCCCAGCTGCTCGGCAATGTAACGCCTGGCAGATTGGCGTGTGCGCGTACAGAACCCGCCGCAATAAGAAGCTTCGGTATGACTGTTGGAGTAGAAAGGCAGAATTTCCTCCATCACGAACTGTTCAATTTGCCGCAATGCCCTACCAGAGGCAACGTAATCGGCGTAAATCAGAGGCTTGGATCCAAACGGCCCATCAACCATGGCATCGTTTCCGATCAAGCCTGCGCGCAGGCGCTCCAGCAGGTCTTCCTGCGCCAGCATGGCTGAAAATTTGGAAAAGACTGACTCTGACATGTGTGTGCAATTCGCTGATCAAAAACTCGTAACGGAATATTATGTTACTCAGAATGCATAATTTCGCCTTATTTATGCTTACCTAACTCTGTTTCTCTATCATATGATCGAAGAATGAGCATAAAACTAGATAAAGTAGATATACGGCTTTTACAGGAGCTGCAAAAAGACTCCTCTCAGTCGCAACGAAGCCTGGCCGAGAAAATCAATCTGTCACAGAACGCCTGCTGGCGACGGGTCAAGGCGTTACAGGATGCAGGAGTCATTCGCCAGCACACCGTCATCCTGGACCGCGACTTACTGGGCGCCAGTCTGGTGGTGTTTGTCATGATTCGTACCCGTCATCATTCCACGCAGTGGCTGACCGAGTTCAGTGAACATATTTCCAGCATTCCTGAAGTCGTTGATTTTTTCCGCATTGGGGGTGAATACGATTACATGCTCAAGGTCGTCACCCAGGACTTGAACAGTTTCGATACGGTCTACCGGCGACTGATTGCGACAGTCGAACTGGACACCGTCACCTCGTTTTTCGCCATGGAAGCGATCGAAGAACAGCGACCAATCACGCTGACTCCATCTGTGTAGAAAATAATTTTACACAGCTTGTTGCATTGCACAAAAAACCCACAACCCATTATTCCTTTGTATTCAAAGACTTGTGAATATTTGAACATAACGCATTTTGTGTAATTCACACTGTGTATTTTCTTTTGTGAAATTCTAATGTGTTTTTCTCTAAACTGCCGTTAAGCCTTTAGACAGGCACCACGTCTTCAGACGCACATTCGGGAGTGAAAGCCATGGGCATGAATCAGCAATTCAGAACAACAACCAGCTGGGATCAGGCAATTGACATGCTGGATCATAGCTTTCCGCTTTCCGAAGGCTCGCACGGCACCGCAATTGCCTACCTTTCCTATTTTGATCATCTGCTGGTTATCCAGGCTGATGGCAGTGCTACAGGTCTGGCAAAACCTGCGCAGTTTGTCGAAGCCAGCGGCATTGAAGAAGCTCCCTGCTGCATCTTGCTGGAGCACAACGGTCTTCAAGTCGAAATAGAACCTGGTCGCCAATGTGCGGTACAGGGACAAGCCCATCCCGGGCACAGAATGCAGTTACTTACTCAAATAGATACTTCCTTATAACTCCAGCTCGACCTTAACGCAGGCGGGCTTTTTTCCACCTCCTTCTTCTCAAGATCCAATTTATAGCCAGGACTTACCCAATGAATCAGTACCGAACACTTTCATCTGAAGCTGCCGACTCAATCGCTCGCAATGGCACAAGCTGGTCTGCCATCAATCCCGAATCTGTCGCACGGATGCAATTGCAGAACCGTTTCAAAACAGGACTGGATATCGCACGCTACACCGCGACTATCATGCGTCAGGACATGGAAGCTTATGACAAGGACCCCAGCCAATACACGCAGTCTCTGGGTTGCTGGCACGGTTTCATCGGCCAACAGAAACTCATTTCGGTAAAGAAGCACTTTGGCACAACCAAAGGCACCTACCTCTATCTGTCAGGTTGGATGGTCGCAGCAATGCGTTCCGAGTTCGGTCCATTGCCAGATCAGTCCATTCATGAAAAGACTTCTGTTTCTGACCTGATCGAAGAGCTGTACACATTCCTCAAGCAGGCAGATGCACGTGAACTGCGTCATCTGTTCACCGATCTGGACAACGCTCGCGCCGAAGGCAACCAGGTGCAAGAAAAAGCTGTCATGGACAAGATCGACAACTTCCAGACACATGTTGTACCTATCATTGCTGACATCGACGCCGGCTTTGGTAATGAAGAAGCGACCTATCAGCTGGCCAAGAAAATGATTCTTGCCGGTGCTTGCTGCCTGCAGATCGAAAACCAGGTATCAGACGTCAAGCAGTGCGGTCATCAGGATGGCAAGGTTACAGTTCCTCATGAAGATTTTCTGGCCAAGATCAACGCTATTCGCTACGCCTTCCTGGAACTGGGTGTTGAAGATGGAATCATCGTTGCCCGTACCGATTCATTGGGTGCTGGCCTGACTCAGAAGATTCCAGTATCTCGTGAAGCAGGTGACCTGGGTGATCAGTACAACGCTTTCATCGCTGGCGAGGAAATCGAATCGTTTGATCAGGTTAATTCCGGTGATCTGGTTATCCGCCAGGGCAGCAAGCTGATCAAACCGAACCGCCTGCCTAATGGCCTCATACAATTCAAGTCTGGCACTGGCGAAGATCGCTGTGTTCTTGACTGCATCACAGCCCTGCAAAACGGCGCTGACCTGCTCTGGATCGAAACCGAAAAGCCACACGTTGGCCAGATCGCAGGAATGGTCAATCGCATCCGCGAACATATCCCGAATGCAAAACTGGTCTATAACAACAGCCCTTCATTCAACTGGACACTGAACTTCCGCCAGCAGGTATTCGATGCATGGCAGGAAGAAGGCCGCGCTGTCACAGACTACGATCGTGCTGATCTGATGAGTGTGAACTATGATCAGACTGAACTGGGTCAGGAAGCCGATGCTCGTATCCAGGCGTTCCAGTCTGATGCCGCCGCTCATGCCGGTATCTTCCATCACCTGATCACTTTGCCGACTTACCACACTGCGGCGCAGTCTACTGACTCACTGGCCAAGGACTACTTCGGCGACCAGGGCATGCTGGCCTACGTTCGCGAAATACAACGTCGTGAGATTCGTGAAGGACTGGCCTGCGTCAAGCATCAGGATATGTCCGGATCCAACATTGGTGACGATCACAAAGAGTATTTCTCTGGTGCTCAGGCACTCAAGGCTTCAGGCAAAGACAACACGATGAATCAGTTTGGCTAGAGTCTGACGTTTTCTGAAGTTCTGAGTTGTATTGAAGGGCTCCTGCCAATGGCAGGAGCCCTTTTACGTTGAGCACATGTGGTTCCGGGATAAAGCCAAAGGCTAGTGTGGGTCGATTGGAAAACAATTGGCTATCCTTTTCAGCCGCCCCTACAATACGCTTATTCAATTGCATGACAGCTCAATCATGGCTGATAAGCTCAAGTCAACAGCCCCCAAAACAGCGCTGATTCTCGGTGGAGGTGGTGCCCGCGCCGCCTACCAGATAGGTGTGCTGGATGCCATTCGCCAGCTGCTGAACGCAGATCCAAACTACCAGCAACCGTTCCCTTTCAACGTACTGTGTGGCACATCCGCCGGTGCGATCAATGTTGCCTGGCTGGCCAGTCATACTGAATCCTACGATCAGGCTGTCCGTCAACTGGTGTCCGAATGGAGTGCCTTCAAACCGTGTGATGTCTACCGCACAGATGTCCCCGGAGCCCTTGCCAACGCGGCTCACTGGCTGAGCACACTATCCATGGGATGGTTGATTCGTGAGGCTCCACGCTCATTATTCGACAATCGGCCATTGCGCCAGATGCTAAGCAGAAAAATAGATTTCGGTGCCATCGAAAAATCCATTGCCCAAGGCCATCTGGATGCTCTGGCGATCAGCACGTCAAGCTATTCCTCAGGTCAGCACATTACCTTTTATCAGTCTCGAAACAATATAAAGCCCTGGACAAGAACACGCCGACTTGCCGAACGATGCACCATCGGGTTGGAACACCTGATGGCATCCAGCGCTATCCCTCTGGTATTTCCTGCCACTCAATTGCCCATCGGTGCACGTCTGGAATTCTTCGGTGATGGTGCCATGCGTCAAAGCTCCCCCATCAGTCCGGCCATACATCTGGGGGCCCGTCGTATTGTTGTGATCGGTGCCGGACGTGTCGAGGACGATGCAGAGGCCCTGCAGAGCTCAAACCATCAGACCGACTACCCCAGCCTGGGGCAGATTGGCGGTCATGTCATGGCCAGTATTTTCCTGGATGGCGTAGCCGGCGATGTGGAAAGACTGGAGCGGATCAACCGCACGCTCCAGCTCATGACTGAGCAGCAGAGAATGGAGTCCGAACTAAAACCACTGGAGCTGCTGTCCATAACACCCAGCCAACGACTGGACTCCCTCGCCGCACCCTTTATCCGCAACCTGCCCAGAACCACGCGCAGTGCGTTACGAATTCTGGGTGCCACCGGACCACGCGGCGTGGGCCTGAGCTCCTATCTGCTCTTTGACAAGGAGTACATACGGACACTGATTGAACTGGGTCGACAAGACGGATTGAATCGGGCTGAGGAGATAGTCAATTTTTTTTCACAGCGTTAATCGGTACACTTCTGACAAGGACTCGTCATTCGTGATTATCAACGAACCGGTACAATACTGTAGCGAAGCTGGTGGATGCTCGTACTGGGCAGGAGCTAACACAGATGCTGCTGCCGCCAAAGCGGCAGAAGCCACGGCTGCTGAGCCAGCTCTGTAAAAGCGACAGGTATTGCCCTGCCTGCCAACACCTCACTCAGATACGTCGCAAGTAGAGTCCGTCTTCACTGTCTGGTACCCATTCCAACTCATCAATACAACTGCAGATTTTCTCAAGACCCGTCGGTATCAATGGCTTTGCGATGAAATAATCTGCGCCCGACTCCAATGCATCGCGTCGATCCGCCGGATCCTCGGAACCGGTACATATTCCGATCAGCATTCCGGCGCACTGCTCTTCTTCACGCAAAGTCTTCAGACAATCAATGCCACTGCAAATCTTCAGGTTCAGATCCAGCACCATGATCGAGCCCTGGACGTCCAGCTTCAGCCCCTCGCCAAGCATGGTCTGGAAGGAATCAAAACGCTCGAAATGATGCAACGTCAGAGAAGGCTGCGTACGCTTCAGAATTCGTTTTGCAAGATAAACTTCATCTTCTGAGTCCTCGACATAGTAAATTGTATGAATAGGCACTGTGCTCAATGGAGCCTCTCCGGCAACAAGATCGTGAAGCGTGCACCACCAAGATCACTATCGGTGCAGATGATCGTGCCGTCGTACTGACTGACTATCCGTTTGCAAATTGCCAGACCGAGCCCCGTCCCCTCAACCTCCGAACTGAGTTCAAGGCGTGTGAATATATCGAATATCTTTGTCTGCATGTCTAACGGTATACCCGGTCCGTTGTCCTCGATAATAAGGCTATAACCGGTCTCCATCATATGGGAGCGTACCTTCACAAGAGGGGAAGGCCCATCCATGTACTTCAACGAATTACCGATCAGATTCTGTAATAATTGTGTGAAATGCACATGCGCCCCTTGCACGGTGGGTAGAGTTTCTATTTTCAGCTCCGCTCCCCGTTCTGCGACAAGCAATGACAGGCTCTCGCTTATTTCGGCGGCGACAACGTTCAGGTCAACTGGCATGAATTCAATGCGGGCCTCGACGCGCGAGTAAGCTAGCAGACTACCAATGATAGCGTTCAGACGATGAGTATTATTGCCTATGCGTTTGAGCAATTCAGTCATATCCTCTTCGTCTGCACGTGTCTCTGGCTCTTGCAGCATCTCGACCATCGATGTGATCAGGCGCACCGGCTCCTTCATATCGTGCGAACAGACATATGAAAAACGGCTGAGCTCCTCGTTTGATCGTTCAAGCTCATCGCGAGCCTCGCAAAGACGTCGCTCACGCAACTCAGCCTCGGTGATGTCCTGAAAGACACCAAATATGCACGCAATCTCATTGTTCTTGTCCAGCTGAACGAGACCCAAAGTACGCACTATGCGCAGCTCTCCGTCTGCACGACGCAATCGTGCCGTAAAACGGAATCCAGAGCGCTCCCGTATGGCTGTCGCAAGACTCTCTCGAACCAGTGTCACGTCATCTTCGTGGTAGAAATTGATCCCATTTTCCAGGTTCGGCGTGAAGTTGGTCCGCTCCACACCGTGAATTACGTACACCTGATCAGACCACGTCACCTCGCTCGCCTCCCCCACTCCAACGGACCAGTAGCCCACCTGCGAGAGACTTTCTGCGAGCAACAGATGATGATTCATCGCACGTGCCTGCGCGAGCTGATCGGTCAGCTCAGTCTCATCCTCAAGCACAACCAGCGCCATCTCAAGATCATTCTCTCCAGCCATGAACGGAACGGACTTTAATGACACCCAACGCGCATGACCGTCTGCACCCTTGAGTGAGATTTTCTTGCCACTCACTGGCTCGCAATCGACGCCATTCGTGTGGTCACAATGGGCCAGTGTCAACGGCACATCCGCAGGCAGAAGATTGCGAATATCAGCTGGAGGCTGCTCCAGTGTGAAGCCAAGCCATTCGCAGGCCTTCGGGTTGGCATTGACAACCCGGCCATCACGCTCACACAACACGATTGCCGCTGGGGTGTGTGCAAAAATAAGTTCGAGCTCGTCCTTCATTTTTCTGACTGCAACCGAGTTGTCGCTGATCTGCACGATGACGCCAGACAACATGTCATCAACGCCGTAGTAGGGCGCCACCGACAGCGTCGAATTCGTGCGTTGAAGCATCACCGTTCTGACCAGTGTTTTGCGCAGCTCTATAGCCTCATTAACCAGTGCCTCAATCGGTGGGAAATCGATGGGCAGGCGGCAACGGGACAGATGTGGCGCTTCCACATCTGCAGGCAGCTGGAACCACATTTGCGCAGACAGGCTCGAATCAACGATATAGAGTTGTCGATCGACTACGATCATCGGTGCTTGAACATTGTCAAGAATATTGCGCTGACTGGCGTTGACTGTTCTCAACTGCTGTGCATTGACATTCATTTCCTCGTTGACCGTTGAGAGTTCCTCATTGGTCGATTGCAACTCCTCGTTGGAAGTTTCCAGCTCCTCATTCGTCGACTGCAACTCTTCGTTGCTCGACTGGAATTCTTCATTGAGTGCCTGCAATTCCTCGTTAGCGGTCTCCAGCTGTTCAACGGTAAACTGCAGATCACCTCTGGCGATGTCGAGTTCGCGCGTAAGCTCCCTGATGGTCTCTGCCTGGAGCGTATTGTCGCCAGAGTCGTACTCGGCAACTTCGCAGTTGTCGACCCAGGATTTGAAAACGACCAATGCAAGATGATTCTCTTGCTCAAGATCTGCCATAGGATAAATGACGAGACGAGTCCGATGTGTTGCATCAGCGGGTGCCTGCTGTGCCAGCCCCTCGTACATGATGCCGTTACGCAGCACAGAGGGTACCGCGGTGCGGATGTCCAGCGACCACGGTTCACGTAGCAGTGAGGTTACGCTGGTGTCAATACGAGCGCTCGCAGAGAGACCCGAGTAGGCGTCAATATTGCCAAAGACCTTGAGAATCTGCACCTCCCTGTTGACCAGAATAGCATTCGGTCCAATGGCTCGAATCAGCGATTCCAACTGATTCGCGACGGCGTTTAACTGCTCGACACTGACCGACTTGCTGTCGGCTCGCACCACCGGTGCAAGGTATCTTGTCGTTAACGGCTGGCTGCCGATCCGTTGGCGTCGGCTTGAGCTCTGCCGGAAGATATGCTTGTCTGGCCTCAAGGGCAAGAACAACTTCGGCGAGGCGCTGACCGCCTCCGATTTGCCCAGAAAAAGTAATGCCTTGTCGCGCAACGCGAAATGGAACCGGTCAAAGACCTTCGCTTGTAAAGACGCCTGAAAATAGATCAGCAAATTCCTGCAACTGATCAAATCGATTTTTTGAAAAGGCGGGTCCCGTGTGACATCATGCAGTGAGAATACGACACGCTCGCGAATCGACTTCTTCACCGTATAGCCACCTGGAGAGGGATCAAAGTATGCCTTCAACCGCTCGTTGTCGAGTGCGCCCAGTGAGGCTTCAGCATAGAACCCGCGTCGTGCGAGTGTGATCGCTTCAGCATCTATATCCGTGGCGAAGAATTGTAACTTGGCCGCACTGAAATTCGTCAGGCTACCCAAGACATCTGCAAACAGCATGGCAATCGAGTAAACCTCTTCACCGGTGGCAACACCTGCGATCCATACCCTTATGTCCTTGCCCTTTCGCTCTTTGATCAAGAACGCAACATGGAGCCGGAGCGCATCGAACTCGTCAGGGTCTCGGAAAAACGAGGTCACTGTGATCATCAGATCCTTGAAGAGAAGACCCACCTCCTCCTCCGACTCGCGAGCGATATCAAGATAGTCATCCACTGATGATGCATCAACCGCCGCCATACGCCGCTCGACGCGCCGCCGCACCGTGGCAGTCTTGTAGTGACGAAAATCGACTCGAGTCTGCTTGTAGAGTAGTCGGATCAGACCTTCCAGAGCATCATTGCTTAGTTGCGCATTCTGGAGCGAGTCCAGATTGCGAGGTGTCTCTATGAAACGGTGGAAGGCCTTGCCAATCTCTTCGGGCGACAAGACCAGATCGACTATTCCGGTGTCTTGGGAGGCGAGCGGCATGCCGGTGTATTTTGCGGTGTGCTCGTCCTGTGCGATGCATAGCCCACCCGCCTCACTGATAGCCTTCATGCCCGCAGCACCATCGCTACCCGTACCTGACAGGATAATGGCTATGGCACCAGGGCCTTGACTGACGGCAAGACTCGCCAGAAACAGATCAACGCTCGGTTTCGGCGTAACTTTGGAGTTGGTAGGCTGTTGCAGATAAATGCGACCCTCTTTAACGAGCACATTCGTGTTCGGGGGCGTGATATAGATGGTACCTGCAGCAGGTACCAGGTTATTTGTCACATCAAGCACAGGTAACGTTGTTTCCCGGCCAATTATTTCGGTGAGCAGACTCTTGTGGTGTGGCGACATGTGTTGCGCCACGATATACGTCGTGTTGAGACCTGTATCCAGTTGCCTGACGACTGCTCTCAAAGCCTCCAGCCCGCCTGCTGAGGCACCGATGCCAACCCAGAAAGGCTGGGGTTCGCTCGATTCGTTTGATTCCATTCTACTTTGCTCTGTCACTACGGCGATGAGTGCACATTCCGAAACGGAAACAAACTATCCGCTTACTCCTATCCGCTGGCTGCTATCTTGCCGACAATCCTGGCCCGATGCTCTCTCAGACGTTCGATATCATCGGTTTCGAATAACTTCAGACCCACTAGCGTAGATGCCTCGAAAAAGCAGCCGACCGGGACGTCCATATTGCCCCTCTCGATTTTCTGCAACATGCCACGCGCCATATTGGCCCGTACAGCGAGGTCGCTTTCACTCATTCCGCGTTGAATCCGGGCCAGTTTGATCATCTGGCCAAGAAGCAGCACTGTCTCATGCGTAAATGCAGTATACGTACCCTCGTTAGTCGTCATGACCAGCCAACCCCTGGAAATATTCAGTTGCAATCAGACATGCTCGTGCACACGTTGTGCCAGCGCGGCTCGCACGCATGTACCCCTTGTGCTTTTGCCTACTGGAATCCTTACTTATGTTACTGCTGCAATACGTTAGACTATCCGCAGTTTCTACATTCTTCCAGATCACGTAAAGATGGCGCACGACCAGAAAGACGACGGCAAACGCAGAGCCGACGATATCGTACAGGAAGTAGAACAGCGCATTCTTGATGGACGCCTGTCTGTAGGCGCCATACTGCCTTCCGAGCGGCTATTGATGGAGGAGTTCCAAGCCAGTCGCACGGTGGTTCGGGAAGCCATTACCGCTTTGTCGAACCGGGGCCTGCTCGATTGCAAACCTCGTTTTCGTCCCACTATCCGCAAACCGGGTATGGAAACGGCATTCGCCATCACGACACCTATCGTGCAGCAGATGCTTGCCGCCAAAGGTGGCGTTGAGAATCTCTACAAGATGCGCGTGTTCATCGAATCTGGTCTGGTACGCCATGCTGCCAGCCATGCAGACAAAGACGGCATCAAAACCCTAAGAGACGCCCTGAACGCAAACCGTGACGCCATCGACGACTCTGCACTATTCTATAAGACTGACACCGCGTTCCATCGCGTGCTTTACGAACTGGGTGACAACCCTATTCTGCCCGCCGTGCATGCCGGTTTCACATCCTGGCTAGCTCCTCACTGGGACCGCATGCCCCGCATGCCAGAGCGGAACGAGGAAAATTACAAGGCCCACAAATTGATTTTCGAAGGCATCCTCAACCGCGATCCGGATGCTGCCGAAGCGGCTCTGAACTACCACCTGGCTAACGCCTGGGATCTGGTCAGGAATACCTTCGAACTGTCCTGATTCCTTCGACAGCTAGTAGGCCATATACACCGTGCGTTTTTGCATATAGCCCTCCAGCCCGTGAGTTCCGTCCTCACCACCCAGGCCACTGAGTTTGTGTCCATTGTGGTAGCCATTGACGTAGCCTACGATGCCCTTGTTAAGAAAGATGGTGCCGGTTTCCAGCCTTTTGATAGCGTCCATGAATATCGAAGGATTACGAGTCCACAGATAGGCTGACAAACCATCTTGCCTGTTATTGGCAATGGTCAGTGCCTCTTCATAGCCCTCGATTCTGACGACGGGCAGCACAGGCCCGAACAATTCATCGGTGACCGTCTCAGAATCAGCTCTGGCATTCACCAGCACGGTGGGCTCAAACCAATATCCATTGCCAAATTGTTCACCTTCACCACGCTTGCCGCCGATGGCAATTTCAGCACCGTCCGCAACCCCACGTGCAACCATTGCCTGAATGCGTTCCAGTGAGCCCGCGGTTGTCACAGGCCCCATACCTGTATTAGTCATGGGATCAGCCAGTTTTACAGCGGCCACCCTTTTCAATAGTTTTTCAGTAAATTCTTCGGCGATACTATCCTCGACCAGAACACTTTCGTTACAAATACAGACCTGACCGGCATTGGCAAACCGGGCCACTGCAGCCGCCTCAACAGCGGCATCGATATCAGCATCCTTGAGTACAATAAAGGGGGCATTGCCACCTAGCTCCAACGATAATGCTGCCAGATTCTTTGCAGCAGCTGCTGCAATCGCCTGTCCGGCTCGAATGGATCCTGTCACGCTGATCATTCTGGTGATCGGACTTTCCACCAGCTTCTGACCCAATTCGGGGCCGGTTCCGGTCACCATGTTCACCACCCCTTTGGGTAAACCAGCCTTCTCGACCAGGCGGCAGAACTCACTGGCCGTCACCGGTGTGGACTCATGAGGTTTGATGATCATGACGTTACCAGCCACCAGCGCCGGCCCCAATTTTCGGCCAATCAACGCCAGCGGATAGTTGTAGGCACAGATACCCAGCGTTACACCATAGGGCACACGATGGATATAGAGCTGTTCGTTCGGCATATCAGCCGGCAGAATTTCTCCTTGAATTCGTCGGGCAGCTTCCGCTGCATAGCCCATGTAGCGAATCGTGTCATCTACCTCGAACTCTGCCTCTGCCAGAGTCTTGCCCTGCTCCATGACCAGCAGCCGGGCAAAGTGATCACGCTCAGCTTGCAAGCTATCGCAAATCTTGTACAGATATCCCGCACGCTGGACTGGAGGCAGCAACGCCCACTGCATCCGAGCCCGCTCCGATGATTGCAGAGCTCGCTCTGCATCTTCAGCACCGCAGGCAGGCACTTCAGCAAAAACTTCGCCAGTTGCAGGGTTATCAACCGATAGCCGCTTGCCACTGATAGCTTCGACCCATTCGTTATCTATGAAACACCGATAATATGTCATCTGAGTAATCAACCTGATTTATTGGAAAGAGATTCGCTCTGCCTGTTGAGCAAGCTTGTCCCAGTCAAACACCACTCCAGTTCCTGCGATATCAGGTGCGACTGCCAGTGATTTATCAAGTTCGAATGGACGAGTGGTATATCGATCAATCGGAAATGAATGAACCTCGATCCAACCGGCATTCGACTGAGCGCAAACCAGACTCACATGCAATTCCTGCATGCCATGACTGGAAATTTCCAACCCTGCCTTGCGAGCCATCCCAGCGGCCCGCAGCCAACCGGTAATTCCCCCGCAATTGGAAGCATCTGCCTGAAGAAAACTGAGCCTGGAGCGCTCCAGGGCATAGCCGAATTCATATTCGGTGTGCAGATTCTCGCCCATGACAAGCGGCATATCCACCGCATCGGCAATACGTGCATAACCGGCGTAGTCGTCGGGAATGATCGGCTCTTCAAACCAGTAGATGTCATAGGGTTCGAATGCCCTGGAAGCCGCTATTGCTTCATTAACCGTCATGGAGTAATTGGCATCGACCATGAAAGTGCAATCTGGCCCGATCAGTTCACGAACCGCTTTGACACGTGCAACATCATCAGCTAACGCCGGTTGTCCGACCTTGATCTTCACGCCATTGAAACCGCGCTCAAGATAAGATCGAACTTCATCCAGCAGACGCGGCAATGGAAAATTCAGATCAATACCACCACGATAGGCACGGCAGCTTTTTCTCGCCCCGCCGGCCATTTCCCATAAGGGTGCGTTGCTGCGCTTGCCGCGTAAATCCCACAGGGCAATATCAACGGCAGAGATGGCAAATGAGGCTATTCCGCCTCTGGCCACATAATGTACATGCCACTGCATATCATCATGCAGACGTTCAACGTGTTCGGCATCGGTCCCCAGTAAAAATGGCTTCAGATCATGGGTCAGCATGGCCGAGATAGCGTGCCCACCTTTGCCGCCCGTGTAGGTATACCCCGTACCCGACAGACCATCGTCCGTATCAATGATCACGGCAATCAATTCGAAGTGCGTATGTGCTCCGTGCTTGGCATCTACCAACACCTCGTCCAGAGGCACTTTCAGGTGCCGTACTTCAATACGGGTAATCGTGGGCATAAAAGCGTCTCTCCAACGAATCGGTGCAGCGGTAAAATGTATAACCGCAGATAGTTTGATCGTACAACAGTGAAGTCACTCACGCAAGAAGTTTGACTTTTACATCGTTATAGCGCGACATAAACTCGAAGAATGTATTTTAGTACGATCAAACATGATTCGACATTTGCACTGATTAGCAAAGCCCGCGATCAAGGTCTCTCCACTTGGCTAGCACGGGCAACAAACCCGCTGGGCTCGTGCTGCACGACAACGGCAGGCGATATCCGGGTACATTGCAAATGAGAAACCTATCAAGAATCACGCCCCCTTAATCATCGTTTTAACCGTTCTGTCATCAAGCCTGAGTAGCCTCGGCGACTTTGCAACAGCGAGCATTGACAGTGGCCACGACAGACTATCAACCGGCAGATGCGAGGCTCCTCGAACGGGAGCAAAAGGGAACCTGGCAACAATGGCTGGGAGTTGCGGCACTCGTCTATCTCCTGATCTGTGCCGTTGGCATGATTGGCTCCGGCTTCAAGGCGGCAACGGGTGATCAGGCCGAACAACTGTTCGCCTTCGCCATCAATCCGTTTGCTGGTCTGGTCGTTGGCACGGTCGCCACCGCCCTGATTCAGTCCTCCTCTACGGTCACCTCAATCATCGTCGGCCTGGTTGCTGGCGGCCTACCGGTTGCTGTCGCAGTACCTATGGTCATGGGCGCCAATATAGGCACCTCGATAACCAATACGCTGGTCTCACTGGGCCATGTGCGAGAGAAAAAGGAATTCTCAAGAGCGTTCTCCGCTGCGACTGTGCATGATTTTTTCAATCTGTTTTCAGTGGTGATCTTTCTGCCGCTGGAAATCGCATTCGGTCTGCTGGAAAAGACCGGCAAATTACTTGCACAGCCATTCTATGGCGGCGCCGATGCTTCCATGAGCAGCATGAACTTCGTCAAGACGGCAACCGCTCCTGTGGTCAACACGGCCAAAAATGTATTCCTGTCCCTGGGCGACCCATTGGGCGGAGTCGTTCTGGCGCTATTCGGTATTGCACTGATATTTCTTTCCATCACCCTGGTGGGACGTTTACTGAAGAAACTGATGGTGGGCAGAGCACGCGACATCATGCACACCGCCATCGGCCGCGGCCCCTTGTCAGGAATCCTGTCGGGCACTCTGGTGACCACCCTGGTGCAATCCTCATCCACCACCACCTCACTGATGGTGCCTCTGGCAGGTTCTGGCGCCTTCACACTGAAGCAAATCTACCCGTTCACACTGGGTGCCAATATCGGTACCTGTCTGACGGCCGTTCTGGCAGCTACAGCCGTCACTGGCAACGCTGAAGCAGCCCTGCAAATCGCCTTCATCCACCTTACGTACAACGTGGTTGGCGTCATCGTCATCTACGGCTTGCCCTTCCTCAGATATTTGCCAGTCAGAGCCGCAGAGTGGCTAGGGCAGACAGCTGCCGAGAACAAGTCAGTTGCCCTGGCCTATATCCTGGGCGTTTTCTTTGTCATACCCGGCGTTTGTCTCGGTGTCACTGCGCTAGCTTGAGGAGCTGAAACCATGAATGAACTCAAAACACTGACAAACGAAAACCTGCGTATTCTGGTTGGTCAGACAGAGAAGACTCTGACAGAGCTCAGAGCCGAGCTGGAGAAGCGTGATGCGATGGCGCAGGAACGCGAGATTCTCAATCTAGATCAGCACATGAAAGATGCAGAGCTCAATTTGCGATCAATCCAGGATTTTTTGCGCTATCTGATAGACGAAGCCCAATCCAGTCGTTCGAAATAAACCCTGAACATGACCGGTGCCGCTTTCCATCACGGCGCTGGTCAAACAGTTGCACCACTGATGCAGTAAAGAACGGCATCAGAGTCAAGTCTGGATATCCAGTGCAACACATTGAATTGTGCAAAGAATCAGGATACTGCTGTAAAGCCGGAGCTGTGAGCCGATAGCCGGATAATCCGGTATAAACTCTGTTCGCAATGCGCCTCAAATACCAGTTGTTTCTGAGCCTGCTACTGAGTAGCGGGCTACTTATCGTACTTTTATATGCCTTCAACAGCTGGAGCTTTAATCGTGGGTTTCTAGGCTATCTCAACCAGAGTGAGATACAAAAGCTTGCACCCATGATCGATGAACTGAGCGCAGGCTTCGAGCGCTCAGGTAGCTGGAACTGGCTGATCGACGAGCTGCCAACCTGGGAGTCTTTGCTCCAGAAATATGCAGGCAAGCGCCCCTCGCCACCTCGCGGCCCAGAGCATCCACCTGAATCTGCAATAAATCCCAGACCACCATTAATGGACGATGACAGGCCGCCACCTCCACGGCCTGCGACATTGGACAGCTCGGAAACTGTTCTGACGATTGCGGCCCAACTGGTACTGGCTGATGCTCAACGGCATATTCTGATCGGCCCCAGCCACATGAGCTCCAGTCAACCTGAGCATATCTGGCTGCCTATTCGCGTCAATGGCAAGATTGAAGGCTATCTTGGCTACCTCCAGAGACAGCAATTGTCCGGTGGGCTCGACAAGGTATTTTCCGAACAACAGCGTCGAAGCTTTGCCTACGGTGCGCTTTTCGTGATCCTGCTCTCAGCCTTGCTCGCTGTTATTCTGGCGGCACGCCTTGTTGGCCCCATTCTCAAGATAAAGGGCGCCGTAAGTAGAATCAGCCAAGGGGAGTTCACGCATCGTATCTACTCTGATCGCAAGGATGAGATTGGCGACCTCTCACACGACATCAACCGGCTGGCAATGACATTGGATCAGAATCTGAGCGCTCGCCAACAATGGCTGGCAGAAATCTCTCACGAGCTGCGTACGCCCGTTGCCATTTTGCAGGGGGAGCTGGAAGCCATGATTGATGGCGTCATTCCAGTGAATGAGACCTCTATCGCATCACTACACAGCGAATCGCTACGCCTGTCACGACTGATCAACGATCTTCACAGCCTGACCTTGTCGGACATCGGCGCGCTGGATTATCAATTTGAACCATTGGACTTGGTATCAATCATCGCGGCACGCTGCCACTCGGCTACTCCTCTGGCCAATTCCAAAGATATCAGTGTGGAAATCGACCAGCCCGGCAAACCGTTGTTTACACGCGGTGATCGTCAGCGCCTGGAACAGTTGTTCGACAACCTGCTGCAAAATTCGATTCGCTATACCGATCCGGGTGGCACTGTGAATATTGGCATCCAGATTCAAACTGAACACATCCACATTACATGGGAAGACGCCTCTCCCGGCGTGACCGATGATCAGCTACCTCTTCTTTTCAATACCTTGTATCGTGTGGAAGCCTCACGTAACCGCGCAACCGGTGGAGCGGGGCTTGGCCTTGCCATTGCCAAGCGAATTGTGGAAGCTCATGATGGTGAGGTGAACGCTTCACACTCTGAACTCGGCGGCCTGAAAATCAGTATCAATCTGCCACTTTTCCGGTAAAACGAACATGATGATTGCGATTGTGGAAGACGAGCCCAAACTCGCTAACCTGATGCAAGGCTATCTGACCCAGGCAGGATTCGATACCGTCGTATATCACGACGGTGAGCAGGCTCTAAAAAGCATTCTTGAGGCGCCACCTGCCCTGCTCTTGCTGGATTTGATGTTACCGGGACTTGATGGCATGAGTGTCTGCCGTGAGTTGCGCAAGACCAATACTGAGCTGCCCATTATCATGCTGACCGCTCGCGTCGAGGAGATAGATCGTCTTCTGGGCCTGGAAATTGGTGCTGATGATTATATCTGCAAGCCTTACAGTCCACGCGAAGTAGTCGCTCGTGTGAAGGCGGTACTCAGGCGCAGTCAACCAAAAACCGACGGTGCCGATCAGGATGAAAGCTTCTTCCTGGACGAGACCAAAGCGATGGTGACCATCCACGGCGCACATTGCGAACTGACCCGTGTTGAGCTATTCCTGCTCAAGGCACTACATGACAAGCCCGGGCATATTCTGAGCCGAGACCAATTGATGCATCGGATCTATACCGACAACCGCATTGTCAGTGACCGCACCATTGATAGCCACGTCAAGAAGCTGCGCCAGAAACTTCACGACCTTCACCCCGGAGCAGAGTACGTACACTCGGTCTACGGTATTGGCTATAAATTCGAAAAGCCCTGAATTTATACTCCAGGCGATGCGCCCTTGTTATCAATAACACGCATTGACAAACCCATATTATTGCCCAATCGATCGTTTCTAGCCCTGCCCCCTCTTCTGTTCACAGGTTTTTGTCAGACGCGCAGCTTTCCATCATCCGCTGTTCTGCCCAGGTCATGAAAACGCGGCTCTACGGCCATCTCAGGCCACTTTGACGGGTATCCATTCACCACAAATACTCATATTCAGAGTGAATGTCATATTTACAGGCAGCCTGTCACAATGGCAATGCAACAGTGTCTAGCGTAGACTGCCAACTCGGATCAAGCGGCAATTCTGCTGCTCTGGCTGTCACTTTCTTTACAGATTGACTAGCGGCAACCTCATCTGCCAGCGCTAGTGCACTTCGGCATCCATGGTCGTAAATGCGCTACCAGCGCCTCGTGGTTCATCAAGTCCTGCGGCTTGCTCTGCAACCAGAATTCACTAGAACACAGGACAACTGCGTATGACTGATCGTGTTGACACGCCCCCTGAGGACCCGATTGAGGGTCATATGGATAATGCACCACACCCGATAGAAACCGATTTTGAAATCGGCCAGGACAATGCCAACCCCTTTGGCCTCGAAATCCACAACCCTGTCTTTCCCATATCTGCTCTGGCAGTGGTCGGGTTTGTACTGATTACTCTGGTATTTCAGGCACAAGCAACCGAATTCTTTGGCTGGTTGCGCCCTTACCTGACATCTACATTTGACTGGTTCTTCCTGAGTGCAGCCAACATCTTTGTTCTTTTCTGTTTGATGTTGCTTGTCACACCACTAGGTGGTGTCAGATTGGGTGGAGAAGATGCCAAGCCTGATTACAGCTATATGGGTTGGTTTGCCATGTTGTTTGCAGCAGGTATGGGTATTGGCCTGATGTTCTTCGGTGTCTCCGAACCCATGTCACACTTTGGCTCGTCTCTGGGCGGTGTCACAATGGAAGGTGGCATGAGAACCGATTGGGCCCCTCTGGGCGGTGCCGGCGGCGACGTTATTGAAGCAAGAAATCTGGCCATGGCAGCCACCATCTTTCACTGGGCGCTACACCCCTGGGCCATCTATGCAGTACTGGCTCTGGCACTGGCTTTCTTTACCTATAATCGTGGCTTGCCTCTGACCTTGCGTTCGGCTTTCTATCCCATCCTTGGGGAACGCATCTGGGGCTGGTGGGGACACACCATCGACATCATCGCGGTGTTTGCTACATTATTTGGCCTGGCCACCTCGCTGGGTTTTGGAACAGAGCAGGCACTTGCCGGATTGAATCATCTGTTTGGCTGGGGCACCGGTAGTATTGCCAAGGTGGTCCTGATTGCAGTCATCACCGGTCTTGCCCTGATATCGGTTCTACGAGGGCTCGACGGTGGCGTCAAGATTCTCTCCGAGATCAACATCATTCTGGCAGGCCTGCTTCTGCTGTTCATCATTGTACTGGGACCCACTGCAGAGATTTTTGACACGACCATTGCCGGTGGTGCTGCCTACATCAAGGACATCATTCCGTTATCCATGCCTTTCGGACGTGAAGACACCAACTTTTCACAAGGCTGGACTGGCTTCTACTGGGCTTGGTGGATCTCCTGGTCACCTTTTGTCGGCATGTTCATCGCACGAGTTTCACGTGGCAGAACCGTACGTGAATTCATTTTCTGCGTATTGGTCATTCCAACGTTTGTCTGCGTACTGTGGATGGGCGCCTTTGGTGGTACAGCCATTGCCCAGGTGATTGCTGATGTAGCAGCCCCCGTCAAGGACGTTGCACTCGAGCTCAAGTTGTTCGTCATGCTTGAGCAAATGCCATTCGCCACGATCACCTCAATGCTCGGCATCCTTCTGGTACTGGTTTTCTTTGTGACCTCTTCAGATTCCGGGTCACTGGTCATCGACACCATTACCGCCGGTGGCAAAACCAACGCACCCGCGGCTCAACGTGTTTTCTGGTGCACCTTTGAAGGCGTTGTGGCAGCGACACTGCTGCTGGTTGGTGGTTCCGAAGCATTGACAGCACTTCAGGCGATGGCAGTCTCAACCGGCTTCCCGTTTACTGTCGTACTGTTGATACTGTGTGTCAGCCTGTTCATTGGTTTGCGACAATCACTGGTTGAACAACGCGCCAATAAAGCGCAAGCAGCTAGCGCGAGCTAAACGGCTTGCATGCCCCACTGACAGCCAGTGCTGTCAGTGGGGTTTGCTTGCATCACTTTGAAATCGCGACACAAGCTGCTGCAGCTGTGTCGCCATTTCGGATAATTCGAGAGCCGCTGTTTTCACATCATTGGATGCGCTCTGACTACCTTGCGCCTTCAAGGCCACATCCTTGATCAATAACGATATAACCTCGCTACCATCGGCAGATCTGGATACCGACTGACTGATCTCCTGGGTCACACTTGCCTGTTCATTGACTGACACCGATATTGATGACTGAATATCGCTGATACGACCGATAATATTGAATATTGATCGTATTGCTGTCACAGCCGACTCCGTGTCAGTTCGAATATCACTGATACGCAACTCGATCTGTTCTGTTGCCCTGGCTGTCTCCTTCGCCAACTCTTTCACTTCACCTGCCACTACGGCAAATCCCTTGCCTGCATCGCCCGCCCGAGCGGCCTCTATCGTAGCGTTCAGAGCCAATAGATTGGTCTGCTCTGCAATCGAGGTAATGACTTTGATAACAGAGCTGATACCCACGCTACTCTCAGCTAGCTTTCGCACAGTTGTATCGGTGGTTTGGACAAGATTGACAGCCTCTACCGCGACAGACTCAGCTTCGGCCGTATTACGGGCAATTTGCTTTATGGATGCGCTGAGTTCCTCAGCTGCTCCGGCCGCACTATTGATGCCTGAGTCTACGTCATCAGATACTTGCGAGGCCTTCAGGCTATTGTTTGCATTAGCCTTCGACAACTCGTTCATATCTCCTGACAGAGCAGAGAGCCTTTCAGAGGCACTGCTCAACTGATAGGAGTTGGTATTGATTGCCTGCATGCTCGAACGCATCTCCGAAAACAGTAAATCAAGAGATCGCGCCATCTGCCCGGGAAGATCATCTCCGTTAGTGTCAATCGGATA
This sequence comes from Granulosicoccus antarcticus IMCC3135, assembly GCF_002215215.1. Classification (NCBI taxonomy): domain Bacteria; kingdom Pseudomonadati; phylum Pseudomonadota; class Gammaproteobacteria; order Chromatiales; family Granulosicoccaceae; genus Granulosicoccus; species Granulosicoccus antarcticus. The sequence goes on along the minus strand of NZ_CP018632.1, from coordinate 932,920 downwards.
GTTCAAATCTCCGTTGGCCGCAGCACTCACTGCCGCCAGCAGGCGATCTACACGCTGCTGTAACTCCAACGCCTCCGAACGTTGCATGGCAGCCTCGGCCTGCTCCAGATCATGCTGCTTTGACTCCGTATCACGTTTGAGTTGCGCCTCTTCAGCCAACTCAAGATCCAGCTTTCGTTGTTGCTCGGCTTGCCGTTGCTGCTCTTCCTGCAGCTGTTTCGCAGTCATGCCATTTTGACGGAACACTTCAACGGTCTTCGCAAGATCGGTCAATTCATCATTGCCATTGATGGATACGGACACATCGTATTTTCCATCTGCAAGTGACTTGAGAGCGATGATGGTTTGCAGTAAACGCTTGAGCAAACTGCGAGTAATCAGCAACCAGAACACCAGCACGGTAACCAGAACACTCAACACAGAAACAAGTATTAACTGAGCCTGGCTAGTGTCAATCAAGCCATTGACTTTAGCCCCCTCATTTGACACCTGCTCACGACTTTCATACACACGATCTACCAGGTAATTAATGATACCCGACTGAATGGACTCAAGTTTCTCTACTGACTCAAGGATGGATTTCTCACTAGTCAATTCCTGCGCACGATGATAGAAAATACCATCAGTATCGTTACCTAACATGAACAAGACCTTGACCTGCTCAGCGATACCATGCATACCCTGTATGTCAATGGTCTTTGGCAGGCTCCTTTCGATCAGCCCCTGCGACAAGCGATACTGCTCTTTCAATGGTTCCATTGCTGCAATATTACTGACCTGAGGAACTTGCCCCAGCGTACCGGAAATCGTATTCAGCTCAGCTCGTAGTTCAAGCAAGGTTGTTAGTTGTCCCACCCCGTCGTACATAAGCCTGGGTAGTATTTGTTCGGACTTGTTCAAGAGCTCATTACCATCCAGCATTATCAGGAAATTCTCGGCCTCCACTGCTCGCGAGAGTGCATCCAGAATACGAGTTTTCATCGCGCGAACCGAGATTGCGGCGCCCCCTGAATCAGGGCTCGATATCGTGGCAGAACCTGCCGATACGCTGTTGAAGAATGATTCTTCGTCCGTGACGATATTCAGTAATTTTTCAATATCCAGATCCATCGAATCTACGTCATCAATGTTCTCCACCGAAATCTCACGTCGAAACTGTATGATGTCTTGTACCGTTGCTGAAGCCAACGCCTTGATGTCAGCCAAGTCTTCTCTGGCGACTCCCGTCACCGTAGCAAGTACAAGAGACTCAAAGGTAGACACAGCGTTCTGCAACTTCAGCGTGTTGATCAGATGGTGCATTCGCGTGCCGATCAAGGTATCAACCTGCTCGCTGTTCTCTGCAAATGTGGCTCTGGCAAGCGCCTCGAATTCCGCGGTGCCTTTGTTGGATATCTCGAGCAAATCCGAATTGATCTGGCGCTGAATGACACCAATTTTCTGCATCAATATCTTGATACTGTCCAGCGCATCGATACGAGCACTGACTGACAGATCCAGTGTCTGAAGGTGCTCTCGAACCGAATTTATGGCCTTCACACTTTTGCTGACCTCTTCCGTTGAGCCAGCCAGACCTTTGTTAGCGGAAAACTTCTGCTCCAGCCTGCCGACTTTGATATTGATACGTTCCAGCTCTGCAATTCTATCTGACTGTATGCGAGCGGACGACAAGGCCGGAATGGCCGCATTCAACTCGACAGCCAACTGCGTGGTGGCCATGGATTCAGACATGAAAGGGACGCTGACTTCGGTTATCTCTCGCAGAGAGGCCGAAAATGTACCGTAAGAATTAACGGCAATGGTGCTCGCCAACAAGGTGGTACCCACAACCAGACCAAAGGCGACCAGTAGTTTGGATTTTATCCCCATCTTCAGTTGTTTCATGAGGACTTTGCCACTCCAAACTCACCATCACTCAGAATCATGAGCACCCATCGATAGGCTGAAAGCGTGGTGAAGCATATCTGTAGCAGCTTGCAATGAGCGACACACGTTCGCCGTAATATAATCGTGTGTTCAACCATTGAAAAATTCCTTTCTGAGTTCCTATCTCACTCTTGACCCAGCTCAGCAACCACATCCCCGTCGGCTGTTGATACCTGCACCACTGAATCTTCACTGGCCCACTCGAATATTCCGAACAAGCCTGCTACAACACCGGTATCGGTAAATTCCATCGAACCGGTTACACCATCGTAGTTGATTTCCTTGCCTGCACGAATCGCAGCCAGGCCTTGCGCATAGGAGTAGACAAGTTCTCCCCCACCTGCGGTAACGGCAAACATCGCACTGGCCCATTTACTCGCATCTATTTTTCCGGCTTTCTCTATGGCCAGAGCACTGGCAACCAGCAAATCGTAATACTGCAAGGCATAGGAATTAGCCACATCACCAATGACATCTATCTGGTCAGATGCTTCAGCGGCATTCTTGTAGTATCCCCACGCGGGACTGCGGGCATGTGCATACGCTGACATAACCACCGCTTCATGTTTTCTTACAGCCTCTATCGTCGCCTCTTTGACGAAGTCTTGCTCTTGCCACTCACTGGTACCAACCAAAAACCAGGAATTCCCCGCTTCTGCTGCATTTTTTATGAAAATACCACCACTGCGAGGTGCAGAGAACACCGCAACGGCCTCTGCCTGTACTTCTGCAATTTCTTCAATCACGCTGCTGTAGTCTGTCCAGTCGTCCTGAATAACCATTGACTTTAGCACCTGAATGCCCAGGCGTTCCGCTGACTTCTTAGCAGCTTCCATTTGCAACAGATGACCTGCACTTTCTGTTGCAACAAGAACCACCGACTTTTTCCCGGAATTCTTTATATATAGCATGGCCGCCGCACTCTGAGCAGAGTCCATTGGCGAACCTCTGAAGAGTGGCTCTTCTGCATTGCCTCCATACATTGCATCTATGGCCCCACCATGAACAGAAGGCATCAGAGGTTTTTTCAAAAACGATATTCGCTTGAGAAGATAGTCTCGGTAGCTCAGATATTCGTGTGCTACGTTGAGCACGATCTCAACCTTGCCAATATTCAGGAGCTTTTTAACCGCCCGCTCTTCTCCGATCGTGCCGATGTCCTGATGAATGGCAGACATTCTTCGACCCAGTGGCGGGTCTTCATTGATCACTGCCAGTGTAAAATCCGTAACACCATCAAAGAAGGGACCAAAGCTCCCATAATCACCCGTGTGGTAAGTGAGATGCCCCACCATGATGTCTTTGTCCGCTATGGCGGTACTGGAGAGCATGCCAGATAGAGCGACTACCAGCAGTGTTATCAAATATCTGGAGGTATTTCTAGATTCCATGGATACGCCGCCGAGACGTCTTTCTGTTTGCCTTTTCTGAATAGCGGCTATGCAATTCACCTCTGAAAGCTATTAGCGTTCCCGATTGTTACATTCTTCATCAAACATCAGCTGACCTGCTTCTGAAAATGTCTACATGCTAGTGTCAGCCTCCGATGCAACTGCATTGTACTGCATGTTCAAACCACAGCGGTTTGTAACTCCACCACTAAGCAAAGAGCCTGAGGACATGATGATCTTTCTATTTAAAGCAAAAGCAGTCTCCCGAACTACCCCATGGTTAGCCTTGTATTTAGGCCTTCTACCGATGGCATCCGCGCAAGCAGCTGACGATTCCCCTCTACCGATGAATCTTCGCCAGACGGTGTATTCGACGACGGCCGCTGAGTTGTTCTGGGATCGTACAGTCTTACCAGAGAACGCCACTGGTAATCTGACATATCGCGTCAGCATGGATGATATCGCTGTTCGCGAAAAGGACTATGGCATCAGCTATTACACAGACCTTCTGGCGCCCGGACAAAACCATGAATTTGAAGTCGAAGCGATTCTGGATGAAGATGAAGTCATTGCCCGCGGCACCGTTATCGTTAACACACAGCCAGACACCCACTCTTCTGTGGCAAAGCCTACCAATGTACACGCGGTAGTCTACTCACTGGGTGTTTTCGAAATATTCTGGGATCGAGCAGCAGAACCACTGAGCTATGAAATCAGTAACAGCGAAGCTCAGCTACTCAGTGCAAGCAACGGTACCAGCGCCTTTTTCGACCATCATTCAGCCTTGGAAGAGGGAATGGAATCCATTGAATTAGCCGCGTTGGACCAGAACGGTAACCGCTCGGAATCGGTTCTGATACCAGTGTTTACCGGCGAAGGTTCGACAGACAATGAGCCTGATCCCGGCCAAGCCTACACGCTCTTCAGCGATCAGGGCGCAATGGCTCTACTCAAACAAATCAATCACCTGGCCATTGGCAATCCAGGCAACACCGAGTTCATACGCCGTTTTGTACAGATCACCGGTAGCAACTACGCCCCAGTCAGCGATCTCTGGGATAAGGGATTTGTCATTACCCCCATCAACAGCGATGGCTATGACACGCTATCCGGCAGCCTGAAAAAAGTGGATTGCCCGGACGGTGGCCGCTATGAAGTGAACGAACTCAGCAATTCCAGTTCGCGCAATCAAACCTTCAGATATGACATGCAAGGCTGCGATTTCGACGGAGTTCGTCACACCGGCAAAGTCCATGTTTACCGGGATGAGGATTCGATTAATGAGGAGATCGAAGGCAGTTTCAGCAACTACACTCTGGACTATGAAGACGGCCATCAACTCATGCTGGACACGGGATGGACAGTTCCAGAGTTGGGAAGTGCCCCACCAACAGACCTGTTGTCCGATTCAGGCACACACACGGAATCACTACAGTATCAACAAATCACAGGTCGTCATCTGCTCAAAGGCCGCTACACCATTACTGAAGCCGATGGCAATACGACCATTGTCGAAAACGCCTTGCACGACTGGACCAACCGCGTCAACGCCTCCAATTGCCTGCAACTGTCAATGCGTGTTACCGCACCGTGGACAGAGTACGAGCCATTGCAGATTGATACTCTGGATGAAAACGGTGAACTCGGCCTCATGTGCGACAACTTGAACGATAGCCCCTGGTTCAGCGATGGAATGCTGATGATCAGCGATGATCTGGGACAATCAATGAGTGTCGAGGCACAAGGCGAGGCCGGTTACACACTTTCAATCACCGACGAGACAGGAGCTACGACTCAACACGAGCACAGCTCCTGGTCAGACAGCGAGTGCACGCTGCTGGAGAACAGCGAATCGGTCAATTGCGTCAGCGCCCCTCCTTTATACTGATAAGTGCGCTGCTCTGAGGGTAATCCTAAAGAGCAGCACCCTGCATCGGTAAGTATATTCACTCTACACAGATAGGATTATTCGCCCTATCTGTGTAGAGCACAGCACCATCATTCTGGCTCCCTGAGTAATAATACAACTCCAAAAAACTCAGCATGACCAGTAAAAACCAGGTCAGTGCATAGCCTGGTTGCGTATTCTGAAGAGAAACGCAGGCAATAACAGCACGCCCCTTCCCCTTGACTTGTCGATGGATTCTGCCTGGGCAATTCAACGCGTTTCCGGCTTGTCAGCCTACCGAAGCGGACACTTGTTCAGAGTCTTGCCAAACTTCCTGCACTGCAAAAAAACATCTCCAAACAAATCGGTCCCTCATAGTGAATGCAAAGAATGGCTAGTCATTACTGGGGAATAATGTATTATTTTTGCCTCTACCACCGTCACCACCCACCGACCGACACATTTGTGAGGAAGCCGTTCATGTATAAAAAGATCTTAAGCTCAATCAACAAGACAACTCTAGGCAGCAGTATTGCCGCCTTACTTCTGGCTGCGGCCATGACTCCGGCAATGGCTGCCTGGCCAGAACGCCCTGTCACACTGATCGTTCCCTGGAGCGCGGGCGGCGGCACTGATGCGACCGGTCGAATGATAGGTTCTTTGCTTGAAAAAGAACTCGGCCAGCCATTCAACGTTGTCAATCGTGACGGTGGTAGTGGTGTCGTTGGCCATTCAGCTATTGCAAACGCAAAACCCGATGGCTATACCATTGGTGTTGTCACGGTAGAAATCGGCATGATGCATTGGGCCGGCCTGACGAAACTCTCTGGCACCGATTACACCCCTATTGCTCTGTACAACGCTGATTCTTCAGGTCTACTGGTACGCGCCGACTCTCCCTGGGAAAGTGCACAAGATGTCATTGACGCAATCAAAGCCGACAGTGGCAAGCACAAATCCTCGGGCACAGGCCAGGGTGGCATCTGGCATCTGGCCATGGCCGGCATGTTGAACACTGCCGACATCAGTCCTGATGCAGCACCGTGGGTACCTTCACAAGGTGCTGCCCCTGCTCTTCAAGAGCTGGTTGCCGAGGGTGTTGATGTTGTTACCTGCTCGATTGTCGAAGCTGCAGGCCTCATCGATGCTGGCAAAGTCAAGTCGCTGGCCATCATGAGCAGTGAGCGTGTAGAGGCTTATCCGGATGTACCAACCTTGAATGAAGCAACAGGCATCGATTGGCAGATGGCTGCATGGCGTGGTATCGCAGCTCCCAAGGGTTTACCTGATGATATTACAGCGACACTCACCGCAGCCCTTGAAAACGTCTGGAAGTCTGACGACTTTCAGGAATTCATGAAAGGTCGCGGTTTTGGCCTTGAATGGAAATCCGGTGACGACTTCGCTGAATGGATGGCTTCCAGTGACGTATCACTTGGCAAAGTCATGAGTGCTGTCGGTATGGCCAAGTAATTACTGTCAATGCGCCTCAATGATGCCGTCATCGGCTTGGTGCTCGTGATCTTCGCATTAGCGGAGATCACGTACAGCACTACGTTTCCATCACTACACGGTCAAAAATTCGGTCCCAGTCTGTTCCCGATTCTTATCGGTTGTGGCCTGGCTCTATGCGGATTGATCCTCATCGTCAGAGGCGTCATCTCCAGACGTACACCAGACAATGGTGACAATGAATGGGTCGTCCTCGGCGACTGGGCTCAATCACCCACGACACGCATCAACATGATGCTGGTACCCGGATTGTTGATTGCCTACATCCTACTGTCCGACACCATTGGTTTCTTGCCCCTCGCCTTCCTCATACTCGCCACGCTTCTCTATCGTCTGGGGTCCTCTTTTCTGTCAGCGGCCATCATCGCTATCGTTACCACGGTACTGTTGCAACTGCTTTTTGCTCGTGTACTGCTGGTGCCATTGCCCGCGGGTATCACCGGCAATCTGTTCGGGTAGATTGACATGGATACGATACTTCAAGCGTTTGCACTCGTTTTTGACTTCAAGGTACTGGGCGTCATGCTCGCCTCAGCCTTGTTCGGCCTGTTCGTAGGCTCCATTCCGGGGCTGACAGCAACCATGGCAGCCGCCCTGCTGATACCGTTCACCTTCTTCATGGATCCGGTTCCAGCCATTGCCGCCATTGTCACCACCGTGGCCATGGCCATATTCGCGGGCGATATACCCGGTGCACTACTGCGCATACCCGGTACTCCTGCTTCTGCGGCCTACTGCGACGAAGCTTACGCCATGACCCGCAAGGGCAAGGCCGAAACAGCCCTGGGCATCAGCCTTGTCTGCTCGGCAATCGGGGGGATTTTCGGATCACTGATCCTGGCCATGACGGCACCGGCTCTGGCTGAGTTTGCCATCAAGTTCTCTTCTTTCGAATATTTCTGGCTGGCCTGCCTGGGCCTTTCCTGTGCCGTGGTCGTCTCCTCCGGCTCAACTCTCAAGAGTTTTGTATCCCTGCTACTGGGCTTGTTCATCGCAACTATCGGTATAGACATTACGGCTGGTCATCCGCGATTTACCTTCGGTAGCGTGGAAATGATGGGAGGTATCAGTTTCATCCCTGCCATGATCGGCATGTTTGCCATCTCGGAAGTCATGCGCTTCATTGCCTCACCAGAGAATCAGCAAGCAGCACCACAGCAAGCCACCAAGCATGTGTTCAGAGGGCTGGGCGGCATTCTGTCCAAATACAAGCTCAATGTTGCCCGCGGTGGTTTCATTGGTGCCGTCGTTGGTATTTTGCCAGGTGCTGGTTCTGACATTGCAGCCTGGATCGCCTTTGCCATGTCCAAGCGTTTCTCGAAAGAGCCGGAGAAATTCGGCACTGGACACCCAGAGGGTCTTGTCGATGCAGGTACCGCCAACAATGCAGGTCTGGCAGGTGCATGGATTCCTGCGCTGGTATTTGGTATTCCCGGCGATTCGATAACGGCCATCGTTATCGGTGTGCTGTACATGAAGGGCATGAACCCGGGGCCAACGGTCTTCATGAATCAGCCGGAACTGATACAGGCTGTTTTCATCGTTTTCTTCCTGGCTAACCTGGCATTGCTGCCACTGGGCTTTCTGGCTATTCGACTGTCACGAAACATTCTTCGTGTGCCGCGTCATGTCCTGATTCCCATTATCCTGATGTTCTGTGTGGTCGGTGCATTCGCCATCAACAACACGGTATTTGGTATCAGTGTCATGTTGTTCATGGGCGTGCTGGCCTACATCATGGAAAGCAATGGTTTTCCGGTCGCACCCACCATTCTGGGTATCGTGCTCGGATCCATGCTGGAGAGTAACTTCATGTCATCCATGATCAAGGCGGATGGTGAGTTCTCCGGCTTCTTCTCACGCCCTATCGCTGCAACCCTTGGTGTCATCGTGATATTGATCTGGGTCATTCCGCTCGTTCGATTGATCATCAATCAACTAAGAAAACCCAGACTAGCCTGATATTTTTCTGGCATCTGATACAAGGCGTATATCTTGTATCTCGACATCGTGACGGCAGTTCGATTGCAGCTGCCGTCACCTCGTTATCCAGATACAGATCAGCCAGAAGCATCGCTCCCCGACACTTCTGATTTCACCAGAATACCCAGCCCCAACAACATCAGTACCAGTCCCGCATAAGAAATTGAGGCGGGACGCTCGCCGACAATCAGAACAGCCAGAACAACGGCGGTCACAGGTTCGGCCAAGGCAAGCGCCACGCCGGTGGCACTGCTGACAAACTTCAGCCCCGTGGTGAACAACAGATAAGCCACACCGGTTGCCACCACGCCCAGCCAAAGCATCACGACCACATCGCCGGTACTGATCATGGGCTTACCGGCCAGCAGCCCCGCCGCTGGCAAGGCAATCAGCGCCGCCAGCAGAAATACCGAAGCGGTAGCTACCTCTGGCGGCGTGCTCGCTACGATCTGCTTGGTTGCCAGCGCGTAAACAGCGTAGGACAGACCGCTTAGCAAGCACAGCGCGATGCCCGATGCAGGCAGGCTGAGACTGCCTTGAGACCCCATCGTTGTCATTACCAGTCCTAGTACACAGATCGACAAAGCTGCCCACCAGAGCCCGGATGGCTTTTGGCGTGTCACGACTATCTGCAGAAAACCGGCCCACACGGGCCCACTGCCCAGAGCCATCGCGGTACCCAAAGCAACACCGGTGGCGCGAATGCCTGCAAAAAATGCCAGGTTGTAGACGGCCATTCCCACCGCAGCCAGCGTAATAGCCATCCATGGCAACTGGCGCAGACGCGACGGTTGCAGCGCGCTCGCATTCCTCAAACTCAACCACAGTAGAAAGAAACTGGCGGCTACCAGCAAGCGCATGCTCCCAACCCAGTACGATGACAGCGTCAGGGGCGCGAAGGTTTGTGCCGTACCCGTGGTTCCCCACAGCATGGCTGCGCACAGTATCAAGATGATGCCGGTAAGTGATTGTCTATTCATGGAGATAGATTGCATCAGGAATCGATCAGACAATGTCGAGAAACTATCGCGCTGTGCTACGCAATTCACGCGCACCCAGACCACGGTCTCGCTGCAATGCGTAACACAAGGCACTGGCTGAACAGTATCCGACCTGACTGGCAACCGCTTCCAGAGAATGCCCTGCCTGCAGCAGGCTCTGAGCCTGATCCAGCCGCAGAGCTCGTATCCAGGCCTGTGGAGTCTGACCGGTGAGCGTCTTCCAGCGACGATGAAACTGCGGCACCGACAAGGCGTAGAATGCCGCCATTCTCGCAATGGGCCAGGCCTCATGCAGAAATTCACCAACCTTGGCTTCCAGCAGCAAGGGATTGACTCCACGGCGCTGCAAAACTCTCGGGGAGGCGTTCACACCCGCAAGCACCTCAACCGCTTTCGAGCTGGGCTGCCAGTCAAGCGGTAAATGAAAGGCACGTGGTTTGTCCAGATCCCGATAGAGTGCCGTATCAACAACCCAGACACGCGAGTCTGAATAACTGCAGTAACTATGCTGATAGCCTGCCGGCACCACCAACCCGGTTGTTGCATCCACCCGTGCGGCACGCCCTTCCAGCTGCAGCTCAAGGCATCCACTCATGCCGAACAGTATCTGTGAGTAATCGTGTGAATGCGCCGCATAGTCTCCGCTATAGAGGCGGACCATGCCATCCAGTGTTTGTGCCGATTCACTCATCTGCCGAATGATAAAGCAATCCTGCCACCAGGTTCACCTTTCGCAGCTGCGCAACCGTCGAGACTCTTGTCGTCGCAAGTCCTGGGTTACCCACAACAACGACCAGCGTCTGTGCCCGCGAGATTGCTACATTCAGGCGATTCGGATCGAACAGAAAATCGATACCACGTGGTGCTTCAGCGGCATCACTGCTGCACAGACTAAGAAAGACCACCGCAGCCTCCTGCCCCTGAAATCTGTCAACACTGCCCACACGTGCCTGCTCGCCAAGACGCTCTTGCAGCAATTTGACTTGCTGGTTATAGGGCGCCACAAACAACAGATCGTTCCAGCCCAGAGGCTTTGAGCTGTCATCACTGGCAGACGTTTTGACTCTCTGGCCCAGAAGCGACCTTGCCAGACGAAAAATTTCAACGGCCTCCTCTTCACTGGATTGTGCGTTGCCCGTGTGCTGAACCGGAATAAAACAGATACCCGCCTTCCGATCAAGCTCTGGCAAACGCGCCTCATCCGGCAACAACTCCCTGGCATCCGTTTGCGCTACTGACTTGAGTCTGCCGTCGTAGAATCTCTGTGATACATAGCGATTTATGTGCGAGTGCATCCGGTAGGTGGTCCCAAGAAAAACGCCCATGTTCTCATCGATAGTCGGCTGTCCTTTGAGCAAATACTCCAGTACCGACAATCCGCTTTCAGCCGGATGCGAGCCCTGGCTGGGCTGTCCCAGCTGCATCTGATCACCCAGCAACACCAGATTGCGGGCAGAGCGACTCATGGCCAACAGATTGGCGACAGACACCTGACCCGCCTCATCAATCAACAGGTAGTCAAACTCCCCCGCCAGATCGTTGCGGGCAAAACCCCAGGCTGTTGTTCCCACCACGGTCGCGGGTGCCAGTTCGGCTGCCAGCTTGCTGTTGCTGAAGAGCTCCGCCCCCAACTGCACCAACTCATCATCAGGCTGTCGTGAACACAGGAATCTTGCAGCGACACCCTGTGCCTGGCAATACCGTGCAGCGCCTGTCATCAGGTTCTGAATGGCGGCATGACTATTACTGGAAATTCCGATCTTGCAGCCTTGAGCACACAAGGCTGCAATGATTCGTGCCCCTGTGTATGACTTGCCACAACCCGGCGGCCCTTGAATGGTCAGATAGCTGTCATCCAGATCCAGCACCGCCTCAATGGTTGCGGCCAGGCGTTCCTCAGAGGTGTCGCCATATGCAATCGCACCCGGCCTGGGCTGTTTGAACCGAGGAGCCCGACGGAACAGAAAATCGTCAATGCTACCGGTCTCATCAGAGCGCTCCAGCCACTGCTCGACAACGGCGTCAATAGCATCGGGAATCGGTGCCGGATTAATGAATTCATTAGGAATGAGCGTCACCGTGGTCGGCAGTTCCTTTGCGGATTGCAACACCAGACGTCCCTGCGCAAAATCACTCAGTGCATGAAGCACGGTGGCACGCAGTGGTTTGTCATTATCACCCCGCTCATCCAGCAACTCGACCGCGGCAGGCAGGCCCTTGAAATCCTGCATCGTTCCAAAATCATATTCGTAGGCCAAATTCCTGGCCCGTTCAGTTGGCTTGAATGGCTCACGCCCCGTTCGCAGGCATTTGGCCAGGCAGGCCGGATCATGCATCAGCTGTTCGGGTGTACTGCTGTGACGATCAAAGTAGCGCCACCAGGCAGGTTTTGCTTCCCGGCGATGAAACTCGAGCAATCCGGCCATGTTCTCCGAGACTGCGGCCGTCATGTAATCCTCAGCCTTGCGCTGTGTATCAGCATTGAGTAGCAAACGATCACGCATTTCCAGTCGTGCACTAACCACCTGATCGGGAATGACTTCCTGACTATCGCCAGTCTCTAGCTGTATCGTAATGCCATGTTCCTGTTGCCGCTCGCGCAACCAATCAACAAGCTCCTGCGTCGAGTTGCAGTCGTCGATATTATAATTTCGAATACTGTTCAGAGTCTCAGAGTTCTGCCAGGTATCTCCCTCCACACCTGCCTGGTGGCGTTCGCGCCAATGCTCATAAACAACCACAGAATCACCGCCACTTCCCACATCGGTGTCACGACCACCTCGGTAGAGTCGTTCGACGTTCTTGATCGAGTAACGTGGCTCACCAATCTGCAGACTTTGCTGAACGACCACATACAGATCAACGAACACATCGGCCCGTAGTAATTCATCGAGTTCGTGTTCGCGAGTTCCATAGCGTCCCATCAGCCTCTGGCAGGCGGCTATCTCATAGTTGGCATAGTGATAGACATGCATAGTCGGCGCACGCTGCCATCGCTCATAAATCCAGTCTATGAAACCTTCAAAGGCTTGTCTCTCTGCCGTTGAATCATGTGCCCACCAGTCTCGAAATGTTCGCTCACTTTGCTCATCAAAATAGGTGCAACCCCACAGATACTCCAATCCGCCAGTGTCCAGTGGAAAACCTTCGATATCAAAAAATACATCCTCTGGACACCAGGCAGGCAAACGTGACAATCCGTTTGTAACACCAGATTCACCGACACTCAGAAGCACTTCCCGAGCATCAGCCGCAGCAATATCAACAGGCTGCTCTAGCAAGCTGTAGGCAGGCACAGCACAGCCCTGGCTCTGAATCTGCAAGCTGGCCTGCCTGGCCAGACGTTGCAAGCTCATATCATCAATGCCCGCCACACTGACATCAACAGCCGCCAACGCTGCCCGCGTTGCAATACCGGCCGCCTCCAGACGTGCAAGCTGCGAACCGGTTATGGTGGCCACCTGGGAAAGATGATCAATGCTTTCCAGCCAGGACTGGACATAGCCAGACCAACGGCCATAACTGCTCGAAGCGGTTGGTGACGGCATTTCATCGCGGCTCCAGCCATCATGCAATTGCAGGAATTGCTGCTTCAGAGCACGGTAGTAATCCTGACAATCAACCAGACGTACACGCTCTTCACGCCTATCGCCCAGAACAACCACCAAGTGCTCTGCACGGCAGCCTTGAATCTGCTCCAGCATCTCGACATAGCAGCACAGCTGTATGACAAAGCCGGGTCTTATCCTGCTAGCAAGCTTGGTATCCCATACTTCATAGTGATAGCTCCCCAGCTCACTGGCACCTGGCACTTTGACAAGAAAATCGGCAACACCTGCGAAACGTTCGCCCTCTAGTGTTGCCTGTGCAATGACATCGACCCCAGAGCGGATAGCCTCAACGGTGCACAGTCTTCTCCTGTCCATGTCCTCTTCGGCTGACAGTGAAAGAGATTCTGTAGTAGCACAAACTTCAGCATCGATATTGAGGACCTCCAGACCTGCGTCTCTGAAGCGCTGTTCAAACGCCGCTTCATGCTCAAGGCCTCGCTTACCCAACACGCCCAGCAAGGCATCGGCCTCATCTGCCGGCGGTGCCTGATCTGGAAACTCACGGGCAAAACGATCCATCCATGAAGCGAAAGGACTGCTCAGATATCCAGACAGATCACTGGGCGAGAAGACAAGACGGTTATTCAGGATTCGCATGAGCAACAGTCTCCCACCAGTGGGTTGTTCTGAGTGAATTATCGAGAGTAATCAGCTCTCCCAACATGGGCGTCACCAACTCGATACCCTCTTGCTCAGCCAGGCGACTAACAGCCGCTGCTGGCTCATACCAAGTGTGAAAAGCCAGTTCGAACATACCCCAGTGCACGGGCATCAAGCGACTTGCATTAACATCCTTGAATGCCTGGATTGTCTCAGGGGGTAGCATATGAACATACGGCCAGGCTTGATCATATTGACCATTCTCCATGAACGCCAGATCAAACGGTCCCAGGCGTTCACCGATCTGTGAAAAATGTGTGTCGTAACCTGAGTCGCCACTGAAGAACAAGCGCGTCGCAGGACCTGCCACTACCCAGGACGCCCATAGCGTTTCATTATTGTTCGCGCCATCACGCCCCGAAAAATGCTGGGCGGGAGCTGCTGTAAATTCCACTCCATGCGACTCATGCGATTGCCACCAGTCTCGTTCGGTAATTCTGTGTTCAGAGATTCCCCAACGCTTCAGGTGAACACCAACCCCCAGTGGGGTTATGAACTGGGTCGCCTTGTCAACAAAGAAATCAATACTTGGCTTATCCAGATGATCGTAGTGATCATGGGAGATCAGGATAATGTCGATGGGTGGCAGCTCCTCTAGTTCAAGTACCGGAGGCTGGAATCGTTTGACCATGAAACTCACCGGTGATGCCGTGTCACCGAACACCGGATCAACCAATACGATCGTACCCGCGATATTCAACAGGAACGTCGAATGCCCGAACCAGATGATTTTCGTCTCTGAACTGGCTGACAGAAACTGCTGCAGATCTGGCTGACGCTGCGGTAACTCGCTGACAGGCCGGGCATCGGGCCGCTTGGCAAACCACTTGCGCAGCATGGGAATGGTTTCCATATTCTCCTGCATCTGTGCAACCAGGTCGGCTCTGCGATTCTCGAATATTCCAGCCTCTGGATTGTAGGCTTCCGAGGCGAGAAAACGCAGCCGATCCTCTGCCGCAGGGCGTGCGCCTAATTCGGGAAACAGGCCTGCCTGAAAGGCGAATACCGGCACAGCCAACAATGCCAAAGGCACAAGAAACCAACGTTTTTTCATGAGTTCTTATTCGATAACAACAGGAGATGGACGCACACTCTGATGCAGCTACCTCTCATGGAAATTCAGGATCTAGCCCGGGGTTATCCATGACTAGTCGAGCTTGAGCACTACCCGCTATCTGACTTCGTAGTGATCCAGAAACATATCAACGGCCGAGGCAATGACCGTTGTTTGAGCTTTCATGCTGACAGCCCCTTGCATCGACATTGCCTGTGGCCAGAACAAGATCCCCTTGAGCAAAGAGAGCAACTGCTGAGTGGCAAGCCTCGGGTCTTCTATCTGCAGACGTCCATCATCCATGGCGGCGTTAATCCATTCGAAAAATGCGCCCCCGTTAACAGGTAGATCCTGAAAGACCTTCTGCACGATTTCCGGCGAACGGAAAGCTTCTCCCAGCAATACTCGCATGTTCGACAGATAGGTATCGGAGCTGAAGGCTGCCACCTCTTGAGTGGCAATATGTATCAGTTGTGAACGTAGCGATTGCTGCTGGTTATAGCTGCCATCAATCGAATAATGCTCCTGCAAGACAAGCTCATGGGTAATGGCCCGGTAAAGATCATCCTTGCTGGGAAAATGCTTGTATACCGTACGCTTGCTCACTTGCGCGACTTCAGCAATCCGGTCCATGCTGGTTTCCCGGTAGCCATTACTCCGGAACTCTTCCGCTGCGGCGTTGAGAATAGCGGCACGCTTGCGCTGGCTGTAGGTCTGATCGCTTGTCATGAGCGGCTGATAGTGCCCGGCGCTGGTTGCATGCTCTCCATATTAACCGAAAAGTACACTGCTCGGTTTACAACTGATTATTGTTACCCTAAAGTACACTGGAGAGTTTACCTTTCTTTTCCACCTATTCAGAATTCCTCTGATCTATTCAGGCAATAAGCATCATCATGAACAGTCCCCAGGTTGTTGTGGTTACCGGAGCCTCTACCGGTTTAGGCCTTAGTATCGCCATCAAGGCGGCCATTCTGACACTACGCCAACAGCGCGCTCAGGCCTGCTGGGCGGACTGGCTTAGATCATGTCAAATGCAAATCCATTGAATATTGTCATGATGGGTGCAACAGGTGCCGTTGGCAGCGAGGTTGTTGCAGCACTGCGCAGCGAGCCCGGTCTGGGGAAACTTGCTCTATTGGGCCGGCGAGAGCTGGCCGGAATCAATCAGGAGAATATCGAGCAACATTGCATCGATATTCTGAACCCGGAAAGCTACCAGGCTTTACTGAGTGGCTACCAGTGCGCCATTTGCACCTTGGGTATCGGAGAGCCCTCCAAGGTTGATAAGCAGGATTTCTTGCGCATCGACAAACAGGCTGTACTGGATTTCGCCACGCACTGTCGTCAAGCAGGCATTGAACACTTTCAATTATTGAGCTCTGTGGGTGTTGACGCCCAATCCCGTTCGTTCTATCTGCGTAGCAAGGGCGAATTGAATGAGGCGCTGCTGGCCTTGAATTTCAAACGTCTCAGTCTGTTCCAACCCTCCATGATCATCACACCGAACAATCGTTACGGCTTCTCTCAGGCTTTGACCCTGGCATTGTGGCCTGCGCTGAGCCACATCATGGTGGGTCCACTGAGAAAGTTCAGGGGTATTGCTGTGGAAAAACTGGGAACAGCTATTGCTCGCAACAGCCAATGCAAGACTTCAACAGGCGTTGAAGTCTTGCATTGGCAGGAATTCATGGCACTGGATTCTTCCACTGATTGAGTCTTCTGAGCAAGCTTTCTAATTGAGCTATCCCCGGGCGGCGCAAGGGCAGTCCGGGGATAGTACAGCGACAACGTCGACTGACGGTGTATTTTGCTACAAGGTTCTTCTGACAATGATGCCAGCCCAGGATGGGGCTCTGGCATCAGGCTTGTCCAGCTCTCGTGATCGTGCCCTGACAAAACCTTCTACGTGCAGAGTTGGAGCAACCTCAACACTGACCCCAGCCCATACATCCGCACTGATCGGCTCTACATCACTGGCATCGGCCTCAACCTGGCTACTGCGAAACTGACCCTGAAGAAACGAGTTGTAGATATTCACATTGACACTGCTGCCAACATAGATATAGCGCTCTCGCGTGTCATATTCAGCAACACCGGATGCAATGTTTGACCCCAGGTTCAGGTATTCGGACTGATGCGGGTTGAATGTCCACCAAGGCGTGCCGATACGCCCGAAACGCCAGTTGAAGCCAGCACCAAAACCGGTGGTGAACCCCACGTCAGCATCTGCGGTCCAGTTGAATTCCTGACTCAGACCATTGGAGTAATATCGCTGAAAGGCTGTTTTCTGCAGACTTAACGCATATCGGGCCGTCAGCTCACCGCCAGAAGAAATCTGGTTATCCCAACCTTCTGGTTGAGTACTGCCCAGCAATTTGTGAATACCACTCTGTACATTGTCCGCAAAATCCAGTCCCAACAGACCCACTGTGAAGCTCGACTTCACTGACAAGGCATGCTCGGGAAACACCGTTTGTTCCGTACTGTTCAAAAAGAACAGACTGGCGTAAGCACGATCATTGGGATTGGCCTGCGCAGAAGTGATGTCGTTGGGTGTAAACAAGGCCGCCCCCCATTCCAGAGCATGCTTGGAATATTGTCTGGATCCTTGTCCCAGATAAGCCTTCAGTCCGAGGGCGTCATCTGTCCATTGTCTGAGTCGGTTTGGAGACCAGCTGTATCCGTTGGCGCGATTACCTGACAAGGTAACCGCAAAGCCTCCGGTGTAATCCTGATCCTTGTTTCCACCAACGAACACATCATTGTCGAACTGAAAAGACCAACCGGTATTTTCAGCTTCAATATGTTCGATATTTTCCGCTCGAACAACAGAACTACCAACCAGACTTGCGACCAACATCAATCCGGGTAGAACCGCCTTCGAGATACGCTTGCAAGATTGGCTGTCCAGCAGGACGGCACTGATGTCATTGCCGGCCTGGAAAGAGACTGATCTATCGCGCTTTATGAACTGCAACGCTTTTTCTTGTAAGTCGTACACCGCATCATTCCTATTATTTTTTGATCAGTATTTCCAGAAACCTGAACTCGAAAACACTGCCAGACTTGCGTTAACGAAAAGGCCATGCCTCGTCGGGGTGTGGCTACTATCGTTGCCAGACCTGTCGCTCGTTTTGCGGGTGCTTTACTTCGCGGTAAGAAAGCACAAGAGTCTCGATTCGATCACGTCAATACGCAACAGCTGTGTCTCGATCTGATAGGAATATGGGGGGAATGTGTGCCTGCGCCTCAGCGAATTCGTTGACGACAGGAACAAGAGGACTTGTACCGCGGGAACAGTCAATCAACCGAATCTCCGGCTTATCAGGCCTATCAGTCACAAGTCTATATTCAGGACAGGAACAATAACGCGTCAAAAAGCATAAACAGCCAATAGATAGTGTGTTATTTGGGTGAGATTGTGTACTATCCAGTGGTGTTTATCGATTTCTACTCACTTCTGCTTACCAGGGGAAACAGGATTCCATGAAAAGATTCTTCTACCAATCTCTGCCACTTGTATGTGCTGGCGCGCTACTGGCCTCGGCACCAGTCGCACACGCTGTCACACTGGAAGTCACTGCATGGAAGGGCAATGATTCCGAACCAGCCGCCATCCCCGACCTGATCAAGAAGTTTGAAAGCGCCAACCCGGACGTCAGCGTCGACTTTTCATATATCAGTCGGACCGACACCGATATCGTCCTGCCGCCTCGAGTGCAAGGTGATAACCCACCCGATGTCATGATGACTGATATGCCGCTGGTTAAAGTCTGGGGAGATGCCGGCCTGCTGGCGCCGCTTGACAAGGGTGAGTGGTTTGATCGGCTAACCCCGCCTGTACAAGCAGCCATCAACACCGGTGATGAGATTCACATCATGCCGCTGGAAGTCATTGGCATGGGCAATTTCGTCAATATGGACCTGCTGCGCCAGGTAGGAATCGAGACACCTCCCATCACCATCGATGCCCTCAAAGTTGCCTGCACCAAACTTGATGAGGCTGGCATCAAGCCCATGCTTTTCCCTGGTGGTTTCTCGGCCCCGTTGTATGTCATCGCCAATGGCCTGGAGGCAGCACCGCAGGAGTCGTCTGCATTAGGTTCCGGTGAGCAACTCTTTTCTGAAAGTGAGGCCTTTATCGGCACTCTGGAGACCTTTTCAGACCTGGCAGATGCCGGATGTTTTGATCCGGAAATCCAGGCAGGTGTGGATCCGTGGTCAACCGCTCTGTCAGAGTTCAAGGCCGGCAACTTTGCCATGATGGCGCAAGGCGCCTGGAATATTGCCAGCTTCAGTGAAGCGGAAAACCTGGATTTCGTCTTTGCACCTATCCCATCGAGCAAAGAATCGGGAGTTGCACTGGATCTGTTCGGCATAGGCTGGTCAATCGCTGCCAAGTCTGATCAACCAGATGCCGCTAAACGCTTTGTTGAATTCTTCACTGACAATGACAACCTGCACGACATGCTGGTCGCAGAATCAGCCTACAGCCCGTTCGTCGATGGCCAGAGTGGCGTGTCGCAAGTTGCAGCGCCGTATGATGCCGCTCGCGATAACGGTGGCACTATCATGTTCCCGTTCAGCGTACTCGAATGGCCCAAGCCACTGGAATCTGAAATCTTTGACAGCATGACCGGTTACCTGCTGAATCTGGATAAAGATCCCGCTGACGTCCTGTCTCGATGGGACGAAATCATAGAAGATCAGTAGTCGCTGCTCGTGCGAACTCTCAGACGCTACCGCATCTTCCTGTTCACACTGCCAGCGATTCTGGTTATCGGGATGTTCTTCGTCTACCCGATTCTATTGTCGCTGCGTCTGAGCTTTACCGACTTTACCGGAGTCGGTATCGCCAGCGATGTGGGCTGGAAGAACTATGAACGCATCTTTACCCGCTCTCGCTATCTGGACGCATTCAAGGTCACGATATTCTTCACCGTCATTGTCGTGTTCATACAGACGATTATAGGGCTGTTCTTTGCAGCCCTTCTGCACCGGCTGCCAGCGGTCAGAAATCTGTGTCGGGCCGCCTTGTTCACGCCGGCCATGATGTCCTTTGTCATCGTCGGCTATGTCTGGCAGTTCATCTACTCACCGTTCAACGGCGGACTCAACGCCGCACTGGCATCAATCGGCCTGGACGGCTTGCAACATAACTGGCTCGGTGATCCGAACACAGCCTTGTTCGCTGTCGCCTTTGCTCATATCTGGATGTTCATCGGCTACACCACAGCCATCTTTCTTGCCGGTTATGCCAACATTCCCTCCGAGATAGAAGAGGCCTCAAAACTGGAAGGTGCCTCCAACTGGCAACGCTTTCGCCATATTGAAGTCCCACTGCTGGCCTCAAGCTTCACCATCAACATCACGCTGTCCACGATCGGCACCTTAAAGACCTTCGAGCTGCCGTTCATCATGACGCGCGGCGGTCCCGATGGTGCAACCCGCACGCTCAGTCTGCATATCATCGACTCGCTATTCGGCAAATACAAGTTCGGCTTTGCCAGCGCACTGTCCATCATCATGCTGATACTGGTGGTGTTGGTCGCATTTCTCCAGAACCGCTACCTGCGATCCCGTGAGGAGAACACATGAGACTGCGTCATCGCATCAGTGGCTGGCTGCTCTCGGCCATGGTCCTGATTATGGTCGCCTTCATTCTGTTGCCCGTGTTCTACATGATCATCATGTCGTTCAAGAGCGGTGCCGAGATTGCCCAGAACCCGGTAGGCCTGCCGGAAAGCCTGAACTTTGATAACTATCGCAACGCCTTGTCGAAGATGAACTACACCCGCAGTGTGCTCAACTCCGTAGGCATTACACTCTCGGTGACGGTACTGGTTTCATTCATCGGATCTCTGGCGGCCTATCCGCTGGCGCGCCATACCAATCCGCTTGCCAGAGCACTGGTGTTGCTGATGGCGCTGGGGCTTTCCACACCGAACTTTGTCACCATCACACCCATCTACGTCATATTCCGGGACATCGGCTTGCTGGATACCTATCTGGGCCTGATCCTCGCCTTTACCGCCCTGAACCTGCCTCTGGCAGTTTTTTTCTACACCGGATTCATCAGAGGTATTCCGATAGAACTCGAAGAGGCTGCACGCTTGGATAATTGCTCTGAGTTCCGTATTTTCTGGCATGTGATTCGCCCCCTGCTGGGCCCTGCCACGGCAACACTTTCGCTGTTCGTCATGCTGATGGTATGGAACGATTTCACCTATCCGTTATTGTTGCTCACTGACGAGTCCAAATTTACCGTGATGATCAGCGTCTATCGTTTCGTGGGTAATCACAACCTGTCACCATCTGATCTTTTCCCGGCAGCGGTTCTCGGCTCATTGCCACTGCTTGTCCTGTTTCTCTTCTTCCAGCGGCGTATTGTCTCTGGGGTCACGGCCGGCGCAGTGAAGTGAAGTGATCACTGACATGCGCAAGACCGGCACCTTTTTTTACACATTCATCCTTCTATTGACGCAGCTATGAACAAGGAACTGGAAAACAGACTGGTTATCGTCACCGGCGGAGGCGCTGGCATCGGTCGCGGCATCGCCGAGGCCTGCCATGATGCCGGGGCTCGCGTCGTGGTGGGCACACTGGAAGGCAAGCTGGACTACCCGGGGCGCGACGCTATCGATTGTCGTCAACTCGATGTTGCCGATGCCAGCAGTATTACCTCCTGGGTGGACGCTGTCATCGCCACCCATGGTCCCATAGACGCACTGGTCAACAATGCCGGCGTTACGATCACCGATTCATTTCTCAGTATGTCAGTAGAAAAACTGGAGACACTGTGGAGTGTCAATCAACGTTCGGTCTTTCTGATGACCCAGGCCGTAGCCAGAACCATGAGCGAGAATGGGCACAGTGGCAGTATTGTCAACATTGCCTCCAATCACGCAGGTGCCACAACCGCCGGCTATGAGATGTATGCAGGCACCAAGGCAGCCATAGTCGCCATGACGCGCGCCATGGCCTGGAGTCTGGGCAAACACGGCATACGAGTCAATTCTCTCAGCCCGGGCCTGACCCGCACCGAGACTATAGCTGCCGGTCCGGCAAACGAGCCTGAAACAGAGGCCATGTTTCGCACATGGCATGCCACGGGGCGGTACAACTCTGTGGCTGAGGTCGCTAAATGCGCTGTGTTTCTATTATCTGACGCATCCACAGCCTTGAGCGGCAGCGACATGCTGGCCGATCAAGGCATGTCCGCCTTGCTGTGTGCTGAACTATGACTAATAAAGTAAAATCAAGCTGTGACGCTTGTGTCAGTCTTGCATTTCATGGAACTGATGAGCTGGGTGAAGGGCCTCACTGGTCAGCACCAGAAAAGACACTCTACTGGGTGGATATCGTCAACCCTGCCTTGCAGTCGATCAAGATGGGAGCTGATGGCACGCTGGATGAAAAAACATTCATACGTCGTCAGATGCCAGAGATGGTGGGGCTTGCGGTACCCAGAGTCGAGGGTGGATTTATCGCCGGTAGTGAATCCGGCATTCTTGCAATCGATCCTTCCGGAAAGATCACAACACTTGCACAACCCGAAGCTCACCTGCCGGACAATCGCTTCAATGACGGCAAGTGTGATGCCAGGGGTCGGCTATGGGCCAGCTCTCTGTCCATGAGCGACACCTCCGAGCAAGCCTCACTTTGGCGCATTGACCCTGATGGCAGCCTGAGCTGCATGATGGACAAAGTGAATATCGGCAACGGACTTGGCTGGAGCGATGACAACCGTACCTTCTATTTCACCGACTCGGGTAAAGCCACTATCTATCGATTTGATTTTGACCTGGAATCAGGCACTTTAAGCAATAGAAGCGTCTTTGCTGGTCCTGACAAATACCGCAAAGGTGTCCCCGATGGACTGGCCGTTGATATCGAAGGCTATGTATGGAGCGCGCAATGGGATGGAGCTTGCATCATTCGCTATGCACCTGATGGCAGCATCGATCGTATCATCAACGTTCCCGTACCTCGCCCCACCAGTTGTTCTTTCGGAGGCGTGGATGGTTCAACCCTGTTTGTCACCAGTGCACGCGTGGGGCTGAGCGAGACACAGCTTGCCGAAGCCCCCTTGTCTGGCAGCCTGTTTGCCATCGAGTCTGGCACAACAGGCAAACCAGGTCAGAGCTTCGGCGCCACTGTTTAAAAGATCATCACAGATTCTAGGCGAGTTTGTCACCAAAAGGCAGATCACGCAGTCGTTTGCCCGATGCTGCAAAAATCGCATTGGCCAGGGCCGGTGCGAATGGTGGGATACCTGGCTCACCCACACCCGTTGCGTGCACCGAGAATGGATGATCGACGATATGTGTCATGACACGCTCTGGGTAGGAGGTAACACGAGCCACCGGATAATCATGAAAATTGGACTCCTTGACGGCACCGTTTTCATAGTGCAGTCCTGAATAGAATGCCAGCGTAGTCCCCATGACTGCAGCGCCTTCTATCTGTGAATGCACGCGTTCCGGATTTATGCAGTAGCCACAATCGATAGCGGTATAGACCTCAGGGATCTTTATGTTGCCGTTTTCATCAATTCTGACCTTGACCACTGTGGCCACATAACTGACAAAACTACGATGCGCGGCAATGCCAAGACCTTCCCCCTTGGACAGAGATTGTCCCCAGTTGGCTTTCTCGGCTGCCAGCTCTATAACGTTGCGCAGTCGGGCGGTGTCGTTGGGAAATTCACTATAGGGTTCGCCATAATTCCACAGATCCTTTGGCATATTGGCAGCCTCGGGATCGATCTTGCGTCCCGGACCAATCAATTCCAGTAGCATCTCTTTCGGATCGCGTCCCAATGAATGGGCAAGCTCTGCAACAAAGGACTGAGCAGCAAACGCATGCGGCACGTTCGATACGGAACGAAACCAGCCTATGCGAGTATGCGCCTTGGCTTCACCGGTTTCGATGGACATGTTGGGAATATCAAAAGGGGTATCCACCAACCCCATACCCATTTCAACGCCGCTTGCAATACCCGGATCAGGAGCGAACAGAGAAAAGATGGTGGGAGACACAGACCGGTGCCGCCAGCCGACGACCTTGTTATTCTCATCAACGGCAGCTTCGAGTCGCTCCACTGAAGTGGTGGCGTTGAAGCCGTGACGAATATCGTCCTCTCTGGTCCACTGCAGTTTGATCGGTACCCCCACTTCCTTGGAGACCAGGGCCGCCTCGATCACGTAGTCGCATTTTGATTTACGCCCGAAACCGCCACCGAGCAAGGTGACATTCACGCGCACATCGTCCTCTGACATACCCAGTGTTTTCGCCACATCCTGGCGAGCACCGTAAGGACTCTGCACCGGGGCCCAGATTTCCATCTTGCCCTCGCTCAACGATGCCACAGCAACCACAGGCTCCATTTGAGCATGCACCATATGCGGTTGATAATAGTCGGCAGTGACCACTTTGGCCGCGTTGGTAAACGTTGCTTCCGGATCACCTTGCGATCGCACTACCGTGCCAGGCTTTGCCGCTGTTGCCCGCATTTGTGCTTCATATTCGCTGGTATTGAAATTACCATGTGGGCCACTATCCCACTCGATGACAAGCTTTTCCCGGCCCTTGATGGCAGCCCAGGTGCTATCCGCCACTATCGCTATACCACCCAACGGTGCAAATTTCGCAGGTGGCAAAGAACCTGCAATTTCGATGATATGAGACACACCGGCAACCTTCATCGCTTCGGTGGAATCAAATGATTTGACGGTACCACCCACGACAGGAGGCCGTGCGACAACCGCAAACTTCATGCCCTCCAGTATGATATCAGCGCCATAAATGGCCTTGCCGGTGGTGATGTCATGCAGGTCATAGATCGGTACTTCGCCCCTACCTATATAGCGGAACTGATCTTCGCTCTTGAATTTGAGTTCGCTGAACGCCGGTACCGGATTGGCCATCGCCGCTTCAGCCAGCTCGCCATAGCCTAGTCGTTGTCCGGATTCCTGCGCCGACTCACCTTTACCGTCAAGCAGTCGTACGGCATGGTCCCGAGCGCGGACTTGCGCCAGTGGCACATTCCATTTTTCGGCTGCTGCCGCTTCCAGCATCAAACGGACAGAGGCACCTATCTCCCGAGCAGGCTGAATGAAGTGGCGCAAACTACGCGAGCCATCGGTGTCCTGATTACCGTACTTCGGCTCATCGCCTTCGGCCTGAACAATCCTGACATGATCAAAATTTGCCTCCATCTCGTCCGCGATGGCCATTGGCAAACTGGTGCGTGTGCCGGTACCCATCTCGGACCTGTGAGCGACTAGCGTAACCGTGCCATCGCTATCAATGGCAACGAAAATCAATGGATCGGACACCGTCTTGTGAGGCATCGCTTCTGCCCCCGTCGGATAGGGCTTCATGGCCAGCGCGCTGCCTGCAGGTAGCAGCTGCAAGCCAACGACCAGACCGCCAGAAATCCCCAGGGTTTTCAGAAAGTCACGACGCGAGCTGACTTTTCCAATCAGTATATTGCCCGCAACTGCAGACGTTGAGTTCTGGGTTGAGCCACCCAGCTCTTCCTCGATATATTTCAACATGATCTATGCCCCTTTGGATGCCTGCTCGATGGCAGCAGACTTCACGGCAGCCTCGATTCGCTGATAACAACCACAGCGACAGAGATTGCCGGACATATGCTCGGTAATCTGCTTGTCAGTTGGTGTGTTGTTCTCGGCTAGCAATGAGGCCGCCTGCATGATCTGGCCAGCCTGACAGTAACCGCATTGCGGTACGTTATGCTCACGCCAGGCTTTTTGCGCAGGATGATCACCATCCGGGTCAAGCCCTTCGATTGTGACAACCGTCAGCCCCTCGGCGGCCTGCACCGGTAACACGCAACTGCGCACCGATTTTCCATCCAGATGCATCGTGCAGGCACCGCACAAGCCGGAGCCGCAACCAAACTTGCTGCCTGTCAAACCCAGCACATCACGGACATACCAGAGTAGTGGCATTGCCGGATCACCGTCATATTGATGCTCTTTACCATTCACAGTAACTATCATCGTCATTCACCTCATGGTCTTTGGTTTATCAGGTCGGCAGAAGTATCAAAGCTTCTGTCCTGGATCTTTGTCGCTCAACTCCCGTACTGACAATGGCGCACAGTGGTTTTGGTGCATCCGGGACTTGTCAAAAATATTCACTTAACTGGAGTAATTCGGTGTATCAGTATGTCTACACCAGCAAGTCAGCACAATCACTAAAGCACGGCAATACTAAAGAATAGCGCCAGGGACGCTGGCCACTCAAAGCTCGGCATCCCAGACAGGATTTTCTCCAAAGTGCCCCACCAGAAAATCGATAAAACTGCGCAACTTCAACGGTAAAAATTGCCGATTCGAATAGACGGCATAAAGATGAAGTGAATGCGCCTCCCAATCAGGCAACACACGTACCAGTTGACCTGTCTGCAACAGTTTGTACAGAAGAAAGGTCGGCTGCAACACGATACCCAGACCCGCAACGGCAGCACTGCAAAGCATATCTCCGTTATTACCATGCATATTGCCCTTGATGGGTACCGAACATTGTTGTCCATTTTGCTGAAAATGCCATTCACCCGACGAGCTTGAATGAGCATAAGTCAGGCAATTGTGTTGCTGTAATTCTTCCGGTGACTCGGGGAATCCATGCTCTTTGATATACGCGGGCGAGGCACAGGCAATGACACGCACCTGAGTGATGGGCCTGGCGATCAGGGCAGGATCGATCCGACGGGAGATACGCAATGCCAGATCAAAACCTTCCTCCACCAGGTTCACCTCCCGATCTGCAAGCGATAGATCCACTTTGATATCCGGAAAACGCTGCAGATACGTCGTGATGGCCTCGCCCAGATGGTGGGTGCTGAATGACAACGGCGCATTGATGCGCAAGGTGCCTTGTGGCTTGATCACCTCTGAGCTGGCAGCAAGCTGGGCCTCATCCACCAGACCCAGCACCTGCACTGCCCTCTGGTAATAGTCTTGCCCTACCGCCGTCATTGAGAGTTTTCTGGTGGTGCGATTGAGTAACCGCACACCCAGATGCGACTCGATCTGAGCCAGGTAACGTGAGGTCATTCCTCTGGAAAGATCCAACTTCTCTGCCGCACCCGAAAAGCTGCCCGATTCAACCACACAAACAAAGACGCGCATTCCTGTTAAAACATCAATCATGGCAACTGTTGCATATAAGTAAACAAATTGTACTGTTTTTGTACGTTTATCCTAAACGATGCAACTGTTCAAATGCACGCTTATTACATCGGAAAGCCTTCATGAACAACCGTTTACTCAACCGCCTACTGTCAACTGAAGCACACTGGGCACCCGTGGCCTTGAGACTACCTGCGGGCATCATCTTCATGGCCCATGGTGCGCAAAAGCTGTTTGGCTGGTTTGGCGGCTATGGCCTGGAAGGCACCGCACAATTCATGGAGTCAATTGGCTTGCAGCCTGGTTACGAAATGGCGCTTCTGTCTGGCAGTGCAGAATTTTTTGGTGGACTGGCTCTGATCATTGGTCTGCTGGTGCGACCTGCTGCTGCCGTTCTGGCCTTCACGATGATCATGGCCATCGTCACAGTGCACCTCAGCAACGGTCTGTTCCTGGCCAACGATGGTTATGAATTTGCCCTCTCATTGCTGGCGGTCACCCTGTCATTGGTATTGAGTGGTGCCGGATACCTGTCGGTAGATGCCCGTTTGAACAAACGGATCTAGGAGAACCAGGATCTTGTTACCCACATACTTTATTTCTCACGGTGGTGGCCCCTGGCCATGGATGGAGTCTCAGAGAGCCACCTATGCCAGGCTTAGCTCCGCACTGCAAAAGATACCGCAACAACTGGGTTCAATTCCGCGGGCAATACTGATGGTCTCTGCACATTGGGAAGCCACTGAATTCACCGTAACCAGTAAGCCCATGCCCGGCATGATCTACGATTACAACGGCTTTCCCAAGCACACCTACGCCATCAGATATCCGGCTCCCGGCAACCCTGAGCTTGCACAGCAGGTCCAGACCCTGCTCAGCGACAACGGTTTTGCATCACAACAGGATGCCGAACGCGGATTCGACCATGGCATGTATGCACCCATGGCCCTCATCGACCCCCTTGCAGCAACTCCGGTTGTACAGTTGTCACTCAAACACGGGCTTGACCCGCTTGAACATCTGGCCATGGGTCGTGCGCTCGCGCCGTTGAGACAGCAAGGCATACTGATCATCGGCAGTGGTCTGAGCTACCACAATCTGCAAAATTTCGGGCCCGATGCTCGTCAGGTATCTGCTGAGTTTGATGACTGGGTACAAAAGTCGATGGCTTTGCCAGACTCTACAGAACGCGCAGCCGCACTGGTCAAGTGGGAAAATGCACCATCGGCTCGGCAGGCTCATCCGCGTGAAGAGCATCTTTTGCCGCTAATGGTGGCTGTGGGCGCTGCCGGGGAGGATCCATCGCAACGGGTCTATCACGAGAGTGATTTCATGGGAGGAATCAGCGTCTCCAACTTCCGTTTCAGTAAATCACCTCTCGCTGAATAATCTGACCATCTGCACGAGCAGAACAGGATGCAATGACAAACAATGCAGTCTGGATGATCCTGTTGCGGTGCAGTAGGCCCTGCAACGCCTCTCTGGATTTTGATGTAGTCGGCTGCGTCAAGAACCAGGAGGTTATATAGACATATTCCGAAAAACCTTGCATTCAACGTAGCTTGATCAGTTAACCTGCAACCCGTCTACAATATGCCATCGATCTGAGCGGGAGCTAAATCTGCGTGACACTGGATCAGCTAACGGTGTTTTCCATACTTGCAGTCGTCATGATTCTGTTTGTCTGGAATCACTGGCGTTACGATGTGGTAGCCGGTATTGCCCTTCTGACCTCAGTCTATGCTGGCATCGTTCCCATGGATCATGCCTTCGAAGGGTTCTCGCACCCGGCGGTCATTACAGTAGCCTGCGTGCTGGTCATCAGTCAGGCACTGCAATCGTGCGGTGTAGTAGAACTGTTTCTCAGATACCTGGCCTACGCCAGGGGCTCGATCACCACTCAGATTGCGGCTAATTGCGGCGTCACCGCATTTCTTTCAGCCTTCATGAACAATATCGGTGCACTGGCACTGATGCTGCCCATCACACTTCGTGATGCTCAGAAATCTAAACGCCCCGCCTCCAAACTTCTCATCCCGCTCTCCTTTGCCAGCCTGCTTGGCGGCCTGGTTACTCTGGTAGGGACACCACCCAATATCATTATTGCCACCTTTCGCGCAAACAATGTTGGTGAACCGTTCAGCATGTTCGATTTCACACCGGTTGGAATCGTGGTTGCCCTGGCCGGTCTTTTGTACCTTGTGACCATTGGCTGGCGCCTACTGCCTGGCAGACCGGGTGGTTCCGATCAGGATTCATCCGAACAGTTTCATATTGCACGGTATATTTCCGAGGTTCGAGTGCCACCGGATTCGCAATTGATCGGTACCTCTGTCGGTGCACTGGAACTGATGTGTGAAGGCGAGGTGGCTGTCATGCTCATTTTGCGCAAGGACCGGCGCCGTATGGCACCCTCGGCCATGGAGCTGCTGCAGCCTGGCGACGTACTGATACTGGAAGGGCATAGTGAATCCCTGCAACCTCTGTTCGAGAATCCGGGAATGCTTGATGCCGGTGCCGAGGTCATTGACCCTGACTGGCTCAAATCTCCAGATGTCCGGGTCATTGAAGCGGTCGTCATGCCCAATTCCGCCATCGAAGGTTTATCCATGCGCAGTATCGGCATGCATCAACGCTTCGGAGTCAATCTGCTTGCCGTAGCACGCGAAGGCCATGCAGCCAGAACCCGTCTGAAACACATAAAATACAAGACTGGTGATGTACTTTTGCTTCAAGGAGAAACACAGGCACTCGAACAGCTGTGTCAGACACTGGGTTGTCTGGGTATCAAGAACCGTGGTCTTGAAATAAACCCACGCCGTGGGGTGCTGCTGATTCCGGGTACCTTTGCAATGGGAATATTCGTGGCAGCCATGGGCTGGGTCCCGGTCGAAATTGCCTTCACCACGGTAGTCGGTATTCTGGTTTTGATGAAAATGGTATCGCTGCGAGCGGCCTATCGCAGCATAGAGTGGCCGATAATCGTGCTACTCGGTTTTCTCATACCCATCGGCGAAGCTCTGCAGACTACCGGAGCAACCGAGCTTATCGCACAGGGTATCCTCGGCGTCAGCGACGGTTTGCCCGTATGGTCTCTGCTGATACTGGTTATGACGGTGTCCATGCTGTTGTCCGATCTGGTACACAACACACCGACTGCCGTATTGATGGCCCCTATTGCCTTGAGCCTTGCAACCGGACTGGGAGTTTCTGCCGACCCGTTTCTCATGGCTGTGGCCGTGGGGGCCGCCTCCCCCTACCTCACACCTATCGGGCATCAATCCAATACTCTGGTGATGGGCCCCGGGGGATATTCCTTTGGCGACTACTGGCGCGTCGGCTTGCTACTGGATATCGTGATCGTCAGTGTTGCCGTACCGATGATCATGCTAGTTTGGATGTAAGGGATCGTGTATTGCAAATTGTGCGCTGACGTTGTTTGAAGCGGATTCATCCATATCTTCAATAACAGCGTGCAAACGCACGAATAGCAATCACTGGGCGACCCGTCCAGATGCTATCAGGGCTATGAACATATGGAATTCGTTGACTATTACGAAGTCTTGGGTGTAGAACCGGAGGCTGATGCCGCTGAAATAAAGCGAGCCTATCGCAAACTTGCTCGAAAATTTCATCCAGATGTCAGCAAGGAATCTGACAGCGAAGCAAAATTCAAGACACTCGGTGAAGCCTACAGCGTTCTGAAAGACAAGGAAAAGCGGCGCGAATACGATCAGATCAGAATCTACGCCGGTAATTCCCCGCAGGATGAATTTCGTCCCCCTCCGGGATGGCAGCCTGGACATGGCTCAGGCCGAAGACAGTCTGGTGCCCACGAAGGTGGATTTTCTTCAGAAAATCCGCAAGATTTCAGCGACTTCTTTCGCGAAATTTTTGGCAACGACTACCAGCAAGCAGGCGGACAGGCACATGCTTCTGGCGCAGGTTTCAATCCACCCAGTCGTGACCTGCACAGCCACTTGCAGATATCACTGGCTGACGCCTTCAACGGTGCAATCGTACCCGTGACACTAAGCGTTCCCGCTGAAGATGCATCGGGAGCAATCAAGATGCAGGACAAGACTCTGAAAGTGACCATTCCTGCCGGCGTCCTTGACGGGCAGCGAATCCGGCTTCGAGGCCAGGGCAATCCGGGTACTGGCAGCACACCGGCGGGTGATCTTTATATCGATATAAAATTACAGGATGACGAGCGCTTTCAACTCGATGGCAGAAATGTCACCTCGGTACTACCCATTGCCCCCTGGGAGGCTGCGCTTGGTGCTGTCATCGAAGCTCCAACTCTTGCCGGCACGGTAAAATTGACGATACCGGCAGGCTCTAATGGCGGCAAGAAACTCAGATTGAAAGGTCGTGGCTTTCCGGGCAAGACACCAGGCGATCACCTTGTCGTTTTACGTGTTGACATACCTGCGGTAGAAAATGACGAGCAACGGGCACTCTACGAATCAATGAAAAATCTGTGGTCAGACGACATGGCCAGAAAGAGGAGTGCATGAGATGCAAAATGACAGCGAACACGACGTGGCATCGATAGACATTCTCTATACGCAAACCGAAATATGCACACTGTGCCACATAACGGTAAGCACACTGGGCAGCTACATCGATCACGGGGTGATCGACGATCTACCTGATGTGGAGTCGCACTTCCAACAGGCCCACCTCATTCGTATTCTCAAGGCGATGAAACTGCAACATGAACTGGAGCTGGACATTGCACATCTGGCACTAGTCATTGGCCTGCTCGACACCATTGAAGCTCAGCGATCCGAACTGGAATTATTACGCCAACTCATTGTTTGATGAAAAACCAGAGCATTTCGTTTTCTCCTTTAATATTAGGCTTATAGAGCCAGCCAGGCACATTACCTAACTGTACTCAAACGCTCAGCATTGCATTGCAGCATGATCGAATAGCTTCCGTATACTGAGCCGCTTTTCGCGTGGAGTCAGTCATAGTGGGTGTCCGCTTTAAAATTCGATCTCAGTGTGTATTCCTGAGTATTCTGCTGCTGTGTCTGGGGAATGGCTATAGCCATGCTCAGAGCGCAGACGCGCCCCTCGACACGACTCCGCCAATCATAGAGCTGGAAGAGCTTGCCGAAGGCACTGCTGATCGCACACAGGTTTTTACCGCCCAGATAGCGGAAGATAACGAGTTGCAGAGCGTTACGCTCTACTACCGCCGAGCTGGTCAATTACCTTACTCACCTGCTCCCATGGAATCACTGGGCACTACCGGTTATTTCAGTGTTTCGATTCCCACTGATTTCAACGATGTGCGAACCATCGAATATTATGTACAGGCGCAGGATGAATCCGGCAATCGTACCGTCAGCGGCTACGCCTTTGACCCCTACCAGCGCCTCCTGGCAGCCTCAGCAGAACCTATTGAAACCACCGCTACGGCCACTGCACAACCGGCAATTGCCGACGGCACCGTGAGCACTGACGACAAACCACCACTGCTTAAAAGACGCTGGTTCCAGATAACACTTGGCGTTATCGCCGCAGGTGTCATCGCCTCAGCCGCTCAAGACAGCGAGGACGATTCTGAAATTGTTCCCCTGACATTCAACGTTCAATGAAAATCACCTTCATGCGATCCTTTAACAGATCTCCATTCGCAACCACACTTGCATTTCTGGGCTTGTCCTTGCTGGCATCGTGCTCCGATGGCGGCTCAGTTACTACTCTGAAAGCAAGGCCTTCCATTCCGGTCACCATACCCGCCGTACTGCAGAACGATGGGACCGTCGTTCAGGAAAACCTGAGCCCGCAAATCAGGTTATCCAATGGAACCAGCGTTAATCTGGTCAAGAACGATGACGGCAGCTGGAGCGGCACTATCAACGTGACACCTGGCCGCAACTATATCGCCACGATTACCTGGGTGGAGAGCCTTGATGGACAGGACATCCCTCTGGCCAGCCAGACCCAGTCACTTGAAGTAAGTGCAGATGGCAATGTCACAAGGACAGATTCCAACGACTATTCAACTGATATCGACACAGACAGTGACGGTATCAGCAATCTGGATGAACGCCACAATGGGACTAACCCTCTGCAAGCTGACAGCTCGGTTGCAAACAATCCTTCTGATGATGGCAGTACTGATTCATCATCGCAACTTCCTACCGAATCGATACCAGAGTCAACCCCAACTACCGAGGTTGAACCGGATTCGGAATCAGCAGGCGATACTGAATCAACCAGCGATACTGAGCCAACAACGGGTACTGAACCGACAACCGACGACACTGACCCAACAAGTGATACAACGCCTGACATCACGCCAGAGCCTACACTTGCAGATGTTATCGTCCCGCAAATCGCCTCACTCAGCGCACCGCTCATCGATGGCACTGGCGTGACCACCGCAGGCGCCGGTGGCGATCTGAGCGGAGAGTGGGCAGCAGCCATTCAGATAGACAACAGTGGTGCCCCCCTGCTGATCAACAAGCTGCAATCAAGCCAGAACCCTGATGGTGTCAATGACTCCCCCGGACATCGATGGGCAGCCATGCATGACGGCCGCTACCTCTACGTTGTAGTACTGGTTGACAACCAAACGGCTCATCAAAGTGATTCTGATGATGCGGGTACTCAAAACGACAGCCTTGAGCTTTTCCTGGATGCCGACAATAGTAAATTGCAGCGCTATGACGACAACGACTCCAACTACCTGTTGCCGTTGCAGGATAGCTCTGAGGGCACATTGCCATTGACTGATGGTAGCGCTCCCGGCGTCACATCTACCCTTTCATCGGCGGTTCTTTTTGCTTCCGGACCGGGAAAAGGCCCTGCCGGGCTGACTAATCCGGAAACCAATCAGGATATCTATGAAATCCGTGTTTCACTGACGGCCATCGGTATCAATACGGACGAACCGTTTGGTTTCGAACTCATGATCAACGACGATGACGGGATAGAGGGATTCATCTCTCAATGGAGTTGGAATCAGCCAACAGGCAGTAATACGGATGCACAACAAAATCCGTCTGTCTTCGGAACACTACTCCTCGAATAGCGGGAACCCAGCTGCAAAGCACCCGATCAGTGTTTTGCAGCTGTCTGTCGGTGAACATAGGTCTGATCATATCGAGCAGACAAATGATCACCGGCAAGCATTTTCTCATCAGCGCCACGCGGTGCCACATTCACGTCATGACGCGGATTGAAGAAAAATGGAACTGAAATACGCTCGTTCTCACCGCCGATGACCCGGTGCGGGGTAGCCACTACTTTCCCATCGCTCCACGTTTGCAGCATTTCCCCGAAGTTGATGATGAATGTCCCCGGACTCGCATTGACAGACACCCACCCCGATTGCCGTGTCTGCACCTCCAAACCAGGCGAACCATCGGTAGCCAGTAGTGTCAGGCAACCATAGTCAGTGTGAGAGGCGATGCCAAAGTCCTTGGCTGCAGCACTCGCGGGACGTGGCGGGTAGTAATTACCTCGCAGCAGTGCCATCGGCTTATCGAATTTATCAGCAAAATAATCAGCTGGCTCCCCTATCGCCTGAGCAATGGCACACAACAGTGACAATGAGATATTCGTGACTTGTTGGTAGTAGCCTGAAATCACTGAATGAAAATCTGCAGGCTCATCAGGCCAGCGGTTCGGCGCGTAGTAGGTATGCCTGGCCAGAGGGTCATCGACACTCAGCTCCAAGCCACTATCGAACACTTCCTTGAAATCAGGATTCGCATCAGGATCGACCTGTTCTGCGTAAGGCGCGCCCCATCCACGGTTCGAACCGGTTTTCGCCATGTCACAAGCCGCCTTGGTATCTGCCGGCAACTTGAAAAACCGACGATACATATCCAACACCTGAAGAACATCGTCGCTACTCATAGACGTATTCGTCAACGTCATGAAGCCGACCTGCTGCGCAGCGAATCGTACTTGAGCAAGACTGGCCTGGTAATCCGGATGTTCACTATCAAAAAGACATCGAGCGTCGAGTTGCGGAATGTTCATGCGACTACCTCCTGAGCTACCAGGCAGTGTGGCACATTTACAGCGTCTTCATTATGTCCCGCCAGCTGACAATGCCAATTGGCTGCCCGATCCCATCAACGATCGGAATACAGGATATCTGCTGCTCCTTGAAGACAGAAATGGCATCCTGTAGCTGCGCCTCTGGTCCCAGAGTCACCAGTTTTCTGGTCATGATCTTGTGCACCGGCTGCGCTATCGTTTGTATATCGCGCCTAACCTCCGCAGCAGTCCCCAAAAAGGGACTCATGGCTTTCAGCAAGTCACGGTCAGAGATGACACCGACCAACACATCCGCATCTACAACCAGCAAATGATGAAACCGAGAGTTGTCAAAAGCATTCTTGACCACACTCAGCGGGTCATCCATGCTCACAGTGGCAACCCTGTCGGTCATTAACTCGGTAATGTTCATTACTTATCCTTGATGCCTTGAAAACAGGCCGTTCAGACTTAACTAGCCAGTAATGTACCCTTTACCCTGACCATACAAGCTGTATCGACTGCGTTAAGGTTATCCAGGGTTGTCATTTGAGTTCGACCCTGTGCAATCGGTGAGCCAACGCCCCCGACACACAATGAGACAACTGTCACATTTTTTGCACGAAAGAGTCGCTCCTGCCACTTTTCGTCATCAGGTTGGCAGACAAATAAAATCTTGTGCCGACAAAATGTAACCTTTCAGCTCTCTGGTCAGGCCTGTTGCGAATTTGAGGGAGGGGAATACCGTCAGAATAGTGGCTATGGCCATGCATAGAATTATCAGAGAACAACAATGAAGCGGACTCGTACCGAAAAGGACAGCATGGGTGAGATCGAAGTGCCGTTTGAAGCACTCTATGGCGCTCAGACACAACGAGCCGTGAATAATTTTCCGGTTAGCGGCCAACCCCTTCCCCAGCGTTTCATCATATCTTTACTGCATGTCAAACGTGCCGCCGCTCAAGCCAACCACGATCTGAAAGGCTTATCGGCCCCCATGTCCGGAGCCATCATCAAGGCATGTGACCAGCTTCTGGACGATCCTGAGTTGATGACGCATTTTCCCATCGACGTTTTTCAGACTGGCTCAGGAACCAGTACCAATATGAACGCCAATGAAGTGATTGCCAGGCTAGCCAGTCAGCTGGGCGGAATGACGCTACAACCGAACGATCACGTTAATCAAAGCCAGAGCAGTAATGATGTCATTCCTTCCTGCATTCATATCAGTGCCTCTCTGGCATTGCATCACCATCTCATGCCGGCACTATTGCATCTGGCGAAATGTATTGATGGCAGAGCAGACGAACTGGCAGAGGTGTGTAAAACGGGCAGAACACATCTCATGGATGCCATGCCGATTACCTTCGGACAGGTACTGAGCGGATGGTCGACACAGATCAAGGCCAACCTGGTGCGTCTGGAATCGCAGCAAAGCATGCTGCAGCAACTGGCACTGGGCGGTACCGCTGTTGGTACGGGTGTCAATGCACCAGCAGGCTTTGCCTCCTTGACCTGCAGACACATGAGTGACGAGCTGCAAATGGCATTCATACCGACCGACAATGCCTATGCGGCGATGGCGACTCAGGATGTCGCAGTTGCTCTGTCAGGCATTCTCAGGACCTGTGCCGTCAGCCTCATGAAAATAAGCAATGATCTGCGCTGGATGAATTCAGGTCCTCTGGCGGGCCTGGGAGAAATAGTACTGCCTGAGCTACAACCAGGCTCATCAATCATGCCCGGCAAAGTCAATCCAGTCATACCCGAGTCTACTGCCATGGTTGCCGCTCAAGTCATGGGCAATGATGCCACCATCGGCATAGCCGGACAGTCGGGAAATTTTGAATTGAATGTCATGCTGCCGTTGATTGCCAGTCGCCTGCTTGACAGCATCGAGCTTCTCGGCTCAAGTGCACGCCTGCTTGCAGACAAGGCCATTAGTGGATTTACGGTCAACGAGCCTCATATCCAAGAGGCCTTGTTTCGCAATCCCATACTAGCCACCGCCTTGAACCCACACATTGGCTATCTGAAGGCTGCAGAAGTGGCGAAGCGCGCCTACAAGGAAGGCAGGCCGATTGTCGAGGTAGCTGAGCAAATGACGGATCTTCCCAGAAATCAGCTTGAAGAGCTGCTCAATCCCATGTCACTGACCAGGAAACCGGAAAAGAAGGACTAGGCAGCTGATACAGGCTTGCCGGCAGTCAGAACGACAGGACTGAGGGTAATTACTACAAAGATTGCCTGTCTATCCGGGTGGTAGTACATTGATGTTTCTACCCTGATATTCGGGAGAAGCACATGACCTACTGTATTTTCACCGATCTGCGACACTATGATGTCAAGAGCGGCACCCAGACATCGCCAAGCGACGACAATGAGACGCTTGGTAATATTCATGATATCTACTTCGACGACGATACCTGGGCCATCAAGTGGTTTGTCGTCGAAACCGGACACTGGTACTCGTCCAACAAGATACTGCTGGATAGCAAATACTTTACTCAGGTATCCCCTGCCACCCGCACCTTTCACGTATCCATCAGCAAAGCGGATATTGAAAATGCTCCCTCCGTTGATGAACATCACCCCGTTGGTGAGCAACGCAAGAGCGAATTGCTCTATACATCGTTCGGGCAGGATACCTTGTTCTTTCCCGGTTACTCTGGAGTGCTAATGCCCCAGACCCTGATCGAACGTTCCGCGGTTCTGGCAGAGCAGGAAATGGACAAGCAGGAAGCCGACGTCTCGGATGCAGATTACGCCGATCGGCATTTACGCAGCGCCAGCGAAATTCTGGGCTATACCGTATCGGCAATCAACGGGGAGCTGGGACCGGTGACAGATCTGGTTATCAACACAGACCAATGGAACATCACCTTGTTGGCGCTGGACACCAGCAAGTGGCTGCCCGATCGTACGGTGGTCATCACCCCTGAGTCCATTGAGAGAATTTCCTGGGAGGAGAGCAAGCTGTTCGTCACGATGAGCAAGCAGACCATTGAAAAAAGCCCGCAACTGTGTGACCTCAAAGCCATCAAGACCAGCTATGTATCGACCTTGTCCGACTACTACCTCTACCCCATGATGTGATGATGACCAACAAGTACCAGTCGGAATCTATCCGACTGGTACATTCACTGAAACAAGCCTTGACGACTAAGCGCCAAAGTCAGATGGCAACAAGCCTGCTGGGAAATTCTGGTAAGACACAGGCCGTAGAAAACGCCGTATAGCCAGCGTGCCAACCGAAGTTGTCGATGACTGAGTCGATGCCGGATATGGACCACCATGCATCATGGAATCAGCAACTTCAACGCCTGTTGGAAAACCGTTGCACAGAATACGACCCGCGATTTCTTCCAGCTCAGGCAGAAGCTCGGCCGCAAATGCATGATCAGCCTCGTCAAGCTGCATGGTGCTGGTCAGCTGACCTTCCATGGAACGGGCAATCGTCAGCATCTGTTCGTTGGAATGGGTCGATACAATGATGCCGACTGGACCAAATACTTCATGGGCAAGGCCAGGATTGGCAATAAAATCTTCTGCGGTGACGGCAAGCACAACAGGAGCAGCACCACGCCCGTCGGCCTCTGGTGCTTGCACTATCCGGACACCCGCATGATTGGAGAGAGTCTTGACACCATTTCGATAGGCACTGGCGATACCACTTGTCAGCATTGCTGATTCAGGTACATCCGCCAAAGCGGCAACGGCAGATTCTTCAAACGCTTGCGCTGATTCTGACGGAATTACAACGATACCCGGATTGGTGCAGAACTGCCCGACGCCCATTGTCAGCGATCCGGCCCACTCCTTGCCCAGCTGTGCACCACGTGCTTCGGCCGCCGCTGACAAGACAAAGACCGGATTAACAGAACCTAGCTCACCGAAGAAAGGGATGGGTTCAGCCCGGCGGCTGGCAAGGTCATACAAGGCACGACCACCACCAAGAGAACCGGTAAAACCAACAGCCTTAATGAAAGGAGACTGGACCAGTGCAGCGCCCACCGCACGACTGTCTGCCCCCTCATTGCCCGGCCCACCATCATTAAGCAGTGAAAACGTACCAGGGTGCAAGTTGCATTTACTCACAGCAGCATCAATGGCTTCACCTACGATAGCGGCGGTTCCCGGATGTCCGGGGTGTCCTTTGACGACCACCGGGCAACCGGCGGCAAGGGCTGAGGCCGTATCACCGCCGGCAGTAGAGAACGCCAATGGGAAGTTGGATGCTCCGAAGACGGCCACAGGTCCCAGTGGTCGTTGCATGAGACGCAGATCAGGACGAGGCGCAGGGGCTCTGTCCGGTAACGCTGCATCATGACGGATATCCAGATATTCAGCTTTCTCGATATGCTCGGCAAACAACTTCAGCTGACCGGTCGTGCGGCCACGCTCACCCTCCAGACGCCCAGCAGGCAAACCGGTTTCGGCAACGCCCATGGCAGTGATCGCCGGCCCCCGTAACTCGATTTCTGCAGCAATAGTTCGTAGAAACTCCGC
Organism: Granulosicoccus antarcticus IMCC3135; assembly: GCF_002215215.1. Taxonomy (NCBI): domain Bacteria; kingdom Pseudomonadati; phylum Pseudomonadota; class Gammaproteobacteria; order Chromatiales; family Granulosicoccaceae; genus Granulosicoccus; species Granulosicoccus antarcticus. Next base: position 893,208 of record NZ_CP018632.1, on the reverse strand, counting down.
TCGCTCGACACGGGTAGTGCGACCGTAGGACTTGAAAGCATCCGCCGCCGCCTTGCTCGCCTGCTCTACCAGCTCTGGTGTTCCAACGGTGAATGAAGAGCGTTCTCCGGATACGGGATCATTTTCGAAGACCGGACCGTCGTCATGAATCTTGCCAGCAATACGGCTGCCATAAAGCGTCATAGGATGTTCCTGTTGGTGAATACCCTATTCTATCATTTGCAATCAATCCGGAATAAATGCTCAGACTACAGCTTGCATAGCCCCTCATCGGTCATCCAGTCAAGAGCCCTGCGCCGACCCTACTTATCGACGCAGCATTCAACAGTCTGGTATCGTTGTCTACAGATTAGCGATGAAATAGTGCCGTCTGTACCTCATCATTCTGAGCTGAGCAACGGCTGCACTTTTCACTAGCAAAAATCATCATTTCTCCGCTGTTTATTCTCAATTGGCGGTACAAGTCCAAATGCATGAATTACTCACCGGACTTGGCATTACCTTATTACTTATTATAATTATTCCGCCACAAAACCTCGCCAGCCAATATCTTTACTGCCTCCATAATGATGTTTAGAATATTATGACTAAAAAACTGATCAGCTCTTCCGTTATCGAGGAAAGTGGCGTTGCGTTTGGTACTAGCGGTGCTCGTGCCCTGGTAACTCAGTTGACACCTGACGTGTGTGCGGCATTTACGCATGCCTTTATCGTCGGCATGAAACGTAATTTCGACGTCCCAAAGGTGGCAATGGCAATTGATAACCGCCCTAGCAGTTACAAGATGGCCAGCGCTTGTGCAGCTGCATTGAAACAACTGGATATTGATGTCGATTACTACGGCGTGGTCCCGACCCCTGCTTTAGCCTATGTTGCACAAGAAGATGGCATCCCCGCCATCATGGTAACGGGCAGTCATATTCCTTTTGATCGTAATGGACTCAAATTTTACCGTCCCGATGGTGAAATCAGCAAAGCGGATGAAAAAGTCATCCTTACTGAGCAGGTTGAGTTCTCTGAATTAGGCGATCTGCCAGAGTTGGAAGCCAGCGATCGCGCCATAGGTGCTTACATCACACGTTATACCTCCATTTTCTCCACCCCCTGGTTGACTGGAAAACGTATTGGTATCTACGAACACTCCAGTGCTGGCCGGGATATCTACTGCCGTATTTTTGAGAATCTGGGTGCTGAAGTTATCTCCCTGGGGCGTAGCGATCAATTTGTACCCATCGATACCGAGGCGGTTTCAGAAGAGGACAAGGCCAAGGCGGTAGCATGGTGCAATGAGCATGAACTTGATGCTCTGTTCTCAACGGATGGCGATGGTGATCGTCCACTCCTGTCTGACGAAAATGGCGACTGGTTGCGCGGTGACATACTTGGCTTGTTAACAGCCGGCGCACTTGGCATCGAAGCCCTGGCAATTCCTGTCAGCTGTAATACAGCCGTTGAATCAAGTGGTAAATTTTCTTGTGTTGAACGCACAAGGATTGGCTCACCTTACGTCATTGCAGAGTTTTCCAATCTGACCAGCAAATACAATTCGGTGGCTGGTTTCGAAGCAAACGGTGGCTTCTTGCTGGGAAGCGATTTACAGCTAAACGGCCAACCATTGAAAGCGCTGCCTACGCGTGATGCCATGCTGCCTGCAATCATGACGTTATTCGCAGCCGGCGAAGAACCAATTTCAGCATTGGTCAATGATCTTCCGCAGCGTTTTACGCACAGCGATCGTATCAAAGACTTCGCCACTGAAAGAAGTCAGGAAATAATTGCACAAGGAAAATCTGACCCTGACACTTTATTGAAAAAGCTGGGTTTTCAGAACTTTGTGATAAGCAAGACAGATGCAACTGACGGCTTGAGAGTGACATTGGAAGATGGCCGCATTGTTCACCTCAGACCATCCGGCAATGCCCCGGAGCTGCGCTGCTATGCAGAGGCTGACAATTACAAGGAGGCCTGTGATTGCGTACTTCAGGCTTTAGACAATGTACGGACGCTCTCATTCGATTGATATGAGACGGGGGGGCTGCCTGAATCGCCCCCCTCCTTAAATCCCTGCCTCTCAGTGCTGGCGCAACGCCTCAGGTGATACGGCGGAGGCAGAGTTACCCCAGGCGCCGCGAATGTAGCTGAGCACCGCAGCCGACTCATCATCGCTGAGCTGATGTGCGAATGAAGGCATGCCGTAAGGCCTTGGCCGCCCTTGAGTACTGGCGCCAAAACCTCCGGCTTCCAACAGTCGAATGGCATTGTTCGGTGATGCTGCGGTGACGCCGCGATTGCCTGCCAACGCAGGATACCGATAAGGCTCACCCTGGCCATCCTTGCCATGACAATCAGCGCATTGCTCAACATAGATGGATTGCCCCGCCTCACGCAACTCCTGCGTATACGACTCACTGACACGCAATTGCCTGACTTTTTCTGTCGCCTTTTCAGGCAGGCTCGACAGATAGTCTGCCATGGCACCCAGATCATCAGACTTCAGGTATTGCAAACTATGCAGCACCACCTCAGCCATGGGACCGGACAAGACATCACGTTCATTGACTCCGGTTTGTAGCAGCTCTACCAACCCCTGTTTGTCTTTCTCACTGAGCACGCCGCGAGTCAGAGAAACCGCATCCCAGCCCAGCTCCTCAATGTGTGCACCCGACAGATCGATATCGGTCTTTGAATTACCCAGTGCACCGCGCGGTGTATGACAGGCGGCACAATGACCCAGACCTTGCACCAGGTAGGCGCCGCGATTCCAGGATTCCGTCTGTTGCTCGTTCGGTGAAAAAGCCTCCGGACGGAAAAAGAGCGCTCGCCAGGTATTCAGGGCCAGTTGAGTGTTATAGGGAAATCGTAATTCATTCTCAGGCGGCAACTGCTCGACTGCCGGAACAGTTTGCAGATAGGCAAACAAAGCATCACTATCATCACGGGTAACCAGACTGTAGCTGGGATACGGAAATGCCGGGTACAGGCTACGACCATCACGCGACTTTCCGTGATGCATCGCCTGCCAGAATTCATCAGCATTCCATTCACCCAGCCCGGTGAGCTTGTCCGAGGTCAGATTGCTGGTGTATATCTTGCCAAAAGGTGTCGGTATTGCCTTGCCACCGCTGAACTCCGGCTCACCCATCTGTGTATGACAGGCAGTGCAATCACCTGCCTGTGCCAGATATTGACCACGTTCCACCACATTGTCGAAATGGCTAGCCAGAGGACTGAGGCTTGCTTGCGGCTGTGTATCCTCTGAGCAACCACTGAGCAGACTCGACAACAACAGAATACCTACGGTTATTTTCAACAGGGGCCTCATTGCACCGCTCCACATGGCACTGGTAATTCTTGTGGCGCGGTAGATCCAGCCAGATCAGGCCCGGGCGGTGCGTTGGCTATCCATTGCGCAATCGCTGCGATATCAGCCCCATCGAGTGCCTTGGCGACATCAGCCATACAATCGGGCTCGCGAGCGCTGCGAGTGCCAGCCTGCCAGGCACCCAGCTGAGCGGTGATATAGACAGCGCCCAGTCCGCGCAAGCCTGGAATAGCCACTCCGTCTCCGTTCAGATCGTCGCCATGGCAGGCGGTACAAGCGGGTCGATCACCATCTGAGCTCTCCACCAGCCTGCGTGCTCGCTCTGAGCCTGTCGTCAGCTCCACACTATCTGCTGCGCTTACTGGCACATGAGTGGATGGCCTTTGTGCATAGTAGGCAGCCATCTCGTGCAGGTATTCGGGGCTGAGATACGCCAGCATCTGCTGCATCAAAGGATTATCTCTGCGCCCATCGCGAAAATTCAGTAACTGCTGATAGAGATACTCCACCGGTTTACCATCGATTGGCGGATAGTAAATCTGGGCCCGAGACTCAGCCTGAGTCGCAGTCTGCTCGGTCTGAGCATGACAACCGGCGCAAGCCTGCAACCTGTCCCGCATTCCATCCACATCAGGCTCGGCAGCCAATACGCTGTTCACGGCAGACTGCACGCCAAGCAGCAGGAGCAAAAGCACGGTGTTCTTGAGTTGAATCCTGTTCATGGGGCGATTATCCGTCAGAGTCGCCTTCCCGAACAGGGACAAACGTCATTCACAAATGCATAACAGATTAGAAAAAAGCACAGTACTGTTATGCATCAGGCCTTGGCATCGACACAGATCGTAAATTTGGCAGATCGGCAAAGTGCCTTGAACGGACCTTGAAACACCTCACACCCATCATGCCATCTCACCATAGCGCCTGAAGCAACCCGCTAAATGATCTATAACCACTCGAACCTTCGGTACGTTTCGAAGGTTTGCATGGGTCACGATCCAGGTGTCCAGTGTGGCTATCGACAGGTCCGGCAGTACACGCCGCAACTCAGAATCAGCATCACCGCTTACACATTGAATGGCTGCGATACCCAATCCGGCACGTGCCGCTGCCAGTTGCATCGGATGGCTGTCGGTGCTTATCACGCAGCGCTGACGGCTGACGTCGGGAAGCATTTTCGCGGCAAGGGCCAGATCCCTGCTGGCCCGGTCCGGACCAATCCAGTCATGGCCTGCCAGTTCTGTAACGTCTGTCGGTTCGCCATGGATTTGCAGGTATGCGTGATGGGCATACAGACCCAGCTTTACCGAGGCCACCTTGCGGGCGATCAAGGAGCCTTGTTGTGGTTGATGCATACGAACTGCAATGTCGGCTTCCCGGTCAAGTATGGCCGCCGATGCATTGGAAAGATCGATTTCCAGAACAAGCTTTGGATGTAGCCGACGTAGTGGTTTGAGCATGGCAGGCAGTACCTCCACCCCCACAAATTCCGAGACACTGATGCGCACAACACCGGCCATCTGGCTGGAATCGGCAGAGGCTGTGCGAACAAAGACAGCCGACGCATTGGCCATGGCGCGTGCCGGCTCTATCAAGGTCAGAGCACGATCTGTTGGTACCAGTCCATTCACCGAGCGGGTGAACAACACGGTATCCAGTACCGCCTCCAAAGACTCGATACGGCTGCGCACCGTTGCCTGGGCCACGTCTAGTCGACGTGCCGCCGCCGAGAGGCTGCCAGTTTCGATGACCGCCAGAAAGGCACGTTGATCATTCCAGTCCAAATTTTTTGCTCATAAAAAATGTATGAGCTATTAGAAGAAGATTGTCAATTTTCAATGCGAATCAGCGGCGCTATGTTGTCTTTAATTCGGAACAGCAGACAATTGGAGGCATTGATGAATAGTGAATCATTTGCACGAATAGAACCTCACCCTGGCAGGGCACTGGTACTGGGCGCAACCGGAGGTATCGGCAGCGAAATTGCCGACAAGCTTCTTCGCAAGGACTGGCAGGTGATCGGCCTGGCGCGTGATGTAGAGGCAGCCAGGCGGGACCAGCTCATCACTACCGGTATTGACTGGCAACAGGGAGACGCCATGCTCGAAGGCGATGTGCAGCGTGTTGCCCAAGGAGTCGATGTCATTGTCCATGCGGTCAATCCACCGGGCTATCGGCACTGGAAAACACAGGTTCTACCCATGCTGGACAATACGATTGCTGCTGCGCGAGCTCAGGGAGGAGCACGTATCGTATTGCCCGGCACGCTGTACAACTTCGATGCAGCAAGCAGCCCGGTGATTTCGGAACATACGCCTCAAACGGTGCGTACCTGCAAGGGACGTATTCGCATAGAGATGGAAAAACGCTTGGCGGCAGCGGCACCTGAGGTACCCAGTCTGATCCTGCGGGCCGGGGATTTCTTCGGAGCCAACGCACGCTCCAGCTGGTTCAGCCAGGCCATGGTGGCGTCCACTCGGCCGGTGAGCAAGTTCGTTTCGGTGGGCAATGGTGCGGGTCATGCTTACGCCTATCTGCCCGACCTGGCGGAGTGCTTTGCTCAGCTGATCGAGCGTCGCTCATCGCTCCGCTCGTTCGAATGTCTGCAATTTGCCGGTCACTGGGACAAGAACGGACGAGCAATGGCTCATGCCGTCGAGCGTGTTATCGGGTATCAGCTTCCCCTTCGTCAGTTTCCCTGGTGGCTCATGCGTCTTTTGGCACCTCTTGGCGGCTTTCCACGTGAGGCGCTGGAAGTATTGCCATTATGGCGCCATCCGGTACGTCTGGATAACACTCGATTGTTGGAGCTGCTGGGGGAAGAACCTCGAACCGAGCTGGATGATGCCGTAAGGCAGACACTGCAGGGCATGCAGGCTCTACCGGGCACATCGATTTGACCTCCGAGGTCGCAATCATTAAAACTTGCGCTGAACTACGAGCACTCACGACCAACACCCAGGCCTGTGAGACTTTAGACACTGCATGCAATTCCTAAAAAATTACATTACAGCAACTATTCGTTTATGCGAAATAGTTCTGATAATTTGGATTGCACATTCATAATCATCAGGACTTTGCTTTATGCGTAGATTATCAGGAATCAATCGAACTCCCACTTTTCTACTCTCTCGCAGAAGCCTGATGACAGTCTCGCTGGCTGTCTCTCTTGCGCTGGCCGGCTGCTCTGATTCTGACGATGAGGTAGATTCACCAACAGAGAGCGAGGCCGAACTTGTATTAAGGGCTCAGGGTATTCATGAACGCGTGATCACCATCGACACGCATGACGATATCAGCGCAAGCAACTTCACAGCCGAATCCAATTACTCCATGGATCTGAGCACGCAGGTCACACTAGGGAATATGGAAGAAGGCGGCCTCGATGTAGCGTGGTTTGTTGCTTACGTGGGACAAGGCGAACTCGACGAGGAAGGTTATGCTGCTGCCAACGCCGAAGCCATCGCAAAGTTCGAAGGCATTCACCGACTGGTTGAGGAATATGCTCCCGAACGAATCGAGCTGGCACTGACATCGGATGATGTTCGCCGCATTTCCGAAAGCGGCAAGAAAGTGGCTATGATCGGTGTGGAGAACTCCTATCAGCTAGGGCTGGATCTGAACAACATAGAAGACTTCTACAACCGTGGCGCTCGCTACATGTCTTTGACTCATAACGGTCATAATCAATTTGGCGACTCTCATACCGGTGAAGCCGAAGAGGACTTCGTTAATGATGGTTTGAGCGCCTTGGGTGTACAAGCCATTGATGAAATGAACCGTCTGGGCATCATCGTGGATATCTCACATCCTGGCAAACAGACCAATCTGCAAGCCATAGAGCAATCACGTGCACCAGTCATCGCATCACACTCCGCTGCTCGCGCCCTCGTGGATATCAGTCGTAACATTGATGACGAGCAATTGCTGGCGATGGCAGCCAAAGGTGGTGTAGTGCAGACCGTTGCTTTCCGCTCCTATCTGGATGCCGACAAGAATACGGCCTGGCAAGAAGCCTCGCAGGTGGTTCTGGCTGAAGTTGCTGAACAGGAAGGCTTTGAAATCAAACCCTGGTCAGAAGTCTTTGCAGGCACCCCCGAAGAAATATCAGCTTATCGAGATGGCTATGCCGCTCTTCAAGAAACTGCCGCACCAAGAATAGCTGCCGAAGTCAATCCAATTACCCCACCGGTGGATGTTGCCGATCTGATTGACCACGTTGACTACATGGTCGAGCTGATCGGTGTCGAGCATGTGGGTATCAGCTCAGATTTTGAAGGTGGCGGTGGTGTAGAAGGTTGGAACAATGCAGCCGAAACATTCAACGTAACGCTCGAGCTGGTACGCCGAGGCTACACGGAAGATGAAATTGGCATGATATGGGGCGGCAACCTCTTACGTGTGCTCGACGAAGCACAAGCCGTCGCAGCGCAGATTCAAGCAGAAGTTTAATCACCCCACCGGAAAAGCTGTGTATAGGCTGACTTTGAGATATGGATATTTCAAGTAAGAATAATACAGGTTATGCACATCTTTTCTATCACCCAGCTCCCTCCCCTTACGTCCGGGCTCAGCAAGCCGATGTATCATGTGCTCACTTAAAGCTCAACCTTGAATGAACAGATGGCATCGAAATCCCCCCACAATCGCTTATTGATTACCGGTGCCAGCGGATACCTCGGCCATCGACTGGTGCCACAAGAGATAGTGTCGAATGGTTGCAGGCCGACCTGACGGGCGATTTGCATGAGCTCTTCGAGAAATACCGCCCTGACGCCGTTATTCATGCAGCCGCTATCAACCCTGGAGTAGACGACGACAAACTGAACACCAACGAGACGATGGCGGCGCGAGTAGCCGAGGCTGCCAAGGCAGTCGGGTCACGATTGATCGTGGTCTCGAGCGATATAGTCCACGCGGGAGCGTCACTACCCTACTCTGATGATGCGCGACCTGATCCTATTAATGCCTACGGCCAATCAAAGGCAGCCGCCGAGGCGGCAGCACTGGCCTGCCACGGCAATGTTGTGTGTGTGTGTGCGGACCTCACTGATCTACGGGTTGGAACTTGTTGATCGTAGCACTGCATCCTTCATCGCTCGACCGCGCTCGTTCGCTAGGCCTCTCAGTTCCGGGCGTGGCGGAAGTACTTGCCCGCAACAACTCGTAAAAGTGTTCTAACGAGGTACACGCATTCTAGAGCGTGCCTGATGAAACCATCAGCGCTTTAGCAGTACCTGGTGATTAAGGGCAACGAGTAACAATCCCGCTATGAGTACAGACAGCGCAGAGCGGAACAATGAGCCGCCGTCGGACACGCCCTCAACGACCACTTGCACACCTAGTGGTGTGAACAGATGAAAAAACGCTGCACCTGCCATCAATGAAGTAGCCATTATTCCACCTACTGCATGAAACAGTGACCGTGAAAGTCCCACCGAGCGCCTGACGGCTTTACTGTATAGCCAAAACAACGCCGGTAGCAAAAGCACAATTGCGGTTATCAGCTCTATAGTTCCAACACCTTTGGCACCAACAGCAGAAAACGTTGCACCCAGGTCCGCGTTAACGGTTGTACCTAGCCACTCACCGATCGTTGAAAATATATGCTGCGTGGCTGGATGGCCGGAAAACTTATAAGGTAAGGATGAGAGGAGAACAAAACCTGACCAGCCCGCCAAAGCCCACGAGACCGTAGCGGCCATCAGACCTGATGAAAATCCTGCTAATCGACGAGGCGTTGGTAATGAATCTGTAACTGACAATGTGGCAGGCGAAGGTTCGATAGCTGTTGTCACGATCATGATGATTTATTTCAGTTGATGATAGGAGTTGTATTGATGATGTAAAAAAACAGTTGTCATCAACCTTCTGGCCACGTCCGGCAGCCAAGGCATTAGCCGCCGAACGAAAGCCTCTCTCAGAACTAATAAAGCAATTAGTTACTTTTAGCTGCGTGTAGATCACTACCCCCCCAGAGCACGCTGTACTGCTCGCAATGCACCAGAATACTATTGTAATCTTCCAGAGACAGCCCATCTGGAAGGATGTAGTCCTGGCTGCCAGTGATCGACTGCAGTTTGCCTAACTGTATAGAGTTGTCGGTGGCCGTTTTTCCGGAGACATCAGCAATGGATAATGGTGAGAGGAACACTTTCAGATCCGGGCCGCCTTTGGTCTTGAAACTCTTATCAAAGCGAATCAGCGTCTTACCGTTCTCTTCTACTATCTGCCAGCCACCTTTAATGTCATATTTCTTACTGACAAACCCATGTTCATCCCCAGCGAGAACGGGAGAATTGATAGTCTGTACGGCAACAACGGCTAACACGATGCCAGCTAGCAAACTGCGTGTTCGGTTCATTTTTCTGGATTTTGTGAATTGCATTTCGATCTCCCGGTGATCATGAGTTGCTGCGCCGCCAGCCTGCGATATTGGCCTGAACGTGTTAGCGCGTTTGTTAATTCAGTGAGATCAGAATACGGCAGGGCACGACTGCCATCTTTACTAAAGGTCTATCATTCATATACCGATAGTCTTGCCCGGATATCGAATAGCACTCAAGGATTAGTCGCTGAGGGTGCAGGAATGGACATCATTAGCCCTCTTCGGGTCATTGGGCCATTTGCAGCAGCAATATGAAATAATCAGCTTGCTGCGCTTTTACTCACCGGCAACAAAGTCGCCAGCAGCTGCATCGCTCGCTCCGCCTCCTCGATCGATGGATGCCCGTAGTTCAGCCGAAAACCCGGCATTGCATCATCACGAGCAGCAAACAGATTGCCTGGGGCAATACTGACCCCCTGCTTTAACGCCGCCTTGTAAAGCTGGTAACTATCATAGTGAGCGGGAAGCTCCAACCACAAAAAATAGCCTCCCTGAGGTTGTGTCACCCGGCAATCGGCAGGAAAGAATCTCTGCACGCAATCCAGCATGGCATCTCGCCTACGTTGCAAAACAGCTCGCAGTCCTCGCAGGTGAGTATCGAAGGCACCGGTTTCCAGATAGTCGGCCAGAGCCAGCTGTGATGGCAGCGCCGCTGACAGGCTTGTGCCTAACTGCAGTTGTTGAACCTGTCGACTGAAGCGTCCAGCCGCCGCCCAGCCTATACGGTAGCCTGGAGCCAGACATTTGGAAAACGATCCACAGTGCAGTACCAGACCCGCCTTGTCGAACGCCTTCACTGGCGGTGGACGACGCTTGCCAAAATATAGCTCGCCATACACATCATCTTCTATCAGCGGCAACTGATGCCGTACAAGTAGTTCGGCCAACGACCTTTTGCACGATTCAGGCATCAGACTACCCAAAGGGTTCTGAAAATTACTCATCAGCCATACCGCAGCAGGCCGATGCCGGGTGATCGCCACTTCCAGAGCCTCCAGATCCATGCCTTGCCTCGGATCGGTTGCCACTTCAATCGCTCTCAGACCCAGACGCTCCAGAGCTTGCAGACAGACATAAAAACTGGGGGACTCGATCACTACGGCATCCCCCGGCCGCGTAACTGCCTGCAGGCACAGATTCAGCGCCTCCATGGCCCCATTGGTCACTAACAGCTCGTCTGTGTCCAGTTCAAATCCTTGCAGGTGATAGCGCAGCGCGATCTGCCTCAGCAAACCCGGATTACCGGGGGCAATGTCCATGACCGTACGTGACGGGTCCAGCTTTCGCATACTGCGTGACAAGGATTGGGACAAACGCGCCAGCGGGAACAAAGCCGGATCTGGAAATGCGGATCCCATCGGCACGACGTTCTGGTTCTTCAAGCCATGCAGCACTTGTCCAATCAAGTCACTCTTGCCCACCTGCACCGTATCAATATCGGGTTGCGACGACGAGGGCAGCTGTGGGTATTGGTCTGCCCTGATGTTTACGTGAAATCCCGAGCGCTGGGTAGCCTGCACAAAACCTCGTGCTTCGAGCAAGTGATATGCCTTGAGCACTGTCGAGACGCTTAATGCACGACGACGACTGCAATCACGCAGCGAGGGTAGCCGCTCACCCGGTCGCAACTCGCCAGCCTCGATCAACTGTGCCAGCTCATTGGCCAAAGCCTTGTATTGAACCATTGCCTATCGCCTTTGAACTGTACGTGTACTGAGTGCCGCAGCAGAAATTCTCTGCAAGCCACACGACCTGAAAAATACAACTTTCAAGGCGATCAAACAGATTCGAATCAAAGAGGCACTCTTGCAATATAGAATGATCGACTCTCGTTCAGCTGCAAATATTTCATGCCAGAACGTACCGTTCCTGAAATATCTGTGAGGTTACCTGAGCACTGTAGAACACGAATTCGTCAATGAAATGTCATAAGTGCACACAATACACTGAACTATCAGTTAGTTGCATTGAAAACTCCAACACTTGCCAGTACAAGGTGTTTAAATAATTATTGATCATCAGCATATCGGCTATCGCATCTGCCTGTGGATATCGCCATTCATTGAACGTAGATGCAGTTCCATTGTTACCAAGGAGCCTGTCATCATGGCACGAGAATTCAATTCCGCAAATTTGTACGAGTTTCAGGATATTGTTTCTACCTATCCTTTTTCACGTCGCATCACTGAAGTTCACCTGCACCATACGTGGCGTCCTCGTCAATCCGACTACAAGGGACTGGCGACCATCGAAGGTATGTGGCGATACCACACGCAAACCAATAAATGGAGCGATATTGGCCAACATGTGACCATTGCGCCCAATGGGGCCATCTGGTTGTGCCGGAATTTCAACTGGGCACCTGCCAGTGCCAGAGGCTTCAACGGCAACAGTTCTGCCGGACCATTCATGATCGAAATGATCGGCGACTTCGATATCGATGAGGAAAACATTGCCTGCGACCAAGTGCAGGCTACCTTGTCAGTCATCAAGGCAATACAGGCTCGTTTCGAACTGGATGCCCATCATTTGCGATTCCACAACGAGATGTCGAGTAAATCCTGTCCGGGATCGAGCGTAGACAAGTCCGACTGGATTGAACAGATCACGGCATTCAAGCTCACTACACAGAACTCTCGAGGAGGCAGCGTTCCCTTTCCTACTCGTGCAACAAGGGCCTACGAACTAATGCGTGGCATGAATCCCGATGCCGAGCAAACTGACGACATGTCCACCACCGAGCACGATGGCAGTGCCGACGCCTCTCCCGTGAATACTCGCGGTGGAACGGGCTCAGTAGAAGGCGAGCTCAATGTTGGCGTTCTGGAAGCTCTATCGGCCCACACCGTGAATCTTGAGCGCGGCCTGCTATCCACCACAGGCAGGCTGGAAACCACGGCAAGCGATGTCGATCGTTTGTTTGACGAGCTCTTGCCCGAGGAGATCAAGCGAGCCAAAGCCGAGGGGCGCAAGGCGCAATTACTGTTCTATGCACACGGCGGGCTGGTCTCGGAGAAAAACGCGTTGCTCACGGCTAACAAGCAATTGCCTTTCTGGCGGGCAAACGGTGTCTACCCCATTTTCTTCATCTGGGAAACCGGCTTTGCTGAAACAGTTCGCCAACTGGTTGATGAAGCAGCCAGCCGCACACGAGGACCATTACCAAGTACTCGTGGACCGTTGGAATGGGTAACTGACAACGTCACTGATCCGATCATCGAACAGATTGCACGCACCGCTGGCGGACGCCTGATCTGGGGTGGCATGAAATCAAGCGCCGAGCTGGCCAGCACCGCTGGCCATGGTGCAGCCTATGTTGCAGCGAAGACTGCCGAGCTGATCAAACGTTCTGGCAAACATGTGGATGTTCACGTTGTGGGACACAGCGCAGGTACTATTTTTCTATCGCACTTCATGCCATTGCTGGTCGAGAAATCCGTACTCGTTAAAACTGCAAATTTCCTGGCACCGGCCGTTCGTAACGATCTCTTTCACCAGAACGTGGCCCCTCTGCTGGGCAACGGTATCGGGCCACTCAGCCTGTTCACCATGAACAAACGGCGGGAAAAGCAGGACACGGTGGCATCGATTTATCAAAAATCATTACTTTATCTGGTCTCCAGAGCATTCGAGGATAGTAGCCAGACCGATATTCTAGGCCTGGAAGAATCCTTGCGAAGTGACGTAGCGATGCGGCAAATTTTCGGTCTGCATGGACACAGCTCCCAGCTGGCTGAAGTGATCTGGTCACCCACTCCTGACTCCCAGTCCGGCAACGGCTCGACATCGCTGACACACAGTGGTTTCGACGACGATGTGACCACCATGGAAAGCGTACTGCGACGTGTACTGGACCTTCGCGCAGGTGAGGCCATTGAACCCTTCCCTGGTCAAGGTACACGTGGCATTGAGGATTTCTGGAATGCACAGTTCGATTGGCCGGATAATCTTGAATATCTTTCCGCACTCCGGGCACAGCCTGACAACGGGGTAGCCAACTTGCCGAAGATGACAGCCCAACTGGAGGCAAGTGACAACGTCATCACGACATTGTCAAACGAAACTCTTTCAGACATGCCGAACGGGAAAAAGAACAACAAAAATAAAAATAAGAAAAACAAGAAGAAAAACAAGAAATCGAAAAACAAGAATCAAAAAATCGAGACGTCAGAGAACACGTTCGACAATCTGAAAAAACACCAGAATATCCCTGTCAGCACTTCTGACGGAAGACGTCTGGCACTGTGCATCGGTATTGATGAATACATACGCAGTCCATTGGCAGGCTGCGTTGCCGATGCAAAATTGTGGAAGAAAACGCTGACCACGCTGGGATTTGAAGTAAAGCTTTTGACAAATAGTCAGGCGACCGCCGATAACATTCGCCACAGTGTCCGCAAGCTGGTGGAATCGAGCCGCCCAGGCGACCAGCTGGCATTGCAATTCGCAGGACACGGCACGCAGTTCGAGGACCTGGATGAGGATGAAGCCGCTGGTGATACACCAGCACTGGATGAATGCCTGTGCGGCGTCGACTGTGGCGTTGGAGACGATGGGCTGGTCATTGATGATGAACTGCGCTTGATCATCGAAACCCTGCCCGAGGGAGTCACGCTGACTTGCTTCTTCGATTGCTGTCATTCGGGCTCCGCTACACGGGCCGCACTCAGAATGGCTGGCGATACGTCCAACACTGACGTACGTGCTCGCTTCATGTCACCGAACGAGGCAATGGAGAAGGCCTATATCAAACAGATAAAAAAAATCAGGAAAGCAGTTTCGCGTGCCCCGGTCATACAAAAGGATGTGTTGTTCAGCGCCTGCCGTTCCTCGGAACTCGCCTATGAAAGTGATCGCCAGGGAGACTTCACACGCCACGCCACCGCCATCATTGCCGCTGGCACCTCCGGGCTGAACAACGCTGATTTTCTGAATCGAATTTTACAATCGTTTGGCAGCAACCCACGTCAGACGCCAGAGATTCATTGTGATGTTTCCGCGCACCAGACAGTCTTTCTGCAACCGGCGCACAAGAGGCAGCAGAGCAAAGCCTCTGGCGGCAGCAAGCAAACTCTCCCTGAGTCAGCATAGGAATTCTGAGATGGATGACAGCGAGCTGCTTGACAAAGACAGGACTCTCAAATTCGGCAAGGCGCGGAAAACGCGAAAGAAGAAATCCCTGAAATCAGCTGCGGCCAGCCAGGTAGCAGAGACTGTAGCTATTAAGGCGCCTGACGAATCGAATGCGAAAGTGTCCAATATCGAGCCATCTGCCGATCACCAACCCGGAGAAAGCCGGCTCTATGTCATCAGCCCCCGTATCGCTCTGGCATGGTGCACCCGATTACACGAACGTACCCCGGACGAACCACTGTATCGACGCCTCAGGGTCTATTCGATAAATCCTGGACTCACAGCCTCTGACAGCGGCATTGCCATATGCAAGGTTCCCTTTGAGCCCCTGACAACAGGCCCCAGTGGCTCTGTCATGGAAGTCAGTAACCGGGGCGTAGGTGACGACACATGGAGTTTGGCTGATCTTGAGCATCCACACGTCGTCATGCAGGACGGTTACACCCCCTCCTTATCGGACCCTCGTTTTCATCAGCAAATGGTATATGCCGTAGCGATGGAGACCTACGACAAATTCCGGGTAGCACTCGGCCGGAACGTAGCCTGGGCGTTTGCACGCTGTCGTGGTGATGGGGACGAGCGCCGTAATCGGCTACTGCTCAGGCCACACGGTGCCGAAGAACCCAATGCCTGGTACGACCGGGCTGCAGGCGAGATAGTGTTCGGCTATTTCAAAGCCCGAGAATCCACTCCCGTGGTCAAAAAGGGCGTTGGTAATGTTTTCACCAGTGTCTCGCATGATGTCATCGTGCATGAGACCAGCCATGCA
Organism: Granulosicoccus antarcticus IMCC3135; assembly: GCF_002215215.1. Taxonomy (NCBI): domain Bacteria; kingdom Pseudomonadati; phylum Pseudomonadota; class Gammaproteobacteria; order Chromatiales; family Granulosicoccaceae; genus Granulosicoccus; species Granulosicoccus antarcticus. The sequence goes on along the minus strand of NZ_CP018632.1, from coordinate 877,599 downwards.
TTACTGGATGGATTGCGTGCTCATTTCATGCTGCCCAGCCACCCGGATGTGATCGCGTTTCATGAAGCATTTGCGGACCTGGTTGCGGTGTTCCAGCATTTTACTGTCGAGGGAGTTGTGCAATCAGCCATCGGCAAGTGTCGTGGTCGACTGCAGGATGCAGATGTACTGGTCAACATCGCCGAAGAGTTTGGGCGTGGCCTCGATAAAAAAAACAAGGCTTTACGTACTCTGATCGATTTACCCGAGGATTTTACCAACCGCGCACCCGGCACTGACTCATCGCCATCCATACTGTGCTATGACGATGCAGGCACTGAAGCACATAGCCTGGGACGGGTACTGGCCAGAGCCGTCTTCAATGCCTTTCTGGTGGTCTACGAACGTCGCACCAGACGCTACCTGAAACTGGCAACCGCCGGTAGCGGCGAATTACCGCCGGGTGATCTTGGCAGCGGACTACAGGACATTCTGGTGTCCGAAGTCAGAAGCATCGCCAACCAGTTCTTGTGCATCTGTATCCGCGCCATCGATTACTGCCCGCCCGTGGATGTGCGCTTCGGCGACTATCTGCGCGCCTTGATAACGGCAGATTTCGATGTCGTGCCTGATGACAATCTGGGTTACCGCGAGGCAATTATAAAAGCGTTTGGCCAACGCGGCATTTTTGGCGAAGGTACCTCCGCCATGACCGAAGACGAACTGGTCTGGCATTCACCCGATATCACTTTGCCAGTATTGGAAAAACTCAGTTTCAGCAGCATGGAATTCGACGGCGATCCAGCCAAACCCGTCAGTGTTGCAGAGATGCGACGACAGGCAGGCGCTCTCGGCTTTCTGGTTAGCCAGTCGAAATATGCACGTGAGTTCGGGCTTGTCAGCCCTGAGAGTAGCGCCTTCAAGTCCGGTGGTTATGCCTTGCCAATTATCGAGTCCGTACGTTCCGCACGCCGCGTCGGTGTAAATAAAGAAGTGACCTTCGACACCGTGGCCGAAGTCGTGCAAGTTCGGCATGTATCGTTGCCTGGTGGACGCTCTTTCAGTTTCTTTGGCGGCGCAACGGTCATCGTGGGCCCACGAGGCAATATTCGCTACATCATTCGCAAACGGGTCGATGACACTGAGCACCGCATGCAGGAACAGCTCGACTTCATGCAAAAAGCGGGCAGCTCACTGTGGAACCAGGCGGGTACCCATATGATCCCCCGGCAGGACCTGGCCAAGATGATGTGCACACACAACGTTTGAAGAGTCTGGGCAAACAGGCACAAAAGCTACCCAGACTACCTGGCTCAAGACTCATTGGATGCCAGCAACGCAACTGAAGGACCCGTACTGCGACGACGCAGCGAGACGATAACGGTAACAACGCCGACGAGCTGAACTATCGCAGGATATGGATGCTGGCAAAACCAGCCAGCATCCATCGGACATGATCTTTATAAGCCGGTGTCAATCTTGACACCGGCTACTCAGCAAACCGATACCAAGCCTACGGGTCTCAGTTCAGTATATGAACCTTTCTACCTGCGATCAGTCCCTTTACGGTCCTGGCATATTCAGCCATATGATCAGAGGCTGAATGTGCTTTCAGCTCATCCATACTGGCCCATTTTTCTGCAACGATAAATGTATCTGGTCCCAATGGGGTTTGATTGGAACCTGCCCCATCGGCATCAGTAACGGGTTGATACTCAATGCAACCTGACTCGGCATGAACCAGAGGCACAATTTTCGCGAATGCCTCCAACACTTCGGCTCGCTTTCCAGCTTCGGTTGTGATGATTGCAACTACATGGATCATATGAAGTCCCTTGATTGATTGATCGGGAAAAACGCAGCAATTGCTTTACGCAACTGAAAGTTTGACATCAATATTGTTGCGTGTCGCGTTCGAATAAGGGCAAACCTCATGCGCACGTTTGACCAATTTATCTATCTCTGCCTTCTCAGCGCCCGGAATATCAACTTCCAACGAGACTTCCAATCCGAAACCACCCTCGGAACGAGGGCCGATACCCACCGCGGAAGTTACTGTCGTCTCAGCAGAGACCTGGCAGTAGCCTTCCTCATTGCCAGCGACGAACTTCATGGCTCCCAGAAAACAGGCGGCATAGCCCGCCGCGAACAATTGCTCAGGGTTGTTGCCTTCGCCACCAGCACCACCGAGTTCTTTAGGGGTAGTCAGATTGACGCTGAAGGCACCATCCAGCGTTTGCGCCTTACCATCACGTCCGCCATTTGCACGGGCTTGGGTTGTATATTTTACGTCAACACTCATTTAGTTCTGCTCCTGATGTAGGTTGAAAAGAGTAATCGGTACAACTGCACACGTTAACCAATCAGTCATCGCGGCTTGTTCAGGCACTTGGCTCATAAAAAGGACCAATATTACCGAAGCGCCAGATCACTTTATATCGTATTGTCATATACATAGTGTGCTATGTATATGAAAAGTTCAAGTCCAATCAGGAAGTTGATAAAAATGACTGCAAACACCAATCGCCCTTCAGTCACTGACAAGGAAGGAGAATTACGTATAGAGGAGCAGGTGTGCTTTTCTCTGTATTCGCTGTCTAGAGCCTTTACCAAACAATACTCGATCTTGCTCAAGAAGCTGGGAATAACCTATCCACAGTATCTGGCCATGATGGTGCTCTGGCAAGGCGATGGCTTGTCCATTCAGGAGATGGCAGACCATATCGAACTGGAACAGGCAACCGCGACGCCACTAATTCAACGACTCGAAAAGCTTGGCCTGGTCTCGCGTGTTCGCAGCACTGCAGATGAAAGACGTGTTGAAGTTTTTCTGACAAGCAAAGGTCGCGCCTTGTTCAAGAAAGCACGAGACATTCCTCGCCAGATGGGATGTGCTACCGACTTGAGTGAATCAAATGCGAAAAAACTGATCAAACAAACGAACAAGATCAAGACTTTCATAAAAGAGAACAACTAAAGCCAGCGAGTCCTATCGGCTTACTGATGCTCTCAGTCACCACCAGAAATAGCCCGGACCTCTCAGTATCTAGTGTTTATCTCTTTGCGCCGCATTCGACAAAACCTCTTCCACCTTGTTGATGAGAGCCGCGATACGAAACGGCTTCTGTATCAGATTATTCTCTTCAGCACGAATACCATGCGTTCTTTCCAGAACATGCTGGTCATTACCGCTGATGAACAGGACTGGCAACCAGGTAGCTGAACGAACTCCACGAATGGACTTAACCACTTCGGGGCCGCTGAGTGTCGGCATACTGACATCTGTAACCAGCAAGTCAATACGATGTGCCGGGTTAGCTGCCAGACGAATAGCCTCAACCGGATCTGTAACGCCTGTGACCTCGAAACCGGCATGCCGTAGCGCAGCTTCGACAATCGCCAATACGGCTGCCTCGTCTTCGATTACCAGAATGGAGGTTTTGCCTCCCGCGAACACTCTATCTGTTGTACCAACCCGCACGGGTTCCTCGTGGGCGCTGATTGGCAGGAAGATACGGAAACTTGTACTTGTGCCAATTTCACTTTCTACTTCGATAGTCCCGCCCGCAGCATGAACAATTCCCCAAACCACAGACAATCCCAAACCTGAACCCGAACCCGTCGGCTTGGTTGTATAAAAGGGGTCAAACATACGTGAACGCAGTTCTTCGGATACACCGGTACCTGTATCCACGACCTGCAGAACCGCGTAACGAATCATGCCACTGTCTTCTGAGGATATCGATGCTCTCATGACCACCCCTGTCTCTATCGCCAATTGCCCACCACCGGGCATGGCATCTTTGGCGTTCAAGGCAAGGTTCAGCACTATCTGCTGGAGCTGTGTCGGATCTATATGCAGAATCGGTGCTTCCGGATGAAGAACCAGTGAAATAGAGATACTCTTGGGCAAGGTACGTATCAGAAATTCCCTCGATTGCTCTACCGCAGCGTTAAGATCTACCGCTTGGGGCTGGCCCGTTGATGATCGGCTATAAAGAAGCAACTGGCTAGTCAGCTCACTGGCGCGATCGCCTGCCTCCTTGATTGACTGCACCAGATCACGAGCATCATCGCGCATGGCCTCCGGTGGCAATATCTGCAGAAAATCGCAGCCGGAACTGATGACTGTCAGCAGATTGTTGAAATCATGTGCGATCCCGCTACTCAGCTTTCCAATAGCCTCCAGCTTCTGAGTCTGCAGCAGCTTTGACTCTAACGCCTTTCGGTCATCGATCTGCATTCGCAGCTCATTACCGTTCTCGACTTTTTCTGTGATATCACGACAGATACCCGTCAGCTTCAACGGCTTGCCATTGGAGTCGAACACCATCCGACCCTGGCTTTGCATCCAGCGGACATCCCCGTTAGGCCTCAGTATGCGCTCGGTACTATGAAAGTGGCCATGACCACTTGCAGCATCAGTAAGCGCCTCATTGAATTCACCACGATCTGAAGGATGCAGTCGATTGAAAAATGCCTCAGCCGTCCTGGAGAAGTCACTGCGATCAATATCGAAAATACGAAACAGGCCATCGGACCATTCCAACACATCTTTAACCATGTCCCAGCTATAACAGCCAAACTCGGAAATCTCCTCAGCTACCGACAACAACAGCCCTGCCTGATCGCGCGTACCCGGGTGTGAGCCTTGCGGCAATCCAGAATCTTGGAGCAAGGTAATTCTGGTAAATGACACAGCAAACTCGACGGGCGTCACTTCCAGTTCGATCACTCTGACCGAAACGTGTTCATCCACGTTCGACGCTAATCGCACGTCCAGCCCCTGCTGGGCAAGCGATGCAAAATCAGTGAATGACTCGGATAGAAGGCGAGCAGGCACCACCAGAGTGGATAGAAGATGACACCCTTCCAGCTCAGCCTTGTCCTTGCAAAAAAGATCACTGGCCGCCTTGTTAACGCTCTTGACGACTCCACCCGAACTCGTGACCAGCACCGCAAGATCAGGTGCCAGAGACAACAGGTCAAACAACTTTTCGGAGTCAGAGCTGAACATATGTGCCAAAGGCTGAAATCTGCATTAAACGACAGTACCGATGCGTAAGCCAAATACGAACTGCCTAACAATGTACATCAATCGCTTGTGCGAATGTAGATCCTCTATCTTCCCGGATATTCCGCACTACAAATCAGCATTATATTGTGCACTGTGTAATAGCGTCGCAGCTAGCTCAGAAGCTCTAAGCTGCATTGCCAGGTAACATGGCAGAGTTGAACAGGATTGGAACTTGAGTTATGCACGCCCCAACCCCGTCAACTCACGGGCTAGCGGTTCCTGCGACTACTCAACATCAGAATATCAGGTAGGCCAAGATGATCACAATCACGGGTACGCCACACAACCATGCAATTATTCCGTACATATCAACAACCTCTCAGATCACTTCCAACGAGTTAGATGACTGAAGTCAATAGCTTCGTCACGATGTTTACCACCCAGAGTTGCCGACCACCAGGCTGCCACTGCGCTGATAATGAGAATCGCTGCAGCCAGGAACGTAAACAGGATTCCCGACTTGCGTGCCGACTCTGCGACCGACTTAGCCTTCTGGGCGCTCTCTTCCACCGTACTGATCGCTGTTGAAACACGCTTCTCGGCCTCTTCAGCACCAACGCCAGTAACACGCTCCACAACAGAGGCCAGATAAGCCTGATCCTCCGGCTTGATGTCGCCCGATGCTACCGAGCTTGCCAATAATCTAGCGACCTCTTCCCGCGTTTGAGAAGACATACCAGTAGAGCTATTGTCTTCGGACGTGCTTTGTGAGCCATCCTTACGCATCAGAGAATCTGTGACAAGTGCCATCGGATCTGCCGATGATTCACCAATCGCACTAGCACTAGCGGAGACCACCGAGCCTGCGGATGAGGCAACAGCTCCCGTCACATTAGCGATACCACTGGCCGCAAGATAGCCGGCAATCAGCACACCCATCGCCCACACAACCAAGCCATGAGAGCCGTCTCGAACATCCACTTCATGCTCGGATGCATCGAATGCACGTCGCCTCATTCTTCCAGCCAGGTAACCACCCGCCATGAAACTTGATACCACGACCCAGGCTGTCCACAAACCGACCATGGCAGCAATCAGAACAGGAGAAGCACCCTCTTTGCCAAATGGGTCAACCAGTGACAAGCCAAGACCTGATCCGAAAGTCATCAGAATAAATCCTATCGCCGAGGCAAGCAGAGCTCCAGCAAAAATAGCTGACCAGTCCACATGGGGGACACTTGCAGCTCCATCAACGACATTTGCAGTTTGTACGCTATTCATTTCAGAAACCCTCCCTTAATGGCCCTTTGACTCTTCACCGAAGACCCAAAAATGACAGTATCGCCAATACAATAACTACAAGCCCGACAAGATAAATAATGCTGTTCATTGAACTTCTCCGTTTTAATGCAACTCAGGTTATTTAAATAATGGATTTCAGGCCTTTACCCGAACTTCCAAAGACACTTCAAGTCACTCTTCGAGCGACGCTTCAGCTTTCTCATCGACCAGCTCACGCTCTGCAATTTTGCGTTTCACAAACGCTTTGCCAATCTCGCCTGACTCTTCTTTATCAAAAACCTCTCGGGCTTTTTCGAAGATATCGCTCTCCTCTTCATCCATATGGTGCTCATAGTCGTGCTTGAGAGTCTTGAACTTGACAAGCCAGACCGGACTGGAAAACTCCATCTCGTGCAACTCGCCGATTATGTCGTCCAGCTCCTTATGCTCTGAGACGCTATGACGAGCATCATCCTGACCATCTGTGTCAGCCATCAACCGGGAGTAGAACGTTTCCTCTTCAGCTGCAGCATGAGACTTGACATCGTAATAGAATTCATTCCAAGCCCTCTGCCGATCATCACTATCGCCGGATGTTTCTGAGAGCTTGTTCAGAAGCTCTCGATGGCGAGTGTGATCCTGAATGATTCTTTCGTAAATAGTCGTAGTCATGACTGCTCTCTCCAATTGACGATTAATTGTTTGGGTGCATAAAAAATATCACCACATCATCAACCTGAAAGCAGCTTGGAATTTCTACATCGGAGCAGAAGCAGAATAGGCAATTTTTACATCAGCCAGAATTCCCGATAAAACAATCCCGTCAAAAACAGCAGCATTGGCCCTCATTGTTTTCGACATGAAAATGGCCAGAACCATAGCCCGGCATAAAGCTGGTGCTACAGAACTGGCCAGAATCTCTCGAACCCAGTTGTCTTATACTACTAGTTCTAGCTTTGCTGACATCCGGTTGAGAAATTAACCAATAAGCTTGTTATATCAGCTTGATTCGTGTTCCGTCAGAAGCCACCTGAGAGGTGAGGCTCCTGCCACGTATATTAGTCCTTCCCTACATTGTCCTCGATCATGCTGCTATCAATCTCCATGTCACGAATGATCGCATGTACCTTATCCAACGCCTGCTGATCGTTGACCGTACCGGTCAACACAATCACACCATCTCTGACTGTTGCGTCAACTATCTGGGAAATATCTGCATCCAATGAGAATGCCTGTTGCAGTTCGGCTGCAGTTTCTTCCGGGGTCATGGAACCTGCCGCATAGGCAGCACCGCCGATACCGGCACTCAAAGCTGTCGCCAATACGATACCCAACATCTGTGTACGCTTGTTCATAGCTACTCCTCGTTGATCAATTAATTCACTCACATGACTTGCGTCGTGTAGGTGTGGAAGTAACGATAGACAAATCAGGTTCGACTGTCACCGTCTAAACGACCCTGATGCAGAACTTGCAAACGTGGCGTGTCAAATTTTCAATGAGTTCTCAGAGCTGTTCGGATCTGGATATTGCACCGCGACCACCTTCGCTACGAGAATGCTCGATAGAGCAACGTGTTCTCAAGAATGAGTCGATTGCTGCATTAGCAGTACGGTGCTATGGCCCTCCAGACTCATGACATCACCCGCCACATAGTGCTGCTCAACCTCGCAGGCATGAACGGTATACAACACTCGTTGCCATGCAGCGCCAAGCTCAAGCGGCACAGTAAATTCAGTGCTTGAAGGACAGGCATTGAATATCATGAGAAAACTGTCATCCACCACCCGCTCGCCTCTCGAGTCTGGCTCCGCGATTTTTTTCCCGTTCAGAAAAACCATCAAGGACAGCGTTTGATCCTGACTCCACTCACCCTCCTCCATGCGACTTCCTCCCGCGTTGAACCAGGCTACCTCGCCAGGCTCACAACTGCCACTCTCCCCCCGAAGAAACCGACGCCGCCGAAATACCGGATGGTCTCGCCGCAGCTTGATCAGCATTCGGGCAAATTTCAGTAAATCGGTACGCGCCTCATCAAGCTTCCAATCCACCCATGCCAACGGACTATCCTGGCAATAGGCATTGTTATTACCCAACTGCGTTCGCCCCGTTTCATCACCGTGACTGATCATCGGAACGCCTTGTGAGAGCAGCAGTGTTACCAGAAAGTTGCGTTGTTGACGCGCTCGCAAGGCGAGAATAGCAGGCTCATTGCTGACACCTTCTTCTCCTGAGTTCCAGGACCGGTTGTGACTATCGCCATCACGCCCGTCCTCACCGTTGGCCTCATTGTGCTTGTCGTTATAGCTCACCAGATCTGACAGCGTGAAACCATCGTGTGCGGTTACGAAATTGATTGATGCTTTGGGTTTTCGTCCACTGTGTTCGTACAAATCGGATGAGCCAGTGAGGCGACTGGCAAACTCTGCCAAAGTTGCCGGCTCACCACGCCAGAAATCCCTGACAGTATCCCGGTATTGTCCATTCCACTCAGTCCACAAGGCTGGAAAGCGGCCCACTTGATATCCCCCTTCACCAACGTCCCATGGTTCTGCTATTAGTTTTACCTGGCTGATGACCGGATCCTGTTGCATGAGATGAAAGAACACTGACAGTTTATCAACCTCGTGGAATTGTCTTGCCAGGGTGGAAGCAAGATCGAACCGAAAGCCGTCTACATGCATTTCCAGCACCCAGTATCGCAATGAATCCATGATCATCTGCAATACAAACGGGTGTCGCATCAGTAGTGAATTCCCCGTCCCTGTCGTGTCGTAGTAATGCTCCTTGTCATCATCAACCAGGCGATAATAGGCACTGTTGTCGACCCCCTTGAAACACAGAGTCGGCCCCAGGTGGTTACCCTCGGCTGTATGGTTGTAGACCACATCGAGTATGACCTCGATGTCATGCTCATGCAGCGCCTTGACCATCTGCTTGAATTCCTGCACCTGCTGTCCCGCTACATTGGATGCGGCATAATCGTTGTGTGGTGCAAAGAAGCCGATGGTGTTATATCCCCAATAATTGGACAAACCCTTGTCAACCAGAATCGGATCGTTGACAAACTGATGCACCGGCATCAACTCAATGGCAGTGATGCCCAACGAGACGAGGTGGTCAATAATGACAGGATGACCCAGGCCGGCATAGGTGCCACGCAACTCCTCAGGCACACCTGGATGAGTCATCGTCAAGCCTTTTACATGTGCCTCGTAGATGATCGTCTCGTGATACTCGAGAGCGGGTGGCCGGTCATGTCCCCAGTTGAAGTACGGATTGATAACTACCGACTTCATGGTATGCGCCGCGGAATCCTCACTGTTGAGCGTATCCGGAGAGTCGAATTTGTAGCCATACAGAGACTCGTCACCATCAATTTGACCATCGATAGCACGAGCATAAGGATCAATCAATAACTTCTCACTCTGACAGCGATGCCCCGCGCCAGGATCATACGGCCCATGAACTCGATAACCGTAGTGCTGCCCGGGTTGAATATCCGGTAAATAGATATGCCAGACAAAGGCATCCACCTCCTCTATATCGATACGATGTTCATTGCCATCTTCATCAAACAGACATAACTGAACCAGCTCGGCAATCTCGGAGAAGATGGCAAAATTAGTACCGGTCCCATCAAACGTTGCGCCTAGCGGATATGGGCGGCCCGGCCACGGGCGCGGACGTTTATGATTTTTAGACTCTGGTTTCTGGTGACTGAACTGGTTCATATTTGCAAGTAGTGCCGGTATGTCGTTGTTGAGACGAAAAACAGAACTATTCTGCAATTTGGCGGTATGCCTTACAGACTATGGCTATAAAAATTACAAGGATTGCCAGTCTGAGTACAAGAACCAAATACAGTGCCCGGACTGGTCTGTTTTATCAGTCCGGATGTTAACCCCTGAGTAGTTGTATGAGACGGGAGAGCTTCAAATGGACACTCATCGTTACATTAGATTCGTTACCATCATGAGTGCCGCAAGCTTTACCACCATGGCAAGCATGCAGAGTGATGCAGACCATACGACTTCAGAGGCCGTTGATTCAATAATTCTGATTGCACCAGATGATAGCGAGAAAAACATTTTGCTAGAACAGGATGGTGCAGTCTTGCATTTTCAGGACCATGCAAACGATTCTGGACCAGATGCATCAGAGGATACCGGCACACGAATTGGCGCAGCCCTCAGTCCACGCGCCCGATACGAATTGCCGCCAGTAACTCTTTGATATCTACCGGCTTCTCCAGGTGGGTGTCAAACCCTGCCGCTAGGGAGCGCTGAAAATTCTCGCTACCGGTATGCCCGGATAACGCGATGAACCGAGTGTCTGGTGAATCGAGCTGGGCCCGCATGAGCTTTACCAATTCCAACCCGCTCATATCAGGTAGATTGATATCCAGAATGACTACATTCGGCCTCAAGTCGCAGAGCCTTTGCAATGCGCTTTTTCCATCGTGCGCACAATCTGCCCGTATACCTTTTCTTTCCAATAGCCTTTGCAAGCTGCGACAAACATCAACAGCATCAACAATCAATACTTGCAAGCCGGTACTGCCTTCAGCTAATTCCCCTGAGCGCTCATCGGGCAAGCTACCAATGGCGCCAGTCCCATTCCCCGCTTTATCGGCACTGGCCGCGACACGCCTCCTTTGATCTTCCAGAGCCGCAGGCTCGATTTGCTGTGTGTAGTGTTTGATTGTTGTCAGTAAGTCGCGGGAATTAACAGGCTTGCTCAAGTAGGCGTCACAACCGCTGGTCAGGCAGATAGTCATATCGGCTTGCAGAGCGTCGGCGGTCAAAGCCACGATCGGAGCCTTGAACCCCATGCCTCTGAGTTGCCTGGCCGTGTTGTAACCATCAAGTCTTGGCATTTGCATGTCAAGCAATACAAGATCGATCAAAGGACTTCCCGCCTCCATCGACTCCCGGACAAGCGATAGAGCATCAATACCATCCTCTGCCGTGCAGACGGTTGCAGACGCTTTTTCGAGAAACCGTTTGACCATGACCCTTACGTCACGCTGATCGTCCACCACCAGAACACAGCAGTCCAGCTTTATATCATTCGCTGCCGGCTCCTCGACCATAACCGCGTAATCACTGTTCACCGTGATCAGTGGCTGGGCAGAGACATCACCCACGGCGATGGTAAAACTGAAGCAACTTCCGCGGCCCGTTTCGCTATCGACAACGATCTCGCCCCCCAGCAACCTTGCCAGTCTCTGACTAATGGCAAGCCCGAGTCCGGTACCGCCAAACAGGCGACTGACGGAATCATCTCCTTGTGAGAACGGTGTGAACAGGCGAGTCTGTATTTCGCTGGACATGCCAATACCACTATCCACCACACTGAAATGCAGACGAGACCCATCTTCCTGTCCATACGTGACCAGTAACTGCACACCGCCTTCCTCGGTAAACTTCACAGCATTGCCGATGAGATTGACAAGAATCTGCTGCAATCGTCTTGGATCACTATTGATGGTGGCGGGAATATCGGTTCGGTATTCCACATTGAAGCTCAGATTCTTTTCACTGGCTCGCGCTTTCATCATCGACAGCACATCAGTGACGATATCCTGTACGGCAAACGACGTGTTATCGATATCCAGCTTGCCTGCCTCGACCTTGGACAGGTCTAGAATGTCATTGATGATGTCGAGCAGGAAATGACCGTTGCGCCTTATGATGCTCAGAAATTCAAGTTTCTCCGGATCCTTCTCCTCCATGCCCAAAAGCTCGGTATATCCTAGAACCGCACTCATCGGTGTGCGAATCTCATGGCTCATATTGGCAATAAATGCACTCTTGGATTCATTAGCCACTTCGGCAGCTCGTCTGGCTTTACGCAAGCTGTTCTCGAATTCATGTTGCTTTGTGACATCACCACTGGAGCCGGCAAAACCAAGAAACTCACCCGTGTCGGACAGGCGTGGCAAGCCCACCGACTCCAGCCATCGCCACTGTCCTTCCGCATTTCTTACGCGCGCCTGAGCTCTGAACACACGTCTCTCTCTAACGCAGACATCAAACTCCCGAGTGTATTCATCCACATCATCGGGGTGTATCAGCTCCCGCCAGTCCTGTCCATTGGCACAGGTCAATTCTGCTCCAAAAAACTCCCGGAATGTTCTGTTGACAGTTTGTAGCTGTCCTTTGACATCATGCACCCAGATCAGATTTGGCAGATCGTCGATCATGTTTCGAAAGCGATTTTCACTCTCCAGCAAGCGCCCGTCCGCTGACTTCTGCTCGGTGATGTCGCGTGCAGCCAGAATGCTTTTATAGGGTTGCCTGCTACCGTGCACATTCTTGAAGTAGAACTGCATGCGCACTTCCACCCAACGCAAACTACCATCCGAAAATTGCAACCTGTGCTGACAATGAATCGAATCACCGTCTGAAGATGCCAGTTGTCTGTCTATAAGGGCATGCACCCGTGCCCGGTCATCTTCATGGATGAACGTATATAACTGCTCTCGATTGACGCATGAAACCGATTCATCCAGCCCATAAAGTTGAGCTGCCTCTTTGGTCAAGTGAGCTGTATTGGACAAATAGTCAATTTCTGCCAATGCCAGATTAGCCACAGCCACACCGACTCGCAACCGGTTTTCACTGGCAAGCAGAGCCTGTTCAGCCTGCTTGCGTTCACTGATATCAACACCCGATGGAATCAGGAACTCGACGGCTCCCTGTTCGTCATACAAAGGTGCCAGCATGAAATCTATCATCAGCGTGCGATCATTTGTCGAGGCCAGCGCCACATCGAATCGCACCACCTCACCTTCAAAGGCATGCTGCATCGCCTCCCGGATACGCTGCGATGTCGCCTTGTCATGACTCCAGAAACTTGTTTCGGCGAAGTGCTTGCCGATAACCTGCTCTCGACTTGTACCGGTGATCGACATGGAGGTGTTATCCACTTCCAGCAAGGTCCCATCAAGATCGATTATTCCCACCAGGCCCAGTTGATGATCTATAACCCGTCGCAAGCGCTCCTCTTGATTGATGGCCTCGCGCGCTTTTGCCAACAGGCCTTCTTCCCGGTGTCGTTCACCAGTAACATCCCTGCATATACCGGACAGAGCAACTTTGTTGCCTGCATGATCAAATTGTATTTCACCCTCTTCCGACAACCAGCAAACCTGGCCATCCGACTTCGTGAATCGATAGGTGTTTCGATAATGTGATTGATCTGGTGTGCAGAATGCAATCGCACGGTCTCGCTCAAGCCTGTCACCTGAATGAATCCTGACAAGATACTCTTCGTTCTCCAGCGACTCAGGAACACCAAGCTGTCTGGACAGCCCTCCCTGGCGTAACATCTGCCTATCAGAAAAATCCAGATGGAAAGCATCCATATTCGCGGCAAGCAATGATTTGCGTAGCATCTCTTCGCTTTGCTGAAAATTCACTTTCTTATGAGAGAGTTGGCTGGCAAGCTTTTCCCCCATGACCCTGGGCTTCAGTAAATATTCTTCCTGATCGTCCACGACCGCCCTGGAGTCCCAGCATTTCGGCTGGGAAGCATGGGAAAGTGTCCAGGCTCCAGCATTTTGCAATGTCAGCAACCCCTTTATGCCGTCCCCCCCCACTGCGCCGAGCAGAATACCCACAGCATGGGGCGCATGATTCTGTGCAAGTGAGATGAAAAACTCATCAACGAAACGTGAATGGCCACCATGGTCAGCGTTTGGTATTCCTGATTTACTGATCGACAGGACATACTGCTCGATCGAAATACTGCTATCCGAGGGCATCAGATAAAGATTGCCTGCCTGGAGTTTGATCCCGGAATTGCACTCGATGATGCTCAAGCTTGTTGATCGACTCAAATCAGCAAGTTTGTCCTGACCCTCATCACGATCCTTCTCGAGATAGATGACGATAATGTCATCAAGCAAAGCCTCTTTGCAGTCCAAACCCTGCAAGAACTCACACAGACCCTCTTGCGCATTTCGAGGCGCAGCAATTGCCACGATAATTGGCCCAGCGGCGTTTTGCACTGTATTAGCGGATAAGTGTCCCGCAGACCCGCTTATAACCACCTCGTCAGTCTCACTAGCAGTCGGTATTTGATGTCGAACACGTTGGACAGGCTCTATCCTGGGCAGCTTGAACGAGTTTACACCAGGGAGAGCCCTGTCAGACCGGTCACCGACAGAGTGGGTATCAATGAGCGAGCCCAATAACCGAACCGGAACTTCTACCGAAAAATGATCTGGCCTCGTACGGAACGCCAAGTCCACAGCCGCCTTCCTGAATCAGTATCTGCAGTTGCGTTGTTGTGAACGATAAGGAGGTCGGACTGCACACCGGATGTTCGAACGCGAAGGTTACTCGGGCCTGTATTTACAAGCATTGCGCTAGGCGAGTGAGGTAAGCTGAATGGGTGATCTGGCTTGAATTTACAGCCGTCTGAACGCCGACAAGTGATGGTGATGACCATGGCTTTCTGGTGGCCGTAGCAGCCATGATCTCGGAGAATACTCACTCAACAGGAGCTTCACTTGATAAAGGGTTGTGAGCAATCCATCGACCTTGCTGCCTGTGTGCGTCGTCAATGGCCCCAGCAGATCGAACACGCTGTATTTGTAGTCAACAAGGACAATCGAGTCCTTTTTGCAAAGGGCTCAACTGACAATTTTGTCCAGCATGACTTCTCCGGACTCTCAACGGAACTGCCGGATATCACGATTGTTGCCCGCAGAGGTTTGAAGTCACGTCTACGCCCACTCCTGTCGCGAGTCTGGCGAAACGAGACACCTGTCAACACCCCGGCCCGGGCCTACAGGAACGGCACTTATCATCATTGTCATGTCCATATCAGCAAGCTTGAAGGCTGCCAGGATAACGACAATGTATTGATGGTTCTTTTGCACCCCAATTATCCGGACAGAGATAACGCAAAAATCGCAGAGGGGCACGCAAGCTTCCCGATTGATTCAGACCAGGTTATAAGGAAAAACCACGATCATGTGAAATCGCTGCAGCAGGCGCGTCGAATGAGCGTAGCAGCGAATGATTCAAAGAACATGTTCCTGGCCAATATGTCACGTGAAATCCGTACGCCCATGACAGCAATTCTTGGCTATACGGATTTACTCATCGAAAAAGAGCCGAACAACGAAACGCTGCAATACCTGCAGACGATCAACCGCAATGCCGAGAACCTTTTAAGCATCATCAACGACGTACTCGATTTATCAAAAATCGAGGCTGGAAATATTGAACCCAGTAAAAAATCGTTTTCCCCCACTGAACTCATGGTTGATATTTCAGACACCGTATCCCTGAGGGCGAGAATGAAACGGATATCACTCGAGTGCAATTGGTCACCCGATATACCGGCCCTGATTCAGACTGATCAAAAACTTCTCAAGCGAATCATCATCAATCTGATTGGCAATGCCATCAAATTTACCGATAAGGGCGGCGTAACATTACTCATCCAGTATGAACCTGAAAAGCTTGCCTCTTCAAACTTTGAATCCGGCGGCAAGTCCTTACAAGGGGGAACCCTGAACTTCATCGTCAAGGATACGGGCGTAGGTATCGGAGCCGAGCAAAAATACAGACTTCTCAAACTTTTATCAGAACCCGGCACTGAGCTTTCTCAACAGGACCCTGATCAAGGCCTGGGACTGGTCATCAGCCAGAACTTGGCGAGAAAGCTGGGCGGTTCAATCAGTTGTGAAAGTGAAGCGGGGAAAGGTAGTATCTTCACACTATCAATTCCGGTACCTGACACACCCGCCATCATACCAAGGGTATCAGGTGCTCCATTTATCCGACAGCCATTGCGGACACAGTGACTCGCGAGGCAGACAAACAGACGCACTTGAGCTATGCAGCCCCGAGCCCATATAAGCACCTACTGTAGAATTCTTACAACTCTCACCCTCAGCTTGCTGGCACTTGCTGGAAATGCTGCCGCTCATGAAATCGGCGTGGGCGTTTACATGAAGCCTGAGTACCAGGGAGCGGACAAGTACCAACCCGTAGTATTGCCATCTGCCAAAACCCTCCTGGGGCCAGTCGGACTGACACTCAGAGGCGTAGAGTTGCAAATGGATCTGGTGCCTTCACCCAAGCTCAATACGGGTTTTGTCGTGCGATACGACGAAGGGCGCTCAGCCGATATTTCAGATAAAAATGTGCGCCTGATGGAGCCCATCGACGACGCCCTGGAAGTCGGCTTGTTCCTGCAATCCGGCATACCCGTGAACATGCTTGGCATCGATGATCCAGCTTTGATTATTGCCTCACTGGACATTACTGACACTTTTGGCGCCGGTCATGACGGCACCTTGCTATCGATTAGCATTGGCCTGCTTCGGGAGTTCTCCTCGAAAACGACTGCCATCGGTCAGCTCCAGCTGGCTTACGCTGATTCTGAATACAATAGTGCCTACTTCGGAGTCAATGAGAGTGACAGCAATCTTTCATCGCTTGCTGAATTCGAAGCAGACAAAGGACTTAAGGATATCGGGTTGGCCCTGACCATTATTCAGGAGTTTGACGGGCCCTGGTCTGGCGGACTGACAGTCAGCGTCAAGCATTTTTCTGATGAGCTGGCAGACAGCCCGGTAATCAGCTTACGAGGCGCAGAAGAGCAATGGACCGGCGGATTATTCACAAATTATCAATTTTGATATCTGCATGACCAGACACCAGACACCAGACACCAGACACCAGACACCAGACACCAGACACCAGAACAAGAGACAAGAGACAAGAGACAAGAGACAAGAGACAAAGACTCAGTTTAATCGAGCACCACTTAAGCGCTCTGATTTACAGCTCCGCAAACCTGTGACAGCAGGTAACTATTACAATTCAACCAACCGATCTGGCTTGGCGGTAAAAGATGTATTACCACTGACGCACGGCATCTTCATGAATTCACTTACTATTCCCATTGCGCACGCCCCAACCCGGGTGCCGTTGCCAATGCCTGTCTCGGCTATCAACTGCTCAGCATACGCAGTCAATACAGTCTCTGGCGAGCAGAGCTGATGCGCCTGCAAGCTGTGTCTGTCGTTAACAAGTTAACCGAAGGTCAGGACGAACACGCTACGGATGCCGACAAACAACAGATCGCTCGTGCATTTCTTCTGATTTGCTGTACAAACTTTTTCAGCAAATTTGCAGACTTGCTGGCCAGCCCCAAGATCACACTCACCTGGTTGATGCAGGCTTTGGGTGCCCCAGCTTTCGCTATCAGCCTGATAGTCCCGATACGTGAGGCCGGCTCAATGTTGCCGCAATTATTATTGGCAGGCCCTGTCACATCACGTCCGAAAAAACTGCGACTCTACCAGGCCGGAACCGTCTTTCAGGCCATGGCCATATTCGGTGTGGTTTTGACCGCCCTGACTTTTACAGGTCTTAGCGCTGCCATATTGATCGTCACTCTGGTAACACTATTCAGTTTAGGCAGATGCCTTTGCTCCC
The DNA here is from genome assembly GCF_002215215.1 of Granulosicoccus antarcticus IMCC3135. Classification (NCBI taxonomy): domain Bacteria; kingdom Pseudomonadati; phylum Pseudomonadota; class Gammaproteobacteria; order Chromatiales; family Granulosicoccaceae; genus Granulosicoccus; species Granulosicoccus antarcticus. The sequence continues at coordinate 859,854 of NZ_CP018632.1, read as the reverse complement.
TGTCATCAAAAGCGGTCCTGGGAGCCGTCATCCCGAAGTCGATGCGTGGTCAGACTACCGGCTGGTCTGCAACCATTGCTGGTTTGAGCAGTTGTGCAGTTGCCGGGTATCTGCTGATGCAAAGCTCGGCAAAATCAATTTCCACCATCGTGGTTCTGCTGCTGATCGCCTGTGCATGCTGGTTACTGGCAAGTCTGGTCTACGGTTTTATTGATGAATCGGCATCAAGCCGTGACAATGGCAAGACTCGCTCTAACTCTCTAAAGCAGAGGCTAAGCTTGCTGCAAGAGGACAGCGATCTTGCAAAGTTCATTACCGTACGTGCCTTGTATATCTCTTCAGCGCTATTAGCGCCTTACTATATTCTGCTCAGTGGCAATAACGACTCGGGCATTCGTGTCCTGGGAGGCCTGCTACTCGCAGGTGGGCTGGCAAATTTACTATCCTCGGTTGTCTGGGGCCGACTATCTGATCGCTCCTCCCGTCGTACAATGATCCTGTCAGGTTTTCTGGTATTTCTATTGGGAGCCCTGACCTTGGTCATTTATATTGCCACCCCTGAGCTACTGCATACCAGCTGGCTTGTACCCCTGATCTTCTTCGGGCTGCAGATCTCTCATCAGGGCGTCAGGGTTGCCAGGAAAACCTATATCGTGGATATGGCCAGCAAAGAGAGGCGCGTTGACTACGTCGCCTTGTCCAATACGATCATAGGCGCACTGTTGCTTGCAACCGGTATTCTGCTGGGAGTGCTCTCCACTTTCTTCGAACCGATATGGTTAATAGTGATTCTCTCACTGATGAGTCTGGCCGGTGCGGTGCTGGGTAAAGGGCTTCGCGAACTCTGATTTCACGCGCTTCGACTGCAGGTGCTTTGAAAATTTTACCGATACAGGAACACGCCCGGCATCGGTATTTCTGGCTGTTAGACTGAATTCAGTTAACTGACATATCTTGCTGACACCTTCAGATGAAGGTCAGGCATCCACTGCATTTTGCAGACGGAATTCGGTCCAGTAACAGGAGGCCCACGAATGAACAGCTTCTCAACGTTATCGACTCTCGAAGTTGAAGGAAAGTCTTTCAGCATTCACAATATCACCGAGCTTGAAAAGCAGTTCGGTGTGAGTCGCTTACCCTTCTCATTGAAAATATTGCTTGAAAATCTGTTACGCCATGAAGACGGTCGTGACATTACACAAGAACACATCAAGGCATTGGCAACCTGGCAACCTGGCAGCGCCACCGCCGAACAGATCAGCTTCTCCCCGGCCCGCGTAATCCTGCAAGACTTCACAGGGGTTCCTGCCATCGTGGATCTGGCGGCCATGCGCGATGCAATGGCGGAGTTAGGCTCCGATCCTGCCTTGATCAATCCGCAGATTCCGGTCGATCTCGTCATCGATCATTCGGTCATGGTGGATCGATTTGCCTCCATGGATGCTCTGGATCTTAACCGCAAACTGGAATTCCAGCGTAACAAGGAGCGCTACCAGTTTCTGCGCTGGGGACAGGAAGCATTTGACAATTTCCGTGTCGTTCCACCGGGCACCGGCATCGTGCATCAAGTGAACCTGGAGTATCTGGCCGATGTTGTCACCGAGCGCCGTGAAGGTGACAAACTGATGGCCTTTCCAGACACTCTGGTAGGTACCGACTCTCACACCACGATGATCAATGGCCTGGGTGTTCTGGGTTGGGGTGTCGGTGGTATCGAGGCGGAAGCGGCCATGCTCGGACAAGCCATCACACTACTCATACCCGAAGTCGTCGGGTTTGAAATAACAGGCAAAATGCCAGCCGGCACCACGGCAACCGATCTGGTTCTCATGGTCACCGAGAAGTTGCGCAGCAAAGGAGTTGTTGGCAAGTTTGTCGAATTCCATGGTGACGGGCTTTCAAGTTTGCCACTGGCTGATCGCGCCACTATCAGTAATATGGCCCCTGAGTACGGTGCTACTTGCGGCATCTTCCCGATCGATGCCGAGACCTTGCGCTACCTGCGACTGACTGGCCGTGATCAAAGCCGTATCAATCTTGTTGAAGCTTACGCACGTGCACAAGGACTATGGCGCGAAGATGGTGACAAGGCAGCCAACTACAGTGACTCCGTGACGCTGGACCTCTCTGAGGTGCGTCCCAGCATCGCCGGACCAAAGCGACCGCAGGATCGCATTGATCTGTCCGAGGCCAGTGATCGCTTTCATCGTTACCTTGTTGACGAGGGCCGACTCGATGAGATGCCGCTTGACATCAAGCCAGCTAAGAACCAGCAGGAATCAAGGTTCGATAGTGAAGGTGGACACACCGCCATCGGCAGTGACCTCACGCCTCCCGTCAAGCACATTGACTTCGATCTGGAAGGTGCGCCAATGCGCCTGCACGATGGCGATGTGGTGATTGCAGCCATTACATCATGCACCAATACCTCAAACCCTGCAGTCATGATGGCGGCAGGGCTGCTGGCCAAACGTGCACGTGAGCGTGGCCTGACGGTAAAGCCCTGGGTCAAGACATCGCTTGCACCAGGCTCGCAGGTAGTACCGCAATATCTGGAATCTGCGGAGCTCATGCAGCCGTTGCGCGAACTTGGGTTCCATGTGGTCGGTTTTGGCTGCACAACCTGTATCGGCAACTCTGGCCCGCTACCCGAGGAGGTCAGCCAGGCTATTCGCAAAGGCAAGCTGGTGGCAGCCTCTGTGCTGAGCGGCAACCGTAACTTCGAAGGTCGGATTCATCAGGAAGTACAGACCAACTACCTCGCCTCCCCCCCATTGGTAGTCGCTTATGCACTGGCAGGTAGCATGCGCATAGATCTGACCACAGAACCGTTGGGAGAAGATGCTGACGGCAAGCCTGTCTTTTTGACCGATATCTGGCCAAGCGCCGCCGAGGTGGCAGAGGCCGTCGAGACGCATGTATCTTCAAGCCTGTTTGGCAAGAGCTACGCCGATGTATTTGAAGGCGCCGAGGAATGGAAGCGTCTGGATGTGCCAGGAGGCAATACCTATCAGTGGCCCGAATCCACCTATGTGAAAAAACCACCCTTCTTCGAAGGTATCAGCGCGAATATCGTCGACTCACCCATTATCAAGGATGCGCGTTGTCTGGTGATGCTCGGCGACAGCGTCACGACGGATCATATCTCGCCAGCGGGTGCAATTCTTCCCGATAGCCCGGCAGGTGAATACCTTCTGTCCCAGGGTGTTTCTCTGGGTGATTTCAACAGTCTGGGTTCACGCCGTGGCAACCATGAAGTCATGATGCGAGGCACATTCGCCAATGTGCGCCTGCGCAATCAACTGGCTCCAGGCTCGGAAGGCAGTGTGACGCGTCATTTACCTGATGGCGAATCGATGAGTATCTACGCTGCAGGCATGCAGTACCAACGCGAAAAAACGCCACTGGTCGTGCTTGCCGGGCGCGAGTACGGCACAGGTTCCAGTCGTGACTGGGCCGCAAAAGGCACACGTCTGCTCGGAGTCAGCGCTGTTATCGCACAAAGCTATGAGCGTATACACCGATCCAATCTCATAGGCTTCGGCGTATTGCCCCTGCAATACCAGGAAGGCGACGATGCCGAATCACTCGGTTTGAGTGGCGAGGAACGCTTCACCATCAGCTCGGCCGATCAGCACCCTGCCACGCTGGATGTACGAGCCGAGAATGACAATGGCAAGGTCGTGGAATTTACCGTCGACATACGTATCGACACCCCGGTTGAGTGGGATTACTATCGTCACGGCGGCATTCTTCACTATGTCTTGCGCTCACTTGCCAGTGACCAGAGTGAGGATGCTCTGTCGACTAGCGCGTGATGTCGGGTATCGGGTCCTGACAGCTGGCGATATCGATGTATGCAAGTCAAGCTATAAATTATTTTAATGCAAGTCTGCCTCTCTCATGAAAGCTCAATCGGCTTTTTGAGTGAGGCATAGAACTGCAGCATATGGAACTGACGATGAGCGAGCTCATAGACGGAGTCCTGCCCTTCCGGACACGCAGCGCGCGCCAGACACCCTGACCGGTGACAGTCTGATTGTTCGTTCTGGCGCAAATAGCTCGCACACGAAACCACATCGTATTTGCCTTCCGTAAAAGCGTTAACCGGACAAGCCTTCAAGCAGTCTCGTGCAACACACGAATCGCAGGCGTGCCGCTCGGTAGCGTGCTGCCTGGCAACGTGCCTCGCAGAAGAATGTTCCAACTCTTCAAAGCCCTCGACAAGCACTGGCAAGGCAATGGCAAACCGGTACGCATGCCACAGGCCATGTTGCGGATGCATCAGAATTCCCAACGGTGAAGAACGTATGTTCTCTGCTCGTTGCGCCCATCGAAGGAAGGGATACCAGGGGGGTCCATCGAATGGTAACAAGGCAGTACCACCCGACTTTTCTGCCAGCCTGCGCCCTACCCGAGCACTCCAGCGATCCATCGGATCAGCCTTGCCATCCAGGTATTCTTCTGATCGGGCAAAGTAATCCCATAGTGTCGATCCGGTTTGACCGAACAGCAGAACCCCAGAATGTATGCGACCCGACTCGTGCACCGGAATGATGTCACTGTCGTTCGTCCTGAATCCACCTCTTAGAACCAATCCATATTCAGAGGCCAAGACTCGAATCTGATGAATGCTTGGAAGGTCGTCCGCCATGTTGAAACCAGTCAATCGTTCGTTGGACTATGGAACTGGCCAAGGCTACACGAACTCGACATCTTTGTTGCCAGACGCTGTGACGACCCGATGCCAGCAAGACGGATATACTGCACCTTCTGGTCCACTACCAATGGTGACCAGACTGGATACAAGACCCAGTATTTCAGACTACTAAATTCTTGGAGAATTCATTTTGAACGGTGCCGAAAGCCTTGTCCGCTCGCTACTGGATGCGGATGTTGATGTCTGTTTCGCCAATCCCGGCACGTCTGAAATGCATTTTGTCGCCGCCCTGGATAAGGTCGGTGGCATGCGATGCGTGCTTGGCCTGTTTGAAGGCGTGGTAACAGGTGCAGCCGACGGCTATGCACGCATGGCGGAAAAACCGGCTGTCACCTTGCTGCATACCGGCCCGGGTCTGGCCAACGGCATTGCCAATTTACATAATGCTCGCAAAGCTGGCGTACCCATTGTCAATATGGTGGGCGAACATGCAAGCTGGCATATCGCACACGATGCACCATTAACCTCGGATATCGCAGGTTTGGCAGCTCCGGTTTCGCATTGGCTCAGAACCTGTGAGTCTGCTGCAAACCTGGCTAGTGATGGCGCTGATGCCGTTGCCGCGGCTGGTGGCTTACCGGGAAAAATAGCGACACTGATCGTACCGGCCAATACGGCATGGGAATCGTCAACTGGCAAGGCACAGTCAGATCCTTCTCCGACGCTTACAGATGATCAGGGTTCAACGCCTGAGGAAATTGATCCGGCAAACCTGCAACGCATCGCCGAAGTATTGAACAGCGGGGAGTCCGTTGCGATCGTGATTGGTGGTGCCGCATTGCGTAGCGATGCCTTGAAGTCTGTGGCTCGCATAGCAAAAGCCCGTGGTGCCAGCCTTTTCTGCGAGACTTTCAAATCACGTATGGAACGTGGTGCAGGTCGTGTGCCAGTCGATGCCATTCCATATCGTCTGCAGAGCGCCACCACCTTGCTTGAAGATTTTGAACATATCGTCGCTATTGGCACCAAACCACCCATAGCATTCTTCGCCTATCCTGATACACGCAGCGAGCTCTATTCCGAAAAAGCAGAAGCCCATCAGCTAGCCAGCTTGTTCCAGAATGTCCCTAAGGCACTGGATGATCTGGAAGCCATACTGGACACCACCGACGTTATCGCGGAACTACAGCCTCTTGAGCTTCCGGTACGTTGTGAAGATGGACCACTGACACCCGGCTCTCTAGCCAATGTGATCGCACGACTGCTTCCCGAAGATGCCATTGTTGTGGATGAGTCCGTTACTGCTGGCAGAGAAATCTTTGCTGCCACCCAGGGCTCTCACACTCATGACTGGCTGGAGGTCTGCGGTGGTTCTATTGGCGGCGGCTTACCTCTGGCCACGGGCGCAGCCATTGCAGCCCCTGACCGACCGGTATTCTGCTTCGAAGGCGATGGTAGTGCCATGTACACGGTGCAATCATTGTGGACTCAGGCTCGCGAATCGCTGAACATAACCACCATCATTCTAGCCAATCAAAGCTACGATATTCTCAAGTATGAGTTGGAGAATGTACAGGCCAGCAGTGGTGAAATCGCCCTCAGCATGATGGACTTGACACGCCCCAGCCTTGATTGGGTTGCCATGTCAGAAAGTATGGGCGTTGCTGCTCGCAAGGTTGCAACGGTGGCAGAACTTGAAGAGGCTCTCAAGCATGCTGCCAGCACACAGGGGCCGTTCCTGATTGAGGCACGCCTGTAGGGAAAATTTACTGCGCCAGACAAGAGAGCCTGCAGCACGCATACCGTTGCAGGCTCTCTTCCCTTGGCTCGTCAAGCAGTTATTTCAGCAATGCCAGAAGTTCGTTGGCTGCTGCTGCAGACGAGGCCGGATTCTGACCGGTGACAAGATTGCCATCACGCAGCACAAAACTTGCCCAGTCAGCACCTTTCTCATAAGTGCCGCCATTTTCCTTAAGCATATCTTCAACCAGAAAAGGCACAACATTAGTCAGGCCAACAGCCTCTTCTTCTGTATTGGTAAAGCCGGTAACACGCAAACCTGACACCAGTGGCTTGCCATCAGCACGAAGCGTATGACGAAATACCCCTGGTGCATGACAAACCGCACCAACCGGCTTGCCTGCCGTGTAAAACGTTTCAATCAACTGCTTGCTATCTGCGTCTTCCGCCAGATCCCACAAAGGTCCATGACCACCCGGGTAGAAGATGGCATCAAAACCTGCCGCATCGACGGTCGACAGTTTTTCGGTTGCAGCAAGGTGCTTGTTTGCCGCCTCATCCGCTTTGAAACGACGCGTGTCATCTGTCTGAGACCCTTCATCATCACTGCTCGGATCGATCGGTGGCTGTCCGCCTTTAGGAGACGCCAGAGTAATCTCTGCTCCAGCATTCTTGAAGACGTAATAGGGAGCAGCAAATTCTTCCAACCAGAATCCGGTTTTATTGCCTGTGTCGCCGAGTTGATCGTGCGAAGTTAATACCATTAAAATTTTCATATCTGAATTCCTTTAGTTAGAACCGACGTTTATTACGCGCTTGCCGAAGTTTTCACCTTTGAGCAAGCCGACAAATGCTGCTGATGCATTCTCAAGACCGTCGATGACCTCTTCGCGGTACTTGACCTTGCCTTCCTCGACCCAAGCACTCATCTCTTTCGCAAATTCCGGATAAAGATGGCCAAAATCATCGAATATGATGAAACCTTGTACTTTGATCTTCTTGCGCAGAATCTGACCCATCAGCCAGTTCATACGATCCGGACCTTCAGGTAGCTCAGTTGCATTGTATTGAGATACCAGGCCACATAACGGTACACGTGCATTGGGGTTGAGCAACGGGATGACAGCATCCAGAACCTTGCCGCCCACGTTTTCAAAGTAGACATCAATACCATCAGGACTTGCCTTGGCCAGCTGCTCTTCAAAATCTGCGGCCTTGTGATCGATACAAGCATCAAAACCAAGCTCTTTCACGGCGTATTCACACTTCTCAGGACCACCGGCAATTCCAACCACACGGCAACCCAGTATCTTGCCAATCTGCCCTACGGTTGCACCGACAGGACCGGTGGCTGCCGCAACAGCAATGGTCTCTCCAGCCTTGGGAGCTCCAATTTTGGTCAAACCAGCCCATGCCGTGAATCCGGGCATGCCCAGGATGCCAAGCGCCCATGATCTGTGTTCAAACTCTTTTCCCAGTTTGGTTACGCCGGTGCCGTCCGATACTGCGTAATCCTGCCAACCGCTGAAACTAAGTACGTAGTCTCCTGCAGAAAAGCCTTCCAGCTTCGACTCGACAACTTCTGCCACCGTACCTCCAACCATCACACCACCAATCTCAACCGGTGGTGCATAGGAGGGTGCATCACTCATACGCCCACGCATATAGGGGTCCAGCGAGAGATATTCAGTACGTAGCAACATCTGGTTTTCACCCGCTGTCGGAACTGCATTCTCCTCCAGCTTCAATGTATTCTGCGTTGGCTCGCCCTTGGGACGTTCTGCCAGTACGATCTGGCGATTGGTAGTTTTTGATTGAGACATGAATTTCTCCGTGTATAGCTAAAAGTTGTTAAATGAGGTGAGTGAATGCCATTGCCAAACTAGACCGGTCGTCTACTCATCAGGCAAAAGCATGAATTAGTGAATTGCAATTGAATATCAAACCACTGGAATCAGAACTTTGGTGACCCGCAGGGCTGATGTCAGAGCCGTGTTTTTTCGAGAAAGCCCAGCGACCAGGCTTGCACCCAACCATAGGTGATAGAGGGTACCGGCAAGCTCAGCGGAATCCTTATGGGCGCCTATCGAGCCATCAGCAACACCTTCGCGCAGTGTGTCTGCCAGACGATCAACAATGAACTTCACACTATGCTCCAGAATTTCACTCATATCCGGTGATAGCTCAGCCACTTCAGCTGACAGCTTGACGACCAGGCAGCGCTCTTCCGGGATGTCGCCGGTTTGCTGTTTACGCCACTGGGCAAAATAGGCAAGCAGACGTGAACGACCATCTTTGCCTGGGTGGTTCAGTGTATTGCTCAGTTTTTCTTCGTAGTCATTCGCAAAATCTTTCAACAAGGCACAACCATAGGCCTCCTTGGATTGGAAGTAATGGTAGAACGAGCCCTTGGGCACTCCAGCTTCCTTGAGCAATTCGCTCAAGCCCACGCCAGCATAGCCATTCAACGCCGTCAGGCGACGGCCTGTCGACAGTATATGTGTTTGAGTATCCGGGTTGCGTTTGTCCATGCACAGACTATAGGGACGATTAGACCGGTCGTCTAGTGCTTGAAGATCACAAATTTGTAAGACTTGACCCTGCCTCCAAAAACCTGAACCCGGCTCACTATCTGTCGCCTGCGAATGGCTATGAAAAAACATGCACGGACTGTACACGCTCGTGCCTTAGCCCTCGATTTCGGTGCCCGTATTTGTAAATTCGTGAAACGCGGCGCTCAAACGATGCTGGACAAGTCAGGTAATTTGGTTCTTGCCTTCTTCTGATAGGCCTGAAGAAATGAGGCATCAATCAGCTGTTCTGGATGGGCGCGTCGCAATCGATCCATCATGGTGGCCAGTATGATAGTGGTGACGCGTGCATCGTCGAGTGCCCTGTGACTTCTCCCCGTATCAATGTTCAATACGCGGGCTATCTCCCCCAGACGATGACTCGGAAAGGACTGAAAGACACGACGGGCCAGCATCAAGGTACAGACAAACTCACGATCGCATTCAAGCCCTAGCACCAGAGAGAGCTCCCGGCGCCAGAATTTTCTATCAAAGCTTGCATTGTGTGCAACAAGCTGAGCATCGCCGACAAAGTCCAGGGCATTCTGAAACACCTCGCATGGGCCTGGCGCACCAGCTACCATGGCATTGGAAATACCAGTCAGCTGTGTAATGAACGCGGGAATTCGCATCTGAGGGTTGATCAGCGAGGAGAATGTATCCACCTCCTTGCCACCTCGAAACAACGATATACCTATCTCGATAGCACGATCACCATCTTGCGGGTTCAACCCTGTCGTCTCAAAGTCGACTACCGCATAAGCAATGTCGCTGCTCACAACAGCATTCTGTGCTGCTTGAGGCGATGTTGAAAGTGTACTCATAGAAGAACAGGCAGGGCGAAAGAAGTCATGTAGCAAGTCGGTATTTCCAAAGAGCGGGCATTATCCCGTGCCAGCCGACAGACGGCAATGAAAGTCTCTCCCGTGCATGGCAAAGAGTTGAATACTGACAAGTTCACCCGCAAGTCATCATCGTGACATGTAACATCAGACGACCTCCAAAGCACACATTCCAACTCGAAATCTGTGCAATCTGTCACGTATAAAAATCATTACCTAAATGTCATATCCTCAGGAGTGGCTGCCCATGCGGCTTGCATTCACGTCAGGGATAACCGTTCCGACCTGTAAGGATGAATGCGAGCTCGAACTCGTTACGCTGCACGCAGAAGACGTGTCATACCGACTCGTCCAGTGTTCGTGAAGCAACAGGAGAGCAGCAATAATGTCCATACTCAACGGAAACCTCGTATTGGCCACAGCCATGACTCTCGTTCTGACGGGATGTGGCGGTACAGTAGAACCTGTGCCAGTAGACAGCGAGACCAGCTCAACAATCCAGGAATCAGCAACTGATACAGCATCACAAGCTGTTGATAGCACCACCACTGCAGTCGGAGACGCAACGGATACAGCAACACAGGCCGCTGATAACGCAGCCGGGGAAGCAGGAGACGCACTCAACCAGGCCTCTGACTCGGCTGCAGCAGCTCTGGACTCTTCAAAAGATGCCATCGCAGATGCTGCCGACAGCGCTGGCTGGACTGATCTGCAAGGCAACTGGCAAGACTCGATCGGCAGCATCAAGGATCGTTGGGCAGACCTGTCTGAAGAAGAGCTGTTGAGCGTTGACGGCGACCGCGATGCATTGGTCACTCTGGTACAAGAAAAATACGGACTGGATCGCGACACAGCTGAAAGCCAGGTAAGCGATTGGGCGTCAACTCTGTAACTTCAGAGCTTAACAACGCTAGTCATTCATGCCGTTGTAACGGCATGCTAACGAGGGGATCTTGTTCCCCTCGTTACTAGAGCTGTACTTGGCAGCCTCTTTAACAGGTACTTGCTGCAACGCGGATATACTTCATCGGACTTTGACACCTCACCGGAACATTCAAGCCCGATATGTCTCTAACCGAAGAACTGCAAACATCCTGCTCGGCCACCTGGAATGCCGTTACCCAGCATCAATTCTGTCGCGAACTCTCCGATGGAACACTTGCAGATAGCCGCATGGCGGCCTACCTGGTTCAGGACTACACCTTTCTGGATAACTTTGTGCGCCTGGCAGCTTCTGCGATAGCACATGCCCCTACATTACAGGATTCAATCCCACTGGCACAATTTCTGGCAGTCGTGACCGGCCCGGAAAACACCTATTTTCATCGCTCCTTCGAGGCGCTGGCCGTCACTGAACAGGACTGGAAAGAGCCCGAACTGTGGCCCGCCACCCAGGGCTTTCAAGCCATCATGACCGAAGCCAGGCTATCCGGCTCCTACTCACGCATGATCGCGGTTCTGGTCGTTGCAGAATGGAGCTACCTGGAATGGGCAACACCGTTCCACCCTGCCCCGGAAACACTGCCCTTCTACCTTGCAGAATGGATAACCCTGCATGCCGGTCCAGAGTTCGAAGGGCTCGTTGCCTACCTGCGCGGACAGCTGGAAGCAGCATGGCCAACTCTTGATGCTGAGGAAAAAGAGGCCGTTACCGACATTTTCCACCGCACCGTCAGCCTGGAAAAAGCCTTCTTCGACACCGCCCTCACCCCCTGAAGAAGGTCAGACCCTCATAACTAGCTGATTTTTAGGTATTTGTAGGCGTTTTTCACGGAAAAACGGCTCTTAAACCGATGAAATCGGGCATGTTTCCGGCCGTTTAGCAGCGCCTGAGTGCTGCTCAAAATACAGTGCCGTGCCCATTGCCGGTACTGCACTCCACAGATCCTGTTATTTACCGGAGTCAGCCAGCACCAGTTGAACCAGGTTAGCCAGATCCTTTGACAGCACTTTTGCGCTGACACCGGCGCGCGCTCGAAACACCAGACCCTGACGTAGATCGAACAATAGACGAGCACGCTCAGCGGATGGAAATTGGCGAGACAACCCCCCTTTCTTCTTTTCCAGATCAAACCGGGCAGTAATGCGCGCGTCTGTCGCCGCGATCGCCTCGTACAGCAGCTCGGACACGCCTTCTACATGGCCTGCGCTCGTTGAGACACACGAGACTAAAAAGCAACCCTTGGCCCCGCTGTCGTGATCAGTTGAGTAGTTGATAGCAGCATCCAGGAATGCTCGCACGGCAACGTGTATGTCCTCAATCCCTTCAATTGCGACCAAGGGTGCGCAGGCGTCATTGTTGGCATAACAATCAATCGCTTGCAGATACAGATTGTGCTTGTCGCCGAACTCTGCATACAGACTCGGGCTGTTGATCCCCATGGCCTCGGTCAGGTTTTTGACTGAAGCCCCCTCATAGCCACGCTCCCAGAACACATTGACTGCGGCTAGCAGGGCTTCATTCTTGTCAAATAATTTGGGCCGGCCTGCCTTTTTTGTAACGTTCATTAAAAAACACCTTGACTTTCATGTTTGCCCATATAATATAACGATCACTACAAAATAGCGAGTCACCTGAACACATGACGATTGAAAAACTACTACCTGGCAATACCTTTCCTGCAATGCAAGTACCCAATATCAATGGGGGAACGCTATCTCTAGGATCTGCGAAAGCACCACACGACTGGCAGCTGGTCATTGTCTATCGCGGTAAACATTGCCCTTTATGCAGCAGGTTTCTGAGTGAACTCAATGAATCATTGTCCTCTTTCAACGAATTGGGAGTCGATGTCGTCGCAGTATCAGCTGACTCTCAAGACAAGGCACAAGCGCAAGTCGAGCCTCTTCAACTTCAATTCGAAGTTGGCTACGGGCTCACGATAGAGCAGATGCAAGCACTTGGCCTGTTCATCTCCCACCCACGATCAGCAGAAGAAGCCGATCGACCATTTGCAGAGCCTGGCGCTTTTATCGTCAACGAATCCGGACAAGTACAAATAACGAGCATTTCGAATGTGCCATTCATTCGACCTCACCTTCCTTCCCTGCTTGCCGGTTTGGGCTTCATCCGTGATCCGAAAAACAATTACCCCATACGAGGCACTTACATCGATTAGCAGTAATCGCTATTCAACAACAATCACGTCCATCAAGAGAAATTTCCAATGCCCGACACTCAAACTCCAGAGCAACTACAAGTTCGACAAGCCATCGACGAACTGATTCAAACAGCAACCAGCTACAACGTCGATGTACTTGATCGTATCTATCATGATGACCTCCAGATCCTGATGATAGACACCGAGCACAACGTCAATACGGCTAACAAAGCCATGTTCACCGAGCTGTTCAGATCCAAGCGTGACGCAGGCGATCCACCTATGAAAACGTGGGCAAAATTTCACAAGATTGACGTGGAAGACAAGAATGCACACGTATTGCTGTCCCGTAAAAATGATCTGAATGGTCAGAATATGGATTTAACTCTCAGCATAGACATGGTGTTTGAAAGTGATCGATGGCAGGTCATGCGCGAAGTGATCTTCCTGCGCCCCGAACAAAGCTGATCCAATCCCACAATGGAAGCTACAGACATACCTGCTCAGGACGACAGTCCTCAGATGCTAAGGGATCGTGAAATAATTAAGTATCAATTTTCAGGTGTTCCTGGGGGACGCCCAGTCCGCCTGTCCGGCAAGGCGTGAGAAGGGCGAATAGCTTGCTATTCAACCGCCGAACAACGCCGCAGGGTAGGATGCAGGGACGACTGAAAATGATAGTTAATTGTTTCACGATCCCTAAGGTACGACATTCATGAGCTTCCCTGAAATTATCAAAATATGGCCATAAAGTTACTGGGCCTTCCACAAGACAACAACTCCAGTTTTCTAACAGGCCCCGCGCTGGCACCGGATCGCATTCGTGAAGCACTGCAAAGCGATAGCGCGAACCTGTTTACCGAGTCCGGATATGACTTGAGCGACAAGTCGCTTTGGGCTGATGCAGGCAATGTATCTCTGACAGGGCTGGAGCGGCAAGAAGCCTTTGATGCTATTCGCAGCAAGGTTTGGGAGTTGATCAATGCGGGTGGCAATGTTGTCAGTCTCGGAGGCGATCATTCGGTGGCCTACCCTGCGATCGACGCCCACGCCAGCCTGCATAAAGGACTGAACATCTTGCATATCGATGCGCATCCTGATCTGTATGACGATATGCTGCAAAACCCGTTCAGTCACGCATCTCCTTTTGCGCGATTGATGGAAAGTGGCAACATCGCACGGCTAGTACAAGTGGGTATACGCACCCTGAATGCACACCAGCGCGATCAGGCCCAGCGGTTCGGAGTAGAGGTTCATGAGATGCGGGATTTGAGCGGCGTTTCGGAAATTGCCTTCGATGGCCCAGTCTATCTAAGCTTCGATCTGGATGCGCTTGACCCAGCATTTGCTCCGGGAGTATCTCATTTTGAACCCGGCGGCCTATCTACACGCGATGTTTTAACCCTCATTCAAAGTTTTAGCGGTAAATTGATCGGCGCTGATATCGTGGAACTCAACCCGCATCGTGATCCTTACGGTATGACGGCCATGGTTGCTGCCAAGGTGTGCAAAGAACTGATAAGTCGCCTGCTCGATGATAAAAACGACGGATAAGATCGGTTCCGTGTCTACTTATGGCTATGGCCCAGCATCGATCTTCTGGATCTGAGATTGTCACAACCACCAGACTTTGACAGGCCCCAACCCGACTAACCTGCCGCCCGCCCCACCCGTAGCCCCGAAAACAGGCAACCACCCAGAAACGTACCTTCCAGTGCGTTATACCCGTGGTAGCCACCGCCACCAAATCCTGCGACCTCACCAGCTGCATACAAACCGCCAATCGTCTCGCCATCTGCATCAAGCACCTGACCATCCAGATTCGTATGGATGCCTCCCAGTGACTTGCGTGTGAGAATATGTAATCGCACGGCAATTAGTGGCCCATTGGCTGGGTCCAGTATCTTGTGTGGCTTTGCCACTCTTACAAGTCTGTCACCCAGATAGTGGCGAGCCGCCTGGATCGCAATAACCTGCGCATCCTTGGAGAAGGGATTATCCACCTGTCCGTCTCGCGCCTCAATTTGCTGGCGCATGGATTCCACGTTCAGCAGTTGGTTGCCCGCACAACGATTCATTCCCGCTACCAGTTCATCCAGAGTATCGGTCACAATGAAATCTTCACCTTCACGCTTGAACGCCTCCACGGCATCCGTTGCCCCCCGCCCCAGACGAGCCTTGATGACTTCCAGCCATTTCTTCGAACGTAGATCCGGATTCTGTTCAGAACCAGAAAGTGCAAACTCCTTTTCGATGATCTTTTGAGTCAGCACGAACCACGAGTAGTCCTTACCCGAAGCAAGTATTCTTTTAAGCGTGAAGTTCGTATCAAACCCAGGCAGGCACGGTGCGGACAGGCGATTACCAAACGCATCAAACCACAGCGATGAGGGCCCTGGCAGGACCCGGATACCATGTGCAGGCCAGATGGGGTCCCAGTTCTTGACACCTTCCGTGTAATGCCACATGCGATCCGTATTGATCAAGCCGGCACCTGCCGATTTTGCAATACCGTGCATACGCCCGTCGACATAGGCAGGCACGCCCGAAATCATTGACGCAGGTGCAACGCCAAGTCGATCGACTGGCCAATTCTGACGTACCAGATCAAGATTCCCGCCAATGCCGCCTGAGCTCACAATGACGCTACTCGCCTGCAAACTGAAATCCGCAATGACATCGCGACTACTTTGCTGGCCTCGTTCCACCGTGTCGACGGCAAGTTGCTCACCACTCACACCGACGACAACCCCATCTGTCATATCCAGCTGACTGACTCGATGACGAAACTTCAGTTGAATTCTACCGCTATGCACATGCGCAGTTACGCGTGCAATGAAAGGCTCGATCACCCCGGGACCCACACCCCAGGTAATATGAAAACGCGGAACTGAATTCCCATGGCCCGTTGCAAGGCTACCTCCGCGCTCAGCCCAACCCACCACTGGAAACCAGCGCATCCCCATGCCGTGAAGCCAGCTGCGCATATCCCCGGCAGCAAACTCCAGATAAGCTTCGGCCCAACGCCTCGGCCAATAATCTTCTTGCCGATCAAATTGCGCCGACCCCATCCAGTCAGCCAATGCAAGCTCAGGTGAGTCGACAATTTTCAAGCGACGCTGCTCGGGGGTATCAATCATGAACAGACCACCGAGCGACCAGAAGGCTTGACCTCCCAGCGAGTTCTCGCCTTCCTGATCGACGATGATAACGCTCCTACCGCGATCAGCCAGCTCGGCGGCAGCCACCAGGCCTGCCAATCCGGCTCCAACAACTATAGCGTCAGACTGCTGCATACTTTGCTCCTCTGCCCGTAGGTGACTCACATTATGGCGTGCGATTCATTCAGAAGCCGTTGCCAAAGCACGACTGACGTGGGAATCTGTCGCCAAAGAATTAGCCCCTGACTAATAACATAGCATCGTCACCAGTTTTTCTATCCGTCAACCAAGATGGGCAATGCCCGTATGGTGGATATTCTGGCCGAATACGGTGCCAACCGAATCATGGTCGACTCTGCCTGTGACTGGGGAATTTCTGAACCTCTGGGCGTTGCCAAGACTGCCAAGTTGGCGCTCGAACGAGGCATTCCGGAAGAACACGTCAGGTTGGTGTGCTATCAGAATGCACTTGATGCCTATTCGCAAAGCGGACAAATGCACGAAGATGGCTGGCTCAATCCGCCTGCCATTGATCAGCGAGGACTGGATGCAGGAAATTCAGTACTTCGTGGTGGACGAGAACCTGTCGTCGAAGAGAGCTCTGACAAACACTCGTTAAACAAGCTGATTATCGAATAGCAGTAAACAATCAGGGGCGAACAAGCCTCTTGGGGCTGTCTTGCGGATACCTCCTCTGCAGGGTCCGCGAGCGACATGCACAATCATGGGATGGTGCATGCCGACTACGCTTCACGAGGCCTCGTACATCTGCTCGGCAAGCACCTCCCCATCCTGATTGACAGACTCAAGCCGCACATCAAATCCCCACAGTCTTCGAAGGTGATTCAGTACAACATCAGCATCACCTGACAGCGGTCGATTACGGTGCATGCGATGCTGAACGGTAAGTGTGCGATCACCATCCTGATCGAAGCCGGTAATCTGTAAATCCGGCAACTGACCATCACGATTGTACTGATCCGAAAGCAATTGACGAACGCGGCGATAACCCGCTTCATTATGAATACTGTCGACTTCCAGGTACTCCTTGCCTTCATGGTCCGACAATGCAAACAGATGAAAATGCCGAATCAGCCTGGGTGACAAATACTGTCGGATAAATGACTCGTCCTTGTAGTTACGCATGGCAAAATCAAGCACTGGCAACCAGGGCGTGCCCGCAATATCCGGAAACCAGTGTCGATCCTCATCTGTGGGATCTTCACAAATACGCTTGATATCCATGAACATGGCAAATCCCAATGCATACGGATTGAACCCGCCGTAGCCACGCTCATCAAAACCACGCTGTGCAATCACGTTGGAATGGGAGGCCAGTACCTCGATCATGAACCCATCATCAACCAGACCCTTGTCGTACATCCGGTTAAGAATCGTATAGTGCCAGAACGTCGCCCAACCCTCGTTCATGACCTTGGTCTGACCTTGCGGATAGAAGTACTGGCCCATCTTTCGCACTATGCGAATGATCTCGCGCTGCCAACCTGCAAGTTTAGGCGAACACTTTTCCAGAAAATACAGCAGGTTCTCTTGCGACTCCTCAACGCTGCCGGCAGCCTTTGGGCCTTTACCCTTCGTAGACGCTTTAGGAACGGTGCTCCAGATTTCATCGTGTCGTTGCCATTCGTATTCATCGCGTTCGCGCTGGCGTGCCAGCTCTTCGGCAATGGATAACTGAGGTGGGCGGTGATAGCGTGACACCCCAAAATCGCGTAATGCATGACAGGCATCGAACATGTCCTCGACGGCCTCAACGCCATATCGCTCCTCGCAACGCCGGACATAATTCTTGGCGAAAACCAGGTAATCAACAATGGAGTCAGCGCTGGTCCATTGCCGGAACAGATAATTGCCTTTGAAAAACGAGTTGTGACCGTAGCATGCATGTGCAATGACCAGGCCTTGCAATGGCATCGAGTTCTCTTCCATCAGATAAGAGATACAGGGGTCGGAATTGATCACTATTTCATAGGCCAGCCCCTGTGCACCCTTTCGATACTGCTCCTCTTGAATAATGAACTGCTTGCCGAAGGACCAGTGCGGATAAGAGATTGGCATTCCGACCGAGGCATAGGCGTCCAGCATCTGCTCGGAGGCTATGATTTCGATCTGATTGGGATAGCAGTCCAGACCGAATTCATCGACTGCAATTTCCTTGATCGCTTGATCATAGCGATCCAGCAATTCGAAATTCCAGTCCGGTCCCTGCGACAAAGGTTCGCGTTTTGTCATGTTACCGTCCTCGCATCATCGGTGGTGAACAGCTCTCGGAATACCGGATAGATATCACGATGCTCCCGCACGGTGACCATGGAGAAGTGCGGTGCTTCGACCCGTTGATAAGTCGAGGCCAGTGTCGAGAGTCGAGACATCTCACGATCATTCACTTCGATATAGGCGTAATGACGCACCAACGGCAACAGATGCTTTTCCAGAAAACCGCGACTTCGCTCCGGATCAGCTCCAAAGGCATCGCCATCCGAGGCCTGCGCCCCATAGATATTCCACTGCTCGGATGGATAACGGGCTTCGATGATCTCTCGCATCAGTTCAAGTGCAGAGAGCACCACGGTTCCACCTGTCTTGCGATCGTTGAAGAACGTTTGTTCATCCACTTCATCCGCATTATCGGTGTGACGGATGAACACGATTTCGACACGCTCGTACTTACGTGACAGGAACAGATGCAACAGTATGTAGAAACGCTTGGCCAGATCCTTACGGTGCTCATCCATCGATGCCGAGACATCCATCAGACAGAACATCACGGCCTGACTCATGGGCTTTGGCACCATGATGCGGTTACGGAATCGAAGATCGATATCATCAAGAAAAGGCACCCGTTTGATTCGCTGGCGTAACAAATCCAACTCCGCCTCGTCCACCTCATCATCCTCGGCACCAGCACTGTCCGCCTGCAGTGCTTCTATCTCGGCCAGACGACGCTTGGCTCCACTTTGCAGTGCGATTCTCCGTCCCAGGGCCTGTCGCATGGTGCGCACGATTGACAAATTGGTTGGCGAACCCTGCGACGAATAGCCAGCTCTCTGCGGCTTCACTTCCTTGATATCACCCACTTGGGTACGCACCAGGTGCGGCAGCTCCAGGTCGTCGAAAAACAGACTCATGAATTCTTCACGGGACAGAGCGAATGTGAAATCGTCTTCACCTTCGCCCCCTCCTTCACCATCACCCTTGCCTTTACCGCCCCCTTGCTCAGGACGTTTCAGACGATCACCCGCGTTGAACTCACGGTTGCCGGGCAACACCATTTCCCGATCCCCGCCTGCACCGTGGTGCAGGTGAGGCTCGGAAACATCTCGCGCAGGCAGCTTTACCTTGCCTCCGCTTTCGACATCCTTGATTGAGCGCTCGGCCACCATGTCCGACACAGCGTGCTTGATCTGTGCCTTGTAGCGCCGCATGAAACGCGCTCGATTAGCCGCGTTCTTGTTACGATCATTCAGACGTCTATCGATAATGATGGACATGTTCGGAGGACTCCGGTTACTGCGACTTTCTGACTCGCAGGTACCACTCGCACAAGAGACGGACCTGTTTTTCGGTATATCCCTTGGCAATCATTCGCTCAACAAAACTGTCATGCTTGTTGCGCTCATCATTTGATGATTTCGCATTGAACGAGATAACCGGCAGCAGCTCTTCGGTATTCGAGAACATCTTCTTCTCGATCACTTCACGCAGCTTTTCGTAACTGGTCCACGATGGGTTCTTGCCCGTGTTGTTCGCACGAGCCCGCAGCACGAAATTGACAATCTCGTTTCGAAAGTCCTTCGGATTGGCAATGCCTGCAGGTTTCTCGATTTTCTCAAGCTCGTCATTGAGTTGAGAGCGATCAAAGCTCTCGCCCGTTTCCGGATCACGATAGTCCTCATCCTGAATCCAGTAATCAGCGTAGGTCACATAACGATCGAAGATATTCTGACCATACTCTGCATAGGACTCCAGATAGGCGGTCTGAATTTCCTTACCGATAAACTCTGCATATTTTGGTGACAAGTAGGCCTTGATGAATTCGACATAACGCTGCTGTACATCATCTGGCAACTGTTCACGCAACAGGCGTTGCTCCAACACATACATCAGGTGCACAGGGTTGGCCGCAACCTCATCCTGGTCGTAATTGAATACGCTGGACAAGACCTTGTAGGCGAAGCGTGTCGAGATACCACTCATGCCTTCATCAATGCCGGCAAAATCGCGATACTCCTGAACCGACTTGGCGTTGGGCTCCACATCCTTCAGATTTTCACCATCGTACACTCGCATTTTAGTGAATATATTGGAATTTTCAGGATCCACCAGTCGAGACAGAACCGAGAATTGCGCCATCATGTCCAATGTACCGGGAGCACAGGCGGCTTCTGCCAGAGAACTGTTGGCAAGCAGTTTTTCGTAAATCTGAACCTCTTCGGACACCTGCAGGCAATACGGGACCTTGACGATGTAGATACGATCAAGGAACGCCTCGTTATTACGGTTATTACGAAAGGTGCGCCATTCTGATTCGTTCGAATGCGCCAGAATCATGCCCTGATACGGCATGGCGGAAAATCCTTCAGTGCCTTTGTAATTACCTTCCTGAGTTGCCGTCAGCAACGGATGCAGCATCTTGATGGGTGCCTTGAACATCTCGACAAATTCAAGCATGCCCTGGTTTGACTGACACAAACCACCCGAGTAGCTGTACGCATCAGGGTCGTCCTGTGAGAACGATTCAAGCTGCCTTATATCTACCTTGCCGACCAGCGATGAGATGTCCTGATTGTTCTCATCACCTGGTTCTGTCTTGGCTATGGCGACCTGGCGCAGAACCGAAGGCTGCACGCGAACTACCCGAAACTGCGTCAGATCACCGTCGAACTCTGCCATGCGCTTGATGGCCCAGGGGCTCATGATGCCAGTCAGATATCGCTTTGGAATCTTGTACTCTTCCTCCAACTCCTCGGCTTCACGAACGGGATTGAACAATCCCAATGGTGACTCATTGATAGGCGAACCTTTCAATGCATAAATCGGATGTTCCTCCATCAGCGACTTGAGCCGTTCGGCTATGGACGACTTGCCGCCACCGACAGGACCGAGCAGGTAGAGCACCTGTTTGCGCTCCTCCAGGCCTTGAGCGGCATGAGTAAAGTAGGAAACAATCTGGGATATCGCCTCCTCCATTCCATAGAACTCGCGAAAGGCAGGGTAGCGCCGAATGATGCGATTGGAATAAATCCGGGACAAGCGGGGATCATTGCGGGTATCCAGGAATTCTGGTTCACCGATGGCAGCCAGCATGCGCTCGGAAGCACTGGCATAAGCGAGCGGGTCTTCCCGGCACAGTTCGAGATACTCCAGTAGAGACATCTCTTCATCGCGAGCCTTGGCATAGGTCTCTCGATAGGCTTCAAACAGTTTCACGTTAGAACCTCCAGTACGACCGCAGTGACACGCCGGAAGAGGCGCGCAACCCAGCCGATAATCAGTTATTCATGACACCAACTAAAATTGTTACGTTGCAAGCTCCCAATGCGTTCAATCCAGATAAATTATTTCGTCCTTTAAACATGGAAATCCGAGAGAGCTTGATAGAAAAAGTGAGAGAGTGGCATGATGGCTTCCCGCTACCGAGTATGGAAAATGACGCTGTTCGGTAACAGACTCAGTTCACGTTTTGCAAGAAACAGTCCGACACTGATGCCACAACCTTACAATCTCTCGTTACCGTATTCATGGTCATATGACCTGCCCTTCAGGCGAATTGTTCCGTATCTGCCAAACCCTCCTTTCATTCCTTTAACTGCACACTGACAGAAAATCGGGAAAACACTACGCCAGCTTTCGATTAACACTTGTCCCCCACAGTACAGAGCACTAATGTCATTAACTAACCAGAAGCCTTACGCACCTTCCGCCGAGCGCAACAAGCAATTCATTCTAGAGACGTTGAAGGATGAACTGATATCCGACGATGTCGTGCTCGAATTTGGAAGTGGGACTGGCCAGCACCTCAGTCACTTTGCAGCTCACCTGCCTGACGTTACCTGGCAGCCCACTGACCTGGCTGACAAGTTACCGGGCATTCAGCAATGGATAGCCGAGTCGGGTTGCCAGAATATTCTGGCACCTTTGGAACTGGATCTGAGCTGTACACAAAACCCGGATATCAAGGTATCCGTTTGCTATAGCGCCAATACCTTGCATATTGTCAGCTGGTCGCTGGTAGGGCAATTGTTCAGGCGTGCAGCCAGCTTGCTGGGTAATACAGGCAAGCTGTGTATTTACGGCCCTTACAAGTTCAACGGCCAGCATATCAGTGAGGGCAATCAGCAATTCGACCTTCAATTAAGAAGCTCCGATCCGGACAGCGGCATACGTGATACAGGCGAACTTGATCAACTGGCCATCGAAAACGGATTCAGCGCAGCACGTGTAATCAGCCTGCCTGCCAACAACCATCTACTGATCTGGGGACGTTCTCGTGAGTAAGCAAGTTACGTCTAACACAGTTGTTAACGCTGTATAGGTGAGTTGATGGCAACAAGCTTGCAATGGATAAATGTTAAGAACAACTCGTGACTTTCAAACTGGCAGAAATAGTTGCTGCCAAGGAACCACTAAGCATGCATCATTCTGTAAGCGCCACCCCCCTCCAATCCGAAACTGATTCTGAGATTTTCGATAACACCGTTAACCTGGTACCCGATGCAACTCAGACCTGTCAAATCGTTCGTTCAAGCTATCTTGTCGAACGTTTGTTCAAGACGCCGGAAAACAATCTGTTCAATTACGTCAAGTTTCAACTGGTCAACGACCATATAAAAGCACTGGGACTGCACACGCCCAGACTCATGGACATTGGCTGTGGTTTACAGGTAGCCAAGCGTTTTCTAAGTGCATTGAACCCTGGTATACGATACTTTGGCATCGACTATGAAAGCACCTTCGTACCAGACGCCGTAGTCGACCTCAACGAGCCAGGTGCTCTTGAGACCCCCATGGATTGGAGTCCGAATGTTGTCATGTTACTGGACGTGCTGGAACACCTGCACGAGGATAGCGATGACTTGAGCGAGGTTGTCAAACATGTGGCCGTTACCATGCCCGAAGATGCACAAGTAATCATT
This sequence comes from Granulosicoccus antarcticus IMCC3135, assembly GCF_002215215.1. Lineage (NCBI taxonomy): Bacteria > Pseudomonadati > Pseudomonadota > Gammaproteobacteria > Chromatiales > Granulosicoccaceae > Granulosicoccus > Granulosicoccus antarcticus. The sequence continues at coordinate 836,623 of NZ_CP018632.1, read as the reverse complement.
ACCGTGCCTCAGCTCTATCGTCTTGATCGCCTCAAATTACCTCATCTGCATTATCCCGAACACAAGATCCGGCTAACCCAGGCTGAATGGCGTGCAATCATAGAAAAGCACTTTGATATTCTCGATGTTCAGGGAGTCGGCTACCTTTCAGTACTCCCCTACCTACCCATGTTCTCTCGTCATTATAAAGCCGACAATAGACTGGGCCGTCTGTTCAGTCATCTGCGCTCACACACGTTCGAAAAAAGCTGGTTGAAGCCTGCAGACCTTTTTCTGTCACGCACACTGGGCAAGATTCCTCTGTTCAAGACCCTGTCCAATGACATCCTGTTTGTTGCCAAACCCCGTAAAAGCAGCAGGATAAGCAACTGATGGATGCATTGGCCGATTTTCATCCGGATTTTCTTGGCGAGATGTGCCGTCGCCTGCAATTGAAAACCTACCCGGATACTCGTCAGTTTGTCGTACAGCACCTGTTTCCGGACACCATCCGGCTTTTGCGCAAACTGAATCAATACATACCCATCGATACAGTCATCGGTATCAGTTATTCAGGCTCTGCGGATGCAGTCGATGAGCTTCGTGCCATGGGAATACGGGTTCTGACACCGGCCTACGCAGAGCTGACAAACGTTGTCGCCGCCGAATTGAAGGAATGTATTGACCGTTGCGAGCAGCAACAACTACGATTGGTCATACACGAGGTGGGAGGTATTGCGATACGCGCCTTGCATGAACCAACGTACTGCGGTGGCGACACGGTAGTCGGCGCACTGGAGATCACCAAACAAGGCGTGTGGGTGGCGGAGCAACTGGAGGAGTTGCGCATTCCACAGCTCAACATTGCACAGACACGTCTGAAAGAAATTGAGGGTAAGCAGGTCGGCGAAGCCGTTGTTGCAGCGATGGATAACATTCTGCGCGATCTTGGCTACTCAACGGTAGGTCGAGATGCCCTGGTTTGTGGTTACGGATGGGTTGGCAAAGGTGTTGCCCAGAGTTTGCGTCAACGCGGCCTGAGTGTCAGCGTCAAGGATATTGACACGGTCTCTGTCGTCGAGGCCGCTGTCGATGGCCACAACCCAAGCTACGGGGTCTCACTGTCTCGCTCTCCCGCCATTGTGGTTGGCGCAACCGGCAAACGCTCGATAGACAAGGCGTTACTGGAACAACTGCCCGATAGATGCTTTCTCGTTAGCGGCTCTTCCAAGGACCATGAAATTGATCTGCCCTATCTGGAAAGTCTGACCGCTGAATCAACGATTCTGCACAAGCATGTACGCCAATGTACTTTGCACGACGGACGACGCTTGTACCTGGTCAACGAAGGTTATCCAGTCAACTTTACAGGCGCCAGTGTTCCGGATGAAATCGTGGAGTTTCTCTTCGCAGAGCTGATCATGCTGGTACCGCAATTGCTGGATGGCAAACCTGCGCCAGGCATTCATACCCTGGCTGCCGACGAGGAGGCTCTGCCTGCAAGCATCTGGTTGGAGATGCGCTAAGCTTTGCGCGGCTCCTAAATCTGATTGGCGAACATACCTTACCTCTGACGCGAGGGGTCAAGGCTCATTGCAGGTCGCTAATCAGGGCCAGATCTGCTGCCTATGTACTTACAATGGCTCTGTGCGACCACCTGTTGCCAGGCTCGGCATAGGTCTTCAGAAATTGTGTAGCATGTAGTTCTTGCAAAGGCTTGGCAAACAGAAAGCCCTGTAATTGATCACAACCATGCGCGATCAGAAATTCGCGCTGCTCAATGGTTTCCACACCTTCGGCAACCACCGTCAGACAGAGCGTTCTGGCGATTCCGATAATCATATCGATCACCGGTGAGATCTCGCCATCGCTGAGAAAGGTACGGTCGATCTTGAGGCTATCCAACGGAAATTTTTGCAGATAACCCAGGTTGCTGTAACCCGAACCAAAATCATCGATACTGAGTCTGACTCCCAATGAGGTCAGGCTAGCCAGAATTGTCTGAATGGTGCTGCTATCGGCCATCAGCATCGATTCGGTTATTTCCAACTCTACAAATTTTGAGCAACACCCTGTTACCGACAAGGCTTCGCGAACTATTGCTACAAAATCTCCTTGGCGGAATTCAACCGGCGAAACATTGACGGCTACCGAAACTTCATAACCCTCAGCCGCCCACCGTGTTTGCTGGCGCATGGCTTCATAAAGCACTAGCTGTGTGATTTCTCCGATCATGCCGGTCTCCTCGGCAACGGCAATAAAATCCGTAGGTGAGACCCATCCCAATGTCGGATGTTCCCATCGTATCAAGGCCTCCATACCAATGACATGGCCGTCGCTGGTATGCAGTTTAGGCTGGTAGTAGACCTGCAAAATCTTCTTGTCGATCGCTTCTCGCAATTGATTTTCGATAAGCAACCGTCTCTGAATCTGCGTGGTCATGCGAGGCTGAAATACGCGTACTCCACCCCCTGATTCTTTAGCCGCGTACATGGCCAGATCCGCTTGCTGCATCAACTGGTTGGCATCAGATCCATGTTCGGGGTACAGACTGATACCGATACTGGGCGTCACGGACAACACATGACCGTCTATGTTCATCGGCGCAGCCAGTGATTTCACTATTCGCATGGCCATCTCCGTCGAATGATCTTCGGCGGTATTCTCCTTGATCAAAAGCGTGAATTCGTCTCCTCCCAACCGAGCAAGATACTGATCGCCATCAACACAACCACTCAGACGTCTGGCAACCGCAACAAGCAGTTTATCGCCTACAGCATGTCCCAGCGTATCGTTGATCAGTTTGAAGCGGTCCAGATCGACAAACAGGATACCCAATCGTTGCTGAGTATCATCAGCGATATCAAGTCGCTCAGTCAGTTTGTTCAGCCAGGAAGTGCGATTCGGCAATCCTGTCAGTGTGTCGCTATAGGCAAGCTGATGAACACGCAGCTGTGCTTCGCGTCTATCGGATACATCCTGCTCGCTCATGAGAATGGAACTATTGCCCGTAACAGGGTCCGGACATAGCTCCAGAGTCATGCTGTGCCAGGCGGTACCGTTGGCCGTAACCATCTGAGCTTCAATATGTGTCTCTGCCATTTGAGTCAGTTTGTCACGCGCCAGGTGCCAATCCTGTCTGTCGACAAACCGCTCAGGTAAAGTCAGTAAATTGGCGCCTAGCATGCGACGCGCAGCCGGATTCAAATACTTGAGCATGCCATGTCGATCGAACACCGAGATACTGACCGAGGTGTGTAGCAGAGCGCTGCTTCTGTACAAGGTATCCGAATCGGATGCCTTGTCTTCACTGGAAGCATTGACCAGCAGCCAACGCTCACCTTCAGGTGCGTCTAAAGCATTGATAAAACATTCAAAGGAACACGGTCGCCCTCTGGGATAGAATGTCCAGTGCTCCGCAACGCTTGTCAGGTTGCCCGTCAGGTCATCATAGTGCTGGTTCAGGCGCTCAAGAACTGTTCGTGAGATTCCATCAGCCATGTCTCGCTGCTGCAGCTCATACAGGGTCGAGGCATTCCACAACGATACCGCCGCGGTGTTTGCCCATACGATACGCAGTCGATCTATATCAAACAGCCAGACAGGCGTGTTCAACAGCGATAGCGGGTATGTAATGGACTTCATGTACTCATTTACAGGCATAGTACACAAAGGAATGGTTTAGCAGTCAATCAAAGAGTTGACAAACTTTTACATAAATTTCGCTATCTAGCTAGCAACACTAACCATCTGATACCACCGATAGCTACATAGTAGCCCTGGGACAGGTTACTCCCCGAGCCGATTATTGCCATAAAGGCCGCATATTCCGTGCCTTGAGATGACCTAACGGTGTTAGATACACGTTACTCCCATGGCAGAGTAAGTCACTGCCCCATACAAGCACATTGACTCAGTCGCCACCACCTTTAATACTGCAAGATTGTCATTTCGATGCAACCACAAAAAAAGGCGCCCTCAGGCGCCTTTTTTCGTTTCTGACTGACTGTAATCGTTATTCGACCAGCGCTTCCATCGTCTCAAGCATCGGACCGATGACCGGCATCAGAACAGCTCCTACACCATCACGAGTCAATGTTGTATCAGCCAACGGCTTCAACCGGGACATGCTGCCCTTGATAACCTTTTCCAATGGGCCTTTGGCATACGCTGGCAAATCTGCGTACTGTGCAGCCACTTCATTCAAGCTGGCGCTGGCAGCCTCCAGACTAGGCAGTGCAGCTTTTGCAGAAGCCTCGTCACGAGAACTGGACAACACTGAAGACGTAGTACCGAATACGCCACCCAGCGTCCGACTGATAGCCCCCAGACTGATTGAGCCACGCTCAGTGATCGATGCGGCCCCTCCAGTAGCTGTCGCCGTGTCAACAACGTCTGTTGCCGTGTCGAGCGTTGAAGCACTTTCAGTCTCGGTGTCAGCTGCAGAATCGTCTGAGACGTCTGCCTCGGCACTTTCGGCATCAGCCTCACTATCAGAATCTGCACTCTCTTCTTCAGTTGCCTCTTCGGAAGCTACTTCCACTTCAACCATACCCTGGTCGTAAATAGTGGCACCCGTTACCGGATCTGTCGGATAACGCATCTCCGTTGCTTCACCAGCTTCGCTCGACTCATCATCCGAAGCTACATCTGATACTGCGACCTCTTCAACTTCTGATGTCGCCGTCTCTTCAGAGGCTGCATCTGATTCAGCCATGCCGTCACCTTCTGACGTTGCTGCTTCTTCAGTTGCCGCTTCTGCAGTTGTCGCCTGCGCAGTTGCCTCTTCAGCAGCTGCTTCAGTCGCATCCTCTTCCACAACAGCCTCATCCGTTGTTGACTCATCAACAGACTCGACTTCCACTTCAACCATGCCCTGGTCAAAAATAGTGGCGCCGGTGACCGGATCAGTCGGATAACGCATTTGCACCGCGTCACCCGAATCTGACTCAGTTCCAGACTCGGCTACTACATTGGACTGTTCATCGGCAGTTGCATCCGATTCAGCTATTTCTTCACTGTCTGACGGCGCTGTCTCTTCTGCAGCTACTTCCTCAGTTGTTGTCTCTTCGACAATACCTTCGTCAGCGGTCTCTGCTTCTGTGACCTCTTCTCCTGGCTGCAGCTCTACTTCAATTTCCTGTTCGACCATACCTTGATCGAAAATGCTGGCTCCAGTTTCCGGATCAGTCGGGTAACGCATTACCGTTTTCTTGACCATCACAGGCTCAACAACTTCTTCCGCTTCAGTAACTGCCACCATCTCACTCGCAGGCTGCGGTGTTGCAGTGCTCTGTATTGGTGCAGTCTCGACAACTTCTTCATCCATCGGCTCGATCTCCACTTCGACCATGCCTTGGTCGTAGATGGTCGCGCCTGTGATGGGATCGGCCGGATAGCGCATCACCACAATGTTGCCATTTTCATTAACGACAGGCTCAATCGCGGCAGCATCGTCAGCCGTTACTTCTGCATCAGTCGTTACTTCTGCATCAGTCGTTGCTTCTGCATCAGCCGTTGCTTCTGTTTCAGCCGTTGCTTCTGTATCGGTCGTTGCTTCTGCATCAGCCGTTACTTCTGTGTCAGCCGGTGTCTCGGTAACCACGGCGGCCACTTCTTCTGCCGGAGCTGATTCTTCATCCGTTGTGCCAAGCGCATCAGCTGATGCAGCAATGGCAGCCACGGCTGTTACCGCAGTAACGGCTTCAGCAGCAGTGGTTTCGTCCGCAGACTCAGGGGCAGTGCTCGTGTCAGCGTCTTCTACCTCGACAACACTCTCTTCTGCAACCACTTCCTCGGCAACTACTTCCTCAGCAGCCACTTCCTCGGCGGGCTCTTCTTCGCTCAGATCGGTGGTAGTTGATGCATCGGCCGTGGAGCTTTCAGCAACATGAACAGCTTCGGTCTCATCACCAGCCTCATGCGTTTCAGCATCCGGTGCATGTGCCACAGACTCCTCAGCGCCGGTGCCCACCATCAGGTTCAACCCGATCCAGACAAGTATCAATAAAGCGGCAACCGGAATTACTTTCTTCCACATCAGCTTATAGCCTCCTATTACTGTTTGAAATCTGCGACCAGCCCAGACAAACCATCATCAAGAGATTTGTGGCTGGTTATTCTGTAAGACACTAACAGGAACAGCATGCCGAAAATACTGTATGCCCGCCAAAATTCTCGCGAGAAGTGCATTTTTTTGTCAGCAGCTGCTTCAGGCGTCAAGGAATCGTAACGGATTCAGGTAAAGCATTCCAGTTGCTCATGCCCCTGATCGCAGCCCCCTCCCCATTTGTCACCTGGCTACCGACGTCTCTTCTGCCCAATTCCTGCCTGCCACTGGCGCTGAATGCCGGCAGAGTCGGGTCCGGATACACCATCAGCACCCCTGTAGCGGATCCGAGAATCGCGCCCTTGAATCCTATCGGCCATCCGCCTCGGACATTCAGTCAGGTTCGATCTGCACATGGGTCCGATTAAGCTAAATTGCAAAATCCGGCTCTGAATTCGAGCCTGATCGGCATCTGTATAATACCGACGGGGCTGGTACGACACCTCAATGAGATGACTCATTCGAAACTTTGTGCCAACACCAGACAGTAGAGCAACAAGCGGTTCGTTTTGTGCAGGCCTTCGACCACTTGCAATCGAACCTGTCTGACTCAGATTAAACGATCCGATGGCTCCAGAGCGAAACGCATGAGGATCTGCCCTAACCCATTTATTTTTAATGCTTTCACAATTTTAATATTGTCAGAATGATACCCACTGCTGCGTTTAACGATATTGTGAAACGATGAATATTGTTGTCATCACAACTGTCATTGCCTCTCTGTTTCTGGTCATCGGCCTTGCCGAACCATTGGCAGCGCGCATGCGCCTGCCCTATGTTGTGATGCTCGCTCTGCTCGGCATCCTCATCGGTACCGGATCAACATTTTTTCTGCATACCGAACTGACTGATGCTCTCAATCCGGTGGCCGCAGCCATTGTTGATCTGCCTATCCGGGCCAATGTGTTCATGTATGTGTTCCTGCCGACCTTGCTATTCCAGGCAACTCTGGGCATGGATCTGCGTCGCATGCTCGATGACTGGGTACCTATTCTGGCGCTGGCCGTCATCGCCGTTCTGGTTGCAGCACTGGCCGTCGGCTACGCACTCTTCTGGACCGGGGTGCTGCCGCTGGCAGCCTGCCTGCTGATCGGTGCCATCGTCTCCACCACCGACCCCTCAGGCGTCATTGGCATATTCCGATCAATCTCGGCACCTCAACGACTGAGCCGTATCATCGAGGGTGAAAGCCTGCTGAACGACGCCGCTGCGATCGCCCTGTTCGGCATTTTCATGGGCGTGGTAATGCAGGGCGTTCCAGATCCGAGCCTGCAAAGCGCTCTGGCTGGATTCCCGCAGCTTATTGCCGGCGGTGCACTGATCGGCTGGCTCATCGCGCGTATCGCGATCATGCTCATGGCAGTTACCGGCAGATTCGAACTCGCTCAGCTTTCAATTTCAGTGGCCGTCCCCTATCTGGCATATATCGGGGCAGAACAGAGTATCGGTGCCTCCGGCATCATTGCCGTAGTCACCGCCGGTATGACCTTGAATTTTGTCGGACCAACGCGCCTGTCTCCGCAGACCTGGCAACACCTGCGAGAAGTCTGGGACCTGCTTTCGCATTGGGCCGGAGCGCTGATCTTTATCCTGGCCGCCTTATTGATTCCACGTCTGCTTCAGCAAGTGCATTTATCCGATATGGTGTTGGTGCTGGTGATGGTTGCCGCGGCAATGACAGCCAGGGCACTGATCCTGTTCGCTCTCATGCCACTGCTGTCGACTCTGAGGCTCTCTCCTCCGGTCGAACAACCTTATCGAATTGCCATTCTCTGGGGAGGCTTGCGAGGGGCTGTCACGTTGGCACTGGCGCTAGCCGTGACGGAAAGCGTCCTGGTACCCGACGAAGTCAAACGCATGGTCGGCATACTGGCAACCGGCTTTACCCTGTTTACACTGATCGTGCAAGGTTCAACCCTGCGCCTTGTCATCAGCTACCTTGGCCTCGACAAACTCTCGTCGGTGGATCAGGCGCTGTCAAATCAAGTGCTGGCCGTGACCCTGCAAACTGTACGTGAAGATGTCGAAAAAGCCACCGACAAATACAATCTGACTCACGAAACCGTCCGCTCAGAGGCCAAGCTCTTTGGTCAGCGCCTTGATCGGGCAGTAAAGACCATAGAAGACAACGCCCGGATTCCCGAACAGGGTCGACTGACCCTTGCACTGGTTGCGCTTGCCGGAGCAGAACGGGACAGTATCCTGGCAAGACTGCGTGAACGAGTCATCACCTCGCGCTTGTCCGAGCAGGCCCTTACCAATGCGGATCGCATCATAGAGGCAACACGCACTGACGGTAAGGCTGGTTATTTGCGCGCGGCAGAGGTAAGCCTGAGTTTCGGGCACAGTTTCAAAAACAGCGCCGTGCTTTACGACTGCCTGGGAATATCCAAGCCACTGGCCTCACTGACCTCTGACCGATTCGAACTTCTGCTGACGCACCAACTGATTCTGCGGGATCTGCACACCTTCATTGATCACCGCATCCGCCGCATTCATGCCCGCCAGGTGGCTGATATTCTGCATGAGCTGCTGCGTCAGAGGCAGGCGATCCTCGACCGGGCTCTGGATGACTTGCGCTGGCAGTATCCTGGCTACGCCGAACAGCTGGAGCGTCGCCTGATTCAACGCATCACGCTACGAATGGAAGAGCGTGAATACGACCATATGCGAGCCGATGGTTTGATTGGAACAGAATTGCACTCAGCTCTTATCAGGGAGATCAGGCAGCGTCATGTTGCCCGTCGCCCCCGACTCAAATTGCCCAAGAACAAGGTAGAATTACTACGCCACTTTCCGCGCTTTGCTGAACTCGACGATGCCACTCTTGATAAATTGAGTCAGGCAGTGGTCACTCGCCATGTCAATGCTGGCACGATCATCATCAAGAAAACACAGCCGATCAAGAATGTGTATTGCGTCATCTCCGGTGCCGTGGACATGAAGTCCGACAATCGCAAGACACACAGACTGCTGCATGGCGAGATGTTTGGACCGATAAACAGATCACATGAAAACCTGCACAAGACCGAGGCTATTGCGGCAACTGCATCGACATTGCTGGTCGTGACTGAAGACCGCTTCAACGGTTTGCTGAATCTGGATCTGGTTTAAAAACGCACGCGCACGCCATGTATTTGGCGGCAGTCCCTGCCTGAGCACCTGTGAGCTGTGCCCATTCGGCAATTTCATGCATTATTCCTCTTGCGCGCTTCTGGCCCTGCCGTCACCAAGACCTTGTCTGGAATGCACATGTCGCTTGCAGACAACTCGCCATCACTTCACAATCGAGCCACAGATCTTTCGATCTTTCGCCAATAGAAGTACGAATCAGTACTCAAACACCCTCATTGGAGTCGCACTATGAAGTTCACTGTTCGCCAAACCCTGCTCGCCGTGACCAGCTCGCTGGCGCTGAGTCTCGCCACTCCAGCGGTACATGCTGATGAGTTCATCAACATTCTCACCGGCGGCACTTCGGGTGTCTACTATCCACTGGGCGTCGGTCTGTCAAAAATCTATGCCGAAAAGATCGACGGTGTACGCACTCAGGTGCAATCAACCAAAGCGTCTGTAGAAAACCTCAACCTGCTGCAGAAAGGTCGTGGCGAGCTTGCTCTGGCACTAGGTGATTCTGTAAAACTGGCTTGGGAAGGCAACGCCGAAGCTGGCTTCCCTGCACCACTGGACAAGCTTCGTGGGATTGCAGCTGTTTATCCAAACTTCATCCAGATCGTCGCCTCCAAAGAAAGTGGTGTCACGGATCTGGCCAGCTTGAAAGGCAAGGGACTGTCAGTGGGTGCCGCAAAATCAGGTACCGAACTCAATGCTCGCGCCATCATGTCAGCAGCCGGCATGAGCTACGACGATCTGGGTAAAACAGAATTCCTGCCATTTGCAGAGTCTGTCGAGCTGATCAAGAATCGCCAACTGGATGGCACCCTGCAATCAGCAGGTCTGGGCGTTTCATCTATCAAGGATCTGGCTACGGCTCTGGACATCACTGTCGTATCCGTACCTGGAGAGCTGGTCGAGACACTTGGCGCACCTTACATCGAAGCGGTCATTCCGGCTGGCACCTACAAAGGCCAGGATGCCGATGTACCGACAGTTGCTGTTGTGAACTTTCTGATCACTCATGAAGATGTCTCCGATGACATGGCCTACGCCATGACAAAAGAGCTTTTCGAGAACCTGCCAGAACTTGAAGCGGCTCATCAGGCAGCCAAGCAGATCAAACTTGAAACCGCAATTTCAGGAATGCCACTGCCATTGCATCCGGGTGCTGAGCGTTATTACAAGGAAAAAGGCCTGCTGTAACCCTCCCTCCTTCTAATCTCCTTCAATAAAAAAGTACGCCTATGAACAGCAATTCAGCCACACCCGCAGCTCCCGAGAATATAGATGCACACGATGTATCGGCAGGAGCTTTCGATATGGGTTTACCAGGCCGAATGCTGTTCTGGATCGCAGTGGCTTTCTCGGTCTTCCAGATCGCCACTGCGGCCCACCTACTGGATTTACCCAGTCAGATTGTCCGCGCCTTGCACGTAGGCTTCCTGCTGCTACTGGGCATGCCGCTGGTAGCCCTGTCGCGTCAGTGGCCGGCATGGGCCAGCTGGCTGATGATCGGTTGCGCCGTCGCAGGCGTTGGCGTTGCCTTGTATCAATGGGTGGAATACAACGACTTGCTTCTGCGTGCAGGTGACCCCTTGCAACGTGACATCATCGTCGGTGTCATCATCCTGGTACTGGTCTTTCTGTCCACCTGGATACTGATGGGTCCCGCGCTGCCCATCATCGCCGGTCTGTTCCTGGCCTACTGTCTGTTTGGCCAGCATCTGCCTTCTCCGCTGAATCATCGCGGCTACGATTTCGAACAGGTCATTGATCATATGGCTTATGGGACCGAAGGGATCTACGGCATCCCTGTCTACGTCTCGTCCACCTATATCTTCCTGTTCATCCTGTTTGGCTCCTTTCTCGAGCGGGCAGGCATGATTCGTCTGTTTACTGATGTATCGCTCGGTCTGGTCGGCCACAAACTGGGCGGTGCCGCCAAGGTCTCCGTCATCTCATCAGCTCTGATGGGCACCATTTCAGGTTCCGGTGTCGCCAACGTGGTGACCACGGGTCAATTCACCATCCCTCTCATGAAGCGTTTCGGTTATCGCTCGGCTTTTGCCGGTGGCGTCGAAGCCACTGCCTCCATGGGCGGTCAGCTTATGCCACCCGTCATGGGTGCCGTGGCTTTCATCATGGCAGAGACACTGGGCGTCGAATATGTCGATGTCGTCAAGGCAGCGATCATCCCCGCCGTTCTCTACTTTGTTTCAGCTCTGCTCATGGTTCATCTGGAAGCCGGACGCCATGGCCTTGTCGGCGTTCCAAAATCCGAGCTGCCCTCGCCCATGGCAGCACTCAAGAAAAGCTGGTATCTGCTACTACCTCTGGGTGTACTAGTCTGGTTGCTGTTCAGCGGCTATACCCCTCTGTTTGCCGGTACCGTTGGCCTGGGTCTGACGGTCATGCTCATACTGGGTGGCTCGATTGCACTGGGTCTGGGTGAAGGGCCGTTGCGTATTATCTTCTGGGTTGCACTGGGACTTGTAGCAGCTGCATTCCTGCAGTTCGGCATCAAAGTCGTCTCGCTGGCCGTGCTGGTACTGATCGGCTGGAATGCCTTTTCGCAGGGCGGCCGTGAAACACTGGTCATCTGCCGTGACTCTCTGGCAGAAGGTGCACGCACCGCCTTGCCCGTCGGCGTTGCCTGCGCTGTCGTGGGTATTATCATCGGCACCATGACGCTGACCGGTGCCGCCAACACCTTCGGTCAATACATCGTCTCGATTGGTGAGCAGAGTCTGTTCCTGTCGCTGGTGCTGACCATGATCACCTGCATCATTCTGGGAATGGGTATTCCAACCATTCCCAATTACATCATCACGTCGTCCATCGCCGGCCCTGCGCTTCTTGAACTGGGCGTGCCACTGATCGTCAGCCACATGTTTGTCTTCTACTTCGGCATCCTGGCTGATCTGACACCGCCGGTAGCACTGGCCTGTTTTGCAGCCGCACCGATTGCCAAGGAAAATGGCTTGAAGATCTCAATGGAAGCCATCAAGGTGGCTGCCGCCGGTTTTGTGATTCCGTATATGGCGGTGTACACCCCGGCATTGATGCTGCAGGACGGTGGCCCATTGGCAGAATCAATCGGTTACCCATTGGCTGTCATCTACATAGTCTTCAAGGTGCTACTGGCGATTGGCCTGTGGGGCTCTGCGGTCATTGGCTATGCAAAATCGGCGCTGAGCTGGCCGATGCGAATACTGGCCGTCGTTGCAGCCTTCAGCCTGATAGCATCACTGCCCCTGGCTGACGAGATCGGCTTTGTACTGGCAGGCCTGTTCGGCTATCTGATCTGGCGTCAATCGCGTGCATGAGTGCTCTGTGCGTAGCAACGGCTGCCGCCTTGTTCAGCTGGAGCACTTCCAGCTTTACGCTCTCCTGGACTCATTCTGTCGAGAAGACTGAATGGCAGGAGTCATGGGTTATTGAAGACAATGCCCTCGTGCTGGAATCTGCACGCGTGAAAGGTTCGGGTGCCGGCATGGACCCGGGCGAAGGTGCAAAACTGATCGATGGCTGGTGGCAGTGGCAACCCACCCTGCCACCACTACCGGCTTTGCATCTGTCAGCCTCCGGAGCCACCGCTTCACCCTGGACCTTGTGCGTTGCTGACGAATGCATGAGCCTGGGTGAGCAGGCAGAGGCTGCCGTAAAATTATGGAGTTGCCCTGAAAAAGCTGAAAGCCACTGAGTCGATCTGGCCACTTTGAGCGAGCGACCATGCAGGTAAGCTGAATACCGAGAAAACCCCAAATAAATTGACACAAGGGCATAATCCGCGACTGTGACGCCAGCAATGCAACAGCGGCGTTCTTTTTCTCATCTTCGAGAGTTTAGTCATGAAATTTCGCTTTCCGGTTGTGATCATCGACGAGGACTGGCGTGCAGAATCCGCCAGTGGACTAGGTATCCGTGCTCTTGGTAAAGCACTGGAGGACCAAGGTATGGAAGTGGTCGGGGGCTTCACCTACCTTGATGTGGCCAGGGTGGCTAACCAGGCCGCAAGAGCTTCAGCCTTCATCTTGTCCATTGATGATGAGGAAATCAGCGAACACTCTGACGAGAACCCTGTCATTCAGGAACTACGCGCATTCATTCAGGAAACGCGGCGGCGTAACAGCGACATTCCCATTTTTCTATTTGGAGAAACCCGCACCTCACGCCATATTCCCAGCGATGTTCTCAAGGAATTGCACGGCTTCATACATATGTTCGAGGACACACCGGAGTTCGTTGCTCGCTATATCATTCGAGAGGCCAATGCCTATCTGTCGTCACTGGCCCCGCCCTTCTTCAAGGCCTTACTCGACTACGCCAATGATGGGTCCTATTCCTGGCACTGCCCGGGCCACTCTGGTGGTGTCGCCTTTCTGAAAGCACCTGTCGGACAGATGTTTCATCAGTTCTTCGGCGAAAACATGTTACGTGCCGATGTCTGCAGCTCTGTGGAGGAACTTGGGCAATTGCTGGATCACACCGGCCCGGTGGCAGCCTCCGAGAAAAACGCAGCGCGAATCTTTGAGGCGGATCATCTGTTTTTCGTCACCAACGGCACTTCCACATCCAACAAGATTGTCTGGCATTCGAATGTCGGTACGGACGATGTGGTGCTGGTGGATCGCAATTGCCACAAGTCGATTCTGCACGCCATCATCATGACCGGCACCGTGCCCATTTTTCTGCAACCGACGCGCAATCACCTGGGCATCATAGGGCCCATACCGCGCGAAGAGTTCGAACAGAAAAGCATCCAGGCCAAGATTGATGCTCATCCACTGGTCAAGGACAAAACCAAAAGACCCCGCATTCTGACCATCACTCAATCCACCTATGACGGCGTCATCTACAACGTCGAAATGATCAAGAAAGTGATGGGAGACCAGGTCGATAATCTGCACTTCGATGAGGCCTGGTTACCGCATGCCGTGTTCCATGATTTCTATCATGACTACCACGCTATTGCAGAGGATCGACCACGCAGCGAAAACGCCATCGTGTACTCGACACAATCAACTCATAAACTGCTGGCAGGTCTGTCACAGGCATCGCAAATACTGGTACAAGACTCGAAGAACCGCAAGTTTGACACCTCGCGCTTCAATGAATCCTATCTCATGCACACCTCCACCAGTCCGCAATACGCCATCATTGCCAGCTGTGATGTGTCTGCAGCCATGATGGAAGCTCCAGGCGGCACGGCACTGGTACAAGAGTCGATCGTCGAGGCTCTGGAATTCAGGCGTGCCATGCGCCGGGTTGGATCCGACTACAAGGAGTCCTGGTGGTTCAGTGTCTGGGGCCCCAAGAATCTGGGTGACGACGGCATCAATGATCGCAAGGACTGGATTTTGCGCAGCAATGATCGCTGGCACGGCTTCGGCAAGCTGGCTGCCGGTTTCAATATGCTCGACCCTATCAAGGCCACTCTGGTAACCCCGGGTCTGGATATCAATGGCAAGTTTCAGAAAAGCGGCATACCCGCCGCCATCGTGACACGCTACCTTGCCGAGCACGGCGTGGTTGTCGAGAAAACCGGACTCTATTCTTTCTTCGTCATGTTCACGATCGGCATCACCAAGGGTCGGTGGAATACGCTGATCACCGAACTGCAGCAGTTCAAGGATGACTACGACAGTAACCGCCTACTCTGGAAGGTCATGCCTGAATTCGTAGCCGCTAATCCGCGATATGAACGTGTCGGCCTGCAGGATCTGGCACAACAGATTCATGAGCAATACCGTCACCATGATATTTCGCGTGTCACCACCGAGATGTACCTGTCCACGATGGAACCGGTGATGCGACCCAGCGATGCCTTTGAATGTCTGGCGCATGACGAGGTGGATCGTGTCCCCATTGATGAGCTGGAAGGTCGGGTTACAACCATGCTGGTGACCCCCTACCCTCCCGGCATTCCTCTGCTGATTCCGGGTGAACGGTTCAACAAGGCTATCGTGGAATACTTACAATTTGCTCGCTCCTTCAACACCCACTTTCCCGGCTTTGACACAGACGTACACGGAATCGTGGTTGAGGAGATCGACGGCAAGACCGAGTACTTTATCGACTGCGTCTTCCAATCAGTGGTGGAGGCCAGTCAACAGTAATCAACCCGTACGGAGCGCTCCTGGAGCGCTCCTGACTACGCACCAAACCAGACGTTGATAGCCAGACAGCTGGCTATTCCAACGATCACATTCATGGGCACACCGATTTTCAGGAATTCCACAAACCGGTAATTACCGGCGACATGCACCAGGGTATTGGTCTGATACCCCACGGGCGTTGCAAAGCTTGCACTGGCACCGAACATGACGGCAACGATCAATGCCGTGGGGTCTGTACCCAGTTGCTCACCGAGCTTGATGGCAAGTGGTGTCATGACAACAGCGACCGCATTGTTTGTCACCATTTCAGTCAGCAGTGATGTCAGAGAATAGATGATCAGCAAGACAACAAAGGGGGATGCAATCTGCATCCACGGCATGATGAGCGTGATGATCAAATCGACTGCACCCGTATTCTGCAGTCCAAGACCAACGATCAGCATTCCATAGATGAGAATCAGCACCTCGGCATTCAGAGCCGCCCACGCGTCTGAGGATTCCAGGCTCTTGACTGCCAACAGGACACCGATACCAATGATTGCCGCAACCGGTAAACTAGCCCAGGAAAAAGCCGATGCAGTAATAACTGCCAGCAGAGTCGCCAGCGCTATGGTTGCGCGCTCGCGCAGAAACGGTTTTTCCACAGGTCGGGATGACTGAGCCAGAAACGGATCGCGGGCCACCCCTTGCAGTGATACGGTACTACCTTCAACCCATAGCTGATCGCCAGCATGCACAACCAGAGAGTTCAGGTCGGGGCCTGCCAGATTGCGATTGCGACGCACGCCAATGATGGACACCGGAAAGCGCGACAGAAAATGTGCTTCCGATAACCGACGACCCACAATACGGCTCTCACTTAACACCGTAAAGCGTTCAATCTGCAACTCACTGTCACGAGCAGGCCGGCTTCGCACACGTACGCCCAAATCCAGATTCTTGCGCGCCACCAGAGTCGCCAGTTCGCTGGCAGTGGTGCGCAGTATCCAGTGATCCTTGGCGCTCACCTGCGACTTGTTATCTCTGGCGATTCTGGCACCAGAACGAAACAGACCGAGAACGTTGATGCCGCGGGGTTTGAGCACCGTCACATCGTCATAAGGCTCGCCCAGTCCACTGAATTTTTCACACACACGCACTTCAGTGATGATATTTGCCTGGGTCGGAGTCTGCTGATCCGAACCCGGAGCGCTCTTCGGTAACAAAAAGCGGCTCATCAACAATAGTGAAACTCCCCCTACCACCGCCACGAAAACACCCACTACGGTGATATCAAAAATGCCGAACCCCGGATGCCCCAGACTCTTGGCAATACTGTTGACAACAAGGTTGGTAGAGGTTCCTATCAAGGTGCAGGTGCCGCCCAGGATGGCCATATAGGACAGAGGAATCAGCAAGCGCTTCGAGCTGATCTTGATGGATGCCGCCAGGCTGACCATTAATGGAATGAGTATGACAACCACCGGCGTACTGTTGACAAACGCTGAGGAGATGACCGCGATCAGCAAGAGCATGATGATCGCTACTGTCGGGTTCATTTTTGCTACCGCCAGTACTCTGCTGGCAAGCGCTTCCAGAACTCCCGTCCTGACCAGAGCCGCGGTGAGAATCAACATTGAGGCTATCGCAATCACGGCACCGTTAGAGAAGACTGACAACGCATCCTTTTCACCAACATAGCCCAGCAACATGAACGCTGCTGCACCGATAACTGCGATGGCAGAGGGTGGCGCCCTGTCTCTGGAAAAGCCCAACAGCATCATGAACAGGATGACAAGGCTGATCACTGCCGCATGTTGCTCAAGCCATGCATTGATCATTGCAGCAAGGATCCACAGACAGACAGCAGGTTTGACTCTGTTGTCGGCACCAGGCTACTACAGATAGTTGGTATGTCGAAAGAGATGGTGTTCAAGTCGCTCTTTTCAGATTGAATATTTTGGAGTGGGAGGGGCCAGACAAGAGCGACAGTATCAAACGCTTCAGTCGTGAATCCGGAAAGTTTGTCGGCAACGTAGGTTACATCGGAAAATCGTCATCAAGCCGAGTGGTATAGCTGGCCATGATCAGTACTATGCCGAACACACACATACCCGTCATGAGCCAGTAGCCCTGCACGCCTGCATATTTGTAGAGTGTGCCAGAAATCAGTACTGCAATCGCCAGAGCGGCGGTGGAGAAGGTTGCAAACAATGACTGGGCACGCGCTGCCATGGAGTCGTCCACACGACGAGCAATGAAAGTCACCGTTGCGATGAACAGCAGGCCAAACGTCAGTGCATGCAATCCCTGTAGAAGAAACAGAACAGGCACTGGTTGATCCGTGGTTGACAGGCTCCAGCGCACGATACCCATGGCACCGGCGGCGAGCATGCAGTGCCGCGAAGACAAGCGCTTGGCAACATCAGTAAAGCACCACATCAAGGCTATCTCCATGACCACGGCGAAACACCACAGCAGCGAACTGACCAGCGTACTGATACCTGACTCGATCCAGTGCAACATGGCAAAAGCGCTGAAGAAGGCATGCGAACCACTGATTAGTGCCGAGCCTGCAATTACCATGATAAAACCTTTATGTTTCAGCCCGCCCTGCAGAGAGGGTGCTGTCAGACTGTTGGTGGACATGGCCAGATTACCCGCCGGTGCACCCAGGTTGTCGGCCGGCGCCGCAAGCTTCTCACTGATCTGCATAGTGGTATCGCTTGATGGCTCTCTGAACCTGGGCAACATGCTCGAGCAAATCGCACGTACCAGAGCCCCAACTACCAGAGCCGGTACAAACCAATCCAGCCCCGCTACATTGAATACGAAACCACCCGTCAGCAAGGCAATCACGAAACCTACCGAACCCAACGCACGAATTCTTGAGTACTGGGAACCGCGCTTGCGAGTCAGGCTCAAGGTCGCACCATCTAGTATGGGAATCTTGACGGCAATCAACAGACCCGTCAGCGTCCAGACAACGATGATGTCGATGACATCGTGTCGAAACACAATCCAGCAAAAGAGCACGAGTATTACCCAGTCAAAGGCAATGATGGCTACGCGCCAATCAGACAAACGATCCGAGATACTGCCCAGATAGACAGCAGCAACGACCATGGCTGCCGATGGCAGAGCCACGATCAATCCTGTCATCTGAGCACTGACGCCCAAATGGTGTAACCAGGGCGAGAAGAAGGGCCCTGTCAAACCGATTGAGCCGTACATCATCATGAAATACAGAGTGAGACGCTGCTCAGGAGTCCAGGCCGAGAGACGGTTCATAGTCAGATTCAGGTCGGTGTGAGGTGGCGGATGTCGATTTGGATCGACGCGGTTTGACAAGTGGTTATGAAACGGAATCGACGCGTAATCACAAGGCAATTTGCTGCGTTTTTTCAGAGTCGGAGTTTGCCGGACTTGCAGGTCTGTAGACAAGCGATATGTTGCCCATCGCCCGCTCAAATACACTGGATATTTTCATTCTTCAGCCATCAGAAAATACTTTCCATCACATGTCTAACGACGATTGATCACTAAAGCACTTGCCTCTGATGGTGTTAGTCTCGGAGTCAATGAAGGCTTTTGCTATGAGTGAATCAACTTACGGTGGTCAAGCTAAATTGAATATTTGCAGCGAAGATACGATTTGCTTTTTACTGGCCGGAGGTCAGGGTTCTCGCCTGCATCCTCTGACCGCCGATCGCGCAAAACCCAGCGTGCCTTTCGGGGGCAAGTACCGGATTATCGACTTCCCCCTGAGTAATTGCCTGCACTCCGGAATCCGGCGTGTATTGGTACTGACACAGTACAAGTCGCACTCTCTGCAAAAGCATCTGCGCGACGCCTGGTCCATCTACAACCCTGAAATGGGCGAGTACGTCACCGCCGTTCCACCGCAGATGCGCACCGGAGAATCCTGGTACTCAGGCACGGCCGATGCCTTGTTCCAGAACCTCTATCTGCTGGAGCGCAGTGGCGCAAAACGCGTTTTGATACTCTCGGGCGATCACATCTATCGTATGGACTATGCCGCCATTTTGCGTCGTCATGCAGAACTGGATGCGGACCTTTCAGTCGCCTGTATGCGCGTGCCGGTCAAGGAGGCTACCGGCTTTGGCATCATGAGCGTCGATGAAGGTGATCGAGTGACAGCATTCGAAGAGAAGCCCAGCCACCCGACGACGCTGCCGGGTGACTCCCAGGTCGCAATGGCATCCATGGGAATCTATGTATTCAATACTGATGTGCTGCGTGAAGCACTCAACCAGGACCATGCCAATAGCAAATCCTCACATGATTTCGGTCATGACCTGCTGCCCGAGCTGATTCGTTCACGCCGGGTCGTGGGCTATCAGTTTGGTGGTGATGAGGGCCGGGTGACGCCCGACAGGTACTGGCGCGATGTGGGCACTGTGGATTCCTATTTCGACGTCAATATGGATTTGCTGGCAAGCAATCCACCATTGGATCTGTACCAGGACAGCTGGCCTATCCGAACCTACCAGGGGCAACACCCTCCTGCACGGGTAACTTCTGGCAACGAAACGTCGCGCGGTACGATCGAGAATTCGATGCTCGGCAACGGTTCCATCGTGTCTGGAGGCACAGTTATCAATTCAATCCTGTCTGCCCGTGTCAAGATCGAAGATGGAGCGCAAATCGAGTCAAGCATTCTGTTCGACAATGTTCACGTCGGTGCCGGTGCCAGACTGCGCCGCTGCATCGTTGACAAGGATGTTCGAATTCCGGCCGGGATACGGATTGGCTACGATGCAGAAGATGACGCCGCAAGATTCTCCATCTCCCCTAATGGAATTGTGGTTGTGCCCAAGGATGTACAGCTCTAACAGAAGGTTCAGAGTGTTTGTGAGAATGGCAAAAGACTGCTAACGTAACGTCATCAAAACCAACTTGAATAGCCATGACGTCACATATTTTTGCCAGCCCCTTGCCAGCTGTAAGCATTCCTGAGGTTTCCATCACCGAATTTGTGTTGCAACAGGCATCACGAGTACCCGATCGAGATGCCATCATCGATGGACCCAGCGGCAAGGCTTACACCTTTGAACAATTGCGTAGCAAAATTCACCAACTAGCCGGTGGACTCCAGTCAATGGGCCTCAAGCCCGGTGATGTAGTGGGTCTGATCGCCCCCAACTGCCCGGACTACGCGGTTGTCTTTCATGCAATCGCCGTCTGTGGTGGAACCGTGACCACCATCAATCCAGCCTATGCGGCTGAGGAGATAACGAAGCAACTCGAAAATTCAAATGCCTGCCTGTTGATATCAGATATCAGCTGCCTGCCTGTGGCCACTGAAGCGTCGAAAGGCAGCCCATGCAAAGAACTGATTTGCATGCAAGAACAGGAGAAGCTGCGCTACATTGACCAGCTAATGGGCGAAGAGATCGAACAGGTGAGTGTCGATGTTCGGCAACACCCAGTCGTGTTGCCCTATTCGTCAGGCACCACCGGTATGCCTAAAGGCGTCATGCTCAGTCACTTCAATCTGGTCGCTAATATTGTTCAGATTAATGCTGCAGTGCAATATGACACGGACGAGGCAGGGCTTGCAGTTCTACCCTTTTTCCATATCTATGGAATGCAGGTATTGATGGGAAGTCTGTTGACTGCCGGTGCAACTATCGTGACCATGCCACGATTTGATATGGAGCAAACACTGCAACTGATCCAGAAGCATCGCATTACCCAATATTTTGCCGTACCGCCCATTATTCTGGGCCTGGCAAAAACACCGCTTCTGGAGAAGTACGATATCAGCAGTCTGCGCAAGATCTTCTCTGGCGCTGCCCCTCTGGGCGGCGAACTGGCTGAAACCGCTTCGCAGCGTGTGGGTTGCCCAGTGGTACAGGCCTACGGCATGACTGAAATCAGCCCTGTCAGCCATATCACACCGGGTTACGACAGCCGTCCCGGCTCCAGTGGCGTTACGGTTTCCAACACCTTATCCCGGATTGTCGGCGAAGATGGTCAGGACCTGGGGATTGATGAAGAAGGCGAGCTCTGGGTCAAGGGCCCACAGGTCATGCTCGGCTATCTCAATAATGAGGAGGCCACACGGGAAACGATCGACGAGAATGGCTGGTTACGTACAGGTGACGTCGGCCGGATCGATGCAGATGGCTATATGAGCATTGTCGATCGAGTCAAGGAGCTGATCAAATACAAAGGATTTCAAGTAGCTCCAGCCGAACTTGAAGCCATTATCGTCACTCACCCCGATGTGACAGATGTCGCGGTAATCGGCATACCAGACGAAGAAGCGGGTGAGCTACCCAAGGCTTTCGTGGTACTCAAGAGTGCCGCTGATGGCGGCGAGCCGCAAACCAGTGCCGACGACATCCGAAACTTCGTCAAGCCGCATGTCGCAACGTACAAGCAAATTCATGAAGTTGAATTCATCGACAGCATTCCCAAGTCTGCCAGCGGCAAGATCCTGCGCAGGTTTCTCAGAAACAGCTAATCCCTGAGTGTTCGGTCCAGTGGTTTGGCAAACAAATTCATTGGCGTGATTCACGACCTGTAACATCAGTTCCATTGGCCATTCAGGCCAGTGGAGCTGGTTTGACAAGCACCACTAACTGGATACGCCCCCGGATTGGGCTGGCAACCTCACCGTAAATGCGGTGCCATTCTCACCGTCGGATACCACACTAACGGTACCCTGGTGGTTCTGAGCTACTCGCTGAACCAATGCCAGACCGACGCCTGAACCTGCGTATTCTTCAGTAGAATGCAGGCGTTCGAAAAGTTTGAATATTCTTTCCTGGTATTTCGATGAAATACCGATACCGTTGTCGGCAAAGCAGATTTCCACATACTTGCCCTTGTCAATGGCGCTGACATGTACTTTGTTAATCGTTTCTGGATTGTGGAATTTCAGGGCATTACTGACAAGATTCTGAAACAACATGGCCAGCTGTAATCGACTGCCCGGAATCGTGGGCAAGGGCTCGGCAATGATTTCTGCCTGCAGCTGTTCGATATCGCCTCGCAGGGTATTCATCGTCTCCTGCATCAGCTCATTCAGATCAATAGCTTCGGGAGTAAATTCATGATTAATGAATTGGCTATATGCCATTACATCCCCGACCATTTGCCGTGCTCGGTCCACCGTACTATGCGTCAAGTTGATTAATGTCTTGAAACCGTCATCGATGACGTTGCCATACTCATCCAGAATTTCATTGAGCACATAACTGACGGTATTCAATGGTGCTGCCATGTCATGAGCGATGGCATTGGCAAAGATTCTTTGCTCCTGACGCATCATCTCTACGTGCTTTATCTCGTACTTCAACCTGACAGAGTCAGAGGCGCAAGCTGCCAGGCTCTGCACTTTCTGCTTGTCCTCCTCGCTCCATTTGCGAGGCTGTGTATCAATTACACAAAACGAGGCGACCGGTTCCCCGTCCGGCATGAACACCGGAAAACCCAGATAAGCGATAACGCCCAACTCACCAATGGCAGGATTGTCCTTGACCAAGGGGTTGATTCTGGCATCTTCAACAACCAATGATTCACCCGTTTCAACAACAATACGACAGAACGAGTGCGATAAAGGCGTCAGCTGCAGATCCAGACCACAGTGGCTCTTGAAGTATTGCCGATCTTTTTCAAACTGAACAAAGGAGAGCAGAGAGACAGGCACTTCCAGAATCATTGTCGCCAGCTTGGTCAGATTGTCGAAAGTGGGCTCCCCTTCCGAATCGACGAGATTCAGTTCTTCTAGCGTAAATTGAGCCATAAACTTGATTTCCAACGCAGCCGATACAGGCATTCCTTGTTATTGCGAGCCTATAAACCCGGTCATGCGACAAACATGCCATTTACGTTACACAAACAACGAGGCGTATCCACCCCATGTACCGGGCACTGCCGCCAGATAAAAAGTCTCTAGAACAAGCCTTCGATCTGGCCCTCGGAATCCAGCCGTATGACTTCTGCTGATGGGACTCGGGGAAGCCCTGGCATCGTCATGATCGCACCACAGATGGCCACGATGAAGCCGGCCCCCGCCGACAACCTGACTTCACGTATCGGTACGCTGTGCCCCTCAGGTGCACCACGTCTTTCAGGATCGATAGTGAACGAGTATTGGGTCTTGGCAATGCAGATTGGCAGGTGTCCGTAACCTGCCTTCTCCCAGGCCTTCAGCTGAGTCCGAATCGCCTTGTCTGCGACGACCTCATCCGCACGATAGATGCGTGTACAGATGGTTTCAATCTTCTGCATCAACGACATTTCGTCCGGGTACAGCGGCTCAAATCGAGCCTCGTCTTTCTCAACAGTCTCCACAACACGCGTCGCCAGCTCTTTGATGCCTGCCGATCCTGAAGCCCAGTGTTTACAGACGATCGCCTCTGAGCCATGTTCAGACACATACGCTTTCACCGCCGCAATTTCCGCTTCCGTATCAAGTGTGAAGTGATTGATGGCAACAATAACCGGCACACCAAATTGCTTGATGTTTTCCATATGCCTGCCCAGGTTAGCGCAACCACTTTTCACGGCTTCGACATTTTCCTGATCAAGCTCACCCTTGGTAACGCCCCCATTCATTTTCATGGCACGAACCGTGGCCACAAGAACGACGGCGGCAGGTGCGAGACCAGCCTTGCGACATTTGATATTCAGGAATTTCTCAGCCCCCAGGTCTGCTCCAAAACCTGCTTCGGTAACGACATAGTCAGCCAGTTTTAGCGCCGTCCTGGTTGCAATGACTGAATTACAACCATGGGCGATATTGGCAAAGGGTCCGCCGTGAACAAAGGCAGGATTGTTCTCCAGTGTCTGTACCAGATTAGGCTGCATTGCATCCTTGAGCAGGACCGTCATTGCGCCATCGGCCTTGATATCTCGACAGTAGACCGGAGTTTTATCACGTCGATAGGCCACGATGATGTCACCCAATCGTTTCTCAAGGTCCTCAAGATCATTGGCCAGACACAGAATGGCCATGACTTCCGAGGCCACTGTAATATCAAAACCCGATTCACTGGGATAACCGTTGGTCGCACCACCCAGACTTGCAGTAATTTGTCGCAGTGCTCTATCGTTCATATCCATGACTCTGCGCCACACAACACGACGCGAATCGATCTGCAACTCATTCCCCCAGTAGATATGATTATCGATCATCGCTGACAACAGATTGTGTGCCGATGTGATGGCATGAAAATCACCGGTGAAGTGCAGATTCATGTCTTCCATGGGAACAACCTGTGCATAACCACCACCGGCAGCGCCCCCTTTCATACCAAAACACGGCCCCAATGAGGCTTCGCGTATGCAGATCATGGCTTTCTTGCCAATCGCATTGAACCCATCGCCCAGACCAACCGTCGTCGTGGTTTTGCCTTCCCCGGCAGGTGTCGGATTGATTGCCGTAACCAGAATCAGCTTGCCATCGGGCTTGCCTGCTTGCTGCTTGATGAACTCAGCAGACACCTTGGCCTTGTCATGGCCATAAGGTACTAGCGATTTTTCATCAATCCCTACCTTCTTGCCAATTTCCTGAATTGAAAGTTTACTGGCCTCACGTGCGATCTGTATATCGGTCTTGACTGCCATTTTGATTTTATTCCGGTTCGTTGTGCGCTCTATCAGCAACCCAGCTAATCGGATCTATAATATCCGTGATGTCAACATTTCGCTTTGCCAACCGCGCCAATCAGACCTCAGGAGATGTATATGCTTATTCAGGCCAAGGACTCAGTATTACTGGTGATCGACATTCAGGAGCAACTAGCTCCAGCCATGCAGGCATCGGTCAGAACAATGCAAAATGCAAAGCTGCTACTGACCGCGGCACAAGCCTGCGACGTTCCCGCCCTGCTGTCTGAGCAGTACCCGAAAGGCCTGGGAGCAACGGCTCCGGAAATTGCCGCTGCCGCAGGCGACGCCCCCGTTATAGAGAAAATACATTTCTCCTGCATGAAAGACCCGGCCTTCAATGAGAGCTTTACAAACCTCAATCGCAAACAGGCTGTGATCGCTGGCATGGAAGCTCATGTCTGCGTTTTGCAGACTGCCGCCAGCCTGATCGAGATGGACTATGAGGTGTTTGTCGTCTCTGATGCCACCGCCTCTCGCACAATCGAAAGCGAACTCGCCGCCTACACCCGATTGAGTGCATGCGGCGCGCAGATCGTGACCACCGAGATGGTGGTCTTCGAATGGCTGGGCAAGGCAGGGACTCCTACATTCAAGTCCCTATTGCCACTCATCAAATAGTCAGGCAGCAGGTTCTACGGCTCTATCAGCGCTGGTTGCAGACACTCGGCATGCCGCGAACTTGAATTCTGGAATCTTTCCAACGGGATCAAGTTTCGGATTGGTCAGAATATTGGCCGAGGCCTCAACATAGGCAAACGGGACGAAGATCATGTCCTCGGACACTGCCCGATCAGCACGCGCCATGATATTGATGGCACCGCGTCGTGTTTCCACCTTCATGATGCTACCCGGTTCAATACCCAGGCGACGCAAGGTCTTGGGATGCATGGATGCATTGGCCTCAGGTTCAGCCCAGTCCAGCACAGCCGCACGGCGTGTCATTGATCCGGTATGCCAGTGCTCCAGTTGACGTCCTGTTGTGAGTATCATCGGGTACTGCTCATCAGGCACCTCGGCTGGTGCAGTCACGTTCGCAGGGGTGAAACGGGCACGACCATCCGGGCGAGGATAACCGTCGGCGAACAGGATAGGTTGACCGGGATCTTCAGGTGACAACGATGGATAGGTAACCGCTTCTTTCTCAAGCCGTTCCCAGGTAATGTTGTCGAAGGATTTCATCGACAGCTTCATCTCGGCAAAGACTTGCGACGGATGTGTGTAGCTCCAGTCAAGCCCCAGACGTCTGGCAAGCTCCACGGTGATCCACCAATCCTCTTTGGCCTCCCCTGGCGGTGCCACCGCAGGTCTGCCCATCTGCACCTGTCTGTTAGTGTTGGTCACAGTCCCGGTCTTCTCAGGCCAGGCAGAGGAAGGCAGGATGACATCCGCATAGTTGGCCGTTTCAGTCAGGAAGATATCCTGTACAACCAGATGCTCAAGCTTTGCCAGTGCATCGCGTGCATGATCGGCATCAGGGTCAGACATGGCGGGGTTCTCACCCAGAATGTACATACCGCGAATTTCATCCGCATGTATCGCATCCATGATCTCAACCACCGTCAGGCCTTTCTCACGATCAATGATGTCGCCGCCCCAGATTTCATTGAATGCGGAACGCACCCCATCATCGGCGACCGATTGATAATCAGGCAGGAACATGGGGATCAGACCCGCATCGGATGCTCCCTGCACGTTGTTCTGTCCGCGTAGTGGATGCAGTCCTGTGCCCGAACGCCCTATTTGTCCTGTCATCAGTGCCAATGAGATCAGGCAACGTGAATTATCAGTCCCGTGAATATGCTGCGATACCCCCATGCCCCAGAAGATCATGCCCGCACGTGCACCGGCAAATGTGCGGGCAACATCGCGCAAGGTTGCCTCATCGATACCACAAAGCTCTGACATCTTGCTGGGAGGAAAGCCTGTCAGATGCTCTTTCATCGCTTCCCAGTTTTCCGTAAAGCCGGCTATATACTGTTTGTCATACAGCTCTTCTTCAACGATGACATGCATGATGGCGTTCAGCATGGCCACGTCAGTACCCGGACGGAATTGCAGCATGTGTGAGGAATGACGCTTCAATCCCTGGCCACGCGGATCCATGATGATCAACTTGCCGCCACGTTTGGCAAACTGCTTGAAGTAGGTTGCCGCCACCGGATGATTCTCAGTGGGGTTGGCACCGATCACAATCGCAACATCGGCATTTTCGATTTCATTGAAGGTTGCTGTAACGCCACCCCCACCGACGTTTTCCAACAAAGCCGCCACCGATGATGCGTGGCACAGTCGGGTACAGTGATCAACATTGTTATGCCCGAAACCCTGACGAATCAGCTTCTGGAACAGGTAGGCCTCTTCGTTGGAGCATTTGGCTGAGCCGAAGCCTGCCACACGCTTGCCGGTATCGTCGCGAAGTCTGGACATGCCCTTCGCGGCAAAATCGAGCGCCTCCTCCCAAGAGGCCTCCCGAAAATGTGTAAAAGGGTTTGCCGGGTCAACATTCAAACCTTTCGCCGGCGCATCATCACGGCGGATAAGTGGCTTGGTCAGTCGGTGCGGGTGAGCAATATAGTCAAACCCGAAACGACCTTTCACACACAGCCTGCTTTCGTTGGATGGACCATCGATACCGTCGACCCAGGCAATTTTTTCATCCTTGACCTTGAAGGACAACTGACAACCCACGCCACAATACGAACAAACGCTTTTTACTTCTCGGTCAAATGACTTGCTGTCGCCGACACCCACCGCATCCAGCAGAGTTGCCGGCATCAGCGCACCCGTCGGACAGGCCTGCACACATTCTCCGCAAGCCACGCAGGTGGAGCTACCCATCGGATCATCAAAGTCGAAAGTGATCTTGGCATCGTGTCCACGACCCGACATGCCAATGACATCATTGACCTGCACTTCGCGACAGGCGCGTACGCACAGGTTGCAGTGAATGCAGGCATCCAGGTTAACGCTCATGGCCAGGTGGGATGCATCCAGAAGAGGCACACGCTGCTGCTCCATGCTCGGAAAACGGCTGACAGAGATGTCCTGCATCGCCGCCATATCCCAGAAGTGCGATGACTGATCGTGAGCCGTCGATTTTTCAGGCTGGTCAGCCATCAGGATCTCGATCACCATTTTTCGTGCAGATACCGGCCGTGGGCTTTGTGTGTTGACCACCATGCCCTCACTGGGTGTGCGTATGCACGAGGCCGCCAGCACACGCTCGCCTTCTATCTCGACCATGCAGGCCCGGCAATTACCATCAGCGCGATAACCGAGCGCATCCTTGTGGCACAGATGCGGAATCAGAGTGCCCTGGCGTTTGGCAATTTCCCAGAGAGACTCATCACATTTGGCAGTCACTTCAACGCCGTCGAGCAGAAAAGTGACCGTATCCTTGCTGTTGGAATCAATCATCATCTATACCTCATCCGCAAAGTGTTTCATGGTCATGCGAATCGGATTGGGTGCCGCCTGGCCCAGTCCGCAGATGGAAGCATCAACCATGACCGTACACAACTCATCAAGCAATGGCTTATCCCATTTATCCTTTTCCATCAGCTTCACCGCTTTTTCACAGCCGACTCGACAGGGGGTGCATTGCCCGCAACTTTCATCCTCGAAAAATCTCAGCATATTCAACGCGGCTGATTTGGCGCTGTCCTTGTTGGACAAGATAACGATGGCAGCCGAACCGATGAACGTGCCATGTACCTGCAAGGTATCAAAGTCCATGGGTACATCATTGATGCTCGCTGGCAATAGCCCCGCAGAGGGTCCACCAGGCTGGTAGGCCTTGAATTCATGCCCCTCCAGCATGCCACCAGCGGCCTCTATCAGATCCGTGATGGTGGAGCCTGCCGGTAACAGGTAAACACCCGGGTTATTGATGCGCCCGGACATGGAATAGGAACGCAGCCCGGTGCGCCCGTTTTTTTCCACCGACGACAACACTTCATGCCCTTCACGACAGATACGTGCGATCCAGTACAAGGTCTCGATGTTGTGCACTAGAGTCGGTCGGTCAAAGACCCCTTTTTGAGCAACGAAAGGTGGACGGTGCCGCGGTATGCCGCGCTTGCCTTCAATGGATTCGATCATGGCGCTCTCCTCGCCACAGATATAGGCACCCGCCCCACGACGCAGATCGATGTAGCCTTTTGACACAACACCCTGTGCCTCTAGCGCTTCGATCTCGTTTTTCAAGATTTGCAGTACGGCCGGGTATTCGTCTCGCATATAGATGAAACACTTGTCTGCTTCAACAGCCCAGGCGGCAATCAGCATGCCCTCCAGAAACAAATGCGGCGTGCGCTCCAGATAGTAACGGTCCTTGAAGGTGCCAGGCTCGCCCTCATCTCCATTGACAGCCAGGTAGCGAGGGCCACTTTCAGCTCTGACAAATGACCATTTCTTGCCAGAAGGGAAACCAGCCCCTCCCAATCCACGCAAACCAGAAGACAGAATCTGCTCTTGCACCTGCTCCGGCGTCTGCTCACCGTCTCGCAGCGCGCTCAGCCTGGCATAGCCCCCATCACTACAATAAGCAGCATAAGCCTCGTAGTCAGGCATATGCGCGTGAGTATTATCGTCCCGGATGGCCTCCTGAACCTTTTGTGGAGTTGCATTATCGATATGGTGATGACCA
Source organism: Granulosicoccus antarcticus IMCC3135 (assembly GCF_002215215.1). Lineage (NCBI taxonomy): Bacteria > Pseudomonadati > Pseudomonadota > Gammaproteobacteria > Chromatiales > Granulosicoccaceae > Granulosicoccus > Granulosicoccus antarcticus. The sequence continues at coordinate 807,024 of NZ_CP018632.1, read as the reverse complement.
ATCTCCAGCACCGGGGCCGTATCACACCGGCCCATACACGGCGCTCTGAGCACTCTGACACTAGCGGGATCAAGCCCTTGTTTAAGCTGTGTCATCAGCTGCTGAGCACCTGCCATCTCGCACGCCAGAGAATCACAGACTCGAATGGTCAAAGCTGGAGGGGGTGTTTCATCCTCTCTGATCACGTCAAAATGGGAATAGAAAGTCGCCACTTCGTAGACCTCAGCCTGCGACAAGCGCATCTCTTCAGCCAGTGCCCGCAGATGCCGAATGGCCAGATGACCGTAGGCATCCTGAATCAGGTGCAGGTGTTCAATCAGCAAGTCCCTGCGACGCTCACGATCACCCAGCAAGGCACGCACTTCTGCCAGTGCCGTATCGTCAAATTGTCTGCCTTTCGGTGTTCGGCGACCTTTGCCCTTTCCGGACTTCCAGACACCTGTCGTAGTGGTGACTACTGACATTTCCAACTCCAGTACTTAAACCTTCAATCGAGTGTATCTGAAGCCAAATTGATCATAATTACAAATCGTATTTATGGATAGCACGATCTGTTTTAGTTATCACGCACCGTATCATGCAGTACCGAGATCGCTGGCAGACTCAACTCATGGTCCAGAACGGCGATGCCGATCTGGTGAGACACGGTCGGTTCAACCAGCTGCAGAACCACGGTATGACGATTTAACAGCAGGCTGTTAGCCAATTTTGCCGGGGCAATGGTCGCTGCAGAGCCAATGGCTACCTGAGCCAGCGCTGCGGTGAATGCGTTGGTTTCCATTATCGGTTCCGGCGTGACTCCCGCCTGCGCGAATGCGCTATCCACGATTTGCCGAAAGTGCATGTCTTTGCTAAGCAGACACAAGGGTAAAGTTGCCGCCTCGGCCCAGCTTGCGGTGCCACGTTTGCGAGGCGCATGCTCTTCTGACACCAGCAGAACATATTCTTCGTCATAGATGGACTCGAAGCGCAGCGCCGTATTGTCCATATAAGCCCGGTAGACGATGCCGGCATCGACGGAGTACTCAGTCAGCTCGCGAACGATTTGCGCTGAAGTTTGAGACACGATTCTGATGGACAGCCCGGGGTGAGTGTTTCTCAGACGGGTGGATATCTCAGAGGCATAAATGAGGGCCGTCGGGACAACGCCCAAAACCAGGTTACCGCGCAGTGCGCCGCGAGAAATCGCCATGTCCTGCCGTAAACCTTCTGCGTCCGCAAGAATTTTACTGGCCCACTGGATAACACGTTCGCCATCCTTGGTGAAACCCAGAAACTTGTTGCCTCTGCGAACAATGGGAACCCCCAGATCTTCCTCCAGACGACGAATTCTGGCGGAAAACGCAGGCTGTGAGATACCGCAATCAGCCGCCGCCTGCGTGAAATGCTTGCGTTGCGACAGCGCCAGCAATAACTGGAGATCACGAATTTCCGGATAATTTGCCATGGCATTCTGATGATTCTGCGGGGTGGTGTAGGAATGTCCACGAAAATTCCAGGAATATCCGGACCATTCAAAGCCCGTCAGCTCACGGCGAAAGTATCTTCCGGATGGACCATTAGAACGAAGCATGTTACTCGAACCCATGCAAACGATCGATACGACAATTCAGCTGAGTGTCACCTGAACCATACAAAAAGTGCAAATAATGAGAAATTATGCATTAAATCGATTTTATACTTGTACTCACATCATTTATCGATTATTTTCATCAGTGAGAATATTCCGGGATCATATGATGTTCACACTAAATAAATTAGCGGTAGCCGCTGTCATGGCTGCAGCAGTGTCCTCAGCTTCTGCTGAAGAACTGCGTATGGGTACGGCGAGCCTGGGTGGTGCGTTCTACCCCATGGGCCAGAGCATTTCCAATCTGGTCAACAACCATGCCGGGGGGGATATCAGCATGGTGCCGATTGTCACCGGTGGCTCAGTGCAGAACCCCAGGTTGATTGGTGATGGTGAGGTCGAAATAGCGATCACCAACAACAATCTGGCAGCCCTGGCAGTAGCGGGTGCCGGTCCGTATAAATCCGGACCTATCGAGATCAGTGCCGTTGCTGCATTACACCCCAGCGTCCTGCATATGGTCGTTCTGGATGATTCTGATATTCAGACTTTTTCCGACCTGAAAGGCAAACGTGTGGCTGTCGGCCCTGCAGGTGGTGGCACTCTGGGTTTCATGAATTTCCTACTGCCTCTGCATGAGATGACTCTGGATGATTTCACCCCCAGCTTCCTTTCGTATTCGGACGGTTTTAGCCAACTGACGGACGGCAATGTCGATGCCTCCCTCGCCCTCTCAGGCTATCCAGCAGGTGCGGTCATGCAGGCAGCTGCCGGTCAGAAACTTCGATTCATCAGCTTTGAAGCAGACAAGCTACAAGCGGCCCTGGATAAAGTCAGTTCCTATATCGCCGTTGAAATAGCAGCCGACGTCTACAACACCGAAGCACCAGCGACCGTCATAGGCGTAAGCAACATGCTGATCGTACCAAGCTCTGCTGATGCAGATGTCGTAGAGAAAATTGTGGCATCGGTGTTCGACAATCTGGACGAATTCAGAGCAGAAAATGCTAACGCAAAACAGATTGATCCTGCCATGTCCACACGACTGTCCATACCTTTACATGAAGGTGCAGCTCGCTATTTCAATAAATAACAAGTAGCAAATATACTGTGCTCAAGACACTCTCAAATGCGAAGGATTCGATAGTACTTTTCGCAGCCTTCGGCCTCGGCGCCTTTCATCTGGGAGCTGTCTCAGGCCTGTTCAGCATGTCCACAATGCCCATGCGTCTGCTGCATGTGCTGTTGGTCTTTTCGCTGTTATTTGCCACCGTCCCTCTGGCGACTCGCCATAAAGGCAGTCGCCTTGATATCGCCTTCTCTACATTGCTTATCCTTGCAACGTTGGCATCGGGCGCATGGATGCTTTCACGCTGGAAAGAGATAGCTTTCAGTGGTGGCCTGACAGAAAATGGCGATTACTACGCCGGGCTTGTCATACTCTTGCTGGTATTCGAGGCAGCGCGTCGCGGTGTAGGCCTGATACTGGCAGCTATTGCTCTGGTATTTTTCAGCTACCCTTTTCTCAGCCCCTATCTGCCTGGTGTGCTCCATGGCCGTGGTTACGGGCTAGAGCGCATTGTTGTATTCCTGACAACAGATACGCAAGGCGTGTATGGCATACCCGTCGGCGTCGCCTCCACCTATATCATCGTGTTCACCATTTTTGGTGCCTTGTTATCACGCTTTGGAGCCGGTGATTTTTTCTTCGAATTGTCTGTGCGCTCAACGCATGGATTGCGAGCTGCCAGCGCAAAATCAGCAGTACTGTTTTCCACGCTGATCGGCATGGTATCCGGCTCAGCCGCCGGCAACGTGGCCGTGACTGGTACCGTCACTATTCCTATCATGAAACGCGAAGGCTATGAACCACATCAGGCCGGAGCGATAGAAGCCGTAGCTTCGACCGGTGGACAACTCATGCCGCCAGTGATGGGAGCTGCAGCATTCATCATGGCTGAAATTGTCGGCGTGCCCTATACCACGATCATGGCGACCGCCATCTTGCCGGCCATGCTGTTCTTTGCTTCCGCGTTCATCATTGTGCATTTGCAAGCGGTAAAATCAGGCATCATGCCGGCCACCGAGCGTCAGGCCGACACCCGGCCTCTGACTACGGTACTTTTTCAGGGCCTGCCATTTATCGCCGCATTCGCAACACTCATCGGCCTGATGCTGATGGGCTACTCGCCGTTCAAGGCATCCTTGTGGGCAATGGCCGCCTTGTTGTTACTGGATATTATCCGGCGCAGAGGCATTGACAAGGTCTGGATTGAGAATCTTTGCGGCGGTATCGCCGAAGGTGCTATCAGCGTATTGCCCATTACAGCCGCTTGCGCTGCCGCCGGCATCATTGCTGGCATATTGGGTATTTCAGGCCTGGGCTCGAAAATCGCCTTGCTCATTGATGTGGCCTCTAATGGCTATCTGTTTCTGGCGCTGGTATTCACCATGATTACCTCGATCATTCTGGGCATGGGCCTGCCTACCACAGCGGCCTACCTGATACTGGCCACTGTCGTAGCTCCGGCACTGGTCAAGCTTGGCGTTCCCGCTCTGACGGCCCACTTTTTTGTCTTCTATTACGGTTGTATATCAACCATTACTCCACCCGTTGCATTGGCAGCCTATGTGGCCGGCGGCATCGCGGGTGCCAACATCAACAAGGTTGGCTGGACAGCGGCAGCCTATGCCATAACCAGCTTCATACTGCCATTCGCCTTTGTCTATGCACCGGCGTTGTTATTACAGTCCGGGCTGATCAACAATCTGGTAGCTGTCATTACAAGCTTCATTGGCATTACCGCTATAGGCGCAGCTGTGGTGGGCTGTCTATTCAGTCCACTAAGTTGGCTATCTCGCCTCGTGTTCGGCGTCGCGGGTCTCTGTCTTTTGTTTCAAGGCTGGGCAAGTGCCTTGATTGGACTCGTATTGATTGCAGCTGCCGTATTCGTACATCAGAAAAACAACCCTGTAACCGCCTGAACAGAACCAGGCGGTAATCAAGCAGCCCCCTTCATTCCCATGACAAAATCAACTCCAATGGCTAGACAATTCAGGCGTGTGGTAACAGGCCACGATAGCAACGGTTCGGCAATCATCGAATCTGATGAGGTAGCGACCGATATTCTCCAACGCGACAATCGCCCTGGTGTGACCCTGACCAACTTCTGGTTATCTCACAGCACACCGGCCGAATATGATGGTACGACTGAAACCTGTAATCAGGGACCCTTCATTCTTCACCCACCAGTCAATGGTAGTGTTTTTCGTACGGTAGAATTCATGCCGGAAGACCCTGAGGTCATGACCAAACTGGACGGTAAAAGTGCATTCGCCGAAATGGGCGCCGGTGATAATGTCGTACAGAATGCACGTCATCCCTGGATGCACCGAACCAACTCGCTGGACTATGCGATTGTCTTGTCGGGTGAAATCACCATGATGATGGATGAGGAAAAGGAAGACGTGCATTTGAAAGCCGGAGATTGCGTTATACAACGCGGCACCAACCACGCCTGGGCTAATCGAGGCACCGTACCTTGCGTCATCGTCTTTGTACTGATTGATGGCGTCACGCAAACTGATGCTACCTTGGATGACAGAACCGGAATCCCTAAGGGATCGTCATATACTAACTTGCGCAAGTTATTGTGTGACGGACCCTTAATCTTCCCGGTCTGAAGCCTTGGAATAAAGAGCGGTTGCTTCCGGCGTTAACGCTGACGACACCGCAACAGCATTCACCCGGTTCTCATTGATAGCAGGACGATTCCACAACCTGAACAATGCAGTCATTGCTGTCATCAGCGCGATGAGCGACAGCAGATAGAACATGCCTTCAGGCCCAAAATTCTCAATGGCAAAACCGCCCAGTGTCGGCCCCAGTGTCATACCTGCCGCCAGTATCAAAACCAGTGTGCCGCTGGCAGCAACGACCTGGGAGCGATCCAGGTGGTCATTCATATGCGCCATGCAAATGGAATACACGGGCAGTGTCAAACCACCGAGCAAGGTTACCAATAAGTAGAGCAAAGACAGCTTGTCTGCCGGGTTTTCCAATGTCGCCAGCATGATACAGATCGGAATCGAAAGAGCCGGAATACCCGCAATGAACAAGCGTCTGTCCATTAAATCGGAGAGCTTGCCAAGCGGGAACTGAAACAACATACCGCCCAGCGTCATGCAGCCAATCAAGCCACCAATGGCACCTTTACTCAACCCCAGCGAACTACCATAAAGAGCCAAAGCAACATAGAGTATCGTTTGTGAAATGCCGTTCAGAAAGCTACCCGCCAGCCCCATCGGAGACAGGCGAAACAACTCTGACAGAGTGATTCTTCCCGGCGGCTCATAGGGTGGCATTGCATCATCCGATACAAGCATGGGAACCAGTGAAAACGAAACCAGAATGGAGACGACAACAAATAATACAACTCCTTCTGGATTTGAGAAATTGAGTAGTAGCTGCCCCAATGCAATGCCTCCCGTCTGGATTACAAAATAGACCGACAGCAAACTACCGCGATTTTTATTGCTGGCAGTGCCGTTCAACCAGCTTTCAGCAACAATGTACAGCCCCGAGAAGCAAAATCCGGTGAGCAGGCGCATAGCACCCCAACTCCACACATCCTGAGTAACCAGATGCATGAGGGCAGCAGCACTGGCGATTGAAGCAAGTGCGGCAAAAATACGAATATGTCCAACGCGCATGATCAGTCGTGGCGCGATCAGACAACCCAACAGGGAACCCACCGGGTATCCGGATTGCATCAAACCGATAGCAGAGTCACTGAACCCAAGAGAGTTACCGCGCAAAGTGAGCAAGGTGGTCAGCAATCCATTACTGACCATGAGAAAGATCATGCCGACAAACAACGACCACGATCCACGAATTGCAGCCCACATACCACGACTCTCTGATTGATTGAAACCTGTGCGGATCATACGCTTATCCGGACCTTGCCCCAAAATGGGGCAAAGGTAGTCATTTGAGCTTGTGCGGTTACACCTTTCGATTGGTATGATTAGGCGCTTTTTGCCAAGTCGAGATCAAAATGGAATCATTGCAAGCGGGCAGCGATGTCATATTCGTGCTGCTGGGAGCAATCCTGGTGCTTTTCATGCACTCCGGATTTGCTTTTCTGGAAGTGGGAACTGTCAGAGAAAAGAACCAGGTTAATGCCCTGGTCAAGATATTCACCGATTTTTCAGTCTGTACTGTCGCCTATTTTTTCATAGGCTATCCGCTTGCCTACGGTATCGATTTCTTTGCACCGGCCTCTGAGCTAGCCGTCAACAATGGCTACGAGCTGGTCAAGTTCTTCTTTTTGTTGACCTTCGCTGCAGCGATTCCAGCCATCATCTCCGGCGGTATTGCAGAACGCGCCCGCTTCTATCCACAAGTTGCCGCATCCGTCCTCATTGTGGCTTTCGTGTACCCCTTCTTCGAAGGTATCGTCTGGAACGGTAATCTGGGTTTTCAGGCCTGGCTGGAAGGACTGACAGGCGCACCTTTTCATGATTTTGCAGGTTCAATCGTTGTGCATGCCATGGGTGGCTGGCTGGCACTGGGTGCCGTCATTTTGCTGGGCGCACGACAAGGACGCTATAGTCGCAGCGGCGGCCCGGGTGCTAACTTTGCCCCCAGCAGCATCCCGTTTCTCGCACTGGGCGCATGGATACTGACTGTCGGCTGGTTCGGCTTCAATGTCATGTCAGCTCAGAGCGTTGCCGGCGTTAGTGGCCTGGTTGCCATCAATTCATTAATGGCTATGGCAGGCGGCGCTATCGCGGCTTTGCTGGCTGGTCGTGCCGATCCGGGCTTTCTGCACAACGGCCCCCTGGCCGGACTTGTTGCTGTCTGTGCAGGTTCAGATGTCATGCACCCGATCGGTTCACTGATTGTCGGTGCGGTTGCAGGTGCCCTGTTTGTCTACGCCTTTACATTGGCACAGAATCGACTGCGCATCGATGATGTTCTGGGTGTATGGCCTCTACATGGGTTATGCGGAGCCTGGGGCGGCATTGCCGCGGGTATCTTTGGCACTGAGGCCCTGGGTGGACTTGGTGGTGTCAATCTGCTCAGCCAGGTCATCGGCACACTGGCCGGTATAACCGTAGCAACGATCAGTGGATTCGTCATTTACGGAACGTTGAAAAAGCTTGTTGGAATTCGCCTGTCAGAAGAGGAAGAATTCAACGGAGCCGATATCAGCATCCACAAGATCTCCTCAACGACTCACTAAGCGATGTCTGCGACGCCTGCCATTCCAGCAAGTTTTGACGAACTTCTTAGCAGGCGTCGCTCAGTGCGCGGATTTCTACCGGAGCCCATATCCCAAAGCACGGTGGCAGATCTACTGATCAGCGCTCGCACAGCTCCCAGTGGCGCCAATCTTCAGCCCGGTGAATTCCATGTCCTGACCGGTAGTGCATTGGCGAGTCTGACAGGCAAACTGGATGAGGCCATGACGGATCACCAACCCATGGTATCTGAATACAGCTATTTCCCCGACCCCATGCCTGCCAGGCTCAAGGAACGCCAACGGGCAGCAGGCTATGCTTTATATGACGCACTTGGCATCGCAAAACGCGACGTCAAGGCCCGGCGCGAACAGTTCCGACGCAACTATCAATTCTTCAACGCACCGGTCGGTATCGTCGTCTCTATTCAAAGAGACATGGGCAAGGGATGCTTCATGGATCTGGGCATGGCACTCATGGCTTTTTTTCTGGCAGCCCAAAGTCGTGGGCTAGCGACCTCGGGAATAGGCGCTCTGGCCAATCATGCCGATGTCGTACACGACGCACTTGATCTGGACCCTTCGCAAATGGTTGTTTGTGGTATTGCCCTTGGTAAGCCTGACCCGACGCAGCCTGTCAATCAGTGCCGTACCACACGCGAACCCCTGGAAAACTACGCCTGGTTCAAGGGCTTTGAAGAATAAATTCCAAAGCAGATCAGGCTTCCAGTAACAGCGCTGTTCCCAGACCTCCGGCCGCGGCAATAGCTGCAAGGCCGTAACCACTGGTTTGTGTCAACTCTGTAAACAGACGTACCGCGAGAATAGCTCCCGATGCACCAATGGGATGACCTCTTGCCAGAGCACCACCACCAACATTGACAATCGCCGGATCAATCTCTGCAAGTCGCATACAGGCAATGGCCTGCGCAGCGTAGGCCTCCATGATTTCAGCAAACCGCAATTCCTGCGCACTGACGTGCCGCGCCTTCATCACCTGCCTCATCGCAGCAACCGGTGCTGAGCCTGGAAAATCCGGATTGGCGCCCAGCGTCTGCCCGCCGACTATTCGAACCTGAGGCACCTTCATGGTTCTAGCCAGATCATCGGCAACAACAATGCAAAAGCCTGCTGCATCTGCTGCCACCGCGGTGTTGGCAGTAGAAATACTACCTGCAATCCGCTTGGCCCGATGACAGGTTCGAAGGCTCAGGTCCCGGGTGAAGGGATCAGACACCAGATCGTTGAGCGCTACGATTTCTTCACGTAATCGCTGATTGCTGACACGTGCCTTTTGATGACTTTCCATCGCCCAGTCATCCTGTTGCTGTGCATCGATCCCCAGCGACACAGCCAGTGCCTGCGCAGCCTCTGCCATATCAGGGTCACGATCCGGCCACGGCGTAAATGCTGGCTGATCGTAGACTTGCAGATCCTTCGAGCCGGGGATTGTTCGGAAGCGATGGGGGCGTTGCGAATAACTCTCCACACCGCCCACTACCACAATACGGGCATTTCCAGAGCGAATAAGAGCATCTGCAATCAATAGCGCATCAAGCCCACTACAACATTGGCGATCCAGGCTCAGACCCGCAACCGATTCAGGCAAACCTGCAGCCAGGCCGACGAGCCGGGCCGGGTTACCACCAGCACCCAATGCATTGCCCACGATGATTTCGTCAACCTGCGACGGCTCTATGCCACATTGTGCAAGACAAGCCTTGACGACAGGGGCAGCCAATTCATGCAGGCTCAGTGCTGAAAGCGCTCCGCCTCTTGGAGCAACAGCCGTTCGCTTTGCAGCAACGATCACACTGTTCACAGATTATCCACCCAGGTTTGAATCTTTCGAATATCAGGCTTACCGGCATTCAGCCCTGGCAGCACCTCCAGAAACAGAATCTGCTTCGGTGCAAGAATGGCCCCTAAGCTCTTACGCCCATGCTTGAGCAACTCTACTCGCAGTACCTCATCAATTTTTCCCTCAACCACTGCTATCAATATTTCCCCGCGCAGGGAATCCTGTTTAGCCACCACCACGCACTGATGCACAGCGGCATGCTGCATCATTACCGCTTCGATCTCCTGCAAAAATACGGTGTTGTCTGCCACGTTGGCTTGACGTGATTTACGCCCACGCAGATACAAATTCCCCGCCTCGTCAAGCCGCCCCATTTCACCAATGGACAAGTAGCCATCTGCTCGTCGTGTGTCCCGCCACTCGCCGCTGGCGTAACCTGAAAATAGATAATTGCTTTTCACCCATATTTCCCCGCTCCCCGAAACAGGCTGACCCTGCTCATCCAGAACCCTGATCGATACGCCCGGATAGGCACATCCCACAGAATCTGACGGTGTGTCCTCAGTGCTCATCGTAATGAAGCTGGTTTCCGAAGCTCCGTAGAATTCGACAATCGCAGCCCCTGCAAATAACCGCTTCAACTCCGAGCGTGTTTTCTCATCAAGCTTTCCACCTCCGCACAACAGATACCGCACGCTGAACTGATGCGAACGTGTGTTCGGCTTCACGCCACACAACTGCCGGGCCTGGGTAGGTGTAAGGTAAAGTACCGTGGTGCCCAGCGCCTCTATGGCCTGCAACTGTCGATCGGGACGCAAGTCACCAAGAAGCTGTATGTCGGCACCCAGATGACAGGCTTCCAGCGCGGCATACAACGGCAGTGAATGCGAAAATGTACCCACGATTGCATAGCTATCCTGTGTACCTACCTGCATCAGTGAAGCATTGATATCGAAGCTTTTGATCCATGACCGCTGAGAGCGTTGAATCCGGCGTGCGCCGCCACTGGTGCCGGAGCTCAGGCATTGAAACTGTGGGTAGTCGTAAGCTGTCCTTTGCGCTTGGCCTGCACCGATCGCATCACCAGCTGCCGCATCGGAGGCAACTATAACTTCAAATGCAGCCTTGTCGACACTCGCCGGAATGACACAAAACGGACTATCAGCGTATGAGGCTTGCAGGATGTCATACAGAGCAAGCTCCGGACTCTCATCGCTGATAAAGCGCACTGCCAGACGTTGATCAACCTGAGCAGAAGGCAGTTTGCCAGCCGTGACATCGGGATTAGAGCTTGCAGAGCCAGGCCTGCCTGAGCTGCCTGATATATCATCTAGCTGCAAGATCACCTGTCCCCTGGCATTTCGCACATGTGAGGACGGGTGCAGCTGGAAGCGATGAGTTGAGGAATATTTCAATGTGAGTCTGAGCTTCTTGTCTGGGATGCCAGGTCAGTGAGAGGCGTTTTAAACGATGCCATCGCGCACTGATTGCAACAGCGAGTCGGCGCCACGCGCCAGCAAACCTGCATCAACCTGTTCCATCGCAGAAGCAAGCTCATTATACGCGGCAAGCACACTCAGCACTGCAACTACACAGGCACACCCACAACCACCAGACAAATTCAATATAAATAAACGTAAGAATTCAGCAATCACAGCGAAATGAATAGACGCGAAACTTACACTTGTCAAACACGCAAAGACAATATGAGTGGCTCTCATCCGGCTACTTTCCATACCAGTCAGATTACAGAAAAGAGACAGGGTCATGAAAAAGTCAATAATTGCAACTACCGTCGCCGCGGCGCTGAGCTTGTCGGCAAACGCATATTCCGCTGAACTGCTCAACAAGGACGGCACGATACTCAACGTGTACGGCAACCTGCAGTTCGCCTACTGGAATGTACAGGCAGCAGACGGCGACAACGGTTCCGACTCCCGCGGTCAATTCGGAGACAACGGCTCCACCATCGGTTTCTCCGGTGAGCACTCTCTTAACGACAGCCTGACCGCCTACTTCAAGTACGAGTTCGAATCTGATGCAGACGAGATCAAGACGGGGAACGGTATTGACACCGGAGACCAGGCCTACTTCGGAATCAAGGGACGTTACGGCGACGGACGAGTCGGCTCCTGGGATGCTCTGATCGACGACTGGATTCAGGATCCGGCCAGCAACTATGAATTCTTCGATGTATCCGACTCCAACAGCGCTATTCAGGGCACGAATGGTTTCAATACTCAAGGCACCACCAGCACTGATCGTGAAGGCGATAAGTTCCAATACCTCTCACCGGATTACAAGGGCTTGCGTCTGGCTGCAGGATTTCAGTTGAAGGGTAACGATGAAGACGAGAATATTGGCAATTCGGATAAAGCTGCCTTCTTTGGCGGCGCTGAATACACCCTCGGAGCAGTCAAGATTGCCTTCGTCTACGATTCTCTGGACAACTACGACGGTGATGTAACCGGACGGCAGTTTCTGGACGTCAATGGCAATGTGGCAGGCAGCTTCGATGCCGGTGACCAGTTCGGCCTGACGATGCAGTACAAACCCACTGACGATCTTCGCCTTGCTTTCAAAATAGAACAATACAACTCTGGGGATACAAATTTTGTAGCCGATGAAGCCAGATATGCCTTGTCAGCTCGCTACCACTATGGTCCGGGAGATGTCTACGGAACCTACCAGTTTGTTGATGTTGATAATACCCAGTTCAGTAGTGCAGCAGGTGTGTCGAACAACGACGACGAGACATTCAATGAGGTCGTGCTGGGCACAACCTATGACCTGACACCCTCTCTCTACACATTTGTCGAAGCTGCCTACTTTGACCGTGAAGATGACCTGGGTGACGGTGTTGCTGTCGGCGCCGCCTACCTTTTCTGAGCCAAACAGATACTGCCCTCGCCATCACAGCGGCAAGCTGATGGCGGGGATCGCCTCTCCTTTGCATTACTGCAAAGGGGTAAGCTCATGCATTTTTTGAGCTCCGAGCAGTTGCTGCATCGCGTTGTCGCCCGGCTCAACCCGGCAGCACAGAACAAATGCCTGATATTGGTTATCCTTGTGCCGAACTGAACGTATCATTTGACCTTGTTCTGTCCCGACACTCGGATCCACACTCTTGTCTCATAGCCATAACCTGCTGGCCAGAAAGCGCCAAGGCATTCTCAGCTGCCTCCTGCTTCTGAGTACAGCACTCCTGGGCCCGACCGCCCGGGCAGACCAGCCCTCCCTCCCTGCCCTGACTCTTTCAGCCGAGCCTGCCCCTCAAACGCTGATCGATGATGGCGATACAGCGCCCTCGAAGAAGCCGTTGTACCTTCAGGCTCAATTTGCAGCGGCCTCGGAAAGCGATTTCGGGCCAGCCATACTGTTCTACTACGAACAACCGGACCAGAAGACGAACCTGTCCAGCCTGAGTGTCGGCCGCTTCCTGCGCGACGATCTGTTTGGCTGGCCTGCCGAGGTTGTAAGCTATGCCAGCATCCAGTACTTCGGCGAACGAGGATTTCAGCCTGATGCCATTGGCACCGCCTTTTACATCAAGGCCTACAAGCACTTCAAACTGGGAAAATCCCAATTTCCACTACGTATTGGACTGGGTGAAGGCCTGAGCTATGTCAGCCGCATCCCTATTGTTGAAGTCGAGGATTTTGCGCCAGATACCTCAGCCAAACTGACCAATTATCTGGAGTGGACCATGCAGACATCACTCAATCATTTGCTCGGGCATGGCGGACAGCGCTTCTCGCCGGGCATCAAGGATGTCTATTTAGGCTACAGCGTTTTCCACCGATCGACGGTATTCGGCCTGTTCGCCAGTAAGGGCGGTGGTGTCAATTTCATGGGACTCAGCGTCGAACTGGTACTCGACTAACAACTAAATAGTACTTTCGACAACTCGGCAGACAGGCTAGACTTCCGACCGCATGAGCCCTCTAAACAGTCCTCGCCGCTATCTGCTTTACGCCAATCAGGACTACAGCTTCCCGATCTTGCGTCCGATTCAGGATGCAATCAGACAACGTGGCGACCTGGCAGCCTGGTTTGTCCATGGCAATGCGCATCCTGAGAACTATCTGCAGGACACAGATCAGTTGTGCACGAATCTGAGTGAGGCCTTCGATTTCAACCCCATGGCCGTCATCACGCCCCAGAATACGCTGCCGCACTTCCTTCCCGGCATCAAAACACAGGTATTTCATGGTTTCAATGCCCGCAAGCGATCCAATGGTGGGGTAGATTCACATTTTGCTATCCGCGGATTTTTCGACCTGTACTGCACACACGGGCCCAGTACCACGCAGGTTTTTCAACAGTTGAGCCATGAACACCCGCATTTCAGGGTAACCGAGACCGGCTGGCCTAAAATGGACTCCCTGTTCAAGCAAGCGGTCGATCACAAGCCGCGGCATCGTCCAACGATCATACTGACATCGACCTTCACAAAGAATTTGAGTTGCGCTTTACCACTGCTCCCCGTCATCAAGCAGCTCGTTGCACGTAATGACATGGATTGGATGGTTCAGTTTCATCCAAAAATGTCTGCCTCTACCGTGGCTGAATACAAGGCCATACAGGCAGACAATTATCAGTTCATAGAGACCAGCAATGTGCTGCCCTGGCTGGCGAAGGCAGATGTCATGGTTTGCGATACATCATCGATATTGCAGGAATTTCTGCAGCTTGAGCGACCCGTCGTGACGTTACGCAATCGTACCCCCGGACCTTGGCTGATCGACATTCAGAACCCTGAAGAATTGATGGACGCCATCCAAAAGGCTCTGACGCGACCTGCCAGCCTGATCGAAGCAATCAGGAACTACAATGCTCAATTGCACCCCTATACCGACGGGCTTTCATCCGAACGTGTGTTACAGGCAATCGATCAATACAGTGCACAAAACTCCCCAACACTCAGCTCCAAACCACTGAACCTGATCAGAAAGTTCAAGATGCGCAAAGAATTATCCTACTGGCGATTGCGTCCTCCTGGCCGGGAGAAGGCATGATGATCAACCTTTTAGACGCAAAGCGAGCAAAACACATGGGATTATCGTGTATCCGGACAATCCACATGCTCCAGCCAGGCCAAGAGAGCCGCACGTGAACCATCAATACAGCCTGTCGGTAACCATTATTACGAAGAATGAAGCCGACCGAATCGAACGTTGCCTGGAATCTGTCAAGGATCTTGCCAACGAGATCATCGTATTTGACAGTGGCAGCACCGATGCCACCCTGGATATTGTGCGCCGGTACACCGACAAGATATGGCAAACCGACTGGCCCGGCTATGGCCTGCAAAAACAGCGGGCGCTGGAGCAGGCACAGTACGACTGGGTCCTTGCCATCGACGCCGACGAAGCACTTGACGAGGAGCTACAGAATTCCTTGAAGGAGTTCCTGTCCCGCGACAGGCAGGACGTTGTCGCTGTAAAAATGAAATGGGGAGTCACCATCTATGAAAAGCGACTGGATTACGGTCGTAGTGCCCGCTCCCCGTTGCGGATGACGTGGCGCGAAGGAACATTCTTCAGCAACGATGAAGTCCATGAAAAAATGCTGCACGCCAGTGGTCGCACTATCACCTTAAAGGGTCGACTATTGCATTTCACTCATCGCAACTATGGACATGCACAACACAAGAGTGTCGAGTATGCCTGGCTGGGAAGTCAGAAATACTTTCGCAAGGGGCGGCGTTGCCACAGCCTTACAGGGGCCGTTTTAAGAGGCCTCTGGACATTCATACTCATCTTTTTCATCAGAGGTGGCTTTCTTGACGGGAGCATAGGCTTTCTTACGGCCGTCTCCTACGCTCAAAACAGTTTCAATAAATACGCCGGCCTGTGGACGCTCACCAGGATGGAGAAGATCGAAACAGGCAGGGCCAAGCGATGAATGCAGATCAGAATTTGCCGGAGCCTACTGGGTCAATGCCCGCTGAGTCGGATTCCGCAGAGTCGGGCTCCGCAGAGTTTGCAACCCCAGCTGAAGCCCCTCAGGCCGGGCAAACGCCCCCGAGCAGCATCTGCATACTCAGACTGTCAGCTCTGGGGGACGTCACCCATGGAGTGGCATTGGTCAATCGGCTGCAAAAAGCCTGGCCAGATACCCAATTGACCTGGATCATTGGTGCTTTTGAACACAAACTGGTTCACGACATGCCGAGTGTGGAGTTCATCACATTCAACAAGAAATCCGGGTGGCGTGGTCTGCTCCAGTTGCACAAGCAATTACGGGGCAGAAAATTTGATGCTCTGCTGCATATCCAGGTCTCTCTGCGAGCCAACATCATCAGCACCCTGGTTCGCTCACCCTTACGTATCGGGTACGACACGGCACGTTCTCGGGATTTGCATGGCTTGTTTGTCAATCGACGCATACCGGCTCAAAGTGGCCAGCATGTCGTCGATGCTTTCCAGAGCTTTGCCGATAGTCTCGGAGCAGCACCCGCTGAACTGGACTGGTCTGTGCCCATTCCTGAATCTGATCTGGACTGGGCCCGGGAACAGCTGGGAGGCCGCCCCTCATTTCTGATCAGCCCCTGTTCCAGTCATGCATTGCGCAATTGGAACGCTGAGGGATATGCGGGAATCGCAAACCATGTCGCCGACAAGTACGGCATGCAGGTAGTGCTCTGTGGTGGCCCCAGTGAGCTTGAACGCACCATGGGCGATGCGATTCTTGACAAGTGCACAACCAGACCTGTGGATCTGATCGGCCGTGACACCATCAAGCGCATGCTGGCCTTGCTGAGCCAGTCCGCAGCACTTGTATCCCCCGATTCAGGACCTGCCCATATGGCGACCTGCACCAGAACTCCCGTCATCGGTCTACATGCGGCGAGCAACCCGAAACGCAGTGGCCCCTACCTCAGTCGACAATGGTGTGTGGATGCGTATAATGAAGCTTGTCAGAAATTTCTGAATCGCACGGCCGAGCAAGTATCCTGGGGCACCAAGGTCGAAAAACCCGGCGCCATGGACCTTGTCAGTCTTGAAGCGGTTATTGATCGTATTGATGCCCTCGCTCATGCGCATGGGTGGCCAGGCGGCGAAAATCAGTAAACTGATATTTCCCACTCCCTTCATTTGACACTGACCGACTTATACAGATGAGCCAGATTCTCATACCCGTCTCTCTCGGAGAGCTGATCGACAAGATCACCATTCTCGAGATCAAATCCGAACGAATCTCTGATCCGGCCAAGCTCGCTAATGTGAAAACAGAGCTGGCACAACTGAATCAGGTCAGCGTACTCGACCAGGAACTGCTGGCCAATATTGCCGAACTGCGTAGCAACCTGAAAGCCGTCAACTCGGACCTGTGGGATATCGAGGACAGAATCAGAATCAAGGAATCACTGGCAGAATTTGACCAGGAGTTCATCGAGCTGGCCAGATCCGTTTATGTCCGCAATGATGACCGAGCTGCTTTCAAGCGATCCATCAGTATCGAGCAAGGCTACGAACTGGTAGAAGAAAAGTCCTACGCCGATTATCGACGCGTCGAAACCAAAGACTGACACCGCCTTTTCCACGGCAGAAAATCAACGTATTTTCTGCCTTAGCTCAATAGCTCAATAGCTCAATAGCTCAATAGCTCAATAGCTCAATAGCTCAATAGCTCAATAGCTCAATAGCTCAATAGCTCAATAATGTTACTGCCTGTCGTCAGCAGGCAGTTTATCGCAGCTCTTAGCGAAGCGCGCCTGGCTGCCAATAGTTGTATCGGACTACCGTCGGCTCTGGGGTCGCACAAGAATCCTTCCTCGCAGTATCGGCATACAGCCGCCAATCGTGGCCATGGGCACGACCGACCGGCACTGCCTTGCTAGGATCAAAGCAATCCAGCAGCCTGTCATCGGCTAACAGGACATAGCGATTCCCTGCTTCACCCTGCCACTGCCAAGCCTCGGCTAATTGCATTGCTGCCGGAGTGTTGTACCCAAAGTGCGTTATCTTGCGATGTGAAAACAGCAAGTATTGCTCGCGAAAATCCACTAGTGCAACCGTGGCTTGTTCATCGGTAATTGCTTCGACAGCATTCATGACAGCCGCCGGCGTTCTGTCGGCATTGACGAGACTATAAGCCCAAGTGGAATACAGCAGCCAGAATGGCACGATGAACACAGCCCAGGCCATAGCGACACGATCACCAGATCGGCACAGTACAGCCGCAACAAAAGCGATCAGCCCCACCGTCAGTATCAGGTTCCACGGGGCGAAACCATGCTCGATTTCAGCTTCCAACAGGCTTGCATTTCCGGCAAAAGCTGCAACGGCAACACCGATGAACAGCACCGCCAGGAATGCCAGCAAACCGCGCATGATCAAGGCGACCCAGCGTCGTTCAAGCAGTGCCGCCAGAAACGGCGCTGTCGCCAGACACAGCATCGGGACCAGCGGCAACAGATAGACACCACGCTTGCCAGGGCTCGCACTGAAGAATACCAGTACGATAAGAATCCAGATCAACGGCATCACGATACGCGGATCACGCCCGCGAAAAGCTCTGCCCCAGGGAGCAATCAAGCCTGGCAGCAGTAATATGGTAGGCAGCCAGAGTACCGGTATCACCGATACCAGATAGTAGTAAAAAGGTTTTACGTGCGCCCAGGCATTGGCATATCGGGTACCCGTTTGACGAAACAGAATGTCATTGCGATAAGCGTCCAGCGCAGGGTCTCCGGCAGCATTGACGGCAAGACTCATGGGCACCACCCACAGGGCAATGGCAAACAGGAAACAGGGGACACCTGCCAGCAACCACCACGAGGGCTTGGCCAGCTGTTGTCGGCCGCCTGCGAGCAGTAACAAAACCCAGGGAAGTATCAGAAAAACTGGTAAAAAACCGACGCCTTTGGTAATGACACCCAAACCCATGGCAAACCAGCCCAACAGATACCAACCCAAGGCATTGCCTTGAATCAGGTGGCGCAGCAAGCCATAACAAGCCAGCATGATCAGACTGGCAACCATGGCATCTATCTGCGCAGTCTTTGCCTGCAATACAAATTGCAGAGTCGCCAGTAATAACAGGCTGGCATGAATAGCGATCTTGCGATCCCACAGCCGAAGCGCCAGATCATGCATTAACCAGACAGTCAACAAAGAGCATAACGCCGAGGGCAACAGAAAGGCGACTCGCAGATTATCCGTCAACCAGTAAATCGATGCGATCGCCCACATGAATACGGGAGGCTTGTCAGAATAGAATTCTCCGCCGCGAGTTGGAAACAGCCATTGACCTGATTGCACCATTTCTCTGGCAACCTGGGCAAACCGAGGCTCATCAGCGGGCCACGGATCTCGAAGACCCAGTCCAGCCAGAAACAAAAGTGCCGCCAAGCCAAGGATCCACCAGAGAGCGCTGGTGTTGTTTTCCATTCGAGTATTCATGAATTACGATGCCGCCAGACGTTAACAACGTATCCACCCGTGACAATGGATACGATCAGAAGAGCAATAGCCATCAGCATGTGAAACAGACTGGAATCCCCAACGGCTGTGCCACTCAAGGCAAATACCGCAGTTTGCGGTACAAAACCTAGCAGCGACGCCAGGAAAAAAGGCCTGGGTGGAGCATGACTGACACCAGCGGCAATATTGGTTGCCAGATTGCTACCGACGGGAAAAAGTCGAAGTGCGAGTGTTTTGGCGAAGACATGATCCGCAGTCCAGTCATCAAATTTGGCAATTTGTGCAGGAAAGCGCCGCTGCAACAGAGGACGCCCAAGTCTTCTGGCCACCGCATAGGTCAGCACACTGCCAGCCAGAGTGACCAGCAGAGCCAATAAGCATCCGGACAGTGTTCCGTAGACATAGCCACCTAATAAGGCAAGCGTCTGCCGAGGCAAGCCCAAGGCCACGAAAAGAATGCCACCACCAATGAACAGCAACAGAGTCGAGGTTGGATCTCCGGCAAGCCACCGCTGCCAAGCCGCCATCAGAGTGTCTGAAGCCGGCATCATCTCATGCAGAAACCAGAGAATCAGAACCAGAAACAGCAGCTTGCCGACGCCACGCAGAATGCTCCAGAGAACGGATGGCTGCGTAGCAACGGTAGCAGTAGCCACATCAGAATTGCCCATCTTCAATGCATGCAGTTGCTCAGACTGACAACCTCAGTCCTGCTCATCAGACAATTCCCTGACTTGAGTAATACGTGTCCGGTAACCAAGCCACAGCACTCCGGCCATATCGATAAGACCGGCACCGACCCTGTTACGCATGGCATATTTTGACTCATCAAACTGACGCGAACGATGAGAAACTTTCTGCACGATGACATCTCCACCGGTCTGTTGAACCAGCGCCGGCAAAAAGCGATGCATATGGTTGAAGCATGGCAGCTGTAACCAGGTCTCTCTGGGTATAACCTTTAGCGCACATCCCGTGTCCGGCGTACCGTCGCGAAGAATTGATTGTCGGACAGCATTGGCTATTCGTGATTGCACTTTTTTCCAGCGTGTATCCTGTCGCTCAAAGCGATGACCTGCAATACAGAAATGTGTACCGGTGGGCTGGGCCTGTGCCAGAGCCACCATGCCGGGTATATCAGAAGGTGGGTTTTGCCCGTCTGCATCCAGAGTGACAATCAAATGTCCTCGTGCCGCCCGTACACCTGACAGAATGGCGGCACTCTGCCCTGTGCTTTGAGTGTGCTGAATAATGCGCAGGCCGGGAATATTGTCTCGCTTCATGCGACGCAGCTCCGCCAGAGTCTGATCCTTGCTGCCATCGTCTACAAAGATGATCTCCGCATCCGGAAGCTGACTGAGAACGTCGTGTATCTCCCATAACAGCGGCTCTATATTGTGCTGCTCGTTATGCGCGGGAATAACGATGGAGATCGTCGGAGGCATCTCCGGATGCTCATTGACGTGTGTCTGCGTACGATCAACCTCGGGCAACACCTGAATATCAATGGCGGCACTGCTCGGATCTTCAGGGTAAGTCGAGACTGTCATAAGAAAGCTACGTTCTTGAATTTTTCGAGATGGACGAGAGTTATATGGCAATCGTCAGATATATCCGCTAACGATAGCCCAATGAATGTATTCGTACTGTATTACATCGAGTAAATATTACATCACCACGGCAACAAGCCTTGTCTTCGAAAGGAACTTACACCAGGAAATTCGGCTTTCAATGGGAAGTCGCTTGTCAAACAATTGACCTTGATCAGACAAAGTCCATGAAAAACAGATGATCTGTGCAATTTTACTCCGAGTTGCCGTGCAGCTCTACCCCAGCAGAGAAACAGCTCACAAAAAGGCAATCAAAAAGTAAACAAAGCGCCATTCATCACGTGGCGTGAATAGTGCTGTTACTACTGATTCAGTCATTGTCCTTGATTTTAAACCACCTTTCATCTTCGTAGAAGCCATGAAAATCCCGCCGCCAACCGAAGTCGACACGAACAGCAGCGGCGAAGTTGATGCATTTGCCGAATCCGTTCTCATAGCGGTGCAAGCCCTGATTCTTGAAATTGCCGACATTGCAGGTAACGTCGACGCCGTATTTGAGCGTGTTAATCGACAGGCCGACTACCTGCTGGAGATAACACAGTTGGCGCAAAATCTCTCCAGCGCCTCTCGCAATATTGATGAAGCAGGTAGAAGTGCACAGCAGCAGATAAACCGTATTGAATCTGCCAACCATGAATCTGAAACCACCGTAAACGCAGCAACCCTGCGCATCTCTGAACTGGTCGATGGCGTAAGCCTGATAGAGAACCGCTTGTGCTCACTGAATGAAAGCCTGGGTGGTGTCAGACAGGTGTCAAACGACATTCAATCAGTAGCCCGATTAACCAACCTGCTGGCTCTGAATGCAACCATCGAAGCTGCCAGGGCAGGTGAAGCTGGCAAAGGCTTTGCCGTCGTCGCAGGCGAGGTGAAGTTGCTGGCCAGCCAGACGGCCGCTGCTGCCGGAGTCATTGATACGAGCATTTCAGAGGTTGCAGGCAATGTCGGCGAATTGATCCAGACGGGAGGTAACACACGTCAGGTCGCTGACAACGTGAATGTTGGCGTCAATGTGATCAATTCCACCGTCAGAAGTTTTTCCGACATGACATCCACCATGCAGACAGAGGTGACACGTATAGCTGCAGCAGCCAATCAGTCTCTCACCCAATGCGAGACCATGCACACGAACATAGAGAAGGCGGCACTGGAAATGCAGGACGCCAACAAAGCTTTGCAAGAGGCTGATCAACGTGTCAATCAGCTACTACTGCAAGGCGAACACCTGATCGCCCATGTGGCTGGCAGCGGTCGTCAGGTACGCGATACAAGCATCATTGATGCTGTTCAGAGAACCGCAGCAAGAATAGGCAAACTACTCGAGGATGCTGTCAAGCATCAGGAACTGAGCATGGATAGCTTGTTTGATCAGGACTATATGCCCATCACAAATACTGACCCGCAACAGTTCATGACTCGCTGTGTGCCACTGACCGACCGGGTTGTCAGCCCGATTCTGGAAGAAATACTCGACTTTGACCCTCGTATTGTCTTCTGTGCAGCCGTTGACAGAAACGGCTATTTACCCACGCATAACAAGAAATTTTCGTATCCTCAGAAGCTTGGAGAACCCGAATGGAACAACAGTCATAGCCGTAATCGGCGCATATTCAACGATCGCACCGGTCTTGCTGCTGGCCAGAATACACAACGCTTTCTGTTACAGACCTATCGTCGCGACATGGGCAACGGCAAGCATGTGCTGATGTACGATTGCTCCGCGCCCATCCATGTCGCAGGAAGGCACTGGGGTGGCCTGAGAATAGGATATACATCATGACTTTCTGCGCTTGGCATGTGAAGTTGGTTGCGCCGACAATGGATCATCCGGCCACACATGCCTGGGATATCGCCCTGCCATATCCTTCTTCACGGCCGGGTAGCTGTTAGTCCAGAAATTTGCCAGATCTTCGGTTACCTGTACAGGTCGCCGGGCTGGTGATAACAATTCGACCTTGAGTGGCACCCGGCCCTTCGCTATGGTCGGATTCTGCGCACAACCCAGCATTTCCTGCAAACGCACAGACAATACCGGATTGCCGGATTGTAGATAGCTCAAACGAACCTGGGAGCCACTGGGGACGATATAACGCCTCGGCAACCACTCGTCCATCACGACCTGTTGCTGATAGCTCAGCATGTTATTCAGCGTTTTGTACAGATCCAGCTGCTGCAATGATTTCATGGTTCCCATGCCCTGCAACCATGGCAGCAACCAGCTATCCAGATGATCGAGCAGCGATGGGTCATCAACGGCTGGAAACGCATCCATACGCTCATCGATGGACAATTCACTCATGCGTTGCGCACGAGCCTGCCACTCTCGACAGTCATCCGTCCAGGGCAACGCCTGCAAGCCTCGTTGTCTGATGCCCGCTATCAGTGCCTTTGCCCGGTCATTGTCGCTGATGTTCTGCATCGGCTTGGTAGAAACCACCAGGTTGCCGATCATTACCCGCCGCTCGGCCAGCACCCGTTGCTGTCTGTCATCCCAGTCCAGATGATCAATATCCGTGAAATGCTCCGCAGAGCAACGCTCCAGCTCTTCAATATCCAGCGCCATTGCCTTGAAGATACGCGCCTGCGAACCCGCACCTCCGAGCTGGGCAACAACCAGCCAGGGCTCATGTGCCAGCGCATCATTCTCATCAATAACAGCACCTGCACCACACGCAAGAAGAAATCGGCCTGCAGCTCCGGGGCGACGCTGTGCGACCCAGTCTGGAAACGCCTGCGCCAGCAGTATTGCCGGCGAAGGTGTTTCGAGGCCCAGACCATGCTTGCCGGGTGTCGCGACTTTGAGTGACGCTGCCAACTGAGCTACACGTCGCTTTGATGATGCTGGCAAAATCTCGTTCAGAACCGGCTCAAGATCAACGAACCCCGGGCCTCGCTGTTGCTCGTCAAGCAATACCGCTAAACGAGCAGCTAATGAGGCGACTCCGTGTTCCGCAGCCCAGACAAGCATATGTCCAAGACGCGGATGCACCGGCAAGCTGGCAGCCATTCTGCCACGCAACGTCAGCTGCCCTCGTTCCCAGAGCCCCAAACGCTCAAGTAACGCCTGCGCTCTGGACAGACTGGCAGCCGGGGGTGGCTCCAGCCAGGGCAAATCCTGCCCCATAGACGCCCCCCACAATCCCAACTCCAGCAACATCGACGACAGATCGACACGCTGTATTTCTGGCTGCCAGTGGGCTGATCGCCGGGTATGCCCCACCTCCCCCCACAGACGATAACAAACGCCGGGGGCCGTGCGTCCGGCACGTCCGGCACGCTGGGTAGCACTGGCCTGACTGGCCATGACTGTCTCCAGACGCGGTGCACCGGTACTGCTGTCAATCCGACTGCGTCGTTCCAATCCGGAATCCACAACCACCCGCACACCGTCGATTGTGATCGAGGTCTCTGCCAGGCTTGTCGCCAGAATCACCCGTCGATCCGACTCCGTGGCAGGCGCCGTGGCCTTGAGCTGAGCATTCGTACCGACACCGCTGTGCAAACGATGCAATGACACATTGCCATCCAGCCGGGGCTGCAACATCGTTGCCGTACGGTTGATTTCGGCAACTCCTGGAAGAAAAACGAGCACATCACCTGAATGCTCTGCCAGCACCTTGAGCACCGTCCGCACAATACGTGCTGGCAACGGGTCCGTACTATCGCCCTCCCAGTGACTCACGACCTGATGCTGACGTACCGAGCAATGGAACTGTCTGACATCTTGCAGTTGATCCTGAAGTTGTTCCATTTCCAGGGTGGCAGACATCAGCAATAAGCGAAGATCTTCCCGCAATACCTGCTGCACTTCCAGACACAGCGCCAGCCCCAGATCCGCATGCAGACTGCGCTCATGAAACTCATCAAAAATGACCAGCGCGACCCCTTCCAGACTCGGATCGCTCTGTAACAGGCGTGTCAGCACCCCTTCGGTCACCACCTCAAGTCTCGTCTTGTGCGATACGCGGGTGTCCCCACGCATGCGAAGACCTATGCGCTGCCCGACAGGCTCTCCCAGATGCGATGCCAGTCGCTCAGCAACCGCACGAGCGGCAAGCCTGCGAGGCTCCAGCAGAATGATTCTGCCACCAGGCTCGGCATTGAGTAGAAGCGCCAATGGCAAGCCCGTACTCTTGCCAGCACCAGGCTCGGCCCGCAACAGCACATTACCGCAGACAAGAGCCTGGGCTATATCATCGGCCAGTGCCAGAACAGGCAGGGTCGACAAGGATTCGGGTAGCGAATGAATGGGAGTTGCTCTCACATGGGTTACAGTAACCTTACGCCATCCATTCATCTAATCGCGAGTCCAATGAAACATCAGAACACGCCATTCAGATTTTCAGACGATGGCAGTGCAGTCCTTCTCGCCTCTTTTGCAGGATAGGTAGAGCGATGTCTGATTTTTTCAGCAATATTCCAAAAATAACGCAGTTTATCGGTGTTATCGACGAGCAGAACTTCTCCCCTGCCCCCGCGGACTGGGTGATCGTCATTACCGATATACGAAGCAGCACGAAAGCGGTTGCCGAGGGTCGGTACAAGGATGTGAACATGATGGGTGGTGCCGCAATCTGCGCCATACAGAACGCGACAGGCAGCCGGGACTGGCCGTTCGTATTCGGCGGCGACGGCGCTACCATTTTGATAAGCCCTGCTGTACAACCCGTCGTCGAAGCCGCACTCATTCGTACTCGATCGCTGGCTCAGGATGACTTTGGCCTGGAACTCAGAATCGGATTTGTTCCTGTCAAGGTTGTACGGGAGCTGGGAAGCGATGTACTGGTTGCCCGCTATGAGACATCTCCGGGAAATTGTCTTGCCATGTTTGGCGGTGGTGGTGTGGAGCTTGCAGACTCTCTCATCAAGTCAAACGAGACGTCGGCAAATTATGTGGTAAAGAAGTGCACTCTTCCCGGCCCGCCGGATCTGACAGGCTTGTCCTGCCGTTGGGAGCCACTGCGCGCCCAGCGAGGCAAAATTGTCTGCCTGCTGATCAAGCCACAGGCCTCCACTTTTCAGGGACGTCAGACCATCCTCTCGGATTTTCTCGAACGACTTTCTGATGGAATGGGAACAGAGCTCAGTCAGGCCAGTCCGGTGAACACCAAATCACTTCGCTTTCGCTGGCCGCCCAAAGGCCTGTTTGCAGAAGCGAAGGCGACCCGAGCAGGAAAAACACTGATACGTCGACTGATGGAAGTGTACATCTCGAGCTTCAACCAATGGATTCTGGAGTTACTCCAACTGAAAGGTGGTCATTACAACCCTCCTGCCTATCAGGAAGAAATTCGGACAAATAGTGATTTTTGCAAATTCGACGATGTTCTCAGAATGGTCCTTGACTGTACGAATGAACAAGTCGTGGCTATTCGTGAGTTACTTGAAAAAATGCATGCAAGCGGCCAGATAGATTTCGGAATCTTTGAAACCGAGCAAGCACTCATGACCTGTTTGCTGTTCGATCTTGAATCCAGCCAACATCTGCATTTCATCGACGGTGATGAAGGCGGATTCTGGTCGGCTGCAAAAGGTTACAAAGTGCAACTGTCTTCTCATGATCCGGTGCAAGTCAAAACCAAAGTCAAAGTGAACCCTTTACCTTGAACGGAGTCGAATAAGCGTGTCCGTGTTGCCACCGATCGACAGTTCTTCTTGCAACTGCGCCTGTTGCAACTGGTTAGCAACAAACGGGGGCTGACACTTGTTCGAAAAAACCTCCGAGTCCGTTCACCGGAAACTACTGAGTCTGTTCAAATCCAAACAAGCCTGGTTGTTCAATTGGCAGCAGTCTACCGAGGAGCTGCCAGAGTCCATTCAGATTGCAATAGAAAAGCAGCAGAACAGCAGTGAACGCCTGATCAGCTGGATTCAGATTGCCATTCTGGTCGTTTTTGCCATCCTCTACACGATGGCTCCCAACACCTTACCCATCGGTAGCGATTTCGAACCCGTCCCCCTGTTTCTCGGTGCCTACTTCATCTTTACTTGCCTGCGTCTGTATTTTTCGTATATATCGCGTCTGGCCTATTGGGTTCTGGTGCTTTCAGTGCTGGTCGATATGGGCTTGTTGCTGGGTTTGATCTGGTCCTTTCACCTGCAGTACATGCAACCTCCGTCGTTCTATCTCAAATCGCCGACGTTACTGTATATATTCATTTTCATCTCGTTGCGCGCACTGCGATTCGAGCCTGGATTGGTGCTCTTGTCCGGGCTTGTTGGCGCTGCAGGCTGGCTGATTCTGATGATTCTTGCCATCACAGATCATTCCGGGGGCTCTGTCATTACTCGTGACTATGTTGTCTATCTGACATCCAATAGTGTTCTTATTGGCGGTGAGCTCGACAAGATGATATCGATTCTGGTTGTCACCGCCATTCTGACGCTCGCCATTGCCAGAGGCAGACAACTGTTGATTCGCTCTATTGTCGAAGCTCGCACCGCGGAAAGTCTGTCACGTTTCGTTCCAGAGGGTGTCGCCGCTCAAATCGCCAATACCCAGGGACCACTAATCAATGCGCAGACCGAATCCTGCGAAGCCAGTATTCTGTTCGTTGATCTCATCTCGTTTACAAGCCTTGCCGAGCGCTTGCCACCAGAAAAACTCATCACCACTCTGAATGAATATTTTCACGTCATATCCGAGCCCATAGAACGCAATCATGGTGTTATCAACCAGTTTCAGGGGGATGCCATTCTAGCCAGCTTCAACCTGCCAACCAAGGATGCCAATCACGCTAATAGTGCCGTGAGAGCAGCGCTTGAAATTCAGGAAATTCTGAGCACCTACAGGTTTGAAGGCGGAATACGATTGTCCACCAGAGCCGGCATCAATACAGGAACCGTGGTTGGAGGTTTCATCGGCACCAGCGATCGATTGAGCTACACCGTCTATGGGGACAATGTAAACATTGCCTCACGGCTGCAGGTCTTGAGCAAACAATACAATTCAACCAATCTGGTCTCGTTGAGAACGATGCAACTTTGCGATGATCACACGTTTCATTTCAGGGAAAAAGGACGGGGAATACTACGTGGGCGAAGCTCTCCAGTCATGCTCTATGAGGCTGTAAGAACACACAACTAGAAGCCCTGGCGCTCGTCCACAAAATATACTTCGATAAACTGTCACAACTCCGTATGCCGGATTGTTATTGATTCAGCTGTTTGTTCCTGAGGGTATCCAGCTGTCGACGCAGAATGGCCATTCTCTCCGACAGGATCTTCATCATCATCAAGGCGGTATCAGGGTGATTGGTCACTGTGCTGATAAAATCGCTTGCCTCAAAACCGATCACTTCGCACGCTGTATTTGCGCGGATGGATGCATTACGCGGCTCACCTGATATAGCGGCCATTTCTCCCACTAAATCACCGACTCCCTGGACTGCCAGGGCAATCTCACCATGATTCGTGTTGACCAGCACCGAACACTCTCCTTGCAATATCGCAAACACCCTGTTACAGGCATCATTCTGCCGAAACAGATACTCGCCCGCTTGCAACTGATAGCGCTGGCTGACAAAAATCAATCGCTTTAACTGAACGGACTCGAGGCTCTCGAAAAGTTCGATTCGACTAAGAATTTCGTATTCGTCTTCAATGCTCATGGCGATGCTCTGGGTTGCTCAACTGACCACCTCGTCGAAGTCAGCGATGGTCGAATGGCCTACTGTCTACGATGGAATAAGACTGATCATTTCTCTGTTGGTAGTGATCAGTCGATCTGCCACGACTTGCAATATCTGAAAACCGATATCACTATTCGTCTGCAATATATCCACAAAGGTATCCCTTTCCAGACGAAACACAGTGAGATCGGTTATTGCCTCGATTGATGCGGATCGTGGCTCATTTGAAAGCAGGGCAAGCTCTCCGATCACTTCGTTGATACCAACCTCCCTTACCTCACGCTCCATCTCACCATCTGTGATCAATACACTCGCTTTACCTTCGATAATGATATAGAGCGCATTGGCATCATCCCCCTGATTGAACAGGCGATCACCCAGTGAGAAATCCATGGTATCGCAATTATTTGACAGGAGAGCCAGGTGGGAATAATCCAGAAATCTGAATAGTGGAATACTACTGAGCAGTGATATTTTTTCGTCATCCATAACCGAATCCGCTGTCCGGACTCTTGGGCTAACGACAACAGGGTCAGCTTCCTTATCACGTGGCGATGTCTCCTCAAGCTTCATCAGCTTGCCGCTCTTCAGATAAGCCACTCGATCAAACATTGAGGGAAAACGAGGTTGATTGTCCACCCAGACCAGACTTAACAACGGATATCGCTGCTTTAGCCTGAAAAGTATCCGCTCTGTCTCTTCTGCGTCCAGCGCATTGAGCCCCTCGTTGACCACCAGTACCTTCGGTTGCTTGATCAAAGCTCTGGCAAGCACCAGTTTCTGTCGCTGAGACACAGGGAGCAATCCCCCTGCCAGACCAGAGGGTGCAGACAATCCGATTTCAAGCAACGGCGTTATCAAGTCCAGACTGCGAAGTACCTCCAGAATCAGGTTATAAACCTTGTCTTCTGCCCCCAGTCGTCCAAACACCACCCGCCCAAACAAGATGTTTTCACCAATAGGCGTCGAGGCGTTGTAATCCTCGGGGGAAAAGAAATCGATCTGTTGGCTTGATTCGGCATCCAGCGCATTTGCAAAAGATTTTCGCACTTGCAGAACCTTGATCTTGTCTTCTTCCTGTAACACTCCCAGGCGATGACGACCACGGATCAGTTTGAAGGGTAGCGAACGAATCAATTTCCTGTCGCTGATCTCCAGCTGGTCCATGCTCGAATTCTTTTCCAGCAAGCCCAGTATGGTCTTGAGCCGTGGCAGATCATCAGCATCAATGAAACTGTAGCGATCAAAGAACTCATGTCCTGGTGGCAGACCCGAGAACAGCTCAACCATTGTCTGGGCAACGTTACTGGCCGCATCATCAAGCGTTTTCGCCAGCCCACGCTCTATCAACAGTGTTCGTAGAATGGGATGTTCCGTCAAACCTTCGACCGATAACATTTCATGGGTTGAGATACCGAAGAGAATGTTTTCGGCCAGTGATGCATTATCGTTGTAATGTTCAGGATCAAGAAAGTCGACGACTGATTCCAAACCTTCTGCGATAACCCTTTCCTTGAATAGACTCCTGGCCTGAAGTATCCGTCCGGTCAGCTCGGGGTGATCGTCTGGATTGATTTTTCGTTCAAGTGCATAGCGAACAAGCTCATCTTCCACCTCTACGTCTCGCAGAATGCCACCGATGACCTCACCCAATTCATGAGCGTTCTCAACCCCCGCACTTTTGTGATCCACCCAATCTGCGTCGAACGCAACTTCGCTATTACCCGAAAGCCGGGCCTCGTCCGCCCATTGTCTGAACGAGATGTCGCCCTCCGGCGAGGTGTCTGTCAACAAAGTTTCCTGTGGCCTGAACTTGATACTCAGTAACAAGTTATCGAGAATTGATACGGAGAATATATAGGAGTCATGCCCCACATAACTCACCATCCTGCCCATGGTCAATTCAGGCACTCGTGAAAAATCCTGATCTGCAATCAGAATTTTACCGCTACTGGGATTCAGCAAACCGGCAAGCATTTGCGCCAGACCATTCTTGCCACTGTTTCCAGTTCCCACCAGGCAGACCCATTCTCCACGATCCATGGACAAGGAAACATTATCGATTTCACGCATACCGTCATGCCGTTTAAGGCTGACATTCTTGACGACAATGGGTAATTCCGCTGCATCACACACCCATTTCGGTGTCAGTGATTCAAGGCGCGGGGCCTCGTTGCTGGGAAAATAGAATTGCTCTGTCAGAATCGTGAATTTCATTCGGGCATCGGCCTGCCCCTGGTACCAGGCAAGCAACTCCTTCCAGGGTGGGGAGAGATCCTTGTAGGCTGCTAACGCTGCTACCAATGCACCGACGGACATATTTCCCTGAATAACGAGCATCCCGCCCACCAGGAAGAACAGAAAAGGGGTTACCTGAGCGATGGAGTTGTTCAGAAATTTTATGAAAAATTTCTTCCTGTAAATCTTGACACGAATATTGAAAATACCGCCAAGCAGCTTTGAGAAATGATCCTTGTAAAAGGTGCTGTTATCGTTGATATGTATCTCATTGATTCCAGCAACCACTTCGCCCAGATTTTCTGCCAGGTTACGCAGGTGTACGGTTCTTTCCCGATTTAGCAGATTTACCTGCATCTGCAACTTGGGTATCAGCCACGCTTGCAATGGATAGAGAGCTATTGCCGCAAGTCCCAACTTCCAATCCTGCACGAACATGAAGATCAGAATGGTCAGCAACATACCGCCCTGGTACAGGGGCAGGGAAAACGCCTCGCCTATGAAACCACCCAATGGCTCGGTTTCCTGGTTGACCATGGCGACCAGTTCACCCTGGCTGGTACGCCTGAACCTTGCCAATGGGAATTTCATGATGCGCTCAACAAGCTGCAATCGCATGCGCCTGAGCATTCGCTCGCCCAGCGTACCGCGATAGATGTTGATGAAGTACTTGAACCCGCTGTTGATCAATACCAGAGCGAGAAAAACGAGACACAGTAGCACCAGATAAGGTACTTGCTGCAAGGAGGCGAATTGAACAGAAAACCCGAATACTGCAAAACCAATATCAACCGGAAACTCGGTTCCACTGATAGCCTCATTGATGATGGTTTTAGGCAGGTCCAGACTGAGATAGTAAAATGGAAACGACAGCACCGTCATGAGTATCAGGATGACCTGCTGACGCTTGCTGTATTTCAGAATGTAGGCAAACAAGCCGTCTTCCATCTAGTGCAACCCTTGTGATGACAGTTCCATTTCGTGTACTAATGAGCCGGACAATGACACTGAGAGCCGGCTCAGAGGAGCCCCACAGTAGTCAGGATCCATCGTAACCCTCACAACGTTTCAATGCAAAAGAAGCTCCACTCAATTGACGCTGAAAACCGACCAGACCGCGGCCAGCGACAGTTCTTCCAGGGCGATTGTCCCCAGCTTCGAGTTACCGTATTCATTCAGACCTGGCGACCAGACTGCGATGGAGGCCTTACCGGGCACCACGGCCATGATGCCACCGCCCACGCCACTCTTGCCCGGAAATCCGACGCGGTAGGCAAATTCCCCGGACCCGTCATAGTGCCCACACGTCATCATCAGCGCATTGATGCTGCGCACATGGCTGGTCGAAACCAGCTCATCCTTGGCACTTAATCCAGCCAGAAACCGACCTGCTCTTGCCAGCTGAACACAATTCATCTCGATCGCACACTGATGGAAATAGGTGCCCAGCGACAGATCACATTCGTGTTTCAAATTGCCGGATGATTTCAGGAAGTGCGCCAACGACCAGTTTCGATGTCCGGTTACCTTCTCTGACTTGGCTAGAGCCTCGTCGATGTAGATTGCGTTGTCCCCGGCAGCGGTTCGGACAAACCACAGAATTTCGGCCAGAGCATCCCTGGGCGCGCGTCCGGCCATGATCTCGTCGGTAACCACAATGGCACCCGCATTGACAAAGGGGTTTCGCGGCTTGCCTTTCTCAAGCTCCAGATCGACGACCGAGTTGAATGCGTTACTGGAAGGCTCACGCCCTACTCGGCGCCACAGACCTTCGCCGAACCGGCCCAGAGCTATTGCCAGGGTGAAAGCCTTGGACACGCTCTGGATCGAGAAAGGTGTCTCGGCATCACCAAAATTCATCTGTGTTCCGTCACATAGACAAATCGATAAACCGAACTGATGGGGGTCGATACAGGCCAGCTCAGGAATATAGTCAGCCACTTTGCCCCGATCAGGAGCAACTCGCAATCTGTCGACTATTTCAGTCAGCTTTGCAACCAGAGCATCTGGGTCATCGGCAATCGGTGTACACCCGGAAGTCATTATTGAGAATCCTGAAAATCAGCGTATTTACGGCGCGAAACGGCCATCGTTCCTCACATAGAGAGAGCAGTATAGAGCACAGTCAATCAATCAAAGCTGCAATTGGCTGCATAGTTCAGAGAGCCGCATCACAGCACATCAGGAATTACTCGTCATTTGGCCAATGTGAATTTCTTGCTACAACAGATTCTGGCTTTTCACACTATAATCATGCCCACTAGACGCTGCTACCGGCAGTTTCATCATTTGTACTCGAACAATTCGGGCACTACCTCCCATTGATGAAGAATGTGTACTGTTATTGCAGGCACTCTTCAGGCCCGGAGCGATGACGTCAGGAGAAATACCAACCGAGGCTATTACGTGCATTTTTTATCGTCTTTTAGTGTGCATCAAACTGCCTGGTCGATAACTGCCTTGTATGGCTTTTCTGCATTTATCAGCCTGTTACATGCGCATGATGAGCTGGAGTTGTTTGACAGCGATGTACCCATTGTTCTTTCAGCCTCAAGGCTGACACAACCCATTTCCAGTGCCCCTGCATCCATGACCGTCATAGATGCAGAGATGATCAGGCTCAGCGGCGCCAGATCCATCGTCGATATCCTGCGCCTGGTTCCCGGGTTTCAGATTGGCAGACTGGTGAATGGCAATCCTGTTGCAACCTACAACGGTATTGCAGAACGTTACAACCCTCGACTCCAGCTCGTTATCGATGGTCGCCCGACCTACGTTCCTCTGTATGGCGGCATTCCCTGGAGCGAACTCCCCATCGCCTTGACCGATATCGAACGAGTGGAAGTCACTCGAGGCCCCAACGCTGCGACCTTTGGCCCTAACTCCTTCGGGGCTGTCGTCAGTATCACTACTCGCGCCCCAGCGTCACGATCCGGCTGGTACCTGAATTCTGAGGCCGGCGGCAATGAATTCCGAAGTGGAACGCTGTCATATCATGGATCTGGCGACAACTCACACTACAGAGTGACGATTCAGAATGAACGTGATGAGGGTTTCCGGAATATACCGGACAAGGAGCGCAGCGCACTGCTCTCAATCAGCACTCATTGGCAAATCAGCCCCATTGACAGCCTGTCTGTAGATCTGGGTGGTATCCGGGGAGGTCATACCGAGGTCGACACCGTCGTCGAAGAAAACGATCTCAATAGTTACAGTGAAGCCACGAATGCCTATACGCAATTTGTATGGGAGCACTCACACTCTGCTGACGACGCCCTCAGAGTCCAGTATTACTACAACTATTTCGATATTCAGGATGACAACACCACGACGTTCAACCTTGACGAGGTTTTCGGCAATCCCGACTTTGCAGGTTTGACTGTCGATGCTCCGATTAATCGTGATTCAAACTCCACCAGACACGAAATTGAGGCTCAGAAAACGAAGCGTCTCAGCGAGAGACATCGCATCGTATTCGGTGGCGCCCTGAGACAGGACTCCGTCCAGGGTCATTATATCTTCAACGATGAGCTGACTCGAACTGTGTCAACTCAACGAGTTTTTGCGCATTCAGAATTCAACATCAACCCGGAGTGGTTGTTAAACAGTGGTCTGTTGGTCGAGAAAAATTCAATCAGCGATATCTCAACCTCACCTCGGCTGAGCCTGACGCACCGATACGCACCCGGAAAAATGATTCGACTGGGCTATTCCAGAGGTACCAGAACACCATTGCTGCTGGAAGAAGAAGGTCAGGTAACACAGGAATATATGATCAGCAACGGTGATGTGTTGACCGACCGGCTCATTCTCAGCGAAGGCAATCTGGAGCCGGAAACCATCGATGTCATTGATCTGGGTTACTACTACAACAACCCGGGACAGAATCTGAGCATTGATGCCAAATTGTCTTACCACGAAATACGAGACACCATCAGCACACTTATTCTGAGGGGGGTGGACAGCGACAATTTCGACCAGGCTGCGCGGACCTACAGCAATAGATTCGATTACACATACAGCACCGCCGAACTGCAGATTGAACGCAAACTGAGCCACCAGATTCGGCTCCGGGCAGCCTATTCGCACACCTTCGATCAGGACGCCGACCTGTCTCGGCGCAAGCTCATTCCGGGGCATACACTGTCGCTATTCGGCAGCGTTGGCCTTGCCAGAGAATTCACCCTCAGCACAGAGTTTTATCACAGCGGCACCTGGATCTGGGATGACGTGAGCAAGGTAGAGTCCAAGGTAAATCGTCTGGATTTCAGACTTGAAAAAAACCTGAAACTGGCGAGCATGAATATCACCTTGGCCTTACAGGCCGAACTGGACATGGGTGGAACAACTGACTATTTGTACAGAAACCAGTTAGAGAGCCTGTACTTCGCCCGACTCAATGTGCAATTGCCGTAAGCCCTCTCGACGACATGCACCCGTGCGTATTAAAAACAGGGAAATTCCTGGCACTGTCAGCCATATTGCTGGCAGGCAGCCATACCTTGCCTGCCTTCGCACAGTTCGTTGATGAAACGCCAGCAAAGGCCACTATCGAGGCCTCTTCGGCAGCCCTTGCGCAGAAGTCCGAACAACCTCAAACTTCGAATATTCTCTTCATACTAGGGCTCAGGCAAGAAGCCAATTTGCAGATCAAGGTTGCCGTAACTGAAGAGATGAGTGATTTGAATGTATGGCAGATCAATGCCACTGAAGTGGCTTCTTCTGATTACAAATGGCCAGATGCAGATACTATCGTGGCGACCGGTAAACTGGGGTGTCAACTAGCACTGCAAGCAACTGCCAATACCCCCATACTTTGCACCCTGCTCACCGAGGAAGGATTTCTCAGCCTGGATACCGCTCTACGTAAGTCCCAGTCGACTTTCGTGTCTGCTCTGGTGATTGATCAACCTGTTAGCAGGCAAATGCAAATTGCCAATCGGGTTTATCCATCACTCACACATTTTTCTCATTTTGCAGGTTTTGGCACTGGCCAGAAAACCGGTGATCTCACATCAACTCTGGACTTGTACTCCTATCAGGCATCATCAACTCTGCCTGCGCAGCTCAAGGGTGCACTTAGAACACATGACGCATTGATCGCCACATCAGATAGCCGTATTTACAACGCCTCAACTCTATCCACCGTATTGTTGACGGCCTATGGCTATGGCAAGCCTGTTATCGGATTCAGTCGCGCATACGTCAAGGCTGGAGCCTTGATCACCAGCTATTCTACTCCCTCACAGATACTGCGCCAGGTGGCTTATCGCCTCAGGGAAACACGCAGATCAAACGATATGAGTGAGAGCCTGATCTATCCGGAGTATTTTTCTGTGATCGATAACCAGAGTGTTGCCAGATCACTGGGCCTGATCAAGGCGTTTGTTTTCACTGCAGACAAAACTTATACAGATTCGGACTTCGAGCCATGAGAAATCTGTCATTCGCAGGTCGCCTGATATTGGTAGCGTTTACACCTGCCATGCTGGTTGCTGTAATGATGAGCTTGTTCTTCATCGTCAATAGCGTCCTGGATAGCGAAAAATCAGAAATTCAGAAAGCCCTGACTCTCGCTCAGGCGCTTGCGCGTGCTGCTGAATTCGGTGTTGCTACCAACAATCAGGTAGTACTGCAAGAAGCCGCACAACCGGTGCTCGCGGTCTCATCCATTTTTGCAGTCAAATACCTCAACTCTGCAAAGACCGTTATCTATCATCGTATCGAATCTGATCATCAATTCGGCGATATCAGCGCCTTTGCACGCTTTGCCAGAAACCTATTCTCCGATCAGGCCTTGATCAGCCAGGTCAATGCCGAAATACAACGCACTGACCTCACTCTTTATGAAGATCCGCTGTTTGAAGATCCGAAAAACAGACGGCTCGAAAGCCCCCTGCAAACCATTGGCTATATCGAACTGGATGTCGATTTATCACTGGCCTATGAGGACCAATACGCAACGATTCGGCGCGTATTTCTGTTCGTCGGACTGGTTCTTCTCATTGCACTGACGGCTGCATATCGACTTGCCCAATCCGTTATCGTTCCGGTGCGTTCACTGAGCGAGTCAGTGCGCTCTCTGGCACGCAATGAATATGTCAGTGTGCTGCCATTAGGCAAAGGCGGTGAACTGGACGAATTGGCTCGAGGCATGAACTTCCTGTCAGCTGAACTGCAGAGCTTTCATGCAATGCAAAGCGACGCCATAAAGCTTGCAACTGAGGATTTACAGAATACCCTGACGCTACTTGAGACAAAAAATTCAGAGCTTGAACAGGCTCGTGCAACGGCTGAGACTGCCAGTGCATTCAAATCACAATTTGTCGCCAACGTCAGCCACGAAATCCGTACACCACTGAATGTCATCATAGGCACCTTGTCCGTGATGAACAAGTCGGATCTTGATCTCACTCACGTCGATCAATTCGACATGATCATGAATTCGTCGAACACCTTGCTCTACCTCATCGAGGATATTCTGGACATATCCAAGATAGAGTCAGGCAACCTGGTTGTCGAAACAATCAGCACCAACCTTGAGGGCTTGCTGGCAGAGGTAACTAGTTCTGTCGCCATGCAGGCAGTAGACAAAGGTATCGAGCTTTATGTGGCACCACTACCTGACTTGTCATTGCGAGACGCCTATACCGACCCATTTCGAGTCAAGCAGGTTTTATCCAATCTGCTGACAAACGCCATCAAATTCACCCAGTCAGGTCATATATCTCTAAGCACCGAGATACTGGAAAGTCACCGCGGCTACCGACAGGTACTATTCA
Source organism: Granulosicoccus antarcticus IMCC3135 (assembly GCF_002215215.1). Taxonomy (NCBI): domain Bacteria; kingdom Pseudomonadati; phylum Pseudomonadota; class Gammaproteobacteria; order Chromatiales; family Granulosicoccaceae; genus Granulosicoccus; species Granulosicoccus antarcticus. Next base: position 769,716 of record NZ_CP018632.1, on the reverse strand, counting down.
CCGTTGAAGATACGGGCATTGGCATACCCATCGGTAAACAGGAAGCTCTTTTCTCGGCATTTACCCAGGTTGACATGTCCACGACACGACGTTATGGAGGAACCGGCCTTGGCTTGTTTATTTGTAAAGGAATAGTAGAACTGCTGGGCGGAAGCATCGGCCTGAACAGTGAGGAAGGTGTAGGCACCCGTATAGAGGTAACACTCCCCTTCAAAGTCTCGACTGCAAGCGCACCTGACATTCCCACACTGTACGACTCTGTCGAGGGAGTTGTATATAGCGACAACTACGAGCCCTTACAAAGCCTCAACCTGCGACTGTTGAATCTGGTTCTCAATGAGGTATTGAACAAGGACGCCATTCAGAACATACCTCCAATCTGCATTACCAATATCTCCAACCATATGCTTGCCAACAGCTGGACAGGCACCATTGATCCTATAGTAGTGCCTGCACCAGCAATGAGTGAGGTGAGTGGACAAGCTGACAATGCCCATCTGGCATGGGTCAGCCAGATCACTCCGCAGATAGAGAGTCGTCTGATGCACGCCGGATATACCGGTTACGTGGTCAAAACACCCTCCCTGGTCCAGCTCAAGAGAAACGTTCAGGTTGCCCTCAGCGGCCAATGCTTTAAAGAGTTCGCCGGCGACTCGCTGCTGGATGACAGACCCAAGAATTCTTTCCAGACTCTGACCATACTGGCTGTCGATGATCAAAGCCTCAATATTGATCTGCTGATGCAGTACTTTGAATACCTGAATGTTCGGGGAATATACGCATCCTCAGGCCAAGAGGCACTGGCCTGTGTCGCAGCAGAATCCATTGACATGGTTTTACTGGATCTTCATATGCCCATACAGGATGGGTTTCAGGTGGCTGAAAGAATTCGCAACAGTGGCGGCATCAATGCCCAGATTCCCATCATAGCCATGACTGCTGATGCTTATCAGACAACAAGAGAGAAGGCCTTATCGACAGGCTTTGACGATCTACTGACAAAGCCCGCCACGGTACAACAGATAAGTGAAGTCATTTCCAGATGGGTCAAACCGCACAGCTTTGAAGAACCGGTAAAAGTCGGTCCATTGATTGATATCAAGGCTTGCGCGGCTGCAGTTCGAGGTGATGAGGAATGGGCCAAAGGCGCCATGAAGACATACGGAATCGAAATTCCCGGGCACATTGACAATATACGCAAGGCCATGCAGGCGAAGAATGCAAAAGCCCTGTTCGAAGCTGCACATGCTGTCAAAGGTGTGTCCAGACTCTTTCAGATCAACCAGATAGCCAATTGCGCCGAAGCTTTGGAGAAACAGTGCAGCGGGGCGGATTGGGTGAAAATAGAAGCTATTGCCTACGAATTGAAGAGCTTGCTGCAGAGTGCGGAAAAAGAATGCAATGCGCTTCCGGCCTGAGCAGTATCGAATGTGTCTTTCAACAACGTCAATGACCTCCTAAAACATGCAGGATATTCATCACAGCACTATCGATGCACTGATCGTCGGTGGCGGCCCTGCCGGCCTCATGGCGGCGCACATGATCCAGGATGCCGGGCATAGCGTCATGATCGCCGAGGCCAAGCCCTCACCTGCCCGCAAATTTCTGATGGCCGGAAAATCTGGCCTCAACATGACCAAGGATGAATCCAGCACTACACTGTTAAGCCATTATGGAGAAGCCAGCGATTTTCTGCAGCCAATGATTACAGCCTTTGATGCACAACAAGTGCAGAACTGGTCTCGATCATTGGGCCAGGAAGTCTTCACCGGGAGCAGTGGACGGGTTTTCCCGATCAGTATGAAAGGCTCCCCGTTATTGCGTGCCTGGCTTCTGCAACTCGAATCCGCAGGCGCCACACTGAATCGAAAATGGCGCTGGACAGGACTGAATGGGAAGCAGTTTGTATTTGAAACACCGACGGGACGCGAACACATCACACCTAAAGTTGCGGTACTGGCGTTAGGTGGCGCCAGTTGGAGTCGGTTGGGTTCTGATGGACAATGGGCTGATCTCCTGGCAGCATCAGGTGTCGCACTGGATCCATTTTCGCCGGCCAATTGCGGCCTCAAGGCGGATTGGAGTTCACACATGCAAGCGCACTTCGGTGCACCGGTCAAGAATATTCAGCTACAAGCAGGTAAATACCAGACACGAGGTGATTTCGTTATATCCAGCAAGGGCCTTGAAGGAAGTGGTATCTACAGCATGTCCAAACCCATCAGAGAGGGGTCGGACTTGCTGTTGGATCTCTTCCCTGACTTGAGCCTGGAACAGCTGCAGAAAAAACTGCAACAGCCCAGAGGCAAGACATCAACCAGCAATTACCTACGCAAGACCCTGGGCCTGACAGGGGCACGATTGGCGCTGCTTCAGGAGTTCAACAAACCGCTGCCCATGCACGCGGAACTGGCACAACTGCTGAAAGCCTGTCCGATCAGACACACGGGTTTCCGTGATATCGACGAAGCAATATCAACCGCTGGTGGTGTGAGGCTGGATGCGGTCAACGAAACGCTGGAACTAAAGGCCCTGCCCACTGTATATTGCGCAGGTGAGATGTTGAGCTGGGAGGCACCCACTGGCGGGTACCTGCTAACGGCATGCCTTGCCACGGGTCGATGGGCCGGGCTGGCGGCAAGCTCGCAGCTGAAAGATTCTTGCGTTCTACTGTCTTCCAATGTAAATCAAACATCATGAGCTCCTTAACCCCAGATGGGTGTGGCACGCCGCGACCAGACTGGGAGCAGGGAACAACCACTGAAACTCCAGTCCAGTACTGGCGCGGTACACCGACCAAGGCAGGCCGTTTTTTGGGTGACACCAAAACAGGTCAGCGTTGATACCTGCCCTTTAGGGATCGTGAAACAATTAACTATCCCTTACACGCCTTAATACACCATGGGATATCGGTAGAACTCATTGAGTCTGCTGATATAACTGGTTTCTATGGATTTCAAGTCACCTAGTTCAGGACTCTGCTCGATCGTCTCCTTATCCATTTTGACCATGAGCTTGCGTTCGTCCCAGGAAATCTTGTCCACAGACTGTGGCGAAATAACGACGGTACGGCCCGGCAGCCACTTGCTGGTGTCAAGCGCCAGCAGATCGATAGTCCACGACTCTGAATTGATGACAAGATCCGATAGCGGCCCCAGCGTGTCATCAATGGCAGACACCGTATAACCGTCCAACTCACTGGCACTGCGCAAGTGCCGGTCCGAGCTCTGACGTACGGAATCCTGCAGTTCCTGCTCTGCCGAAGTAGCCGTCTGCGCTCGCTCGACCAGTGTTGGCGGCATCATCGCACCCGCGTAGCCGGTAAATAAAAGCGTATCGTGATTGGTTACGATGTAATTGTACTTCTGCTCATTCTGATCACTGACAGGCGGATGCTGCTCGGCAGAGGGGGCATTTTGAATGCTCTCCTTGGAAGCAGAGACAGTGATGTTTCGAGTCTCCGGTGAGACTTCAAGAACTTTTCGCGGATCCAGAAGCACCTTGTTGGATGAAAACCAGTGCCCTGTTTCCACCACAAACCAGCGCACTTTCCACGATTGATCATCCAGATAGACATCGTGGATCCTGCCGATATTCTCCGTACTGCTGCTGACCTCATAATGGCGAAGATCTGAAAAAATACAGTAGGTCATAACTCTCTCCTCTGATTTTCAAACTCCCCCTATTTGTACTACTACCCACTGTAAAAACAGGAACGTTGTAAGAATTTCTACCTGCCCTGCCTCACCAATACGCTATAAGGAGGACGAGATGCACCCGCAAATCGCCCCGAACCACACATGATTCTCATGTACTGATCAAACAACTATTCAGATAACAGTAACCGTCAGATCTCCCACCCCTTCGATGCTGCACTCCATGACGTCGCCCTTGTTGATCGCACCCACGCCAGATGGTGTGCCGGACATGATGACGTCACCGGCAGCAAGTTCGTAATAATCAGACAGGTAGGCAATCATCTCAGGCACCTTCCAGATCATCTGATCAAGATCACCTTCCTGACGAACCTCCCCATTGACCTTGAGCTCAACACGGCCCTTGTCCGGGTGGCCTATTTCTTCTGCGGGTATCAGTGGCCCACAGGGTGCTGAACGTTCGAATGACTTACCGATCTCCCAGGGACGCTGCGCCTTTTTCGCCTCACCCTGCAAATCACGACGGGTCATGTCCAGTGAGGTGGCATAGCCATAAACATGCTCAAGAGCGTTTTCTACGGAAATGTTAGTGCCTCCGCTTTTCAGCGCCACGACCAACTCGATCTCATGATGCACATCAGAGGATTTCACCGGATAGGGGAATTCTCCCGTGGTGTCCAGGTTGTCCGGATTCTTTTGAAAGAAAAAAGGCGGCTCACGATCAGGGTCGTGACCCATTTCAATCGCATGAGCCGCATAGTTTCGACCTATGCAATAAACCCGGCGCACCGGAAATGTCTTGTTACTGCCTCGCACCGGCAATGAGCTCTGAAGCGGCGCCGTTATTACGTATTCTGACATCTGGATATCCTTTTTTTGGTAGGTTGGCTTTAAAGGCGGTTGTTTTCTCTGGATTGAGGCGCAACGAACACCATTCGAAATAATCTGCCATAGCTCGCCACAGACCCACTAGCAGTTAAATCTGCCAACATGATGGCGTATATATCACTTTATACGCAATATATTCGATAAAGCGCCTCCATCATCTCCTGCACTCGCGGATCGGCGATGCGGTAGAAAATCGTTTGCCTGTCTCGCCGGGTGGCAACCATGCCGGCATCACGTAATTTGCTCAAATGCTGGCTAAGGGCTGACTGACTGAGTTCCAACTGAGATTGCAGGTCGCCAACCGACTGCTCACCTTCCAGTAGATGGCAAAGAACCAGCAATCGGTTGGTATTGGATAACAATGCCAACTGCTCAGCGACACTAGCCGCGCGCGTCTGCAACTCATTGAGTGAAGACGATGAAACTTTAATATTAGTATTTTCTAATTTAGACATATCTAATACTATACAATGAAACATTCTCCCCAAACAATACTCATCAAAGGTTGACCCGATGGAACCAGCAGTCCTGACCGAATTCACTCCGTGGCTGTCGTTTCTCGGCGGCTCCCTGATCGGGCTTAGCGCAATCATGGTGATGGGGTTGTTTGGCAAAATTGCCGGAATAAGCGGCATAACAAACGCGCTGATCGGCCTGTTTCCCGGCCAGAGCGGGCCCGATGATCGTGACTGGCGCCTGTCTTTTCTTTTTGGATTGATCGCAGCGCCGTTAGCGCTAATGCTGCTATCAGGCTCGTTTCCACAGCAAAGCGTGCCAACAAATCTCGTCGGGATGCTGATTGCCGGACTACTGGTCGGTATCGGCACCGCACTAGGGTCAGGCTGCACATCGGGTCACGGTGTCTGCGGACTAGCACGCCTTTCGACCCGCTCTCTGGCGGCGGTCATTACCTTTCTTCTCGTTGCCATCTTGACCACAACGCTTGTTCGCCACGTTTTCTAAGGAGCACATCATGCGCAACGCAACAGGATTTCTCGCCGGCCTGATCTTTGGTCTCGGGTTGATAATTTCAGGCATGGCCGATCCAGCCAAGGTCCTCAACTTTCTCGACATCTTCGGCTACTGGGACCCTAGCCTCGCATTCGTGATGGGGGGCGCCTCTCTGACCGCCTTCATCGGTTTTCGTCTTGTATGGCGCCGCGAATCGCCGACATTCAACTCCCGATTCGACGTACCCACCAACCGCAGCATTGACGCACCACTGCTCACAGGTGCCGCCATATTCGGCATGGGCTGGGGTATTGGCGGTTTTTGCCCAGGCCCTGCCTGGACCTCTCTTGCCATGGGCTCTCCAGGCATCCTGGTCTTCCTGCCTGCCATGCTACTGGGCATGATGGCAGGCAAGCGGGCAAAATCACTTCCCCTCTTTGCAAGAAGGGAAGTCTGATTCAGCTCTATTCTGGCAAGGCACCGCAGAATCCACCAGAACTGGCAGCACCTGACCCTAGAGCAACGATTGCAGGCTGCTGATAAGGGTTGGGTGGCGAGCCGATGAAGTCTGCAACTATCAGCGCGAACAACAAGGCCAGGCCTGTTACCGCCGTCACACGGCGCGTCATGAACGAGCCTCCAGACCCAGCAATGGTCGCAGTCGAACGCCTTGTATCGACCCTGCAAAGGCTGCCACAAACCACACCCAGCCATGCAGACTACCAGTGGATATCCCTGAAAAATAGGCGCCTACGTTACAGCCAAAGGCTAGCCGTGACGAATACCCCAACAGAAATCCAGCCACGATAGTGGCCAACCAGGCACGCAGAGGTAGTCGTGGAAGTTTCTGCGACAGTCCTCCGGCGCGCCAGCTTGCAACCAGGAATGCGCCCGTCATGATGCCAATATTGGTCAGCGAGGTGTAGTCGGTCAGCAGGCTGGACTGGACTCGCTCGAGTGACTCAGGAGCGGCCCAGAATGCCGAACCTGACAAGTCGACGCCGACGGCGGTAGCGCCTTTGGCCGCCCATACTCCAAGTCCATAAACGACGCCCCAGGGTTGCCCTGCCACCACCAGGTTCAGAAGTGCCAGGACAGCAATGATCACTGCCGCTATCACGTAGCGACGAGAGATGGTGCGGTTCTCAGGCGCTGCCTGACGCAGAAAGCACACGGCGACACCTGCCAGCGCGACCAGCGTTATGACAGCGCCGCTCCAGCCGGTAAATCGAATCACCGGCAAAGCTCCCAATTCAGTCCAGGCAAACAGATGAAAGGCACCGGCAAAGCTGCCAATGGCAAAAAATGGCAAGGCGAGCAAACCGACAGGATTTCCGGAACCTGCATTGACCAGCGTACCCGAGCCGCAGCCCATCACCACCTGCATGGCCATGCCAAAGACAAAGGCCCCACCGATCATTGCCCAGCCCACAGGCGCCTGGGCACCGATCAACTCACCACCACTCATCTCGATCAACGGGATGGCAACAACACTCACAATGCCGATGGCTAGTAGTTGCGCAAGAATTCCCGATGGCTCACGCCTCAGAATCATGGCTCGCCATGGCCCTGCAAAGCCGAACCGCAAACCTTCCAGCGCCAGCCCGAAGCCCAAACCGATCATCAGCATGAGCCCGTACCGCACACCTGCCAGAATGGCCACAGCAAGCACCAGAATCAGTGCTGCCGCAACCAGGGCGCTACGCTGTAAAAACGGATGTCCGACCTTATCCTCTACGACCGTGGTGCTCACTGACAATCAGTTACCTTTGATCTTGTTGAGGAAGTTCTTGACAACGCCCGGCGTATTTTCCATCTCGTTGTCGGTATTCGAGTACTCGACCATGGACCCCGGGTACAGCTTGACGTTATCCAGCCCGGCAACTTCGGACAGCGCAAACCAATTGGTAGCGGCCCAATGTCCGGTATTACAAAAGGAGACGATTTCCTCACCCTCTTCGACGCCAAGCTTTTCCAGCAGACTCGCAGAGCTTGTACTGCTGGACATGGCCGGCGAGCCGGCATCAAAGAACGAGCTGTACTCCAGATTCGCAGCACCTGGTAAAGTGCCCGGACGTGCAGCCGCTCCGTGACTCTTGCGCCCTTCGTAGAAATCAACTGGCCGGGCGTCAAGTAGCAATGCATCCACCTCACCTCTGGTTGCCGCTACAACCTCCTCCGTCTGGGCAGTCCAGTTATCAGAAAAGGTGATTTCCAGTTCGCTCGGTTGCGGGGTCACAGCTTCTGCATTCATCGCCAGATCCTGATTCTGCCAGGCCAGCGCACCTCCGTTGAGGATTGAAAGATCAGAGAAACCGGACGATTTCAGCGTCCAGTACACCCGTGCTGCCGCTCCAAAATCAGAATCGTCCTTGCCTGCAGGAACAATAACGACCGCACGCCCCGTATCCAGTCCAAGCGCCTCATACGTTTGCTCCAGAGTCGCAACATCGGGCACCTGACCAGGATTGTCCTTCGGGCCCCTGAACAGACCATAAGGCGCAGAGATTGAGCCAGGTATATGACTCTTGGAATAGTCGTCACCTCGAATATCCAGTATCAGAGGCTGGACATCGCCTAGCCCTTCCGACAATTGTGCCGGGGTAACAAGAGGGCCAAAAGAGGAGACTGCCGAGACGGCTGAGGTAAAACCCAGCAGCGTCGCGGACATCAGGCAGGCTTGAAATTTCATGGTTTCTCTATCCTTGTGGCAAGAGTGATACGACAGACTCAGAGGTTCCGGAGCTGTCATCTTTAACGACTCGATTATAGAGTGCTACCGCAGATGAAGCTCAAGAATAGACAAAGTCGACAGAATCGAGCACGGCTACCGCTTTGTGGCATTCATGAAACGCAGTCTTACAGTCACCACTACGGTGGTTGTCAGCACACTGACACACAGAACCAGCTTGGACACCTGCCCCATGGTCCCCTCGATCATCAGCGCATGGGAGACACTGGTAACGACCACAATCATCGCCAGAGCGTTTTGACATCCTCCTCTCCCTAAAGAAAGAAAGAGGACTCCCACTAAGGAGCGCAATGTCCTGCGCCGAGACGGAGAATATTTCGAGCCGCGTTAACGTCACGATCATGTTGAACACCACATTCAACACATTGCCAGTCTCTTACCGAAAGAGCTCTTATTCCCTGCGGTCCGCACAGGCTTCCGCATTCGGAGCACGCTCGCGTGGTATAGGCTTCATTGATTTCTCGGTAGACAATACCGGCCTGCTGGCTCTTGTAGTCGAGCATTGTCTTGAAGCTGGCCCAGCTTGCGTCAAGCGCAGACTTGGCCATCGTGGTTTTTGTCAGCTTCGAGCTACTGACATCTCCCACGTAGATCTCGCCGCATCGATTGACCAGATTGCGGCTGAATTTATGCAGGGCATCTGCTCTGCGATTCCTGATTTTTGCGTGAATCGCTCGGGCGCGCCGCTTGCGTCTTGCCCGCTGTGCCTTGGCAAGCTTGCCTTCCAGGTGGCGATACCAACGTCCCTCCAGCACGGTGCCATCGCTGCAGGTGGCAACGGTTTTCAGACCAAGATCGATACCTATACTGTCTTGCCCCTTGGGACACGTGCGATCAACCGAGACACAGATGCAAAAATACCATCGACCGCGAGCATCCTCAGTGAAACAACCTGCCCTGAACCTGTAATTGGCAAGACCGAAGCTGTCCCATACCTTGAAGTGAGAACCTGCAAAGAAGACCTGCCCGTGCTTCCAGTGAGCTGCCCGAGCCTTGAAGGGCACCCACCCCAACGAGCGTTTATCGCCAAAACTCTTGCGCCACCTCAGCTTGCGACGCTTTGCCGAGGAGCGTTTGCTGGCGTAGTGTTCGGCAGTTTCCTGAATCGTACTGCTGCCAATGTGCTCGAACTGCTTCGAGGCACCCACCGTGTAAGCAGAGAAGTCAAATCCGGACATCCACCGACCACGCTCCCGAATCATACGATCAGACAGGTCGTTGCAGTAGTTCCATACCTGATTGACTTCAGCCGCCATGCTGCGCAAAAGCGGCGCGTGGCGATCTTTTACCCTGACTTTGAGAACCTTGATGCATGTTGATTTCACAGCCCGATTGTATAACCGTTCCGCCCCCATTCACCCAGAAGGGTCAACAACTGCTGGTTATATATACAGCATTCCAATTCCTCCCCGCCCTGAACGGCGGGGTATCCTTGGAATTGAAGGGATGAACCATTCTCCATAGCGCGGCTCGGAGACGCAGACGGGAACGCCCGGCGACAAGAAGAACAATAAGGATCAAGCCCCACATCGCGATCACACCAAACAGCGAGTACAGCGTGGGGGCCATTAGCAGAAGTGCATCGATCATGTCGGGCGGACTGGTCAGATAAAGTCCGCCTATGTGAATACCCACGGCCACAACTAGCGCTGTGCCCGTCCAGCGATGCCAGCGCCGGGCCTGACTCAAAGCGATGCCAGGAAGACAAGCTACCGCCAGAAGTGGCTGCAGCAGCAATACTGCCAGTGCGAGAATGCCTGCCATGCCGCCAACAATGTAGGCAGCTTCTCTACCGGCCAGCAGAGAACTATCGGCCGCGATCAAGACAGGCGTCATGACGATTCCGGCCACAAAGGCCCAGATCATGACATTAACCGTGCGACTAGCGATGAGACTACTCCTGAGTTCGGTCTGGCGTTTCAGGCCGAAGCGAGTACAAAATGTGCCTGTACGCTCGTATCTTCAGGACTACTCATGACCGGGCGTAGAAACACCGTCTCGAAGTGCTCATCATCATAGGCGAGGTGAGCATGCGGCTGGCCAAAGTTGGGCACAACCTGAGACATTTCCAATCTGAAGGTCCCGTCCGCGGCACTCATGACGCTTCCATGATTACTAGGCTCGCGCTCCCCGCCTCGTGCGGTTGCAGCCCAGATCTGGATTCTTACATTACCCAACGGTGCACCATCACCGGCCTGGCGCACAGTACCGGACACCAGAAAACCGGTGCCAAGGTTCTCGACCAGCGGGGCATTGGGTGAATAGTTATTACTACCGCCGCGCATCGATGATGTCGGCTCTAACACAGCCTGTGCACGCGCTGGCCTGATCACAGCGCCGGGAGCCATCAGGAGGGCGACACTGCTCATCCCGGCACTTAGCAGAAAGGAACGACGGTCACGAATCAGCACTGCCATGGCGGTTTCTCCTGAATCACAGTTTGTGAATTGTCTTGGGGCACTATACGTACGATAGGCAAAAGTGGCTCAAGTTCACATCAGAAACCGCCAGCAGCGTTATAGATAGCGACAAAGATTTTGTCGCGCGACCATCGCTCCTGTCACCAGATGACTAGTCTTCGTACTCCGGCAGCGATTCCAGCTCCTCTTTACTCATCATCGTCAGGAGTCCATCCTCGCCCCTGGTAAGACTTTCCAGCGGCAGAACGACATCTCTTTCACCCATACCAAGAAAGCCACCGATATCCAGAGAGGCTGCCATGGTAGTGCCATCCTCTCCAACCAGTACATCGTCGACCTCACCAACGCGCTCGCCAGTATTGTCGTAGATGCTCATCCCGTCTATCTCATCGACGCTCATCGACAGTGCCGGGATCATCATGTCTCCATCCTCCACTTCGATCCAGGATGTAGTTTGTGCCTGAACGGTAGCCATGACGGGAAGAAGGGCTGCAAGTATCAAATGTCTGTACATCATAGTAAATGCTCCGAATGCGTAATGATAAAAACACCAAAGACTGTGTGCGTAAAAGCAGGAACACACTGCTGCTTGGCGTGAACATAGGATGATGCGGATACCTCCGTAAAGATGACGAATGAAATACTTTCAACATGACACAACAGAGAGTATTTCGACGCGGAAATACAACAGCTACAAGCCTGTTTTTCAGGTTGAATATATTTTCTGCAACAGTGCATCTCGATCATTTAACGGTGCGTAGTGACTACTGAAGACCAACTATCAGCTCACTATCTGAGGCAAGAAAACATGACATTCAAACGAACAGACAACAGCACCACATCGCTCATCACACTGAACCAACGACCAACGCTTTGGGCACGTCGCCCTCTGTTTTTAGCGGTCGCCATGGCACTAACGCTGAGTGCTTGCAGTGATAACGACGATGATTCATCGAACATGGATACTGACACTGGCAACACGGATATGAGTATCCCAACCGGTCGCTTTGCTATTGCCATGAACGATGGCCAAAGCGCTGGCAGCGTCAGCGTCTTCTCTCCCGATCTTGCGACCATGAGCCAGACATTGGCAACTGGCGCCAATCAAGGACTCAGCGCAACTTCCGACGGCACTTTGTACCAGAATGCTGACACAGCAGGTAGTGAAGGTATTCGTGCAATCAATCGAGCTGCCTACCGTGCAGACATGGACAGCTTCGGTGCCAACGACCGCATCATCGGCAGCACTGCAGGCAAAGGCTTGTTCGCACTACCCGCGATGGGCCTGCTGGCCTCATGTGACATTACCGACGATCAGGCAGATCTGAAGTTTTTCTCTACAACAGCGGGTGAACAAGCCCAAGCCGTCAGCAGCATTAACCTTCCGGCCAGCTGCTGGGATGGCTTTCATTCAGAATCCGAAGACAAGCTCTACCTGGCATTGACCAATGGCACTCTGGCTGTAATCGACGATGTCAGCCAGCTTGATCTGACCGGCAGCGTCACCCTGGGCGAAGATGCCATCAGCCGCCTTATCACGGTTATTGGCGATGATGGCGTACAGCAGTCGATCAACTTTCATGGCGTTTCAGCAGAAAATGGTACGGTGCTCGTCTCTGACATCGGCAGTGCAGACTCAGCAAGCGACGGCGCACTCTACGTGTTCTCAGATGACGGAACACTGGATGGCGAAGTCACTGCAACACCCATCGCTGGACCAGCGACCCTGCTTGGCAATCCGGTGGATGTCGTGCTCCTGGATGGCAACGCTATCGTTGCTGAAAAATCCAATGATGCCATCCTTGTTTTCAATGGTGTAAGCGAGCTGAGTGGAGATATCGCCCCCAGCTACCAGATGGCGTTTACAAAACCTGAGTCCATCGTCTCACTGGGAATGAACGAAACTATCCAGGATACATCTGACATCGTCAGTGGCGATAGTGTTTCCAGGCTGTTGGTCAGCCAGAATCCTGGCCCACAGCAGGATACAGGCACCGGTGCCGACAATGATAATGTAGGACGTATCGCTGTCATAGAAGAGCCTTCTGTCACAGGCGTTGCGGACACCGGCCTTGCCATTTCAGTAGCCAGTGTTACAGGTGATCCGGGCCAGCAATCATTTCGCACTCTGGAAAACATCCAGCTTGATTCAAGTGGTAACGGCTATGTGGTATTTGATATCACCGATGGCACCACCGTCACTGACAAAGGCATACTGGCAATAAATGGAGCCGCCAACCGAGATAACACCGACAACAATTCGAACAATTATGATCGTGTTATCGGTGGAGCCAACTCAGGACTGACTAGTCCCAAAGGCATCGAAGTTGTAGGTGAGCAAGGTGCTCTTATCATTTCCGATACAGGCAGTGATAGCGTTGCCGCAAGTCTGGTTGTTTTATCCACGAATGCAGGTAGCGATGCCATGCCGATGTTCACCGTCATGGATACCGGTGATGCCACTATCTGGGATACAGATTATGACGCCGCAAACGATAGATTGTATGCAGCTGGTACCGGTGGTGATGTACTCGTTTATGACAACTTTTTTGCCATGGGCGCCAGTGCGACACCCACCAGAAGCTTTCGAATTGCTGCCGACGGTGTCACCAGCAACATTCATGGCATCGTTCATGATGAAGCAACTGATACAGTAATGGCTACAGATGTTGGTGATGCAGCAAGCGCCACTGATGGATCTTTTTATATCATCGACACAGCCTCAACCGCCACTGGCGTAGTTACCCCCGTTGCAACCATTGCAGGCCCCTTGTCCATGCTTGGCAATCCGGTGGATATCGCTTTTGATGGGTCCAGTGTGTACATCGCAGAAAAATCGAATGACCGCGTCCTGGTCTATCGTAATGTATCGGCTCTGCAGGGCACCATGGATCAGGCAGCTGACGAATCCATCGCAATCAGCAAGCCTGAATCTGTCGCTTTGCAACTTCAGTGATTTTTTATTAACTGGCGGGGATTACCTCGGCCATGAACACTCAGGCAGCTATGAGCAACTGAGCTTGATGCAGGCATAAGATGATGCATGCTGCGTGTATATCGGAATGGGTTCATGCCTTAATGGCAGGCATGGATCCATCCCTCATTCCCGGCAGACTATGCAGGTTTTCTTCAATTGACGAGGAAAGACAATGAATCAGCTCATCCGCAACCCCGTATATTCTCAAGCGTTGCCAACACCACAGTGGTCCTGGCAAAGAATTCATTTACTGGTTTGTATCCTGTCAGTTCTCGCTGTGTCAGCGACGGTGTACGGTCCCAGAGTAAGTGCGAGCTCTGATGTTCATTCAGAACTGAATTCAGACATCCCGACCCCGGCAGCAGCCTTGTCTGATACTGCAAGCTTAGCCAACCACAGTTCTTCATTCGAGCTACCGTCCATCGCCAAAGAAGTCGACGCAGACCACCTGTCCCCGCAAACAGAGCTTATTACCCGATTAGGCGCAGTGAACTCGGCTCGCATTGTCATGCACGCCACCGAATCAACGGCGCGCCTGGCAGGACAGATATCGACCCTTTTCTCCGCTCTGGGAGCCGATCAGGTACAACAACGTATCGTTGACACCGTACCCGAGCACAACCAGATTCGGTACTACCATCCAGCTGATCGGGAGGCCGGACAAGTGGTTGGTGACGTCATGAGGCTGGTGTTCGATGACATATCCATCGAAGATTTTGAAGACTACCAGCCATCCCCTTCTGAAGGATTAATTGAAATCTGGCTACGTTGACCAACGTCCTGTGTGAACGGTTCGACTAACCCCAAACACTCGCAACTACGTATTATTACCGTCAGAAATCAGTGACACCGGTCTCACTACATGCTTTTATACCCTCACTGAACCGGCAACGTAATTACCGCATGAGACAGGCTTGCAGTAACGACGTTGATGAGCATCAGATTACTGCAAAAAATATCAATCTCGCAGAGGACTATATCGCATGAAGAAAATAATCTCCGTACTGTTCGCCCTGGCCGCCTTGACCTTCTCAAGCGTCAACGCAGCCGAACTGGGTTCTGTAGAGAATCTCCGAGCCGAAGGCAATGAACTGATCTGGGACTCTCTGGAAGGCGCCACAGGCTACAACATATATTTCGACTACCGCTACTACGATACCGTCAAAGGCAAAGAGCAATACACATTGAGCGACAATGGACAGTACAACGTTGTTCCCTTTGATGATGCAGGCAACTTCGGCACAACGAATTATCTGAACAATGTTGATTTTACGGTTGACGAGAGTACTGATAGTACTGGCAGTCAATATACAGAAAACGGCTACACCATTACCGTCCACAAAACCTGCACGAATGTAGGCCCGGGTGAATCCTGTCTGGCCGCCTGCCCTAACGTTTATCAAGGGGCTTATCAGGAGTTATATACAAAGTATATGTCTGGCGGTGCCTGCTCCACGTCCGACATTGTTGAGGCGGATGCTTTTGTCTCGGACAACACTTACAAATGTACGGTTCCTACGTTCTCAGGTGAGGTTGTAGCACAAGCAATCTGTGTCACTTTCTAATACCGTTAGCCATCAAGACAGCTGATTGCAATAACGCTGCGTTGAATCATGAAAAGGGTTGTTGCTGACAATAACGACCTTTTTTTGGTGCAAAGACGAACTTTAGGGATCGTGAAACAACCCCTTAGATAAATCTTCATAACATTCTGCCAAGACCTTGAATACCTCATCTTGCAGGTTCAAATATCGTAGTCGTAAAACTAGCATTTAGTATAGGAAGCGTAAAAAACATCTTCCTGAATAGGTTCCGCTATTGCATTTTTTTTAGAGATGCCCATCAAAATCATCCTGTTGAAATCACATCAAGTTTTCGACTAATTATTTAGATGATGTAACTCACATATCTGTTAGTACCCGGTGCTTTTAGCTTCACTAGCGCCATTGCCTGTATTACTCTTTGGTAACTTAAGTAAGTTGAGGAGGTGGGATGTCGAACCTACAGTTAGCCGACTATGCAGAAGCACTTTACGCTGCCAACGACTTGGACTCGGCTTTCCGCGCGTTAGAGAAGGAAGTTCACAAACTCGGTTTTGATGATCTTCTGTATTCCTATATTCCCGGTGCCGTACTCGAAGAAAACTCTCCTTTCCAGCCACTGTTCCAGGTGTCCAGCACATTCTCTGTAGATTTACTGAGTTACTACGCCGAAGCGCGACTGGACCGGGACGACCCACTTATCAAGGCTATTAGAGACGGCATTTCGGCTCCTGTACATTGGTGGGGCAGCACCTGTAAATCCTATACGGATGCTGACGCCAGAAGTCGCGAGGTCATGAATGTGTCACGTGACTATGGACTCTACGATGGAGTGACTTTACCGCTGCTTTGCGGACCTGTTGCGATAGCAGGTGCCAGTTTTATAAGCAAAGACAAGACCGGTAGCCAGGCACTACTGCGTCAACACTCTCGCTCACCAATGCTGAACTCAATGACGCGAATGTTCCACAATCTGGTATCTGCCAACACAGGCTTCCTCTGTCACTTTACACGGCCCGTGTTTGGCTCTCTGAATGAACTTGAGATTCAATATCTAGCAGGATTGGCCTCCGGAAAAAGTCAGGCAGAAATGGCCGGCAAGTTGAATCGTTCTGAGAAATACCTGGAGCAGGTCATGCTCAAGATACGGCGCAAGGTATCAGGCGTTGGCCCAATAGACCCGCCTACCATCAACCGGAATCAGCTGCTTTACTATGCAGGCCTGGCGAATATCATCGCTTATTCTGACAAGCTCACTTTCTGACGATCGAATCCGGGGTGGGGCAAGCAACCTTGGCAATACCTGCCACTCTATTGAGAAGCTGATTGCACAGTCGCCGGAGTGTATTCGAACAATGGATCAATGAAACTGCTCTTGTGCAGTAATTCGAAATGCAGATGATTTCCACTGGAGCGACCTGTGGAGCCCACATTTCCGATTATCTGTCCTTTGGTGACCGCTGAGCCGACATCCAAGCCATCCGCGAACGCTTGCATATGAGCGTAGGCTGTGAAGAAATCGTTCTCATGCGCTATGCGAATATAGTTGCCATAGCTCTTGCTCTCGTAGAGCTTTGTAATGGTGCCGTTGCCAGCTGCATAGACTGGCGTGCCTGCCGGCGCAGAATAATCAACCCCCTTGTGCTTTTTGGGAATCGGAACTCCGGTAGGGCTGAATCGATACCCATGTCCTGAGGTTAACCTTCCTTCAGCAACAGGCTTTTTCATCAGTGTATGAGGGGCTTCATTAAGCGGATATTTACTCACCACAGCCAAGGCATCGCTCGCTCCATTATTGGCGGAACCAGGGCCTTTTGTCGTTACTTTGTTGATGCCCTCCTGCACACCTTCAGATACCTTGATGAGTCCTTCACGTATATCAGCCGTCGCACAGCCAGCAGCCACGAAGACAGAAAAACTGAACGCCAGAGTATTGCGAACAGAACGAACAGTGGAAGATGGAGCGCTGTGAAGTTTCGAATGCATGGTGAATGGCATGGGCAAGTTACCTTGAATAGCCACTCTTGAAAGAGTACGCAGACTCGCAAAAGTCCCCTGCGTAAATTGGCTGATGAAGCCAACACCCCTCCATAGCGTCGACACTCCCCATAGATTAGGGGAATGCGGCTATACGAGATAGATAGGAAACCCTACTATCCTGTAATCCTGAGCTCCAGCACACAATTCGTGCACACAGAATCGCTGCGTTGCAACAGGTGGCACCTTGAGAACTGCATCACAAAGCACCTGCATTATTCAGCCGAATTGTGATACACGCCTAGCATCCCTTGATAATGTTCAGACGCACCCAGGCTTTAAGGGCTCGTGAAACAAGTCTTTATTGCACGAACCCTGAAACAAACAATACTGCACCGCGCAATTCCAACCACCCACCTATTGGCAAAAGTTGAAATTACGCGGCTTCCTCACTTCACTTGCGTGAAACAGATTCAGCTGGAGCTGGCACTGTCCATGATTTCATTAAACGTTCCGCTAGGACGCATCACCGCTTTGCGCAGCTCAGGATCCGAGAGGTAGTAACCACCAATATCAACGGCCTTGCCTTGTACTTCGGCAAGCTCCTTGACGATCTGCTCTTCTTTGCTGGACAGTTGCTCAAAAAGTGGCTTGAAATGCTCAGCCAGATCCTTATCCGCGCTTTGCTTGACCAGCTCTTCTGCCCAGTAGAGACTCAGATAAAAATGGCTTCCCCGGTTGTCCAGCTCACCTACCTTGCGGGATGGAGACCTGTTGTTGTCCAGTAACCGGCCCGTAGCCGCATCCAGCGTTGAGGCCAGAATCCCGGCTTTGCTGTTGTCAAACTTGAGACTCAGCTCTTCGATGGATGCCGCCAGAGCCAGGAATTCACCCAGTGAATCCCAACGCAGGTGATTCTCTTCCACTAATTGCTGGACGTGCTTCGGCGCAGAACCACCAGCACCGGTCTCAAACAGACCACCACCAGCCATCAACGGTACGATGGAAAGCATCTTGGCACTAGTACCCAATTCGAGTATGGGGAAAAGATCCGTCAGATAATCACGCAGTATATTACCTGTTGCAGAGATTGTATCGAGGCCTCGAACCACTCGCTCCAGCGTGTAACGCATGGCACGGACTTGCGACATGATCTGGATATCGAGGCCTTCGGTATCATGATCCTTGAGGCAGGCTTCGACTTTCTTGATCAGTTCGTTTTCGTGTGGACGGTAAGGGTCCAGCCAGAAAACCACGGGGGTATCAGACTCTCGTGCGCGCCTGACAGCCAGCTTGATCCAATCCTGGATAGGTGCGTCTTTAGTCTGGCACATACGCCAGATATCACCTTCCTCGACACGTTGCTCCAGCAATACTTCACCTGTCTCCACATCTGTGATTCGAGCAACGCCCGGCTCTGAGGTTTCGAATGTCTTGTCGTGCGAGCCGTATTCTTCTGCCTTCTGCGCCATCAATCCGACGTTGGGCACAGTACCCATGGTGACTGGATCGAAGTTGCCATGCCATTTACAGAAATTGATCATTTCCTGATAGATACGGGCGAAAGTGGATTCCGGCATCACCGCCTTGCAGTCATAGAGCTTGCCATCACCGCCCCACATCTGACCACCGGAACGAATCATGGCGGGCATGGAGGCATCGACGATGACATCACTGGGCGAGTGAAAGTTGGTGATTCCTCTGGAGGAGTCCACCATGGCAAGACTTGGACGATGCTCCTGGCAGGCGCGCAGATCGCGTTCGATCTCTTCTCGTTTGGAGGCTGGAAGTTCGGCGATTTTCTCGTACAAAGTCGCCATACCATTGTTGACATTGATACCCAGCTCATCAAACAACTCACCGTGCTTGGCAAATGCGTCCTTGTAATAGATCTTCACCGCATGACCAAAAACAATTGGGTGCGAGACCTTCATCATGGTGGCTTTGACGTGCAGTGAAAACAGAATGCCTGACTGTCGGCAGTCTTCCATCTCGCGCTCGTAGAACTCGCACAGTTCTTTCTTGCTCATGAACATCAGGTCAATGATTTCGCTCTTCAACAACGGAATCTCGGCTTTCAGAACCTCAGTCTTGCCACTATCGGTGACAACTTCCATTTTTACTTTGCGGTCCTTGTCCAGAACCATGGACTGCTCGCCGTCATAGAAATCACCACCATGCATATGAGAAACATGTGTGCGTGACCATTGCTTCCATTCGCTCATGGAATGCGGGTGCTTTCTGGCAAATTCCTTGACCGCCTTAGGGGCTCGACGGTCCGAGTTACCTTCTCGCAGTACCGGGTTGACCGCACTACCGATGATCTTCCCATAGCGAGTTCGCAGCTGTAGCTCTTCATCGGTTTGCGGATCTTCTGGAAAGTCAGGCAAGGCGTAGCCTTTGGCCTGAAGCTCCTTGATGCAGGCTTTCAGTTGTTGTACTGATGCACTGATATTGGGCAACTTGATGATATTGGTATCAGACTCAAGCGTCAGACGAGCCAGTTCAGCAAGATTGTCAGGAACGCGCTGCTCCTCGGTCAGAAACTCGGAAAACTCCCCCAACATCCGAGCTGCCACCGAGATGTCGCTAAGCTCCACATCGATACCGACCGCAGAGGTAAAGGTTCGAATTATCGGGAGCAATGAGGCCGTAGCGAGCAACGGCGCCTCGTCAGTACCGGTGTAGATGATTTTCTGCTTTTTATCTGACATTTTGCTGTGATTCCTTGATCGCTAGCCAAAAGAGAGCGTGTTTTGCGCAGGTAGTATAGACAGAACCAGTACACAGTCGTGACTGAGTCCACCAAATCGAGGTGAGCATCCTTGAATTGTGGCACGCATTCCTCGATTCAGTCCAAATTTCCAGATCGCGTCAGCGGCAGCACATAGATGACATTTTGGAAACAATAGGGTTTTTCCTTATAATGCTAACTTCTGGATCTGACTAGCATCGAATGCAACTGAACACAGCACGGCACATTGATGAACAGCATTGCCACCGTTAACAGATCTGTCAGGCTAAAAAACGACACCTCAAGTCACTCTTTGCCATCGCAGGCAGGTACCGCTGACAAACTGTTACAGCAGCCTTCGGTGATAAAGCAAGTCCCGAGCAAATCGAGCATCTCGCGACACAAATCCTCTCTGGCGATACGCCGCTTCCCGCAAACATTCGCTTTGTCGATGCCGAGAGTCTAGGGGCAACCAATTATGGCGCCTACTCTCCGGAAGATGGTGGAACCATCTATCTTGATGCCCGCCTGCCGGACAAGCCTGCACTATTACAGAACGTCTTCAACGAGGAGCTTGGACATCACCTGGACAGCCCGCTAGGTGGCTATCTTGGCAGCCATAATACTGAATAATGTTGTAGGGGTTCCAGAACCGCTTGCTGTTCTAGCGTTTCTGTTGCTCGCTGTCTGTGCGATTCACTACCGCTATCAACTCCGATATCCAAATTGCGACCGCAAGATAGGTTCAAAGGTGGCATGGTGGCGCCGTAGATGCCAGCATTGTAGTATTGAAGTTTTCAAAGACTGACTCCTGAAGAAATGAAGTTTTGCGCACGGTCATGGATGTGCTCTATCTCCACGGGGAAGTACAGGCAGAATTAGCACATCAGGACGCAATTGGTTCAAGTGCGGCAGGTATAGCATGGACAGTAGCGAACACAGTCGGTATCAGGCACTACTAAATCCATGGTATGCATTTTTTGATTGTGGCGGTCAACCGCTCCCAAGATTGTTATGCTTCCAACGGATATAGCCATCAATTGAAGACCATGCTCATGCCTCTTGAAACAAGAATACCAACCCCATTCAGACGTTACGCAGCCCCGCTTGCATTCTTGGCATCCGTAGTACTTTCATCAGGTGGTGCTTTGGCAGAAGAGATTGGCGATGTCAACGTTGACTGGCTGGGCGGTGACATCAAAATCGAGGCGATAGATGACCCGAAAGTGAAGGGTGTGACCTGCCATGTCTCCTACTTTGATCGCGGACTGCTGGATCGGGTACGTAACGGCCAGATCTTCAGCGACCCCTCCAACTCTGCCATTTCGTGCCGTCAGACCGGACCCATCACCATCGGCGACATAGAAAAAGACGACGGCGGCGAGAAGGTTTTCTCCAAGCGCACATCGTTACTATGGAAGTCGGTTGATGTGACACGGATATACGATGAAGAGCGCAAGACTCTGATCTATCTCTCTCACGCCACCCAGGTGAAAGACGGATCAGCCAAAATGGCTTTATCGACCGTACCACTGTACGGACAAGAGGTGACTTGGGAAGACTAGATAATCTCTACTGAATTTGACGGACCTTTCTTGATTTGACGGGTAAATCTGCAGCCATGCAGATTTACCCGTACAAACATACTCCTGATCAGTCGAGCCTGAAACCCACTTTAAGCTCTACCTGATAGTGAGCAACCTTGCCATCCTCGATGTGTCCACGCACTTGTACAATTTCGAACCAATTGAGATTGTTCAGTGTTTTACTGGCACGCTCAACCGCGTTGCTTACCGCGCCTTCAATGGATTCTGTTGAACTACCAACCAGATCGACTTTCTTGTACACATGACTGTCATCGTTCATTAATATCTCCTTTGCAGTAGGTTCGAGTTACTCGTGGTATCGCATCTTTCAGCACCAAACTACTGCAGACGCGTGGTCATTGGCAATAGCGGTTGTAGAGAATGCATGCTCAATAACCCAAAGTTGCAGCACCCGCCTGACGCGTGTCAGAAAAGCCGAATAGAAAGCCGTTCTCTTTGTCGACCTGGATTGATTGAGTGGAACCCATGACATCTTTCAGATCCACGTCATGACCTTTGGCCTCCAGCAAGGCAATAGTATCCTGACTAATACCCTCCTCCACACGCAGCACATCCGGCAACCATTGGTGATGAATCCTTGGCGCAACCGTTGCCTCGGCGATGTTCATGCCGTGATCGACTACATTGAGAATGACCTGCAGCGTTGTGGTGATAATCCTTGATCCGCCAGGACTACCGGTCACCAGATAGACATCACCATCCTTGAGAACCATGGTCGGACTCATGGAAGACAAGGGTCTTTTACCCGCCTCCACCGCATTGGCATCACCACCGATCAGACCGTAACCGTTAGGCACACCTGGCTTGGCCGAGAAATCATCCATCTCATTATTCATCAGCACACCCGTACCGTCGGCGACCATGCCTGAGCCGTAGGAGAAGTTGATCGTGTATGTGTTGGAAACCGCATTCCCATCCTTGTCCACCACTGAAAAATGCGTTGTCTCATTACTTTCGTAGGGAACAAGGTCAGCAGGTGCAATGGATGCTGAAGGCGTTGTCATGTTCAGGCTGATCTCTTTGCGGGTATCAGCTGCGTATGCTTTGGATGTCAGCTCCGCTACCGGCACATCGACAAAATCAGGATCACCCAGATACTCGGAGCGATCAGCGTAGGCGCGCTTCATGGACTCTGCCATCAGGTGAATAGTTTCCGCCGAGTTATGTCCCAGGAAGCCAAGCGGGTAGCCCTCGAGCGTATTCAGGATTTGCACTATATGCGTGCCGCCAGAGCTTGGTGGTGGCATGGATACGATCTCATAACCTCGATAGTCGCCCGTTACAGGCTCACGAATCTCCACCTTATAATTGGCCAGATCTTCAACACTCATGCCACCACCTGCTTTCTGCACAGATGCCGATATTTTTTCTGCAGTGTCACCCTTGTAAAATCCATCCGGACCTTGCTCTGCAATACGCTTGAGTGTTGCTGCAAGATCCGGCTGCTTCAGAATATCGCCAGGCTCATAGAAGCTGCCATCGTCTTTGTAGAAAATAGCTGCCGATGATGGCCAGGCTTTCAGTCGACTCTCAAGCCCCTTCAAACTGTCAGCAAGATCTGCGGTAACCACAATGCCTTCTTCTGCCAGTTTGACCGCTGGTTGGATGACGTCTGCCAGACTCATGCTGCCATAGGTATCCAGCGCGACTTGCATGCCTGCAACTGTTCCGGGAACACCCACAGCCAGCCCATGAAATCGCGACAATTTACTGTCAGCATCACCGTTGGCATCAAGGTACATGTCACGAGTTGCACTGGCGGGAGCCATTTCACGATAATCAATCGCTTTGGTCTCTCCTGTTTTGGCTTCATGAACCATCATGAATCCACCACCTCCCAGATTGCCTGCACGCGGCAAAGTTACAGCCATGGCTAACGCGATGGCAACACTGGCATCGACGGCATTACCGCCCTTCGCAAGAATGTCCAGACCTATCTGGGCCGCCACTCGCTCCTGCACTGACACCATTGCCTGCCTGGCCCAAACCGGGTGAATCCTGTCAGCGCCACTATAGATTGCAGCTTCCTGTGCCAGTGCCACGGGCGATGAAAGCACCGTTGCAATCAGGCACGCAACCATAGGTATTCGTCTATTCATGTTTCTCTCCCACAAATCGTCACTAATCATTGAAACCTATGCTTTGTCAAGTCATCGGGCATGAGGCCGCTAGTTCCTCACAAAGGGAGAAGTATTCATGAGCCAGCCGAAGCCTGCTGATATGCCAGATAGCGCAGTCATGGCTGATTTTCTGGACGTAACATCGTTCACAGGACCTGCAGGAATTGCGGTGCTCGATAATGCCGGCTGCCTGCTGAGCCAAAATGATCGATTGCTCACGTTGCTGGGCGTCAAAAAACCTGTTGACGACACTCTTGAGACACTCGCGTGTAATCTCGATGCGGCATCTGACGCCAAGCTGCAAACCGCCTTGGTATCCCCGAACGCAGCTGTATTCGATATTCAGAATACACAAGGCCTCACCCTGCAGCTGCAACTCGGCAATCTGCGTGCAGATCGACGCCTGCTGACCGCTCTTGATGTCAGCCAGGACAAGACAGACAGGCTGAAAATCGAACTGGATTCACTGACTAATCTGGGCAATCGCCAAGCCCTGGACCGAACTCTGTCTTTACTCGAATCGGACCGTGCCGCTGTCAAGGCATCACAATCTCTGGGCGAGAAGGCGGCCGGCGACGCTATCGTTCTACTGATTGATCTTGACCGTTTCAAAAGGGTCAATGACACGCTCGGTCATGCCGTGGGTGACGTCTTGCTCAAAATGGTAGCCAGCAGGCTGCGTCGGGTCGTTCGAGACACCGATCATCTCATCAGACTAGGTGGTGACGAATTTTTACTCATCCAGCCGCAAGGCACCACATCCGAGCAACCCGAGAAAGTAGGTAGCCGTATCGTAGAGCTACTCAACAGACCTTTCCTGATTGAAGGTAATCAAGTGAATATTGGCGCACGTATTGGTGTAGCCACTTTTGACGACGAGGTTGAGGATGGAGAAACCTTGCTGAAGAACGCGACGCTGGCCCTGCAGGAGTCCAAATCATCCGCGCTCAACCGAATATGCTTCTTTGAACCTCGCATGGCGCAAGAAGCCCATGAGCAGCGAGAACTGGAAATAGAACTGCGCCGTGCCCTCGCCTTGCAGCAGTTCCGACTGGTCTACCAACCACAGGTAGAACTTGGCACGGGCAGACTCATGGGGTTTGAAGCCTTGTTGCGCTGGGAGCACCCTGTCCGAGGTTCTATTTCGCCAATGTCATTCGTGCCAATAGCGGAGGAGACCGGCGAAATCCAACGAATTGGTGCCTGGGTGATGCTTGAAGCCTGCCGTCAGGCCTGTCATTGGCCCGATGATCTGACGGTTGCCGTGAACGTATCCCCCCTGCAGTTCGATGACGGCAAACTGGCTGACGTCGTGCAGGATGCTCTTACCCGCAGTGGGCTTGCATCAGCGCGCCTGGAAGTTGAGGTCACCGAAGGCCTGCTCTTCCACAATCCGGAAGCTGCCTTGAATCAATTGACAGTACTCAGGCAGATGGGAGTTGATATTGCCATGGATGATTTTGGCACGGGCTACTCGTCGCTGAGCCACCTGAGTCGATTTCCATTTACCAAGATAAAGATAGACCAGGCTTTTGTGCGAGGCGATGTTGACGAGGGTACTCATGCAATGGTCAATACCATTATCAGCCTGGGAGCCAGCCTGGGCATGAACACGCTGGCAGAAGGTGTCGAAACCAGGGAGCAGTATGATCGTTTGCGAGACGGAGGCTGCGACGCGGTTCAGGGGTATCTTATTTCGCGCCCGATGGAGGCCTCATCGATTGTCCCTTTTCTGGACGACTACAGTCAGCAAACTGGCTTTAGCAGGACGGGAACATGAAAGATTCACTGGTTCGAGTGGTGTACGTTAGCCGCAATACCATCACGGGTGACGATGAACACATCTCTCGGGAAGTCGTAAAAATACTCGATAGTGCACGAGCTTCAAATGCCAGCTCGGGAGTTACTGGCGCACTTATGTTCAATCGAGGTCTGTTCGCCCAGGTACTTGAAGGCCCACCGGATAGGGTGGAACAAACCTTCGAGCGTATACAGTGTGACGAGCGCCATGCTGAGGTGTCCCTGCTCGCATACGATGTGATTACTGAACGAAGCTTCAATCAGTGGTCAATGGCCTATCTTGGAGCAAAGTCCGGAAGGCCAGCCAAGTTGCTCGATCTTGCACAAGATACTGGATTTGACCCTAAACGACTTGATGGCAATGAAGTACATGCGGCGCTACAGGCCATGTTGCTGGAAGCTGATCATTAGGCACGGCCAGATAGAACAAGCAGCACTCATGATTCAGAGTGACTGACAAGCTGTCTGTTACAGAGGGTGATCAAAATACGGTACAGTCTTTCAAACAGATGAGCTAAACCGGCAACCCTCAGCACAATTCCCCCTCATGCCTTCCGTATCGAACACACCCGTCAAGTTGTCCCCCATCGCCGAGCAAGTAGCTGAGTGCTACGCTCTTGTCTACCCCGAAGCCCCCGGACGCTCCAAAGCGCTGCAGTGGATCAATCGCGCACGCAAAGCAACCACCGGTGAGAGCGGCTTTAAATCTACGCAACTGAACGAAGCCATCGAGGAACTCGTCGCAGCCCAGGTGTTGCTCCCTTCTGTCGAAGGCGTACGAGGCGTTGCAGCCCGGGGACCTCTTGCCCTGCTCGGCAACCTCACGCGATTTTGTGTCAGTGCGCATGAGCGCGGCACAGCTAAGCTCATTCTCAACGAGCTGGAGCAGAGCAGCCACGGCCCTGGCTATGGCTCCCACTACAGTTACCGGCCCAATTTCAACTCCTTCGAACATCTCGAACAACAAGTACGCCTGGCACTCATTGGTGACACCTTTGAGCGACTTGCCAACGAGAGGTTACCCGCGCATATCTGGATATGGTTGACAGAGCCGCGCGCCAAGCCCTATCTGGAACGCCTGCCTATGGAGCATCGGCAAGTAGCCTGCACATTCGGGCTCTCGTATCTGATCCATTTTCTGCACCCCACCCAGGAGTTTGCAAAGAGCTGCGAAAGCGTTGCACCCAATGAGCGCGACAGGGCATTTCTGGCCAGAGTGTATGCCTTTCAAGGCAAGTTCAAAAAGGCCATTACGCTCATAAAAAGCATCGAGCTCAAAAGCCCTCAGATCAAGCACGTTCAGATGGAATGTCAGGCCCTGCGCGCCATGATCTCCACCCTGAAAGGTGACGATCAAGCGGCTCTGGCAAGCATTGAAGCGACACTCGAAATCGAAAGAAACGGATCCAGAAAGCGCATTCTGTACCCCGACACTCTGTGCTTCAGCATCGCCCTGTTTTCACTAGTACGTCTGGATACCACTGAATCGCGAGCTTTATTGAAGTCGCTGATTGCCGCGCGTACAAAACTCAAGATCGAATCCGACATGGATCTGCTCTTGCTCGCCGCCGAGAACGCAGACAAGCCAGTCTCACATTCAGGCAGCTTCTATGTGCCCGGCTCTCCCTCCATCATCAGTGCCCTGTATGCCATTGCCTCGCGCTGGCACTCTAACTACAACTATCCAGAAAGCCACACAGGTATCCATTACTGGCTACAGATGATCACAAGACAGGCCAGCCAGAGTGGTTACCACTGGGTAGTAGCCGAATTGCAGACGGTGCTGGAAGCAAGCTTTACTAACTCCGAACAACTGGAACCCGACATTCGCGCACTGTTTGCAGAGCAGTCTGCCAACGCTCGGCGGGAGGCAATGGGAGCTCAGAGTCTGACGCATCTGGTAACGCCCATAGAACCATGGGAATACTCCCTGCGTGAGCTCGAACAACTGGCACTCAAATCCAAAAGGCCTGAAACACAGAAGAAAAAGGATACTACCGCCAAGGCAAGGCGACTGATATGGCAACTGTCCGACCATCACGGCAGCGCTGTCGAAGTCACACCGGTTGAACAGACTCGCGGCAAGAATGGTGAATGGTCATCTGGCAGGCGTGTTGCTCTGAAGCGCCTGCTTGAGCAAGCAGATACCATGGAGCACCTGATCGATCAGGACCTCAAGGCCAGCCGATCAATTCAGAAGGTAGCCTCTTACGGATGGGGAGGCGCTACAACTTACGAGACTACCCAGAGAACAACCTATCAACTGGTTGGACATCCCGGCGTCTACGACCCACAGGGTGAACGGGTTGATGTCGTTGAACGCCCACCGGTGCTGCACCTCAGCGAAGCTGATGGCACCATTCGACTGATCGTGGAACCCGAACTCAAGAGTGGTCATTATCTGAGTGAACTGGACGCCGGCAATCGTCGTCTGAATGTCACTCACTTCACCGCTGCACACAGACGTATCGATGAGGCCATACCCGCGGCCGGCCTGCGAGTCCCCAGCAATGCAAGCGATCGCCTGCACAGTTTGCTTAACTCACTAGCGGGCGATATTTCGGTACAGGGCGATACTGATGTCGCTGAGGATTCCCTGGTCGAAGGCGACTCCGCCCCCTTACTCGCCATCGAACCTTTCGGCAGCTCCCTGCGTGTACGGATACGAGTCGAACCACTCCCGGCATCAGGTACCTTCTTCGATGCAGGCACGGGTGGCTCGGTTGTTTATGTGCAAACAGCAACAGGCTCCCAATCCGTACAACGCGACCTGGACATGGAGAATACCCATGTACAGAATATGGTCATGCAATCATCAGTGCTTGCCAGTCACTACGATGGCCGACCTCATATGGTACTCGACGAAACTCTTGACGCCCTTGAGTTACTCGAAGAGGCGCAAGAAGCCGGCATACGCTGCCTGTGGCCTGAAGAGCTACCATTTCGCATCAAGGCCCGGGCCAACGTCAAACAGGTCAACCTGAGCGTTAAAAGCGGTAAGGACTGGTTCACAGCCAGTGGTTCCCTGGCACTGGGCGACACGGGCGAAGATCTGACACTTGAGCGCCTGCTAAAACTAGTGACAGAGCAACCAGGTACCCGCTTCATCGAGCTTGGCAACGGGGACTTCGTCTCACTCTCTACAACGCTGAAACAGCAACTGGACACCCTGCAGGCCTTCTCGCGTCCGAAGCGTGATGACTCATCCGCACCACAAATACATCCCATGGCACTACTGGCTCTGGATCCTCTTATCGACAATGCCACCATCAAGGCTGACAAAACCTGGAAGCAGCTACGGCAACGTATCAGCGATGCTCTCACGCAAACACCGACTGTACCGGCGGCCCTGCAGGCCGAGTTGCGTACTTACCAGCAGGAAGGTTTTGCCTGGCTTGCACAACTAGGCCAGATAGGCGCCGGAGCATGCCTGGCCGACGATATGGGTCTGGGCAAGACGGTCCAGGCGCTGGCGGTACTGCTGTCACGCGCAGAAGGCGGCCCAACACTGGTGGTCGCTCCTACTTCGGTGGTCGGCAACTGGCTGCAGGAAGCTCAGCGGTTCGCCCCGTCTCTGAAGATGCTCGTCTATGCCGATATTACTCAGCAACGCCATGCAATGCTGACTGACATTTCTGCCTTCGATGTCGTTGTTATCAGCTATGGATTACTGGTCAATGATATTGAGTATCTGGAGAAAGTGCATTGGCATAGCGTCGTACTCGACGAGGCACAATCAATCAAGAATGCGGCAACACGACGCGCCAAATGCGCCAGACAACTGCATGCCGACTTTCGCATCGTCACTACCGGCACACCCGTACAAAACAATCTGATGGACCTGCATTCCCTGTTCGCATTTCTCAACCCACAACTGCTGGGCAGCGAAACAGCATTCCGTCGACGCTTCGCCCTGCCGATCACGCGTGACAACGATCTTCATGCCAGAGAGCAATTGCAAATGGTGGTGTCGCCCTTTTTGCTACGTCGACACAAACGCGATGTCCTGAAGGAGCTGCCCGCTCGCACCGAAATAACACTGGACGTCAAACTCTCTGGCGAAGAAGCCCTGCTATACGAAACCATACGCCAGGAAGCATTGGCATCACTCGAACAGGGCAGCTCCGAGTCGCAGGATATTGGCAAGCAGAAGTTCATCATTCTGTCCTATCTGACCAAGCTTCGACGCCTGTGCTGCAACCCATCACTTGTTTCACCCGGCTGGACCGGTCCCACGTCCAAGCTTGACGTGTTTTCCGACACACTGGCAGAGCTTATTGCCAGCGGTCACAAGGCCTTGGTGTTCTCACAATTTGTTGATCACCTTAAAATTATCGAGCAACATCTGATAGCACAATCCATCAGCTATCAATACATTGATGGCAGCGTACCTGCCAAACAACGTACCTCACGTGTCAGCGCATTCCAGGGAGGGGTCGGAGATGTGTTTTTGATATCACTCACGGCCGGTGGAACCGGATTGAATCTGACTGCAGCGGATTACGTTATTCATCTGGACCCTTGGTGGAATCCTGCCGTAGAGGACCAGGCATCCGATCGCGCGCATCGTCTCGGTCAGCAACGCCCGGTGACGATCGTACGCATGGTGACAACCGGGACCATCGAGGAACAGATACAAGTGCTGCATGGTAGCAAACGAGATCTTGCCGACTCGGTACTGGCAGGTGCAGACAGTCCGGCATTTGATACTGACACGATGATTCGATTATTGAAAGGGAGTGCTGACTAGTAGCACTCCCACGCAATAATTAGGAGGAGGACTAGTAGCCCTCCAACTGGATCATTGCGGGTTCAGAGCCACCGGAAACGATAGCTTGTTGTTTCACGAGCCCTCACCCTCCTCGCTGTAGCAACAATGCTGGCGAGACCCGCA
Organism: Granulosicoccus antarcticus IMCC3135; assembly: GCF_002215215.1. Lineage (NCBI taxonomy): Bacteria > Pseudomonadati > Pseudomonadota > Gammaproteobacteria > Chromatiales > Granulosicoccaceae > Granulosicoccus > Granulosicoccus antarcticus. The sequence goes on along the minus strand of NZ_CP018632.1, from coordinate 739,399 downwards.
GACTGCGCATCAGCCACAGCGCGCCTCCGGCAAGACAGATCACACTGCCTGCGAATGCGACACTAAACCCTGTCACCCACAGACCGTCCTGCGCAAGCTTGAGCCAATACTCGAGTATTCCCCAGGCAATCAGACTACCGGCGGTGAATGCAAACACGGTCAGTATCAGCGCCATCAACAGATACTCGATGAACAGGCTGGTGCGGATTGCTGCGTGCCGAGCTCCGAGCGCATACATGATTGCACTCTCATACACACGACGCTGCGTCGTTGCGGCAATCACACTACTCATGACCAGCAGGCTGGCTGTCAGGGAGATTGCAGCCACCAGCCCTATAGCAAGGGCTGCCGCACCCAGCATGGCACGGACATTAGCCAGCAGTAGCGAGGTACGAATCGTCACAACACTCGGAAACTCGGCCCCGAGCATCTGCATTGCCTCGACATCCTGATCCTTGGCAAGATGGACACTACCGATATAGCGGGTAATCCAGGGATCCAGTGCTCCCGCACTGAAAACACCCTCTAACCAGAATTGCGTTTCGAATCGCGCCTGACTGTAAATTGCGGCAAGCTCTGCCTCCACCACCTCACCCATGACACTGAACCGCAAACGGTCTCCGACATTGAGCCCCAGTTGATCAGCCTCTCGATCCTCGAACGCAACCAGCGTCGGACCTGCATAATCTTCCGGCCACCAGGCACCACGATCCACCTGGGTGTTATCGACACCGCTGGCCCGATAACTGAGCTTATGCTCATCATTCGCCTCTTCGGCTTGTCGGTCATTGTCACGTGAAGCAATTGCCACATCATTGATGTGCGTCATTCGACCCAGAACCAGTGGCGCCAGCACATGCGAGGTATGCCCCGGCAAGGATTCGAGAGTTTCAGCAAAGGCTTCCAACTCTGCTGCCTGCACATCATAGAAAACCAGTGACGGCGAGCGTTCAGGTACCGTGTTACCCAGACTGTCAAGCGTGGCAACGATGACAAGAGCGGCGGCAGTCAAGAGCGTCAGAGCACTGCCCAGCGACAGCAGCATGGCTCGCAAGGTATTGCCTGGTCGATACAGGTTAGCCGCTGCGATCTGCAGAGTGAAACGTCCATCCAGAACACGCAACTGCCGAAGTCGTCGCACGCCCCATCGCAATGCCACGATAACCATCTCGAGTAGCGCAACCAGCAAGATTGCCACAACGATGAAGGCGATACCTACCAGAGGTTCCGGCAGAAGAATCAACATCAACGCAAGCGTGCCAAGCACCAATGCGGCAGTCATTCGACGATAGCCTGCTGATAGCCGGGCATTGAATTCAGTAGCGCCACGCAACAACACAATAGGATCTGCAGCCAGAGTTCGCCCCAGACTTGGCAATGCGAAAGTAATGGCAGACAGGACACCGAAAGCAATGGCTAGTGCGGTTGGCCACAGCAGTCCAAGCACATCGCTGGATATCGGCAACGCAGTTGCCAGAGTACGCGAAGCAAACCAGGCGATCGAGGAACCAATGATAGCGCCAGCGGTACTCGACAATAGGGCCAGCAGCATAACCTGACCAATAAAGACAAAGCCGATTTGCCACTCACGAGCGCCCAGCGCTTGCAGTGTTGCCAGCATTCCGCGCTTGGTGGCAATCCAGGCAGCAATGCTATTCGCAACCCCTAACCCACCGATGAACAAGGTTGTGAGCCCGATCAGCAACAGCACCGAAGCTACCTGGTCCAGCCGCTGGGTAATCAGTTCGCTTCGATCAGCGAGTGTCCGGATCTCGATATCCGCCTCAGGAAAACTGCCGCGCAGACGTGCACGAAAGTCAGAGGCCGGCTCCTCAGTACGAATACGATAATCGTAATCAACCAGACTGGTGGGTCCCAGCAGCCCTGTCAATTCCAGTGCCTCAGCATCGATGATCAACGGCGGCCCGCGCGTATTGGCACTCAGACTACGATCCGGTTGCTCAAGAATCTCGGCACGTAGCTCAAGCTGGATATTACCAACATCGATACGCTGGCCAACAGCCAGACCATGGCTGACTGCCAATACCGGATCGTAAACAGCCCCCCAGACACCCTCTGCTGAGCGTGCCACAGCAGATTGCAAATCCTGCTCCGGCTGCAGTTGTACCTGACCGTATAGGGGATATTGACTATCAACACTTTGTACTTCAACCACTGTGAAGTCACCATCCTGGGTTCCCATCATGGTGCGCAGCTCAGTCTGCAGCGAGACCTGAGCATTCTCATCCAACCAGTCACGCTGCTCGGCAGGCAACGGCTCCCGGGCACGCACGACCAGATCACCACCGAAGTTTTCGCGCTGCTGGCTCGCCAGACCATCCTCTACCAGTCCCAACAAGCTACTGCACGCAGAGATAAGCGTGATGCCCAGCAACAGGCAGGCGCAGAACACCCACAGCGAGCGCAGCGTGCCACTACCGACCAGGTCTCTCCACAAAAGACGCAGAAGCCGTGCAAGCTGCGGCATCTTCATGGGGCAACAACAGCGTGCAACTGGCCATTCTCCAGACGCAGACTGCGATCACAACGGGCGGCCAGTTGAGGGTCATGAGTCACCAGAAGCAGAGTAGTACCACTTTCGCGATTCAACGAGAACAACAGCTCGATGATGCTCTCACCGGTACGCTCATCCAGATTACCAGTCGGTTCATCGGCAACCAGTAACGCAGGCTCATGCACCAGTGCTCTGGCAATCGCCACCCGTTGCTGCTCACCGCCGGAGAGTTGGGCCGGATAATGCCCTCCCCGCTCACTCAACCCGACCCGCGCAAGCATTTCACGGGCCCGTTTGTCACTATTGGGTTGGCCGGCGATATCCAGTGGCAATGCCACGTTCTCTTCGGCGGTCAGGCTTGATATCAGATGAAATGATTGAAATACGATCCCGATGGTGTCGCGTCTGAGATCAGCACGGGCATCGCGATCCAGTGTTGCAAGCGAGCGACCGGCAATCATGATTTCACCACTGGTGGGCTGCTCTAAACCCGTCAGCAATAGCAACAGCGTGGTTTTACCAGAGCCAGAGGGGCCGACGATTGCAACCCGTTCACGTGCGTCAATGTCCAGATTCAGTGCTTTCAGCACATCGATGGATTCGCCAGCCATCCGGTATTGCATGGCGATGTTCTGCAGACTGATCATGGCCAACAAACTCGAGGTCAGTGTTATGAAGACAGGGTAATTGGAGCTGGGACAGTCTAACGATGCTCAGGTTCCCTACTCACTGATTGTACGATAGAGTGACTCAGATTCTATGGCCGCCAGAATCTTCAGAGGCTATCAGCTTGTATCACCAACGATCAGCCGAAGTTCAGATCGATAAAACTGCCCCTCCCCCTCATCGTTCAGCAACGCCAGCAATTTTTCGCCCGACACCTTGCCAATCTCATACTTGGGAACATCAACCGTCGTCAGCCTGGTGCGAATGGAGAATTTCTGTGTCGAGCCATTGAACCCCACCACAGCAACATCCTTGGGAGCCGATAGCCCTTTATCAAATAAATAGGAAAGCCCACCCAAAGCCATGGGGTCATTCAGGTAATGAATGGCGTTGACGTGAGGAGAGCGTGCAAGCAGCCTTTCGGTCAGTATTTTTCCTGATTCTGGCTGACGTGGTAGATTTTCATCCACCTCCGTTTCAATTGAAATACCTGCCTCAGACAGCCTGCTGCGAAAAGACTGGAATCGCTGGTCTGCACAACCATCGATTGACAACTCAGCGCCGATATACGCAATGTACTCATATTTCTTTTCTATGAGATGGTCAGCAACTATCTGACCAACCTCACGTTGAGAGGGTCCCACGTGATAATCAAAATTCAGATTATCCGTGTCCCACATCTGTAGTATCGGGCAACTACGTTTTTTCAACAAATCAAAAAGCTCAGGCTTGTGATGAATCCCGCCCGTGAGAATGATACCTGCCGGCTGCATTGCCAACATTGATTTGATGACCTTGAACTCTTCTTCCGGATCAAAAAACGACTCACCAATAGTCGTGAAATAACCTTTGGGCCTGAGCACTGAATTGACACCACTGAGTATCTCGCCAAAGACCAGATCATTAACCGAAGGGATGACAACAGCGACCATCGAGCTGCTCTGATTCCGCAGCGAGCCTGCAACGGTGTTGTAAACGTAACCGAGCTCCTCCATGGAATTATTGATACGTTCCTTTGTATCGGGCGAGATATTGCCAGAACCACTCAAAGCACGTGACACCGTCATGATGCTTACGCCTGCATGCTTTGCAACATCGGCTTGCGTCGTATTTCTTTTCCTGGTGCCAAATGAACTAGTCAAGAAACCACTCCGTACTTAGTAAAATTCGACACCTATGAACATTATTTCGTCGCACCTATCAGTCCCAATAGCTTTGCATAACTGATGAGATCTGCAACAAATTCATCAGGAAACTCTGAGTGCAGAGAATTCCCGTCACCGGGATACTCCAACAAATTCATATCTGGAATTCTCTTCAGAATGTCCTCAACAGCTTTCTGAGTTCCAGAAAGTGGATCATGCGATCCGGTGAAAACCAGTGTCGGCACTGCCAACGACTCCCAGGGAAAATCCCAGCTCGCTTCAAGCGTCTTGTCACCTGCGCTGTGCGTGTTTTCCCCGCGAAGTGTATTGATAAGCACAATAGCTTCCGCCTGAGCACCTTTTCCGATGGCCCTGGCTCCGAAAAGTCCGCCGATCGACAAGCCGCACATGACCGGTCGATGTGGCTGTTGAGCTTCCAACACCCTCACAATGTCTGAAACCATCTCCTCAGACTCCAACACCGCATCTGGCCCGCATTCGGTTTTGCCTTGACAGCGATAATCAAAACTCAAGGTACCGTACTGTTGCTTGCGAAGCGCTGGCGCAATCCGGTCTTCCCATGTATCGGCAGTCGTCTCGATTGAATTCAGGAAAACGAAGGTGTGCTTGCCCTGCTGGGGCTTGGAGTGGATGACACGAATGCCGATGTCATCATCTAATTCCACGTATTCTGATGTCACTGCGCTCATGTCGTTGTCCCTGGAAAACTGGAATTTGAAACAGGGTTCTTGGCCTTGTTCGTCAGATTCTCAGCACGAGTATTGCTCTCGTTTAAAACCGTATCGATGTTCGCCCCTAGGAGCCCCCATTTGTCATGCGCAATGCCTGACGGTTGGTTAACGTTAACATTAGTGCACGACAGGGTAAACAACTGTAACCATATATCAACAAATCAACCGTGTATCAATAGCAGGACATGACAGCGCTTTCATAAACATGTCCAAGGTATGCCCTTCCGTTAGGACCTATCAAGCAATCAGTTGATACCATGAATCATTTGCTTCGGCAACCTCACCGACAGTTACAAAGACATTCTCGGATTCTGTTCATATGACAATTGGCGTTAAGGCCCTCAACAGTATCGCGGCCTTGCCGGTAGCCCTCCTGTGTCTGCTCACTTCGAGCTGTGCGACACCTGACTCGCCTGGTTCAGAACTGTTTTCGCTACCCGAAACACCCGAGTACTACCGGCCGCAAACCGTCGGATCAGACTCCCTCTACAATCCTGCCAGTGCATTCTTCGATTACACGCTTGATACATTGCAGTTACCTGCAAATTTCGACACCGATAATTTTTCTGACAATCTGGATCAGGCATGGGAGCAGCTGATGCACCCAAAACGATCTATTGACAACGAAGGAGGCTTCCAACGCTTCATCAATAGAGAGATATTTCCGATCGATTCAGAATACCGGCGTGACAGTTTCGCAGCACTACCCAACTACGGTCTGCATTTGCTGGGCGGCGGCATGGCCTATCGTCGTGATGTTGAATGGTTTACCGCAAGAGGCTATCGCTACCCGCGCCTGGCAGCAACCAGCCTTGCCATGGTCAGCGAAGTATTGCAGGAAGCTCTCGAAGTCCAGAACACGACGGACTCTGACCCGGTTGCAGACGTTTACCTGTTTCGACCACTTGGCATCTTGCTGTTCAGCCAGGATCGAATTGCCCACTACATACAAGAAAAACTGGATCCAGCCATCTGGCCTGCTATCAGTGCCTGGGACCTGACTTCAGATAAATTCACGAATACCGGTATCTCCTATGTCTACAGACCTCCGGGACTGACGATCAAAAACGCACGGCTCTTCGTTTACACAGGATTGAATAATCTGCTGGGATTATCACACCCGCTGCCCTCCGGTAATAGTTTGTCTTGGGGCGTGGGGGCAGCCGTGCAGGAAATCGTCCGGCAACGCAACGTCCAGGCCGACCTGCGTCCAAGTATCGGTCTGTTTCTGGACCGAGAAAAAAGCCTGCTTGCCTCCATGGTCTACAACGATGCCGGCACCACACATCTGCGTTTCAACTTATACCCTGGTGGCCTTCCAAGTATCAAGAACTTTGGATTGTTCCTGTCGTTTGATGATGACTGGGCTGTCTCTGCGGGTCTTGTGTATCGAATGCCGATCGGGCTGGCAGTGGGGAGTCGATGAACTGAGCCCACAATCACGACTGGAAGTTAGAGCAATACGCAAGAAAATGTTAAGCCTTTCCTGAAAAGACAGAGCTATTATGGTTCCAGTCGGGTTGGTGCATCTGCTCGCAACAAACCTTCGGATTGCAGATCGGACCACAAACTATCTGGAATTGACGCCTCATACCAGGCGAGAAGAGAGGCGAATTCCGCAGCGGATCTTGGCCCTGGGATGACACTGCTCACCAGAGAACTACGCAGTGTGAACTGCAATGCTGCTGCTGCCAGTTCAACGTTGTGTGCTGCACAGACCTGCTGGATACAACTGACACGTTGCATCACATCTGCAGGCGCTGCGTCATAGTTGTATGTACTTCCTCCTACAAGTATCCCTGAATTGAATGGTCCGCCAATAATGATTGAAGTGCCGGCCTTTTCACAGGCAGGAAACAGCTCGTCCAATGCCGATTGTTCCAGCAAAGTGTATCGACCGGCCAATAAAAAGCAATCCCAGTCGCCCTGCTGAAGCGCCTCGATACACACTTGATTTTCATTCACACCCAGCCCCACCGCCTTGATCACGCCTGCACTACGCAATTCCGCTAACGCCTTGTAGCCACCTGACATGGCTGTTGCCATCATGCTCTTCTGTATATCCTTGCCATGGGTATAGATATCAATATCGTGAATCAGAGCGATATCCATACTGGCCAGGCCCAACCGTTGCAGACTGTCCTCCACTGATCGCATCACTCCATCATAGGAATAATCGTAGTGTGGCTGCATGGGCAAGGCATCTGGCCATCCACTGTCAGCCACCTGTGGTTCGGCACAAGGTTTCAGCAAACGACCCACTTTGCTCGATAGCTGAATCGGCGCCTCGGCTTTTCGCAAAGCATCGCCAACCAGACGCTCCGAGCGTCCGTAGCCATAGAATGGGGCCGTATCGAAATAGCTGATACCCGCATCCAGTGCTGCATTAAGTGTAGCTCTGGCATCGCTGTCGCTCACGCTACTGCCTACACCTGCAAGGGAAGCACAACCCAGACCCAATTCGGAGACACGAACCTGGCTATTGCCAAGTTGTCGCATTTTGATGGAATTCATGTCAGTACCTATAATTTCCTGTTATTGCAAGCTATGCGCAGTGGAACAGCGACTCACCTACCCCTGAATGCTCAGGGCTCATGTTGCCATGCCAATACCTGATGACGCCGATGGATCCTCCTCGCTATTTGGCTGGATGGTTTTCTTGCTATGTATCAGGTTCATGATCGCCTCACTCATCGCTGCATACTCGCGAGTGTTATCAATATCGCCCATGATACGAAAATCATTCATCACCACGATACGATCGGCCAGCGTAATCATTTCTGGCATGTCGCTGGAGATCAACAGAATGGCTGTGTTCTCATTGTCAGCCAGCTCCCGAACCAACTCGTGCAGATAAGCTTTGGTCTTTATATCGATTCCGACAGATGGCTCATCGATAATGAGAACCTTGACACCAGCCGCCAGCCATTTTGCAACACTGACCTTCTGCTGATTACCACCTGAGAGATTGTTGACAAACTGATTCAGTGAAGGTGTTTTCACTTCAAGCTTGTTGATGTACGGCTCAACGTGCTTCTTGACAGCTCGGTTAGTGAGCAAAGCCTTGGCTTTACCAAGCTGCTCCCACACCGTGATGCCAACGTTCTCGATTATCGAGTGCATCAAAATAAGACCTTCCTTCTTACGGTCTTCACTAACATAGCCAATATGATATTTACTCACCGCATCGGCTACGCTATTAATGGCAGCGGGCTTACCGTCAACAATGATACTGCCACTCTGAATGCGGTACTTACCCAGAATACTCTTGGCAAGCTCTGTACGACCCGCTCCCACCAATCCATACAAACCTACAATCTCGGCCCGGCGTACTTGCAGATTGATATCCCGGTGACCTGACTCAGTAGAGACATCGCGAAGCTCTAGCGCAACTTCTGAGGTAGAGCGTGTCCGAGCAGCCCAATCGGGTATCTGCTCACTACGCCCAATCATCAACTTGACAATATCCTGTCGATCAAGGCCCTCCATCGCCCGGCTTTCACAGGCATTCACCCCGTCTCGAAGAACCGTCACCTGATCGCAAATCTCCTGCACCTCCTCAAGCTTGTGACTAACGAATACAAGGCTTGCACCACCGTCACGCAAACGATGCAAAACAGAGAATAAGGTATCAGTTTCGTGTGATGTCAGTGAGGCGGTAGGCTCATCAAGCAATAACACCTTCGACTTAAGCGACAATGCCTTGGCAATTTCAACCAGTTGCATCTGCGCGACACTAAGCTTAGCCACCGGAGTGGCTGGGTCTACGTCCAGCGCCAGCATATCGAGCCAGACGCGTGCCTGCTCATGTAATGCCCGATAATCAATACGGGTCAGAGATTGCTTGCCAAGAGATTCAAGGAATATGTTTTCACTGATCGAGAACCTGGGGATCAGATTGCGCTCCTGATGAACGACCCCGATCCCATGGGCAATAGCATCACGCGGCCCGTGCAGCTGAACTGACTGGTCACCGAGCATCAGCGTGCCTTGATCTTGCCTGTGGATACCGGTAATGATCTTTATCAGCGTCGACTTACCGGCCCCATTCTCTCCTAACAGCGCGTGAATGGAACCGGAGTTCAGCTCCAGAGTGACGTTTTGTAGTGCTTTGACACCCGGAAACGATTTGCTGATATTGGCAGCTCGGAAAACGACATTGCTCATGCGATCGCTCCCTGTTCAGCGGTTACCTTCGCCGCTCTGACCTCTCGCAACTTGTTAAGGCCGACAGCCCATAGGATCAGGAACCCGAGTACCACTTGCACCAGAAATGGATCGACGTTGAACAGCACCAATACCTGGGTGATGATGGCAACGATAACAACACCCAGCAATGTGCCGACCACACTGACATGCCCACCTGTTAAAACGGCACCGCCGATTACCGGCGCGGCGAACGAGAGGATCAACCAGTCATCGCCAATGGTCGGCTGTCCTATTTGTAAACGGGCCACCAGCATGATGCCTGCCAGCCCAGCCAGAAAGCCTGAGATTACATGTGCAGTGATAATGGTTTTTCGTACAGATATTCCGGACAGTTCCGCGGCATGTTCATTACCACCCACAGCGAGAATGAACCGCCCGACAGGAAGTCGATTCAGAAGATACCAGAGACCAAAAGTCACAATAACTGTTGGTATTACAAGCCAGGGTAGTGGCTGGATAAAAGTGTCATTACCCAGACTCTTGACCATGTCCGGAATCTTGTAAAAAGGTGTCGCCTCAGTAATACCCAGGTTCAAACCCTTATAGATAGACAGCGTTGCCAGAGTGATGATAAAAGCCGAGATGCCAGTCATGGCTACAAAAAAACCATTGAGATACCCAGCTGCCAGCCCTACAGCTAATGCCATGACAGCTGCGATTGGCCACGGAATCGACCAGACTTCCATGAAACCCGAAAAAGAAATAGCCACTAAACCACCAATGGCACCGACGGAGAGGTTCATCTGACCAATGGCAATGATGACCATTTGCGCATAGGCGATGAGAGCATTGACGGCTATCGCCAGCAAAAGGATTTGTATATTGAACGGGGACAGAAATGAAGGGTTGAACCAGCTGACCAGAGCTATGGCCGTTATGGTGATGAGCAGCGGTCCGAACCAATCCGATTGCAGGTAGGAGCTTAATTGACGTTTCATATGAGATTATGCCGAGCCAGGTAGGAGCGTCGAAGAAGATCTATCAGTACAGCCGCTAGCAGTAACAGGCCCAGACAGGTCTGTACCCAGAACGCACCAACTTGCAAAAGCAACAGGCCCGTTGTCAGCAAGGTGACCAGAAAAGCTCCCAGTAAGGTTCCAAGCACCGAAGCACGGCCACCGGTGAGCAGTGTACCGCCCAATACCGGTCCCAGAAATGCTGGCAGCAACCAGTCTTGCCCCAGTTGACCAGCCATCGAAGGAATAGCTGCACCGGTCCGCGACACCAGCATCAGCCCTGCAATACCGGCAAGCACACCAGACATCGCATGACACAGAATAATGGTGCGATCCACCCGAATACCGGAAAGTTCTGCAGCGTCGGGGTTGGCACCGGCTGCCAGCAGTCGCCGGCCAGCAGTTGTCAATTTGAAAAACACGGCCAGAATCACGCCAACGACCAGGGTAACAATCAGCAATGGCGACACCACACCATTGATCTTCATGCGACCGAATGTCACATACTCTGGCGGCAGTTCACGAAATGAGCCTGCCTGGGTAAGGAAAATCATGACACCAAAAAATATACTCATCGTGGCCAGGGTGATAATGAAGCTGTGCAACCCTGTCTTGACAATCAGGACGCCATTCAGTGCGCCAATCATGGCACCCAGTGCCAACGCTCCGACAACACCCAGATACCAGGGAAACCCTGCAACCTGCATCAGCCAACCACCACCCATTGCCACACAGACACCGATGGAGCCAACCGACAGATTGAGACCACCACTGACAATGACCACCATCATCGAGAATCCGATAATGATGTTGACTGCGGCTGTACGCCCCATCGCAAACAAGCTGAACGAAGAGGTAAAACCAGGCGTCACAATCGCGAAGATGATGGAAAATATTATGATTAGTGCCAGCAATCCGAACTCGTTGGACAGCAGTAATCTGCGTAACTGTTGAGTCAGACGGCCCGAACCTGGCGCCGGTGACGTTTCATCATCCAGAATCCCGACGTCTTGAGAGGGGCTCTGTGTGCTGCCGAAGTTATTCATGCAGGAGCTACATCCTTATTGAAACAGGGTGACAGGCGAAGGCAGTAACAGACCGGGGCACTGTGATTTTTCACAGAATTCATCAGCCACCCGAACGCTCGGCAATGGGCACGCCATTACCAAGGTTTGATGTCTGATGAATCGCTGGGTGTCGGACTTATGTCGATAAAAGTGCAAGCTCGTATAGCTTGCACTTGTCTGCCAGAGTGTGCGCCACCAACGCGTCAGACCTGCGACGTGTCGGCGGCGACAAGACAAGAACTCAGCAATCCAGATAGGTGGATTCGAAGCTTTCGAACAGTGTCTTGGTGATGCTCTGCATCGAAGTGACGTAATCGTCGACTTCATCAACACCTGCAAACACAGTACCTGAGTCAATGAACTTGTCAGTCAGTGCATTGGATTTGAACGGTGCATCAGCTTTGATGGTACAACCTTGACGCAGCTTGTCAGCCGCGAAAGAACCTATATATCCCTGACCGTAGGGGTTTTGCAGCATCGTTCCATGTACGAAGCCATCTTTTACCGCTTGAAGAAGAACCTCGTCATGGTCGATACCAACCATCTTGATGCGCTTGTCACCGATTTTTCGCAGAGCATTAGCTGCAACGACCGCCGGAACCCAGGCCGTCGTGATGATGCCATCAACCTCATCGGCGTGCGCGGCCAGATAGGCATTGATCTTCTCTTCAGCGGGCTCTGGTGCATCGATGTCGGCAATGACCTGAATAACTTCAGCGCCAGCTTCTGAGGCGGCCTGTTCAACCGCATCAATGCGCAGCTTGGTGTTCGCATCGACCAGAAAACCGGTGAAATGCACGATCTTCTTACCCTCTCCACCTCCCAATGACTCTAGTAGCTCCTGCGTGCCAAGATAGGCTGAGTTACCCGTATCAGTGCCCATGCAGAATACCGCTTCAGATGGGTCTCTCAAACATCCTGCTAATGCCATGGCCACTGCACCGGTTCCGACCAATTCGTCAACGATACCAACTGTACCAACCGGGTCTCCCGGAAATACCAGAAAAGCGTTATATCCCTGTGTCACCAGACTTTCCAGTAATTGATTCTGTGCACCCAGCTCCCATTTTTGTGGAACCTTATAGTCCGCTGATGCAAGACCAAAGTCTTTGGCAGCGTCTTTTCCCGCTTGTTCCCAGGCAGTAAAATAGGGGTGAGGGCCACCTGGCACCAATGCAACCTTGGTGTCACTATCGGCGGACACCGTACCGGTAAAGGCGACCAGCGAGATGCATGTACCAAACAATATCTTACGAAACATTACGTATCTCCAAGAGGATTAATTTATATTTATTATGGTAGTCGTGTCGGCAAGCTCATCACTAACCGGATCAAAATAGTCAGGGTGCTCATGGGAAATCATGGGTAGTGACTTCAGGATTTCCCGCAAGTGATTTCGGATATACCGAACAGCATCAGTAGACGACCCAGACTCGATAGCATCTACAATGGAGACATGTTGAGCGATAAGCTGCTCGACATGAAAGTGGTTGAACGACAGGAAACGGACTCGGTCCATTTGTGTTTTAAGATCTTCGATGAATTGCCAGGCGGATGATTTTTCGGCTGCTTCAGCAAGTGTTCGATGAAACAGATCATCCAGTTTCATGAAGCTGACAGGATCGGCTTTGGCCACCTTGCGCTGCGCTTTGATCTGTTTTTTCAATTCAGCGATGACAGCAGCTTTTCTGGAGACCGCAACCAGTGCGACGATATCGGATTCGATTGCTTCACGCAGAAAGCGTGCATCCAATACAGCCTTGACAGATATTTTTTGCACGAAAGTACCGCGTTGCGGACGAATATCGAGCAATCCCCCTGCCTGCAACCTCAGAAATGCTTCACGCACAGGTTGTCGACTGACTTCCAGTTGTCGAGATATTTCCACTTCTGAAGCACGATCGCCAGGTTTAAACTGCGCCTGAACAATACCTTTCTTGAGCAATTCATACACTTGAGGACCGAGCGGCAGGCTCGAATCAATCTCTGTATCTATATGAATAACTCTTTCCACGAACATTCCGAATGCAGTGACACACTAGTAAACTACCATTTTAGTAAATCACCTGCAAATAAAAATTCGAAGATAATTGCTCTCGATGCAACCATGCGGTAGCCGTTCCCCGTGCAACTCTTTCTCCGAACTGAGCAGAATTGAACGGTTGTCTCTACCTGCTATTTTCAGTGTTTTGCGCCGCAAAAAAAATAATAAACTTACTCAGCACTGCAAACAACTCAGAACTTTCCGATCTGATTCGCATTCTCTATTGGAAAATGCATGAAAGAGATAATTATCATTGGGTTCTGAAAATCGTCGGAAACCAGTCTTCTCGCAACCTCTCACCCGCACTCATGCCGTGATCAGGAAATGGTGGTGATGTGGGCCCCGGACGTTCGACATAACGGGCATCATCACCCAGAAGTCGTAATGAGAAGGCTCGTCGTCGAGTGTTGGAATGATTGCCTCGCGCACCATGTAGCGTTGAGAAGCTGAATGCAACTGCGTCCCCGGGTTCAAGACTCCACTCGCGAATATCCATCCCTTCCCTGTCAGGGTCTGGTACGGGCTGATAGTCATCCGCATCAGGATAGAAGTTGTCTTGCGCCAGCCAGCGAGTCGGCAACACGGGCTTCTCCCATCGATGTGAACCTGCCACACAACGCAGAGTGGCATCGCTGACATGGTCCAGTGGCACCCAAAAAGAGACGTTCTGAATACCATCGACAAAATAGTAAGGACTATCCTGATGCCATGGCGTGGGCTTGGCGGTTCCGGGCTCCTTGATCAACACATGATCGTGAAACAGTTGAACACTATTTGAGCTCATCAGTGAGGCGGCAACCTCTGCCACGGCAGACTCACGAATGGCCTTTTCGAATGGTGCAATCCGATGCCAGTTACAGTAGTCGTCGAAAAATCGACCCGAATCGCCGCTCTGCAAATTTTCCGCAGCATAAGGACCCGGATCATTCAAATTCAGCTCGATACCCTGGCGGATGATCTCAATATAATCATCAAACAGAGAGCGAATCAGAACAACACCCTCCTTCTGAAACGTATCGACATGATCTTGCGTGATGAGATGATGCATATCTGGTCAACCTGAAAAGCCTGTCAGATTCCCATGATCGCATTCAACCATGTTGGCAACAAAGTGTATTCTGGAAAAACAGAGACGAAAGATACGCAGACCCTGCCAAAAGGCGTATACAGACAACCGCCGGCAGGAATCAAGCCAGACATTATCTCGCCCCCCTGTTATGTCATTCATAAGTCAACGAGTAGTCCCATGCAGATTCGCCTCATTTTCCTACTGCTCCTCCTGTGCTTGCCAGTCACTGAGCTACTGGCACAAAGCCAGCCTGAAGTTCCAGAACAGAGCCTTGATGGCAAGGATCTGCAGGCAATTCGCCTTGATGAATTGGCGCGGCTGCTGCAAAAGAAGGTCGATCAGAAAGTCGAGCTTGAAAAAACACAGACCGACAAGACAGAGGAGCTACCTGCCGACAAACAGACGGTGCTCAGTAATCTGAATCGTGATATCGGCAATTTGTCCGCAGCCTTCGAGATGATCGCGCTAAGCAATACTGATACCGCCTTACTGAATGATCCGGATGCTGTTAAGACCGACTGGCGGCAGGATTTGCTGGATATTTTGAACCCTTTGATCGAATCACTGAAGTCGATTACCAAGCGTCCGCGTCAAGTAGCCGAAGCACGCGATACGGTTTATCGCAGTGAAGCACAACTGCAGATCACCCATCAGGCAGTCAGCGAGCTGGAAGCCATTCCAGCCGATTCACTGGATGCGAACGCCGCCAGCCGAATCGCTGATCTTCTCTCCAAATGGCAGGACGAACAAGCTCAGTATGAACAGCATAGGCTGGTTGCCCAAACCCAGCTCGAACGTTTGAGCGCTGACCAGGAAACCTTCTTCCAGGGAGTCTGGCCCGCGACACGACTGTTTTTGCTAGGCCGTGGACTCACCCTGGCAATTGCCATGGCAGCCGCCTTTCTGACCTGGGCGGTGATGCGATTTCTTTGGTGGATGTACACCATCCGGTTTACTACCAAGGACCAACGCCGCAATAGCACCTGGTTCCGGTTGCTGGCCTACAGCTTCTACCTGGTGACGACCTTGATCACGGTCTTTGTCATCCTGGTTGTGCTGTACGTCAGGGAGGACCTGTTGCTTCTGGCCCTGGCCTTTCTGGTAATTGTTGCAATCATTCTGGGACTCAGGCAATACCTGCCCCGTTATGTCAGAGAGGCCCGCCTGTTACTGAATCTGGGTGCTGTCAGGGAAGATGAGCGAGTCATCTATAACGGGCTGCCTTGGCAGATAGAATCGCTGAACCTCTACACGGTACTTCGCAACCCGGCACTGGATGGAGTCATCCGACTGCCGCTGGACGTTATCGCAACACTGGTTTCCAGGCCGGTAAAGAACAATCTGTGGTTCCCCAGCAACCGGGGGGACTATGTGATTTTGCCTGACACCACATTTGGACAGATAAAGTGCCAGACACCTGATCTTGTCGAAATCTCGATACGAGGTGGCATGTCGATGACCTACAACACACAGGAGTTCTACGCGATAAACCTCATCAATCTTTCCCGCGATGAAACCTTCGGTGTATCGGTTACTTTTGGTTTCGACTACTCCCTGCAGTCAATAAGCCTGACCGAAATCCCCCAGACTCTGGAGCGCGAAGTTCGAAAAACTCTTCACGATGCGAATTATGAAATGCACATCAACAAACTGATTGTCGAGCTGGCAAATGCCAATACCTCGTCACTGGATTTTCTGGTTTTCGCAATGATGAGCAGTACCGTTGCGAGTGACTACTTCAAACTGCATCGGCTAATCCAGCAAAGCTGTGTAGCTGTTGCCAATGAAAATGGCTGGACCATTCCATTTCCGCAGCTAACTATTCATCAGCCTGCAACCCGGTAAGAAGGTATCCCCTGAGCACGACATCCAAGTCAGTATCAAACGTGGCTTTCGTGCTCAGCGATATCAATTTGAGCGATACTTCTCAACTGTATCCATATTCACCTCGATCCCCAGACCCGGACCATCAGGTATAGCCACCACACCATCACGAATGCCAAGAGGCTGACTTACCAATTGCTGACGAAACGGGTGAGCAGATCGATCATATTCAAGAATAGGCTCTCGTGGAAACAAGGAATGATTGGTGATCGGCAGTGTTGCAATCAACTGAATTGAAGCTGCCTGTGCTATCGCAGATCCCCACACATGAGGATTGACTAACACGCCATGGGCCTGGGCCAGTGCTGTAATGTCACGTACCGCAGTAAACCCTCCGCAAGAACCGATATCTGGCTGAGCAACGTCGATAGCCTGGCTACCTATCAGCGCTCGAAATCCGTACGCCGTATGTTCATTCTCACCGCCCGCAATGGGTATTGACAATCGTGTACGCAATTCCCGATAGCCTTCAATATCTTCAGGAACAACCGGCTCCTCATACCATCGCACATCATATTTTTCCAACGTTTTGCCGAGAATCAAAGCATCTGAGCGCCCGTAGGCATGATTGGTGTCGACCATCAAATCAATATCAAGATGACCAACTGCCTCATGAATGGCTTCCATGACCTCGATATCATCAGCCACACCAAAACCCAATTTGATCTTCATTGCCTTGAATCCTGCCGCATGATGATCCTTGGCTTCAGCCGCTAACCGCTCAGCTTCCTTCTGACCGCTTATCCGATAAAAACCGGTTGCATAGGGAACCACATGACTACGAAACGCACCACCCAATAACTGATGAATCGGCTGTGAATAGTACTGACCCGCTATGTCCCACAGCGCAATGTCGATAGCACTGATCCCGGCCGTAACAGACCCCTTGCGACCAAAGTCTCGAGTCTGGTTATACATCTTGTGCCATAGCACATTGGTATCGAGCGGGTTCTCTCCAAGCACCAGAGGCTTGAGCGCATGTTCGATCACCGCGGCCGATATCTCAGGTGGCTCCAACCCTTGGGCAAAAGCCTCACCCCACCCAGTCAAACCGTTATCGGTGGTGATTCGCACCAGTGTAGCTGCGCGTTGATGGACCCACCCTTGAGAAAAAGCGAATGGCTCTGCCAATGGCGTCTTCAACACGAAGATTTCTATGGAGGATATTTTCATAGGATGTTCAATCAAACAGGGTCATGTCTGGCTTGGCTTGTAACGGGGTTCAAAGCCCTTCACGGCCACACTCAGACGGGCAATCGTGTCATCCAGGTGTGCTCGCATTTGTTGCTCTGCGGCATCGGCGTCACGGGAAAGAATTGCGTCCATTACAGCGCGGTGAACAGGAATCGAGCTGGCGTTTTCCCGAGGATCAGCATTCGTCAGCTTGATGGAGGACAACAGCGCAGAGAAAATGACACCTTCCAGGTTCAGCAGGAATTCATTATCGGCTGCGCGCAGTATGGCACGATGAAACAGCGCATCGGCAACCACGAAGTCCTCTACCGATTTTGCCTCCGCTTCCATCTTTGAATGGGCATGTTCGATCTCATCATGAGCGCTTTGCGTCCCGAACTCGGCAGCCCACATTGCAGCCTTGGGCTCCATCATCAAGCGAATGTCCATAAGCTGACTCAAAAACTGGGGTTTTGGTGTTACTGCCTGGTGCCAGGCCAGGACGTCATCATCGAGCAACATCCAACGGCGACGTTCACAGACACGAGTACCACTGCCGCGACGCACATCAAGTAACCCCTTGCCAACAAGCAGTTTGACCGCCTCACGAACAACTGACTTACTAACGCTGAAGCGTTCTGCCAGCTTGTTCTCGTCATCGATCAGACCACCCTCAGCATAACTGCCCGAGACGATACGTCTCCCCAGCTCGCGAGAAACCTGTGTCGCCAACCCGGGGGCAACCATTTTGGACTCTTTCAAGTCGTAATAGAGAAGTTCAGTCATGAGTCCATTTAAACATCTGATGTTTAAATTGTCTAGATGTTTGTCGGTAGAGTAGCGATTAAATACGCTCTCCAAAAACAGACCTTGGACTTGACGATGAGCTGGCTGCTGGAGATCATTTGCTCCTATTGCCCAATGTGCGTCACCATTTAACTTCAGGCAGGGAACTACCGGTTGCGCAATGCTTGCGCACTTACTCGATAGAAACATCACTATAGAGCTGAAATCGAGAGGGGTCGAAAATAGCAACTGACAACTCCATCAACTCACCCTTCTGCACATAAAGAGCTGCATCAATTTGCAAGACGGGTGAACCTGGCTCCAAGCCTAGCAAGTCAGCATCTTTTCGTGGACAGGCTATTGCTCGCGTGCTCTGCGTCACTCGGTTAACAGACACTCCGAAAGTCGCTTCTATCGTTTGAAAAACCGAGGTGTCTGCGGTTTTCAGCACCGGCTCAATACCAGCAAACCGGGCCGGAACATAAACTCGGTTGGTACTGAATGGCCTAGGGTCATCGTTCATCGTACGTGCACCACACACTTTCAACCAATGTGCAGTTTCACTGTAATGCTCTCCTGGAAAATCGATATCATCTGAATGCACCGTTGAAACATGGTTAATGCGAAATTCAGTATTGCGACCAAGACTCAACAGGTCCTGTATACCCGAGGTTGCCATACTGAATTTAGGTTGCGGCTTCATCGCTATTATTTGCGTTCCGGCACGTTTACGTCGGCGTACCACACCACTAGCCTCTAACTCGGCAAAGGCCAATCGCAAGGTGGAGCGACTGATCCCCAGCTCACTCGCAAATTCTTCCTCTGGTGGTAGACGATCACCTACTTTGCGTTGACCGCTCGCAATTTGATCCAGTATTTTTTTACACACTTGTCGATAGAGCGCACTCATTGCAATGTTCCTGGCAACCACAGAGCCAGGTTTGGAAACAGCGCAAGCAATAACGCAAAGCCTAGAAGTATAAAAAAGAACGGTAATGCCGCACGGGCAATCGTCGCGATACTTTCACCTGTTTGTGATTGAATAACGAACAAATTGAACCCAATCGGTGGCGTTATTTGACTGATCTCAACTGCCACAACAACGAACACTCCAAACCAGACCGGATCGTAGCCAGCATTGATAATTAGCGGCAAGGTGATTGGCAGGGTCATGACAATAATCGAGGTACCATCAAGAAACATTCCCAATATGGCATAGAAAAGCAGCAATACGACGATCAGTATAAACGGCGACAACTGCCAACCTGCAATGAGTCCTGCCACCGCCTTGGGGATACCCAGAAATCCGAAAGCTGCATTTAACAAGGCGGCACCAACAATGATCAAGCCGATCATGGCAGACGTTCTGACAGCTCTCCTGCCAGCTCCAAAAAATGCGCTAAAACTGAGTCTCCCCATGACAGTGGCTATCAGCAAGGCACCCAGGACTCCCATGGCAGCCAATTCACTTACGCTTGCCAATCCCAGATATAACGACCCCATGATGCCCACGATAAGAAATGCTATCGGACCAATGTCTTTCAAAGAATTTGCCCGTTCCTGCCATGTCGGTCTGGCGACTTGCGGCTGGGTTCCACTGAGTAACTGGTGAAAAGCTATGTATAGCATGTACAGCAGAGCCAACATCAAACCAGGAATAACGCCTGCCACAAACAATTCCAATACAGATTGCTCTGCAACAACTCCGTAAATGATCATGATGATTGATGGCGGAATCAGAAAGCCTAATGTGCCAGCGCCTGCCAAGGAGCCCATCGCCAACTGCCGGTCGTAGCCACGTGCCTGCAACTCCGGCAGACTGACCTTACCAACAATGGCAGTCGTCGCTGCCGAAGACCCCGATACCGCGGCGAAGAGTGTAGAGCCAACGACATTGACGTGAAGAAGACCACCCGGAAGCCGCCCTAACCAGGGCGACAAGCCTTTGAACAATGATCGACCGAGTCCGGCGGTGACCAATACTTCGCTCATCAATACAAACAGAGGCAATGACAACAGAGACTTGGGGATCAGCGCGCCCCAAATGACACCGCCAGCAAAAACATCCATCGGTATGTTTGATTTGAACACAGCAAGCAACACAAAACCTGTGGCAAATAACGACAATCCGATCCAGACAGAACCTGCAAGTAATGCTGTAAACAACAGCAAGGTGACAATGGCAATATCAATCATCGTTCACCTCTGTATCCAGTTCTTTCCACTCAAACGGTAAATCGGCATAGCGTCGATACAGACGTGCAGCACAATCCAGCCATAACTGGACAAAGCCCCATAACACCAGAAGCTGCGGAATCCACAAGGGTGTCTTGGTCACTGTCGTCGCCAGAATATTGCGATCAAATGAGCGTCCGGTCTTCTCGAACATAGCCCAGACAATAAGTGAAACAATACAAAGAGCAATCAGATTCGCCCACACATCCAGCCACCGTGCCAGGCGAATTGACAGATGCTCGCTGATGACGCCAATGCGCACATGTACTCCAGTACGAATAGCAGGCCCGGATGCCAGGGCCAAGATAGCGGCCATCGCGTACTGACTGTACTCCCACGAAAATGAAGAACTTTGTGCTTGTGACCTTGCAAACACTTCGGCAAGCATGAGCCCGCAATAGCCATAGATCAAAACAACTGCCGCACTTTCGGCAAAGTGCGACAGTCGATCAATCAGATTCAGAATAGGATTCATGTGCTTAGCATATGCAGAAACTCCAACGCTTTTCCCACCTGACTTGTTGCAGATGCCATCATGACTCCACTACTTTCCCACTTTAACGACGTAGGTATCGATAATGTTTTTTGCATCTGGTACGTCTGTGTAGAATGCTTCCCACATCACCTTCCCTGCTTCAGCCATTTTCGCATTCAAGCTATCATCCGCCTGTGAAATGCTCATGCCATTCTCTTCCAGTATCTTCGTTTTAGAACTGTCCTCATCTGCTGAAGCTGCCCAGAACTCACCTTCCATGTCGTTGGCAATTTTCTCGATAATTGCACGCTCCTCGTCATTCAGTGCATTCCACGCATCAAGGTTGACAGTCACCGCATCTGGCGATGTTGACCAGTTCAACGGATTGAAATTGGCCGTGAATTGATACAACTTGGAATTAACACCGGTTGATGTCGAAGTGGCAGCACCGTCAACGGTGCCAGCTGCAACGGCTGCTGCTAACTCACCAAAAGGTAGCTCAACAGGTGCCGCACCCAGCTTTTTCAAAAATTCAAATGAGGTGGCATTAAAAGCGCGAATTCTCAAACCTTCCATATCCTGTGCGCTCACAACGGCATCCTCTGTGTATATACCCGGCGATGGCCAGGGAACGTAATACAAAACCTTTTGATTGTGAGCTTCGAAAATCTCTTCGTACTTGGGCCCTGCCACCTCTAACCAGGCTTTCATTTCATCCTGACCTTGAATCAGATAGGGCAAGGTATCAACACCAAGAAACGGCGCTTCGCCCGCTTGCAAAAACAGAAGCATATCGGCCATCTGCACAATGCCGTTTTCAACTGCCGAGAGCTTCTCAGTACTCTTGACACCAATTTCGCCCGATAGATGGACTGTGATATCAACAGAGCCGTCTGTAGACTGCCGTACTGCATCAGCAAATTTTATGGCACTTTCAGCATGGAAGTTATTAGCGCCCCATGCCGTACTTAGATCCCACTTTGTTTCTGCACTGGCAGCCGTGTTTCCGATAAACATGACAGCCGCAACAGCGACGATCGATTTAATCACATGCATTGCATTATTCCTCATTAATAGAGTCATCAAGGTGATAGGTGTGCATAGCCGCCTCGGTAGAGATCAGGCCGTGTGCCAGATCGCGCTCAACTGCTGATCTGTCACGGTGGGCAGGATCACCGAACCCGCCACCACCCGGCGTTTGCAAAACCAGAGTTTCACCTGCCGGGATTCTATGAATTCCCTTATTTTTTATGCGTGTTCCGTTGGACAGGAACACCTGCCCTGCGGCACCCGCCAAACCACCCTGCCTTCCTGCCGGACCATCAGTCAATCGTTCGAATGCGGCTGCCGATAAAGTCAGATCCTCGCCGGTATTCGAGCCCACTTCCAGTCGTTGTGACAGCCCGCCGCGATATTTACCCGCACCGCCTGAATCGGCAATGAATTCCTTGGCATGATAAATCAACGGGGCAGCGACTTCAGCAGACTCAACAGGCACAGCCCCGACTCCAGAAGGAAAAGCCGTAGTGGATAATCCGTCTGTCTCAGGACGTGCACCCATCCCACCAAGAACGACATTCAAGGAAGTGAAAGCCTTTTTGCCAGCACCTGACAATGACAAGGTCCATAGCGCACCAGCACTTTCAGCCAGTACGTGACCCGGCAAAGCTTGTTCAAGACAACCAAACATGAGATCAGGTAAGGCCTGCCCGATAACATGTCGTGCTGATACCGGTGCGGGCCTCTCTGCACTGACGATCAAGCCCGGTGGTGCGCTCACTCGGATGGCAAGCAACGACGCTTGATTATTGGGCACTTGTGGAGTCAGCAAAGCACGTATGCCGAATGCTGCATAAGCTGCAGTGTAATTCAGTGGACAGTTTATACCTCGATCTATCGCCGCCGAGGAGCCTGACAAATCAACATCAATCCGTTCATCACTGATCACCATTCGCGCGCACAGCTTGATCGGACTATCGTAACCATCCATGATCATCTCGCTGTGATAGACGCCATTGGGCGCATTCTGAAGGCCAGCCTGCGTTCCTTGAGCCGAACGTGTGAATATGAATTCAGATAAATCGTTCAGATCAGCAAGACCATATTCCCGCATCAGTTCAATCAGCCTGAATGCCGCCGTATCATTGCAGCTGAGCAAGGATAGAATATCTCCACGAGCCTCATGCGGCACACGCGAATTCGTGACAACGATGCCTAGCAGATCCTCATTGATAACCGCTCCCTTACGAAGATGCATAACGGGTATCGTCACCCCTTCTTCATAAACAGAACGCCCCTCAGCCGACCACCCCAAGCCACCCACATCCACGACGTGGCTGGTAGAAGCAAAGTAGGCAACAATCTCACTATCAATGAACACTGGCGTGACCACAACGAAATCAAACACATGCCCGGCACCTAACCATGGATCATTGGTAACTAGTACATCTCCCGAAACCAATGTCGCTGCGGGAATGATGTCCAGCATTGCATTAACCGATGCTGCCATCGTATTCACATGCCCGGGAGTCCCGGTCACCGCCTGCGCCAACATTTCACCACGAACATTGAAAACTCCGGCAGATAAATCTCCAGCCTCACGGACGATGGCTCCGAATGCCGCTCGCATCAAAGCATTGGCTTGCTCCTCACATACCGAAACAAGCCGGTTCCAGAGAACGTTTTTTGATATGAAGTCCAGTTTTCGCGCAGAAGCCAGATTCAAAGCGTTATCTGCTTTCTTGCTTTCGACAATAATATGTCCGTGTTCGGATTGGTGAGCAGTCCACGCCACTGGCACCACTGTTGTAGTTTGTGCCTCGGAAATTATCAAAGGCCCCGGATAGAGGGAGCTGCCGAGTTGTGCACGAGGTGAAACCGGTGTTTTCTGAAACCCCTTGCGCTGTTGTACGTATACATCACGACTTGCCAGACGTTCCAACTCACTCTCGCTAACGATCGGCTTTACAAGTTCGGAGTTCGACTCATAATTTCTGGGGTTTGCAATTTTCTCTTTTTCGCTGGCTTTCACGCTTAGTGATACAAGCTCAACATCAACGTTGTTCAACGTAAATCCTGTAACAAGCTGATACTGGTGCTTGAACTTCTCTTCTGACTCTAGAATTGCTGTTTTCAGATGAGTCTCGTGCGTCAAGGCAATACCAAGCTCCAGACCTTGTCCCTTGTAGCGCAACTCAGCGACGATCCTCGTTTCCAGGCTGTCTGGCTCAACCGCGGTAAGGACCACATCACGAACGTATTCCAACGCTTTATGCAGACGCTTGTCGAGACTCTCATAGTCAATCGACTCTATCGTTTCGATCACCGATATGGCAGTTTCAAATGCAATAGGCGAGCGTAAGAAACCAACAGCTGAGCCTACGCCAGCATGTGCAGGTACGATGATGCGAGATATACCCAGTTTCTCAGCGATACGCGCTGCATGCAAACCGCCTCCACCACCAGATACCAGCAGGTCGAAACTTGAAACATCAAGCCCAAGTTCAATCCCATGCACTCTTGCGGCATTTGCCATGGTTTCATTGGCCAGCTCGATAACGCCCGCAGCCGCATCCGCAACACTGTCGAAATCCGCTTTCGATTGTATTTTCTCTGCCAATGCATCAATAGCACATTGCGGCACAATCTCAATTTTCCCTTCGGCAAATCCTTCAGCGGCAATACCACCAACAACAACATGAGCATCGGTCACTGTCGGATCGGCACCACCTCTGTTGTAACTGGCAGGGCCAGGCTCTGAACTGGCACTTTGCGGCCCCGTTCTAAGCCGCCCCAAACTATCAACACTGGCAATAGAACCACCACCTGCGCCAATCTCCACCAACTCTACTGTAGGAACATTAACCGGCAAGCCGCTGCCTCTGGTGTCACGCCATGATCGTGCTATCTCAAACCGACGCGAGGTTTGTGGCTTGCCATTCTCTATAAAACAGATTTTCGCAGTAGTGCCACCAATATCCAATGAAAGCACTTTAGGTGATTGGATCTCTCTTGCAACAAAGGCTGCCAAAGCAACACCACCGGCCGGCCCGCCTTCTACTAAACGGATTGGAAAGCGCTTGGCCTGCTCCGTGGTAGTTAATGCACCGTCGGATAGCATGATCAGGAAAGAACCGCGAAAGCCGCGTTGCTCTAATTCAGATTCAAGCCGCCCCAGGTAGTGAGTCATCAACGGCCTTACGTAGGCATTAGCGCACACCGTTGAAAAACGTTCAAACTCACGGATTTCACCCGACACCTCAGCACTTTGACAGATCGTTACACGATCACCCAATGCCTCGTGAATTCGTGATGCTACATACTGCTCATTTTTATCATTGCGATAAGAATGCAGAAAGCCGATAGCGACCGCTTCTATTTCCTGTTGCTTGAGCAGCTCGCAAACCGAATCTATTTGTTTGTCGTTCGGCTGCTTCAATATGCTGCCATCTGCCAGCGTTCTTTCTTCAATTCCGATGCGCAATGGACGCGCAATCAAGGGCTCCGGCATCTGAATGTTCAATTCATATTGGTCAAAACGCTTTTCATTACGCATTTCGAGCACATCGCGAAAACCAGCTGTCGTTATCAATGCGGTTTTAGCACCACGACGTTCAATAAGCGCATTCGTCGCAAGCGTAGTTCCATGAACCACACTGTCGATCTCATCAAAACCGACAGATAGCCGATTCAACAACTCAGAGATGCCCGATATTGCAGCAGTCTCAGGAGAACCCGGGCTAGTCAAGACCTTGATCGACGATAACCCAGCCGAAGTCTCTGCCACCACATCGGTGAACGTACCGCCAATATCTATTGCTAATTTCAACATGTTTTTAAAGTACGTACTTTATCAACAGGTGTCAACATTTCTTGGTATAAATTGAACTCCACCGCCATCACACACGCCATACAGACAGACGGCAGTCGCAGGTACAGACGAGACCATCTGAGTCTTCAAACGAATGGGCAGCGTCGAGCTGATTCGAATTCAACCTTTCCGGACAATCAACCTTCGTCCCGGATTCCTACTAAGCTGTCATATTCCTTGTACTTGAAAGGAAATCCCACAAGAACGGGGCGATAACTGCAATTAGACGTGTTTACAGCGGATCACGGAATCAACCCACCAACATATGCAACCTATAGCGTAAGCGAAGTCTCACAGATTCAGATACCGTCGCCCCGGTCATAGTTAATTGCTGGGAGTAAACGTGGGCGAGCAAGCGCGTAAATGCGTCAACAAATCAACATCGGTAGCAACCATGATTGCACTGTGTGTTCTTCTGCCCAACAGCCTGCCGGCCGTTGCACAAGACTGGTGCGCCGGCAAAGTCTCTGACAGAGATTCCCGCGTAGTGTCAAGCATGGCCAAGCCCGCCCCTCTACAGTCCTACACTGACCCGGCATTTGGCACTCAGGTAACTCGCGTTACCGATGCCCCTTACGGCACCGCACACCGCACCTTGTACAACACCGTGCAACCGTGGAATGCTGACGAATCTCTATTGATGCTCTACCACACAGGAGACAAGGACGCGGGACACCATCTCTATAACGGCAAGACCTATGAATATATACGGCCAATGGAATTTGCCGCAGCTGACATAGAAGGCATTTACTGGGATAGGCAGAACGCCTCAGCCTTGTATTTCGTACAACGCCGACCAATCGATGACCCTCTGTTTGGCAAGCTGGTTAAATACAATGTACAAACGCAACAGCGCAGCTTGGTCGCCGACCTTGACCCTATCTGTGGCAGCCCTGCTCAACGCCGTGGCAAGACTGCCAAAGGCGGTAACGATATTCAGGGGCTGGGTGGGGATCTTGTAGGTCTGCGATGCCAGAACAATGATGTCAATGGCAACTCATCCGACATCAGCTTTCATGTCAATGTACGCACCGGAGCGATCAGTCAACCCGTCACTCTCGACCCTGCCAAGCCTCAGGGCAGCAATGCGTTCGGCTTCCGACCGGATGTTGCGGCGGCCCCCATGCCCAGTGGCCAAAGGGTTGTCATACAAGACAGTGTGTTCGACTCGAGCATGAATTTTCTGTACCGCCTGGACAGCACCCAGGCCTCTTACACAGCTAGAAATGGCAATAAGTATCAGGTGCCTAAACTTGAGCACCTGACTATCGGACAAATGCCCAATGGAAATGACGCCATTTTCTCTCCGCGATACGACGAATTGGAAAACGGCTGTAATGCTGACAGTGATGCGGGTCAAGGTGCCATTGTTGCTCACGACATTCAGTCAGGTAGCTGCCAGGTGATGGTGGGACGCACCACCGGCTGGAACTACCCCTTGAAGGGCGTGCATCTGTCCTCTATGTCGACACAAAATCCGGGCTGGGTGACCATGACCTCCATTGGCTATGGAAACCTTGACTATCTGAAGAATGGAAAAAGTGCACCGCTACTTTTTTCGGAACTGAGCCTGACTTACGCCAATCCTGATAACCCGAATACCTGTCGCCTCGCCCATACCCGAACGATGGGTAAATCGGCCAGCCGGGGATCCAGCTATCGTGGTGCCTACTTTGGTGAGCCACATGCCGTGATGAGTCCGAGCGGGTCACGCATTCTGTTCAATTCAGACTGGCACGACTCAGGCTCTGTCGACACATACGCCGTTAACCTGGGAAGCCCTCCTGCCCTGACCCCAACGGCAGCAGTAGCGCCTTCACCGACACTAACACCCGCACTTGAATCAGTAACGCCTGTACAAGTCGCCAGAGTGGAATCGGCTGAAGTGCCCGAGCCCATCACCGTGGCAGCCGCCACTCCGACAAGTGCAGTTTACCGACTGCAACCACTGGTCCGCACAAACGAGACGCCAGCCCGGGTGTACATAAACTTCATAGACAGCAATCAGGGTACGAGTGATCGAGTCAGCATTGCCCGTGCAGGTTCTCCAGATAGTCAATTGTTGATGTGGCTATATACCAACGGCACACAGAAGCCAGGCGGACGCGGCCCTGACAACGGTGAGCTGGGCTTCTTGCAGCAGTACCTGGGTACTGGGCAGTTCGAAGTCCGTCTGTTTACCAATGGTGACTTCAATACTGCTGTACATCGGGAATCTTTCACGATTCCCTAGTCAGGCCCCCTCCCCCTCAGATCCAGAAATACGCCCTAGGCCAAGTGGCGATATGCAAGCCCAGCACATCGGCACTTGGCAATAGCCATATTACTTTCTGTTATAAACGTTGGCACTGTCAGCCTTCAAGGCCTCATCATGGTGCAAGCCACTTCAGGCTGACCTGGACGAAGGACAGATCTCATGATCGTATTGCTTATCGGCCTCGCGCTGTTTCTCGGCTTGCATTCCGTACGAATTTTCGCCGATAACTGGCGAACCGCGACCATTGCCAGTCGTGGTGAGAAGACCTACAAGGGCCTCTATTCCATTCTCTCGCTGGCAGCTCTGGCCCTGATTGTGATGGGCTATTCCCAGACACGCCTCAACCCGGTGTTTATCTGGACGCCGCCGATAGCGATGACTCATATAGCCGGCCTGCTGACCCTGATAGCCTTCGTGCTGATTGCAGCAGCCTACATTCCCGGCAACCACTTGAATTCTCCTCTCCCTGAAGTAAGAGGATTCTTTACCTCTTCATTCATTCGTAGGTTCCTCCTGCGAGACTCTGAATTCCCAGAGCGGCAATGTTGCGAGCCGCATTTACATCGCGGTCGTGCGAGCTTCCACACTCAGCACAGCTCCATTCCCCCTGCGCGGGCCGCTTATTCCGAGCTCTTTCAGTCCTTTCGGACCGCTGAGTGCACCGCACTCAGAACAGGTTCGGGTGGAATATGCCTCGTTTACTTCCTGATAGAGGACCCCTGCGCTAGCGCATTTATATTCCAGAGTCTTCTTGAGGCTATACCAGCCAGCATCCAGCGCTGACTTGGCCATGTTTGTTTTTACCATCGCTTTGGATGAGACATTTCCCACAAATATCGCACCACTTTTCTCTACCAGACCGGTTGTAAATTGATGGGTATCCTCTTTGCGCCGGTTCTTGATTCTGGCATGTATTTTCTTGACCTGTCTTTTCTTGCCCGCGCGCTGGGCCGTTGCCAATGCTTTCTCGTCGTCACGATACCAACGCCCACGCAATTTTTCAGCATTACTCGCCGTTGCCGCCTCTTTGCACCCCAGGTCAATACCGATAACGCTTTTGCCCGCGGACAGCTTTGTTTCAGTTTCTACGGCGACATTGAAATACCACCGGCCCCGACTGTCTTCACTGAATGATCCCGAGCGAAGGGTAAAGCCTGCCAATCCGTAGCTATCCCAGACACCGTAAGCGGTGCCATTGAAATGCACCTGGCCGTTACGCCAGCGGGCGTGACCGGTATTGAACGGCACCCAACCCAATGAGCGGCGTACACCACCGCTCTTGCGCCAGGCAAGTTTGCGTTTTCTGAACTGAATTCTAGCCTGAACGTATGAGGCGCTTGTTTTCTGCACCGTATGACTATGCAATCCCAGCGCTTTGCTTGCGCCAGTGGTGTAACGATGGAGATCGAATGCCGAAAGAAAGACACCGCGTTCGCGAATGCTACGCTCTGACAACTCGTTGATGTAATTCCAGACGTAATTTACGGCTCGTGCCTGACGAGCAAGCTCGGCGGCGTGCTTGTCTTTGACACGCAGCCTTAATGTGCGCAAATGTGTAGGGTTGGAAACTGACTGGTTCATAACGTTATCTTAGCCGCTTCTTACACTACAAAGAGCCTCTGGCTATTAAAATACTGTCTTTTTATACAGTACAAAATATTTTCAGCTCTAACGTTCGCTCTGACCCCGCCCTGAACGACGGGGTTTGCTGCTCATCTGATCAAGGCGGCAGTTGGCCATCCGATGGTCCTGGGAGTCAAGGTTTGGGCCGCGGCCCACCTGCTGGCTAATGGCAGGCTGGGTGACTTGATTCTGTTCGGCGCATTTCTGGCCTGGGCAGTACTCGACTACATCAATTCATGCAAGCGGGATCGAGCCACAGGAGTGGTATACGCCACCGCGCCGGGCCTGGCATACGACGCTGCTACCGTTGTGTTTGGTATTGGCTCCTGGTTGATTTTCGTCCTGTGGGCTCACCGGCTCTTGATCGGAGTCAGCCCATTTGGTGCATGAGTCGCCCTAGATGCCTTATGATCAGGTGGACTTACCAACCAGGACAGACTGATTATGATGATGAAAACCCTGCTTACAACAAGTATTGCAACGCTTGCCCTCAGCGGTGTGGCATCAGCTGAGAGCTGGGATATGCCGGTAGCCTACCCAGCTAACAACTATCACACGGAAAACGCTCAGATGTTCGTGGATGCCGTTCGTGAATGTACAGATGGCGAGCTTGATATCACGCTTCACGCAGGCGGTTCTCTGTTCAAGGGTGATGAGATCAAACGGGCCGTACAGGTTGGCGAAGCCCAGATTGGCGAACGACTTCTGTCTGCTCATGCCAATGAAAATGCCGTCTTTGGCTATGATTCAGTACCGTTTCTGGCGACCTCTTTTGAGGCATCTGACGCCTTGCGCGATGCGGCCCGACCAACACTCAATGCCTTGCTGAACAAGCAAAACATGACTCTGTTGTATTCAGTGCCCTGGCCGCCACAAGGATTGTATTTTGCGAAAGAGGTCAACAGCCTGGCTGACGCGGAAGGTCTCAAATTTCGTGCCTATAACGCAGCTACCGCTCGTGTCGCCGAACTGGCGAACATGGTACCCACTCAGATCGAAGCCGCTGAACTGAAGCA
Organism: Granulosicoccus antarcticus IMCC3135; assembly: GCF_002215215.1. NCBI lineage: Bacteria > Pseudomonadati > Pseudomonadota > Gammaproteobacteria > Chromatiales > Granulosicoccaceae > Granulosicoccus > Granulosicoccus antarcticus. The sequence continues at coordinate 708,657 of NZ_CP018632.1, read as the reverse complement.
GGCGCTGGCTACCGGCGTGGTTGAGGCGTTCATCTCTTCCGGCTCGACGGGTGTTGACGAAAAAGTCTGGGAAGATCTGACCAACTTTTACGATGCCAAAGCCTGGTTACCACGCAACACGATTTTTGTGAATACCGGAGCCTACGAAGCATTGCCCGCTGCCTCACAAGAGTGCCTGATGAGCATGGCATCCGAAGCTGAAATTCGTGGATCCGCAAAAGCGGCAGAATTGTCTGGCGGCTTTGTGAACACACTGGCCGAGAATGGACTGACGGTCTCTGACCCCGGCGAAGTGCTGGCTGCTGACCTGGCTGCTATCGGTGAGACGATGACCGCTGAATGGCTGGAAGAAGCAGGTGAAGATGGCTCAGCCATCGTAGATGCCTACAAGAAGTAAGTAACTCTCTTGCCTCGACCCTGTATCGGGTCGAGGCGTTTCCCCTATTTTTGATTGAGTAAAGGAGCCGCCATGCGTCGCCTGTTGGACGGTCTTTATAAAGCATCAGGGGTCGTCGCCGCTGTAGCCCTTGTTGCAATCCTGACAATGGTCATTGCCCAGATGGTTGCCCGCTGGAGCGGACTGCTATTTGCTGGCGGCGCCCAATATGCAGGCTATGCCATGGCGGCGACTTCATTCATGGCCATGGCCTATACCTTCAACCATAATGCCCATATACGGGTAGCCCTGTTCGTGACCAAATCCGGACGCTATCGACGGGCGATGGAAATCTGGTGCTACACGCTTGCCAGCCTGTCAGCGGTGTTCCTGGCATGGTATGCCGTCAAGGCTACCCTGCTGTCAGCCCAGATCAACGATATTTCCCAAGGACAAGACGCAACACCACTGTGGATACCGCAAACTTTCATGGCAATCGGTGCTGTGATCTTCGCCATTGCAGTGGTCGATAATCTGACTCGGATCATATTGACCAACTACCAGGGTGTAGACGCCGCCGACAGTGACGCGGATTGGTCCGATGCCCTACTGAACTCCAAAACAAGCCGGGCGATCATGCTCGCTGCAATACTGCTTGTTGTCTATGCATCATTGCAGGCCATGACCGGCTTTGATCGGGACGCTGTGGCATTGAAGATCGGTATCTTCCTTTTTGTGATGTTCTTCCTGCTCGGATCAGGCATCTGGGTTGGACTTGCACTGATGGGAGTCGCCTATATCGGCATGATCGGCTTTACGTCCCGAAACCCGGGCAACGCCATGATCATCACAGTCTGGACCAGCTCCAGCAGTTGGACTCTTACGGCTCTGCCCTTGTTCATCTGGATGGGAGAGATACTTCACCGCACACGCTTGTCAGAAGACATGTTCAAAGGGCTAGCGCCCTGGATGGCACGCATTCCCGGCGGACTACTGCATACGAACGTGGTCGGCTGTACCGTATTTGCCGCAGTCTCCGGCTCCTCGGCAGCCACTCTGACAACCGTTGGCAAAATGTCGATACCCGAATTGCAAAAGCGCGGCTATCCCGAGTTCATGACCATCGGTACACTAGCAGGGGCTGCCACCCTTGGACTGATGATCCCGCCCTCTCTGACCTTGATTGTCTATGGCGTTACCGTCAAGGAGAGCATCACCAAGCTCTTCATGGCCGGCGTTCTGCCAGGCCTTGTTCTTGCCTCCATGTTCATGCTCTATATCGTTGCCTGGTATTTTTTGCGTCCCTCAGAGCGACCTACGCCCGAAGCCAAAATCGGCTTTGTCGCTGCCTTGAAGAACTCCACCTTGTTAATCCCTGTCATTGCATTGGTCGTGGTGGTTATCGGTTCAATGTATGGAGGCTATGCCACACCCACCGAGGCCGCAGCCTTTGGTGTGGTCGGCGCACTAGTGCTGGCAGCCCTGCAAGGTTCACTGAACTGGAGCACATTTCTGGATAGCCTACTCGGAGCTACACGTACCAGCGCCATGATCGCGCTTATTCTCATGGGTGCCGCATTCCTCTCATTATCGATGGGCTTCACCGGCCTACCGCGGGCACTTGCTGGCTGGATCGCTGAATTCAATCTGTCACCCATCGCCCTGATCGCCGCATTAACGGTGTTCTACATCATTATCGGCATGTTTCTGGATGGCATCTCTGCCGTGGTGCTGACCATGGCCATCATCGAGCCGATGATTCGTGCCGCAGGCATCGATCTGATCTGGTTCGGTATCTTCATCGTTGTTGTGGTCGAGATGGCGCAAATCACACCGCCTATTGGTTTCAACTTGTTCGTGCTGCAATCCATGACTAAGCACGACATCACCTATATCGCCAAAACCGCTCTGCCCATGTTCGCAATCATGCTGTTGATGGTCGTGATTCTAGTCAATTTCCCTTCTCTGGCAACCTGGCTGCCTGAACAGTTGCTCAGCCAGCCATGACCGGATTTATCGGCATCTTGATGCTGGACACGGCCTTCGAGCGTGTCCTGGGGGATGCAGGCAACCCTGCCAGCTATCATTTCCCGGCCAGAACACGGGTTGTGGAAAATGCAGACAGCACGCTCATCGTCCGCAATGATCGCCCGGAGCCGGCGATGGTCGCCGCCTTCTGCACCGCGGCCCAGAAACTTGAAACCGAAGGTGCTATCGCTCTGACATCGACCTGCGGTTTCCTTGTCACGGCCCAGGATGAAATCGCTCGCAGCGTACATATACCCGTCATGCTTTCTGCCCTGTCGCTTTTGCCGCTCATCTGGACAACGCATGGCTCACGACCTGTGGGGGTCATGACCGCATCGAGCAAACAACTGGGGCCCGCTGTACTTGACGCCGCTGGCATCCAGCCCGAGCAGGCAGTTATCGCAGGGTTGCAGGACGAAAAGGCCTTTGCCTCGTGCTTCCTTATGCAAAAGTCACAGCAACTGACCACTATTGATCAGCCTGCCATTCAAGCCGCTGTCGTTGCGAAAGCAATCGCTCTGTGCCAGACCAACCCCGGTATCTCTGCCATCTTGCTGGAGTGCGGAAATTTGCCTCCTTACGCGAGTGCCATCAAGGCTGCTACAGGCAAACCCGTCTACTCAATACTGGATGGTGCTCGTTTGCTGGTGAAGTAGCTGCGGTGTGGACGTGGAGAGCCCTTATCAGGTCAATGGAAATAAACTCCAGCATTAGCACACTATCCTTATCAACATATGAAGGGATTCACTACCGGCGATCGAAAGGCAGCAGCAGTGTTACGGTGCGAGAAGCCGTGGCATAGCGCATTACCAGTTGGCACCCGCACTCTGTTTATGTATATCATTCAAGCACTTTAGGCCTGTTGACCTGCACAAGTGCCATGCCCTCGTCATCAAACAACTGCAGGTTACGAGGCCCGAGCTCAATACAGCAACGCTGACCAACCTTCCACAGCTCCTCGCCACTGACGCTCCACATCAAGGTTCTGTCTGTGGAGGTGCGCAATTTAAGCAAAGCGTTCTCTCCCGTATTCTCGGCCACCTCAATGACAGCATCTATGCCGCTGCCATTCGTGCACTGACCAATGTGTTCCGGCCGTACACCTAGCGTAACCTTGTTGCCTATCGATAGTGTCGACCCGGGCCTGACGGGGACTGAAAGGGTACCGATATCCTCCGCAGCAACAATCACTCGATCATCAAGAATTTCCTTGACGACAACTTTCAGAAAATTCATCTTCGGCGAGCCTATAAACCCAGCAACAAACATATCCCGAGGCAAATGATAAAGCTCCAGAGGCGTACCAATCTGTCGAGCAAGACCACTCTCCAACACCACGATGCGATCTGCCAGTGTCATCGCTTCAGTTTGATCATGGGTCACGTACACCATCGTGGCGTCCAGATCAGCATGCAATTTGGCGATCTCCATACGCATGTGTACACGCAAGGCAGCATCAAGATTTGACAACGGCTCATCGAAAAGGAATACCTTAGGGTCTCTCACAATAGCGCGACCAATAGCGACACGTTGCCGCTGCCCGCCGGATAATTGGCCAGGCTTCCGATCTAACAGATGGGTTATTTCGAGAATCTCCGCCGCCTCGTTGACCTTGGTCTTGATCTGTTCGGCGGGAGTACGTGCGATCTGCAGCCCGAATGACATGTTCTGAAAGACTGTCTTGTGCGGATAGAGCGCATAGGACTGAAACACCATTGCAATGCCACGCAATTTTGCGGGTATGTCATTACAGAGTTTGTCATCAATCCATATCTCGCCTGCAGATATTTCCTCGAGACCGGCAATCATTCGGAGTAACGTGGATTTACCACAACCTGACGGTCCGACAAATACAATAAACTCCCCATCCTGCACATCCAGATCAATGCCATTGAGGACATCGACACCCGCGTATGACTTCTTGACGTCTTTGAGTAAAAGCCCTGCCATGCTATTTCAGCCTGCTATCTGATCGTTGAAAGTCACGGTCGCGCATCGTAAATCGTACCGTTGCCTGCCATGAATTGATTGGAAAAAGGATAGAAATGTTTTTCTCTCGGCATGCGGGGTGTCTCTGCATAGCGCGAGGCAAACTGTTCAGGCTGATAGAACTCGACTACTCGTTCGCGAAAAACACTGCAGAGCTCATCGTATTCATTCAGCGCTGCCAGGTTAGTCCATTCACCAGCATCGTTATCCAGGTCGTAAAGCTCTTCCTGCCCATCAAGGTAGAAACAGTACTTCCACTTGTCATGCCGGAGCATGCAGCCAGCGTGCTGCGGTTGTTTGAGTATCGCCGTTTCGCAAAAAAGGTCTCTGCGCGGAAGCAACGCACCTAACAGCGCAGGGCGAATATCAATTCCATCGATACCGTCAGGTACTGCGATACCGGCACTCTTGCATAGCGTCGGAAACAGATCAATCAGACCCACTAGCTGTCTACTGCGCAAACCGGGGACACATCCACTGGGAGCGCGAATAATCAGAGGCACCCGGGCAGAGTCTTCAAAAAATACCGTCTTTTGCCACATCCCACGACGAGCCGCCATTTCACCGTGATCGGATGCGTAGACGACGATGGTATCTTCAGTTAGACCAAGATAATCCAGCGAGTGCAATATTCGACCTATGGCGTCGTCAACCCATTCAACGCAACCATAATAAGCCGTCAATGCTCGAAGATTGATCTCCCGGTCCAATCGATGTCGAGACGTACTGCAGTGTGCCACTGCTGCATTGACGAATGGCGATGCCTTGTCGAGCCAGTCGTACGGATAATCAGGCAGTTCGACTCTACCTTCCAATGCATCGAAATACCGATGTGGTGGGTTGATGGGAAAATGCGGTTTGTCAAAATGAACACTCAGGAAAAAAGGACGATCGGATGTCTGTGATACCCAGCTCTGTAGCCACTTGCTTGCTTCAGCGACACATATCTCTGTCTGTGTCATGCTCAGAGGAATTCCGGAGGGACCAGAATCACCGAGGATGTCACCGAGGCCAGACTCACCTTTTTCGGGTGTACGCACCGGATCGGGTTGATGGGCCTGACCGAAAAAATCACCGTAAGGTCTTTCCTGATAACCTTGGAATTGTTCACCGTTGAAATGAGATTTACCGATCAGTGCCGTTCGATACCCCGCCTGTGAAAACTTTCTGACGAGCGTCTCACCATCAGAAGGAAGGATGTGTTGATTGTCGTATATTCCGTTATTGCGCGAGTATTGCCCGGTAATCATCGATGAGCGGCTAGGTACGCACAGCGGATTCTGGCAATAAGCATTATCGAATCGCACCCCGTCTCGACAGAGCGAATCCAGATTTGGAGTGCGCACGGGGTTATCGGCGACATCACTCATTGCTGAGACCGTATGCTGATCAGACAGAAAAAAAAGTATATTGGGTTGTTTTTTCATGCGTGGTAGCCCCTGTCAATCATCTCAGGTCTTCATCGCGCCACCGAGCCGAAGCCCGCCCTTTTGCAAAGGTTTTTGGATAAGGAAATACACCAGCATGGTAGGCAAGGTGTATAGCAATGCGAACGCTGCCAGTTGCCCATAGATCGCATCACCGTATTCGCCGAAGAACGAATACAGAGATACGGACATTGGATAAAGCTCACGACTTTGCAGCAGCATGAACGGCACCATGAAATTACCCCAATTCTCGATGAAACTGAGGATAAAGATTGTTGTAATACCGGGCGCGAGCAGTGGTACCAGTATATATGTCGCGCTTTGAAAGTGCGATGCTCCTTCCACCCAGGCCGCCTCCTCCAGGTCTGTCGGTATTGCATCCATGAAACCTTTCATCAGCCACACGGCGAAGGGCAGCTCTGAGGCTGCACGAAACAGGATGACGCCAGCCAGCGAATCGACCATACCGATATGGATGAACATCAGATAGACAGGCACCATGATAGCGGTGACCGGCAAGGCGCTGGCAAACACAATTATGTAGATGTAATGCGTGCCGTAACGCAATTTGTAGCGTGACAATGGGTAGCCCGCAAACAGCGCAATTATCACAACCAGCGCGGATGTACCAGTGGCAATGAGCAAACTGTTGAAGAAGGGACGAATGGTCGTACGTTCGTTAAGAATCGCGCCAAAATTCCCCAGACTCCAATTCGCAGGCAACTGCAAGGACAAGCTCGCCCGGGTGTCGAAGGCTGCCAGCACAACCCAAAGCATAGGTGCCACAAAGGCAAGAGCCACCAGCGTCAATGCTAAATTGGCAGTTATTCTGGCGCGCGACTTGGACATGCCGGGTGCTTGTCTATCAGTCATGGCTGCTTGTCTCCGATGTTGAAAAGCCGGACATAGACCAACGATGCGATCATGCCGAGACTCAGCAACAACACAGCGATAGCCGAACCGTATCCGATCAAGCCGAAGTCATACGCCTGGGTATACATATAAATTGGCAAGGTTTCACTACGCGTACCCGGACCGCCGGCGGTTACGACCCAGATAAGACCGAAAACCCCCAATGTTGCCAGTGTTGTCAGCACGACATTGATCAGAATAACCGGACGGATGATAGGCAGAATGACACCAAAGATCTTGCGCAACGAACCCGCGCCATCAATCTCCGCAGCTTCAATCACCTCGCTCGACACGTCTTGCAGGGCAGCACCGTATATCAGCAACGAGAACGCGCAGCCTCGCCAGATGTTGATGAAGATAACAGCTGCCAGCGGATCGGTAACAAGCCATTCCTGACGCTCCATTCCTAACATACTGAAGAACTGATTCAAGGCACCACTCTCAGCACTGAGAAAGGAATACCACAGATAGCCTGCTACGACTTCAGGCACCACCCAAGCAATGATCATCACCGTGGTAACAATACTTTGCACGATCTGTGAAGCCCGCTGGCGTGCGTAGGCTATGCTGAATCCAATGACATTCTGGCCGAGCACCGAGAACACAACGAATACTGCAGTACGGGCCAGAGCATCCCAAGTGCGGGAATCAGTGAAAAGATAATAGTAATTTTCGAGCCCGATAAAAACAGGGTTCCTTGCAGCCGCCCCGGTTAACCCTTGATTGGTCAACGAGGCGAAGACTGCCCAGAGAATCGGAATCAGAAAGAACCCTACGATCATCAACGTGGCCGGAGCCAGAGGCAAGATCCGAGCGATGGTCGCTACCATTCGCGATTTCACCAGTCTATTCCCCGAGGCTCCGGCAGTCATTTACTCGGCTCCTTTGACGTACTGCTTGCCTGCCATTCGAGTAAGCTGACTGTCATAGCGAGACAGTGCGTCGTCGACGCTCTCGCCCCCGACCGTGACGGCTTCCATTGTCTGCTGAACCAATGACGATACCTGTGGGTAGAGCTCCAGCGCTGGCCGAAAGTTCGTGTACTGCACCAGGCCCGAAAAGAATTCGGCAGTCGGGTTCTGTTCAAGGTAATCGCTGTTGGTCATCAAGTCGTCACGCACGGCGATGGCACCCGCAAGCATGGCATAGGAAAGGCTGTTCTCCTTGCTGACCGCGGTGGTGAGGAAGTCGAAAGCCAGATCCTTGTCGGGCGTGTGGGAGCTCATCGCTAACGTCCAACCACCAGACATGCTGGTATAACCAGGCGTCTCACCATTCTGAGTAGGGATCATCGCAATTCCGACTTCATCGTTCCAACCTTCCCAGGTGGCATTGCCGGATTCTGTCCAACGGCTCCATATCCAGCTACCATCAATGGACATGGCCACCTTGCCTTCTGGCAGCATCTGCTCCGCTATCAGATTAGCAAGGTTCGGATCTTGAAGGCTGGCATTGGACACCAGGTACCCCTCGTCATACACGCTCTTCAGGAACGTCAGCGCATCTCTGAATCCTTGTGAACCGATAACCCATTTGTTGTCTGCAGGATCCATGAAAGTCGCGGCAAGTGATCCCGGCGTACCCGAGATGAGATTCAACAAGCCGCGCATCGTACTGGCCTCACCACTCGCCTTGGTGACGTAGATATTCAGTGGCGTTACATCAGGCAACTTTGATTTTATGGTCGCGGCCACCGCGGAAATATCGGCCCAGCTAGACGGTTGCCAGTCAGTAGGCAGACCTGCTTCGGCAAACACCTTCTTGTTGTACCAGATGCCTTGCGTATCCGTACCCATTGGCAGTGAATAGACTTCGCCATCGATAAAAGACATGCCGTTCTGTTTGGCCGCTGAATTGAACTTGCTCCAATCCTCCCAGTTATCGACCCTGCTTGTAATGTTTTCCAGATAACCCGCGGCTGCATCTGCAGTAACACTGAAGCCATCCTCATAGATGATATCTGCAGCCGTGGATGCGGACTGATTCATCAATGCGACTTTGGTCGCATAGTCACGCGAAGAGGCGGTTATTGGTTCAAGAACAACATCCACACCGGGATGCTTGCCTTCGAACTGTGTTTCAGCGGCTTCCATCACCGCAGTGACATAGCTTGATGCACGATAAACGACACGCAATGGATCAGCGGCGAGAACCGGTGCGCTCATGGTTGACACAAGCACTGCCGTCGTAATGACGGTAAATGCTGAATTGACGGGAATATGCATAGGAAACTCCAGTGGCTACGACAAGCAGTGTGGGAACGATACCAGACATTTTTGCAGTGTCAAACCCGAATTTTCGCATGACCTATGCTTAAATGCAGTGCAAAACGAATTTCGCCGAACTAATTCACTTGACGAAAGAGATGAAAAATGGAAACAATATGCAATCGTGCCCACATAAAAAGCCTGCTATGACCAGCGTCTGTTGATCGATCGCCTAGCGGCTTCGCACTGAGAAAACACCATGAACAGACAAACTGCAGACATGTCACATGAGACCCCGCACGATCTTGCAAACGCAAAGCCGGCCCCACGTTTCGATAGAATATTCATGGTTGGTCACGCTCATCTGGACCCCGTATGGCTATGGCGCTGGACTGAGGGTTATCAGGAAGCTCGCGCTACCGTTCATGCAGCCATCAAACTGCTGGCCGAAGATAAAAACTATGTGTTCACTCTTGAACAGATGGCAGTCCTTGATTGGGTCCGTGAGAGTGAACCTCAGCTGTTCGAGCAAGTACAGCGATACGTCGAACAAGGACGCATTTCATTGGTCGGAGGCTGGTGGATCGAGCCGGATTGCAACTTACCGGCACTCGAATCCTTTGTCCGACAGGGCTTGCTGGGACAACGTTTCATGTTGCGCCATTTCGGGCACATTGCTTCACTCGGATTGAATGCCGATCCTTTTGGTCACTCGGCAGCCTTGCCACAGGTTCTTCGCCAACAACGTATCGATAGTTATTGTTTCTTACGCCCCGGCCCGACAGAGACTGACATGCCCTACACGTGGTTTGACTGGCTCGGAATTGACGGCACCTCAGTGCAGGCATATCGAATACCACACGAATACTGCTGCGGAGGTGAAGACATCGCATCTCACATGCAGAGCGCGGTAGAGACAGTTGCACCCACGACCTTGGGTGATGCAATGGTATTTTTCGGTGTTGGCAATCATGGCGGTGGCCCGACGCGGCGTAACCTGCAAAGCCTTCATTCACTCAATGAGAGTGGCCGCTTCGGCGAGCTTATCCCCGCAGGTCCAGAACGATTTTTCGAAGAAGTTCGCAGTAGCGGGCTAGTCCCGCCACGTTGGCACGGTGAACTGCAGCGCCACGCAGCGGGTTGCTATTCGGCACATTCCGAGATCAAACGAATAAATCTGCGGGGTGAGTTACGACTGCTCGAGGCCGAGCGCTTTGCCACGATCGTGCACCGACTGCATGGCATAGCTTACCCTACCGATGAATTCGACTCGGCCTGGAAGACACTGCTGTTCAATCAGTTCCACGATATTCTGCCGGGCAGTGCGATCGAAACCGCCTACGATGACGCCCGACATCAACTCGGCGGTGTAATAGCTACTGCCGATAAAGCCACCAACCTTGCGTTGCAATCCATTGCTCGCAGTATTCACATACCCTTGGATGAAGCAACGCAACCCCTGCTTGTATTCAATCCACACCCGTTTGCCATCAAAACAATGGTTGAGATCGAACTCGCCTTCACTACCGGCAGCTGGTCGCTGGCTGACGAGGCAGGCAAGCAACTTAGCTGGCAACAGATACAGCCCATGGCCACAATGCGCGAGAACGATTCTTTCCGCAACCTGTATCGCCGGCGAATCCTGTTCGAAGCACAAGTACCCGCATTGGGTCATCAACTATACCGACTGGAAGTTGATAAACAATCGCCTCCCACCCTTGCTGCCGCGGCTGTAACAGCTTGCGGTACTACACTTGAAAACAGTTGCCTTCGTGTCACGATCGATCCCAACACAGGCTGGGTTTCCGAACTGGTACTCAAGGATCGTCAGGTGAATTTCGCTCCAGCATCGGGTTGCGCACATACCGTCGTGACAGATGATCAATCTGATACATGGGGTCACAGAGTCGAGTCATACGCACAGCCAGGATCTTCGTTCGTTGTCGACTCATTGACCATCGTTGAATGCGGACCGATTCGTGCCGCGATCCGCGTCGATTCGAGTTGGGGTACATCAAGGCTTAGCGAGGTTTATTCGATCACGGCAGACAGCGACGTTATCGATCTGGAAGTATCGCTTGATTGGCGCGAACAAAGAAAACTGCTGAAGCTCAGGTTTCCATCAGCCATAAAGACTGATCAAATGCTTTATCAGATACAGACAGGGAGCATTATGCGCCCTGCCGATGGTAACGAAAATCCGGGACAACGCTGGATCAGCGTGTGTGATAAACATGCCCCTGAACAGTCGAGGCTGACCGTCATCAATGATGCTAAGTATGCCTACGATTGTTGTGGTGGTGACATGGGTATCACCATAGCGCGAAGCCCAGTCTATGCGTGGCACGACCCGGAAACCCTGGCACCGGACCGTCTCTACTCTCACCAGGATCAGGGCATTCAGCGCTTCACCTGCCGAATCGTGCCTCAGTTAGACGGTGGTGACCTGAACGTCGTCGAACAGTTGACTGCAGAGCTATGCACACCGCTACGCATCATGATGGAATCGTTTCATGAAGGCGAGATAAACACCTCCCGAGGCCTGATAGATGGACTCGATGAGGCTGCAGGCGTGATGGTCTCTGCGATCAAACCCTGGGAAGAGGACCCTTCCCATACCCTGATCAGACTAGTGAACCACAGCAATATAACCTGCCGAAAAGAGTTGGTGCTGGGCTTCCTCAACAACAGACCCTTGTCGGTCGAGCTCGAAGCCTTGCAGATCAAATCCTGGGTCATACCACCGCAGGATGACGTGGCGCCATTTGAAGTCGATCTGCTGGAATTCCGTCCGGATCACCCACTGCCAAGGGCAGTACCACGCGACTCATGATGTCGCCACCCAAACGACACAACGTCTGTTTCACAGGTCAAAAACAATGAATTTAACCAAGCATGAGCCGCAAATCTGGCCACCATTACTCACCCCTTTCAACACAGTGGGTGATATCGACTTTGAAGCACTCGACAGATTGGTCGACTTTTACATAAACCAATCGGTCGCCGGCCTGCTAGTAACCGGACTGTCTGCAGAACCATTCACACTGTCAGCAGAGGAACGTGCGCAGGTTCTCTCGCGCGTAGTCAGCCAAGTAGATGGAAGGGTATCAATCGCAGCAGCCATATACCCTGAATCAACGGTCATTGAGGATTGGTTGAAATGCATTGCGGAAGTGCAAGATGCCGGCGCCAACACCGCGGTCATTCTGGCATCGACGCTTGTTCCCGAGGAGGCATCCGACGTATCGCTACTGGACAAACTCCGAACCATTGTCGATTCAAGCTATGGGGATCTCGGGCTGTATGAAGCTCCACTACCGTATAAGCGACTATTGTCCCTTGATGCCATTACATTTGCAGCAGACAGTGGACGCTTCACTTTTTTGAAGGACACCTCACAGAGCACGGCGATTATCGAAGCACGCCTTAAAGCCATAACAGACAGCCCCCTGCAACTTTTCAACGCCGAAATGTCCTCGTTCAGAGTATCCATGCAACTTGGTGCACACGGGTTTTGTGGCTTGATGGCCAATATCGTCCCGCAGCTCCTTGGACCTGTGGCGACTGAAGGCGGCGATGCGGGGGAAGAGCTTTCACTGCTCTTGACTATTGGCGACACCGCACTGGAAAAGGACTACCCGGCTTCGGCAAAGTGCCTGTTGCAAGAAGCTTATGGGGTGAATCTTTCCTCTTTCTCGCGAAGGCTGAAACGAGGCACAGATTACAATCAGTGCAGTGGCCTGGCCGCCTTACACCAACTACTGGTCAGATATGACCGCCTAGACGGTTCGAACTGAGAAGATACTGATATGGTCGAGAAAACACCTGAGCCAGACAAACGGGTGACCATCACAGACATAGCAATTCAGCTGAAGCTCTCAACGTCGACAGTCTCTCGCGCATTGAGCGGGCAGGGCTATGTCTCCGGCAAGGCACGTCAACGCATCGTCGACACCGCTCGTGAGCTTGGCTATGTCCCCGATGTCAACGCACGCAACTTGCGACGTCGCTCCAGCAATCAGATCGGACTGGTCGTCAGCAATCTGTGGGATCCCTTCTATGCACACCTCGCTGCAGGGTTTGAAGGGATCGCAAGATCGCACGGGTATGATGTTGTCCTCATACTGGACCGGGCTGACCCCGAGGAAGAGGTGCTCGCTGCCGAATCCTTGATAGCAATGAACGTATCCGGAGTTGCCATTACACCAGTTTCCGCTAGTGCCATCACGCGACTGACCGACCATGGGTTAGCTGTGATTCAACTGGATCGCTCGGTGATCCGCACTCAGTCATTAGTCGCTAGCGACAACTTCGACGGAGGCAACCTTGCGACACGACACCTGCTGGACTTGGGTCACCGTCGCATTTCAATAATGATCGATCACGTGCGTTGGACCAGCGGCAGTGCAAGATTGGAAGGATATCGATCCGCATTCAGAGAGGATGGCCTCACAGCGCCCGAGGAGTTGATTCTCCAGCTGGGTGAAACGCGGGAAGCCATGCAGAGTTCTATCAAAACGTTTTTCAATAGCGCTCTACGCCAAGGCGTCACCGCCATTATTGCTGCCAATAGTGTTGTTTCTGAAATTCTTTATCGGTGTTGCCAGGATCTGGACATTGCAATACCGGACGATATCTCGGTGATCGGTTATGACGACGTGCATTGGACGACTCTTGTGCGTCCATCGTTAACAGTGGTAAGTCAGAACGTTGATGAATTAGGCAGGGAAGCTGCCAACGCCCTGATCAATGCAGTGAAGCACCCTGAAAACCGTGGCTCGGCGACACGTGTGTTGATTCAGCCAACCCTTTTAGAACGAGAGTCCGTCAAAGCAGTACGTTGAAATAAGACGCACATTTCATACTTGTCTTTGCCCAGCCAACACCCTCCCATCAGCACAAAAAGAATACAGATTCTTCAATTCAAAGTCCAGGTCTAGCGACTGAGCACTTTCAAGCTCCTCCTCACCCTCTTTCAGCAACAAACAGATTCACCCGCTCTGCCAATTGTATATGCAGCAATGAGGCGGCCACAGCATACTCACTGATCAACAATTCACCTGTGAGGCGATCAACGCCTGCGCTGCAACGAGATCGCCACTAGGGTGTGCTGGAGCTACCTGCGCTTCGTCTTCGATCTGGAGACGATGCAGGCACTGGCCTTCCAGTGCAACGATCGACATTTCGACGTCTCTTGTTCTGACACCCATCACCTCAAAGTCTGATAAGTATCATTCTTTATAACCTGCCCCCCAACCAGAGCGCCCGTATTCTCAGCCCGTCATGGACGAGAATATTACGCAGTCCGAGTATCTGTTACACACCAAATTGGGTACCACGGGAATTCTGGCCATTCCCCGGAATTAAACACACCGCACGATCCTCAAACAAGCAGCACCCATTGCTGCTACTCTTGAACTCAGCCTTCAAACGGCTAAAACTCATGCTCGGGCACGCCAATTGTCTGAAGCGCGGCAACTGACTTCAACGGGTACGATGGCAGAAAAACACGTATTGGAAGCACGCAGAATCAACGAGTTGCATTCGTTGGACATTCTGGATTCAGACCCGGAGGACGAATTTGATGAACTGGTTGAACTGGCTGCTCAGATCTGCGGAACGCCTATTTCACTCATCAGCCTGGTCGATACTGATCGTCAGTGGTTCAAGGCGCGAGTAGGACTGAAGGCGTCCCAGACCGGACTACAGGAATCGGTTTGCGCACATGCGATTCTGTCGGATGATCCGCTGGTCATCCCTGATACGACTCAAGATGACAGAACCAGCCAGAATCCGCTGGTGCATAACGATGTACACATGCGTTTCTATGCTGGCATTCCTCTGGTTTCCAACGAACAACTGCCCATTGGTACGCTGTGTGTTCTGGACACTGTTCCCCGCATACTCGACCCTCAACAGGTAAAGGCCTTGAAAGTTCTGGCCAATCAGGTCATGGCCAGAATTTCCCTGCGGGCCACACTGAAGACTGAACGCCAGCTCAAACAGCAAGTTCAGCAGCAACATGACAAATTGCTACAAATGAACGAACAGCTCCGAGAGGCTGACGAGAGCAAGGATGTCTACCTGGCTATGTTGTCTCACGAGTTGCGCAACCCCTTGAGTGCATTACATAACGGTTTGAGCGTTATTGATGCGGATGAACAGTTTGCCGACGAATCAGACACAGTGCAGATGCTCAAACGCCAATGCACACAACTGACTCGACTACTGGACGATCTGCTGGATGTGTCTCGAATCAGCCGAGGCAAGGTCTCTTTGAGCATGCAGACGATAACCTTGCGCCCCATTCTGGAGCACTCACTGGCAACCGTTCTGGCTGACTCACGTAACAAATCCCAGACACTGACGTTAGAGCCACCCATTGACGATGTGCACATCAACGCTGACACCACACGCCTCACACAGATGGTTGTCAACCTGTTGAGCAATGCCATTCGTTACACCCCCGAAGGGGGTGAAATCCATCTCAGTACAGCTGTAACAGACAATACGGTATCCATTAAAGTGCGCGACACCGGGCAAGGTATTGAGGCCGCTGATACAAACCGTATTTTTGACCCCTTCATACAAGTCAAAAATGTCCGTGCATCCGGTGCAAACGGACTCGGACTTGGTCTTGCACTGGTTCGTCAACTGGCCCAGCTGCATGGTGGTTCAATTCAGGTACACAGTGACGGCATCGGCAAGGGCAGCACTTTCACTCTCAATCTACCCACGGCGAGCTGTGCCTCGATTAATACAGGCAGTACCGACAGACAAGCGGCCAAGACAATCTCATCAGCCCTGGATATAGTCCTCACTGACGATAACCTGGATAGTATCCGCGCATTAGCTCGTTTGCTGGAGCGTCGAGGTCATCGAGTCCGTCTGGCAGAAACCGGACAGCAGGCCCTTGATGCAGTCGCACAGCAGTTTCCCGATGTGTTGCTGCTGGATATAGGTTTACCTGACATCAGTGGTCATGAAATAGCTGGCAGGCTGCGCCAGGGTTATCCTGACAAAGCCTTGCTATTGATCGCAAGCACCGGATACGGGCAGGCACAAGACCGGCTTCGTAGCACCAATGCCGGGTTTGACCACCACTTGGTCAAGCCCATGAATATGGACAATCTCTATGCGATACTACAAGAGTATGCAGAACAACAAGAGCCTGATTGAGGACTACGTTCACGCACCCTCGTCGACTGACGAGTTCGCACCTCGATGCAATTTTCCAGGCGCTGGCTGTTGCTTCAACCATTCCATGGCCCCAACCTCCTTCCAGGTAGTGCGCATATCCTGTCGGTAGAACCACGCTTCATCACGGCCACCCATAGTGATACCGGACTCGCTGATATCACGTGGCTTGGCGTAGCTATCCTGTTTTATCCCCTTGCGTATCTCACGCAGCCAAGTGCCACCTTTGCATAATGTACTTGCTGCCTCTGTCTTTCGCTCCAGTAAGAACAAGGCCAACACCCGATTCATGACTATCGCTCCCATTGCATCGTCGGGGTACTGATCCAGTAATGCCATAGCATCTCTTGGACGTCGCTGACGCAACAACTCTATAGAGACCATTTCACGGTACCCATGGTTATCGTTCGGGTTGATTTTCAGCAAGACTCGAGCGCGAGGCAACCAGCGTTCGAAGCTACCTACGGTGTTGAAATTCAGATAATTGATATATCGAGCCATCAGGCGCAATGCCGGTCGGTTTTCCAGAAAACCCCACGGCATCTCATGAATGATATTGGGTATGGCGTCACACCAACTGGCAGCCTTGACCCATTCAGCACTCATCTTGCCGGTCACGATAGCAAACAGCATCGTTTCTGCACGTTGCAGAACGAGCTCCATTACAGCACCAAGCTCGGCCCAATCGGATGCTAAGGTCTGCAGCGACTGGCTTATATCATCTAGCACATCAAAGCTATGCAGCAGAGCTGGATCCTGTTCAAGCATGGCAATGATCTGCTCCAGATCCATTGGCTCATCACCTGAATCGAACATGACCAGCGCCGGCTTGCCACCAACCCCGGCTTCTGACCACCGTCGTTCAATGGCAACCATACTGGAATCGGGCATCAGCACAATAGGAGCTTCGGCATCAGTAGGCCGAGGTGCGTAGCCATCAACGCTTATAGGCTGTGACTCGATCAATTCTGCCAGTTTGTCGATCATGGGCCACTCATCGCGCAATCGCTCAAGTACTCCTTGACCACCACCAGATTCAGCCATGGACACGAGGCGTTCGGCATAGGGGTGATACTGGGAACCCTGACGCCTCAACCAGTGCTCCCAGAACTCTGCCCGACGCTTTGCTTCGTCCAGACGATTTTCCCTGAGCAGCAAGGTAATCTCCAACCCGGCAAAGTTCACCTCCTTAGGATACTGGCGCATGCCCGCGTGAAACCGAACCCAGGCCTCCTCCATCTTGCTCTCGTCCGCCAGCATCAAGATGCAGCGATGCACAGCGACGCAGGCAACTGCCGGACTCGCTCCATTGGCAAGCCGCTCAGCCAGGCGACGGCGACGCTGAGGCTTGTGATTCGGAGGCCAGATATCAAACAAAGTGTCCAGCAGCATCTCAGCATGCTTTGGAAGCTTTGCCCCTTCATCGAACACGGACTCCAGCAGTGCCAGGGCGCGTTCAAAATTACCTTCGTGAGTCCACTGCTGTGCGACATCATCCAGCGCAGCCGGATCCATCACACTAGCATCGATTCGCCTCAAAGCCGCTTTGCTTTCGCCATCGAGCACATAGCGCAACAAATTCATGGACTCAAACATCTCTCGAGGAGGTTCAGCCAGCGCGCAACATTGCTTGAACTTGCGTCCCGAACTACAGGGGCAGCGGCCATTGCGATCCGGCTTGGGCAATGGCTGCGGTCGATAGCGATTTGACGGCTGTGGCATTGCGCTCCACAAAGCCCGTCCCATGCCATAGATCAAGACTCCAGAGCCACCATCAGCATCAGACAGAGATTTGGCAAAGCGCGGGGCCATGGCCGGCACACTTGTCCGGAACCATTCAAGGAACTCAGCTGGTTTGGCATCACCGCAGACCAGCAGGCCAGCTGCCTGAAGGACATGTTCCAGTTCATTTGGCGCGTCGGAGTTGCGCTCACGCATAGCTGCTCAAACAATATTGTCCAGGTAACTGACATCCTGACAGAAGATGATGCTGTTGTACTCACACAAAGGTGACAGACAAAGAGCGCTATGTTAGCCCCGACGTCAGTAAAATGACTGAAACACCTTGTGCCGGAGACTCCATGCACTTTCAGGGACTTCGATGTGGCACCGAAGTGATTCAGACACCGGCCATTTGTACCTGGATCAGTCGTCCACCCTCATCAGGCGACAGCAATACTTGCGTCCCCTCTTCAAGCTTTACGTTGCTGCCAATAGCAATCTCTTTGCCTGCAGACATATCCCTCATGCCGGGCATACCCTCATTCACCAGAAACCAGTCGCCACCATGCATCTGGAAATAACCCATGCGCTTTTTCAAAGCAGGGTCAAGGTGTTCATTGGGAAACACCGTGCGGTTCACATGCCAAGGGAAAAGCGATTGCCCGTCCCAGACCATGACGCGATGGTTGTCGGGATGAAAACTGCCTTTGGTTCGACTGGAGTAGAGATTGAGCACGGGCAGTTTTCCGCGATAAGGCGTACCACAGTGCGGACAAACCGGCGCACGAGTATTGTCGAAAACAAACCAGCCCATCTCACAAGACGCCGAACAGGGCTGGATCATATCCATGGTACGTATCAGTGCATTCTCCCAATCAGCGGCAGAAGGACGTTTATCCGGATCATGCAAGCCGACAATGAAGGCACGCTCAAAGAGTTCCTGCAACAGTGGCCCAGCCATCGTATAGGGGCGCTCTGCTGGATCCCCCCAGGGCATGGCCTGAGGCCGCAGATCACTCGGACGCACACGATTGCTGGCATCAGTGGGATGTTCGACAAAGAGCGCATCCTTGCCCATACCCAATTCCTCATCACGCGTAGGGTCTGGATCAAAAACCTTGCGCCCGCGAAGCGGATGCCGAAAGAACAAGTACATATAGATCAGAACAGCCAACGCATGTCTGTCGGTTGTTCTGGATGGCAGAAATCGAGCCTCATCATTCTTGGCCAGACCTTGAGTAGAAATCACTTCCGGTGCGATGAAATCAGGTGTACCCACCACATCAGGTGGGAACTTGCCGGGCACGACCAGACCATCAATATCAATCAGGCATGCCTTGCCTCTTGTCGGATCAATCAAGACATTCTTGTAGCTCAGGTCAGAATGTGCCAGACCAGCCATATGTAATCGCCGTACCGCTCGCGAGATAGACAGGCAGATTTGCAGATGCGTCAACCAGTTACCCTTCTCGCGAGGATCAAGAAACTTCTCTCTGTTAGAGGCAGAAGCAAACCACTTCCCCTCTTTATCCTTGCCGCGAATGTTCAGCATATCGTCATTCTTCGAGCCAAATTCGAAGAAAAAATCCGACGCATAAAAAGGGACAACGACGCCCATGCGACCGTTGTATTCAACGGTATCCACAGGCCAGCAGAAGTAGTCTTTCCAGAAGTCCCCGCCCTCCTTTTCGAACAGGTTTTTCCGATAGCGTGTAGTAATCTCACGTAAGCGCTCTTTCAAAGCGGCGTCCGGTGTATCCCTGAAAAAACCCACAACATAGGTTTTATCAGGACTGACATAGATGTCTTTCATAGCGCCTGAAGCAATTATCTCATCGACAAAAGACACAGGCTGCCCATTCTCGGATGTCAGACTAATCACATTCATTAACTGCTTGCTCCGGCAGCATCAAGGCAATGGTTCTGTCGTCGTGATTGCCGCGTGACCAGAAATCAAGCCAGCTCAGCATCTGCTCCTGGATAGCTGGATTATTCGATTGCAAATCAACTTCCTTACTGATGTCCTCAGCCCAGAACTCAGACCAGATCTGCGAGTTTTCCAAAGCCGCATCAGTCGGAAATTTCGCATCAGTGACACCGTCGGTCATTGCCGCCAGCACCGTAAAATTCTCTCTGAGATCAACAAAGATACGACCCATGAGATCGTTTGCGTCATCAAATTCCGAACAGGCAAGAAAGCGAGTCTGGCCCGCGTATTCACCGCTATCGGGTCGACAGATCACGGCAACCTCATTTTTATCGACATCAAATATGGCAACCCCACCATCCCCGACCGAAAAACTTGCGGTAAACCACCTGTCCGACACCTTTTTGGAAATGGCTATAACGAGGGTTGTGGAAAATTCCTGCGGCTCGCGGTCTGTTTCAGCAGCCTCCAGTTCAATCGCCCGAGCGGCTTCAAGGGCGGCTTCTGGCAGAACTGGTTTGAGCAACTCCTCTCTCACCATCAACGCCCAAGACTCCGGGTCATCAGCATAGCCTTCGACGACACTCTGTAATCGAGGATCAACCTTCTCCGCCAGCAGCACCGGCAGAGCAGCAAGTACGACCTCGCAAGCGATCCTGCTACCTTCTCGACTCAGCTCTGCCGATCCTGCACCGTCGGCAACAATCAGAATATGCCAGCCTGTCTCAGTATCGGCCCGGATAGAAAAATCATCATCGCGATAACTTCCCACTTGTGCATGTGATCTGCCACGCTTGCTGGCTGCCACGATAAAAGCCTCAGCACTTCGGCAGTAATCAGACGCTTCATCCACCTTGGCATTGGGTGCTTGCTGATCTGAGGCAATGGCTTTCCACAAGTCACGAGGATCAGCGATAATTGACAGGCGTGCCCGTATGGCAACTGGCCGACCCGCTTTAAGCGCTTCCAGGATCAGCGTGTACTCACCTGCGACCATCGCCTCGCCTGACACTTCACCCTCGGGTGAAATTTCCAGCGCAGCGCCACCATTGTCCTTCACGGCAATATTCGAATAGCCCTCAATAGAGGTCTGATACGACTGGTGTGCCTTGCCATTTTTCAGATTGACCCGGTCCGGATCCGGTTGCGACGACTCCAGTCCGGTCTTGGGAATACCACCTGGTCCTATGATCAACGCATCGTCCTCCTCTGCTTCAAGTTCACATGGCAATGCAATCTGTGCATCAGGTAACTCCCCGGGGATCTGCTCACCCGCGTCCTCGTCCGATATCAAAGCCATCATCAGATTTACCGGAAGAACCGTAGTTACCCACCTCAGTGCACCAGGGGCAGACAGAAAAACCATCGCCCTTTACGCAATGAATACCGCCGCAGGCACAGACAGCCATACCGAACTGGGCGTGACAATGCGGGCAGTCAGGCTGGCCTATCAGTTGCGTGGAGCTCACACTGGCATCTGTTTTTTCACCATCACACAGCTCGAAATAATCCTGCTGTACAGGCACTGCAGCCTTTAGCAGGTAATCTCTCGTTTTGAAAAGCTCTTCGAGTTGCGGAACCTGAGTATTCATCCGGTTCATATGCCGCTCATATTTGACAACATACGGCGCCTTGTTTTCAGTACAACGACCAACAAAAACGGCATACCGATCATCAACCGCCTCGAATGGCATCCCGCTTAAACTACGCCCCGACACATCATCTCCCAGCTTGCTCAACGTAATACCACCACCTGTTGTGACACTACGCGTTGAGCTTTTGACCGAATTGGTAATCCAGGTTATGAATTTCTTGAACGCACCGTCCACCGTGTCGTCGAAGGGAATAATGTCGTCCGTGAGTCGAGACAGAATATTGTGGTCGCCACCACCACCGATAGACACCGCAACAATAGCAACACGATGCGCATAGTTATCCTGCCAGCGCCGCATCGCTGGCTCAACATCATCGGTCGGCACGCCATCGGTGATCAGAAACACCAGAGGCTTCCAGTCGCCTTTACGCTCGGGCGAACCGGGCGTCACATTGTTATCGATTTCATCCATTAAATGCATAAGCGCACAACCAAGCCCGGTACCGCCACCGACGGGAAGGTGCGGCGGCACGAACTCAACCAGCTCCGTTAGCGGCGTCAGCGTTCTTGCGCGGCCAGCGAAGGCGATCACCGAAAGATAGGCAGTCTCCAAAGCGTGAGGGTCTTGCATCAGGTCTGCGGTGATCTGACGCATGCCATTTTCAAGCTGAGTCAGGGCGTCGCCCGCCATCGACTCAGACACGTCAACAAGCAGATAGATGGGAAACTTTCGCATCAGAACACCACGTTTATTTCAGGCGGTGGCGGGGGCAGACTTTTAGTCTCAGTGGTACCGAGGCTCTTGTTACCTGAGGCTATGATTTCAGATACCCATTTGAAGAGCTTGGCAAAGGCACTACTGTCCATGGTGTCCAGACGCACAATGTGATCACACAATGGCTTCAGATCATCCTCTTTTGCCTTGGGACCAGCCGCGCAACCGACGATGCTGGCAAAACCAAGCTTGCGCATGGCGATACATTGCTCGGCATACAACTGAGTATCTGAGGGCTTGCCATCGGTCATGATGAAAAGGTACGGAGCCCAGTCGCCCTTTTCAGCATCGCTCCCCTTGATGACATCCTTGCTTACCTGAACACCCAGCGTTTCCAGCGCCAGTCCCAGATGTGTCGGGCCTGAGCGAGGTGTGGTGATCTGCGGTAACAGCACATCCTCAAGTGGTGTCAACGGAATGATGGTCTTGGCGTCGGCATCAAAGGTCATCACCGACATATGCACCGTTTCGAGCGCATAGGGGTCCTGACGGAGCGCTCCAATCAGCGTCTCCATACCCGAATTTACCGCCTCAATCGGTTCGCCCTGCATGCTTCCGGATGTATCCAGCAGCATATAAACGGGAAGTCTTCTCATAGGTTTTGCTCATGGATATGCCGGATCAGAATTTAGCCCTTAGCAAGATTGACACCGGAGGGCGTAGGCGGAAGCTCCTCTATACCGCCGACATCGTTCTTGCTGAGATCGACCTTTCGGGAGGAAGTTGTGATTGATGCGGATACCCATTTGAAGAATGAGGCGATGGTTGCCCCATCAGCGGTATCGAGCGTCACCACAATTTCGGAAATCTCTTCAAGCACCTTTGTATCGGCACCCGGTCCTGCGGCACAGCAGATCACCATGCCAGGCTTTGCGGCACGAAAGTCTTTGAGCCCCCTCTGCCAGCTGTCTGTCGGCGCACCATCTGTCATTAGAAAAACAAGCGGTTTCCAGTCCCCTTTGGTTTCAGCATCAGATTTCTGGACCTCACGGCCTATACACTCTGCAGCCAGAGACAGCGCCTCGCCCAGCGATGTTGCTCCCTTGGCCTCAATACTCGGTGTCTGAAAATCAGTCAGTTCGGTGAGTGGAACCAGCTGTTTGGCAGAGGTATCGAAAGTAATGACTGAAAGGTAGGCCGTCTCCAGGGCATAGGGATCCTGACGCAATGTGCTAACCAGAAGATCAAGCCCGTCACGCACGGCATTGATCGGTTCACCTCTCATCGAGGTCGATGTGTCCAGCAGGAGATATACGGGAAGCCTTCTCATAACTTTTTTGTCTCGGTTATTTTCTACCAGCGCGCCACTTCATGCCCCAGCCATAGCCCTTATCCATCTGTTCATGCCCGCCAAAGAAACTGACCTCTCGGTTGACGCGAATCTGGTTATTGTTATTTTCAAGCAGAGCCACTGCGCACATGATGTCGCGCTTGTTCGAATTCAACTCATTCATGCGCACTTCTACTTCAGGCTGCCCTGGAACCATCATTCGGATGACACCGTCCGTTTCCTGCCAGTTAGCAGCACCTTGATAGATAAATGCGAATATCAGAACACGACGAAATGAGGGCCAGGCATCGCCATTTATCTCAAGCCACTCGCCATCCGTTGAAGTACCTGTTCTGTCGTCTCCCATCAGTTTGACGAAGGGTTGTTTGTCCAGATCGCCGAAGGCCTTTCCGAGTGCCTGAATAACAGCGAATTCGCCATTCTTGAATTCTACAAACGCGCCCAGATCAAGATCGATTCCACGTTTCCCCATCCCGAACAGGCCGGTGGATTTTGTTTTCTGGTTCCAGTTGAGATTGACACGGATACGACCGAACTTGCCGTCATCCTTCTTGAGCGAGATGCTGCTTTCGTTTTTAGTCAGCGAGACCTTGTCAAGATTGACGGAAGAGGCAGGCGCTGCAGGTGTTGCAGCAGGTGTTGGCGCTGGCGTTGGAGCTGCTGGCGCGGGGGCTGGACTTTCTGCAGCAGCCACTTCAACACCGAAGTGTTCTGCCAGAGCTTGCAGGCCGCCATTGAACCCCTGGCTCACATTGCGAATTTTCCATTGATCGTTGCGTTTATAGACCTCGCAAAGGATCAGCGCGGCTTCTGTGCGTCCAGAAGTATCCACGGGCATCTCGATACCTTCGGTTGTCGAGACTTTCAGACTACTGACTGAACTGAACACACCGCTATCCAGAGTCGCATTCACCACGATTTTTTCAACATCAGCACCGATCTTGTCAAGATCGAAAGTGAAGCTTTGCTTATCGCCGCTTACTTGCAGTGACAGTGCACCAGCACCAATCGAGGGCTGGTTATAAAAGCACATGTCGTCATCACCCCGTACCTTGCCGCCGGCATAGAGCTGCAGAGCCGCCACATCAATCTGTGCCCCCTGCGGCAAATGCACATCGAGCGTGAAGTTTCGCGATGAGATTGGCGCGTTCGCGCCCATGGCAAGAGTCGGCATGGTGAATCTTCCAGAAGCTGGCACAGGACCTGTCCTATACAGATCCTCAATAAAAATGGGGGCCGCGGGCCTTCATCAACCCGCGTCCCACGAGGACAAACTTATCCCAGGTTCACACCGTGTGAAGAGGCCAATGGTCCAAGGCCGCCTTCAAAGCCTGCACCGATCGCCTTGAATTTCCAATCATCGTTATGACGATAGACTTCACCAAAGATCATTGCCGTTTCAACGGAATAATCTTCAGACAGGTCGTAGCGTGCCAGTTCCTTTTCGCCATCCTGATTGATAACACGCATAAAGGCATTGGCCACCTGACCAAAGTTCTGACTGCGCTGTGAGGCATCATGGATAGTCACGGCGAAAACCAGTTTCTTGACTTCGGCTGGAACAGCACTGAGGTCAATCTTCACCTGCTCATCATCACCGTCGCCTTCACCGGTCTTGTTGTCACCCGTGTGCTCAACGGAGCCATCCGGGCTCTTGGCATTATTGTAGAAAACGAAATGCTTGTCGGACAGAACCTTGCCATCTTCACCGCAAACAAACACAGACGCATCGAGGTCAAACTCGGTTCCATCTGTGACGCGAGGATCCCAACCGAGACCGACGGTGACTTTAGTCAGGCCTGGAGCTTCTTTGCTCAGGGATACGTTTCCGCCTTTCTGAAGTGTTACAGCCATTTGTATTTCCTCTCAATGAAGCTTGTTGTTAATACCCGCACGGTGTGTACGGACGTTGTAAATTTATAATAATGGAACAGATCAATGATGCTGCCTTCACGCTATCACGACATGAAGTACTGAACACCAAAGAACGCCAGATAGCCGAAGCTCATCAACGCACCAGCCAGTCGCCCTATCCTTCCAGCAAACAATAGAAAGGCTGCAAAGAGAAGGGTCACTGCCACCACCACGATCATATCAAAGGAGGCAAAGCGACTATCGATGACCAGTGGTTTTGCGATCGCCGAGAACGCCATGACCGACAGGATGTTGAAAATATTCGATCCGATTATGCCGCCTATGATCATCTCCGAATGGCCCTTGCGAGCAGCGGCCACACTGGCAGTCAGCTCTGGCAAAGAGGTTCCGAAGGCGATCATGGTCATGCCAATGACTGCCTCAGGCACACCAAGTGCCACACCACCTGCTACAGCGCCTTGAACAAGAAGTTCAGAGCCAACCAGAAGCGTAACGATCCCGAGAAGCAACATCAGACCAGGGCTGACAGCACCTGCTTCGTGCTCCTCACTCTCATCGACATCAAGCTTTGCGGCTTTGTACTGATACAAAACATACAAGCCGATAGCGATGATCATCGCAAAGCCTCCCCAACGTGGCAGAAGGCCATACAAGATGGCGACAACCATTGCCACCGTCGCCCCGAGCATCACAAACGTATCCACACGCACATCAGCGCGTTTGATAACGATAGGCGCCAAAATGGCCGCCACACCAATGACCATCAGGACGTTGGCAATATTGGAACCGATGACATTACCAACCGAGATTCCGGGATAACCCGAAAGGTTGGCGTTGATAGACGTAAAGAGCTCTGGCGCTGAAGTACCAAAAGCCACGACAGTCGCAGCAATGAAGTGCTTGGATAGACCAGATCTTTCGGCAACTACAACCGCATTATCAACGGTCCAGTCACCCCCCTTAACAAGCAGGTAAACACCAAAAGCAATAGCGCCGATTGCGATGACAATCAGCTGATAAGTACCAAGTTCGTGCATTAATATTCCCTGCCTGGATAAAATGGGTAAGTCTGACGACCTACCCCGGTGCTCTGATTTACGTTAGAGATCTATAGATCAAAGTCGGCAGCATTCAGACCAAGTTCACGCACAATTTCAGAAACCATCGCTTTCTCTTGTGCATCAAAATCACCATCAGCCGCACCGATAGCGCAAACAACGCGTACCAGCAGTCGAGCCTGCTCTTCATTGCCTTTGATCTTGCCGATAACCTTCAGCGCAGATGCCTTGCCGATTCCGTGATCAAACTCGAAATCGCCAGCGGCCTTTTGAAAAACTTCAATGACCTGACGCATTTCAAAGTGCTGCAGCTCATCGGCCCGCTCAATGAAGCCTGCCATCTTCTGCTTCTCGGAGGCATCAATATTGCCATCCGCTGCAGCGACCAGAGCACAGCCGTTCACAACGGCTTCCATGAAGCCTTTGTTCTTGAACTTGGAGGCTTCAGCCGTTAATTTCGAGCGCGCTTGTTCAGCGTTTTGTTTTAACCAGTTGAGCATAATGTTCTCCTTAAATTACAGCTAATGCGGCACCGGCAAGATCTTCTGCGGTGCGACCGTTTGTCGGAGTGCCATGGGCAGTCAGCTGCCAACCCGACGATGTTTTTTCCATCGATGCCATGACCACACCGGTGTGCTTGCCCTTCTCATTCAGTGTATAGCGGCAGATCTCGGTGTTCTTGTCCTGATCAACCAGACGAGCGAAGGCATTGTCCACTTCATCAAAAGTCTGACCACGAAAACTGTTGACAGTAAAGACGAGATACTTCGCCTCAGAGCTCAGTGCCTTGAGATCAACATGAATTTTCTCATCATCACCCTCGCCTTCACCTGTCAGGTTATCACCGCTGTGTTGAATGGAGCCATCTTTGCCTTTCAGTTGCTGAAACCAGATCAGATCGATCTGCTTTTTGGCAGCATCAAAAACAATAACCGATGCATCTAGATCGATCTCATCGGCGCCACCGCCGCCTAACAGACCGCTGAGAAAACCCTTTTTCTTTGGCTGTGCAGGATCCCACCCACATCCCATGAAAACCTTCGAAAGGCCAGAGTCCTTTTCCAGGGACACGGTCTGTCCCTTGGTCAGCGAAATACTCATTCTTTTCTCCAAATAGTGAAAGGTGACAGTGCAAGGTAGTTAGCATGTATCCGTAAAACAAGATGACAAGAGGCGAAATATCCGCTCAGTATGTTTACCCGCGCTGCAACACAGCCCGGAAGATCGGCCAGCATTTCTCTATATTTTTCAAAAGCTTCATTAAAGCTTGCAGGCCGCACACTCGCCAGTCGCTCCATCTCTCGTGGCATTCCCCTGGTAACTGGCTGATCAATGCGGTTGTCAGGCACAAATCAGATTTTTTTCGATGCAATAGCTCTGTGAAAACCAGGGATTTGCAGCCGCACTGCTGACGCGCTACGCACTTGACACCACCCGCAACAAGACGAATACCAGCTGCAGAAAGACACTTGCCAGCATAGATTACAATATAGAAAATGCGAGGAACAACACAGTAGTGTCAGCGACAAGAGGCATCTCAGAGAGTCTGAGCATCATCTTATTACTCGTTCCGAGTCTGACCTGAAGCATTCATCACTGACACAGCTTGCTTATTCAGCCTTCCAGACTCAGGCGCCGTCCTGCGATTTCCTGCATGCCAAAGACCTCGTATCTGGCAAGCACTCTTTCTGCCCATGCCCTGTGCGTAGAAGGCTCACACATTATTCCGCCGATCTGAAAGACCGCACCAGCCCCTTCCTGCAGAATCGCTTGTGCCTGATGTATGTCTTTGCCAGAAACTCGAAAGGCATCGTGAATGTGGGGGATCTGCGCCGGATGGATCGCGGTTTTAGAAATGAATCCGGCCGCCACATCCTGAGCAACCTCCCGTTTTAACGTCTCAATGTCCTCGATGATGTCGAACACGGGTGCCGCAACCGGGTATCCCGCCGAAATCAGCATGGAAGAGGCCATCGCCAACACCCACGCCAGCGGGCCTTCCCATGAGGTGATGCCAGATTGGCGGCGCAAAGCCATAGCTGCCAGCAAATCATTCCCACCCAACCTGATGGCAGCGATCAGGCGCTTGTCATAATTATCCAGCGCCTCTCTCAGAGCCGTTATACGACCCGGATCGAAAAACTCTGAGCTCTCCACTGTCGGCATGATCCGAAGATTGGCTGACTGTGCCAGATCCATCCAGGCTGCTGCGGTCTCAGGCACGATCTTCGGCGCTACAAAGCCTTCGATCTTGTCGATCCCGCTGAATTCGGCAAGCTGCAATCCCATTTCCAGAGAGCGCGGACGCACGAACACGCGGGTTTTCGAATTGATTGGGCAAGTGCGCAAAAGATTCTTCAGCGTCACGATGCCGCGCGCCACATCGTTCTCTGCCAACGCATCTTCGAGGCAAAGTACAACGGAGGTTGAGGGAAATTCAAGCTCGCCGCGCAAATAGGCAGGCACGCGATGATGCACAATGGGCATATAAAGCGTAGCACCCAGTGCATACGATGAAAAATCAAATTGCATCAGGCTAGCTTCTCGATCAACGTAATAGCCCGATAGGGTCCGGTCAATGCTGCATCTTCTACCAGATCGACACCGTCCGTGCGACATAGATGGATCAAGGCTTCAAGATCAGGGTCATCAAACGAGCGTACGAATGCCTTTTGAGGTTTTCGACGCAAGACAGCCCGCGTTGCCTCGGCAATACCCGGCTTGATTCGATTAAGATTATCAACCTTGTAAAGCTGTGCAATGGCACGCACCGAAGCAAGCGCCCGGGCGCGCAGCGCGGCCCTGTCTTGCGATGCTGCCAGCGGTTCAGCCGCTTCCCTGTACTCAGGCATTAGCTGCGTTATGCGATCGACAAAGTCCAGCGACACATCGATATCAGCCAGATGATCCACCGACACCGATCCGTGAAAATCATCAGGACCGATAACATCTGCATTCAGGATAGAGCGGCTGATCAGACCCGAAACGTTAGCCCCCAGAATGCCAGATGGAATCAACCAGTCCTCGTGCGAACCAGACAGGGTTGCAAACCCACCAGGGTCTGCCAGAACGACTAGCTCCGCAGCTTGCCTGCCCGTTATCTCTAACCAGGATTTATCCAGCTCCGTTGAAATCGCCCCCTTGCCAGTCCACCCGTCAACAAAGACAACCCCACCCACGGGTCGCTTGCCCAGAATGAATTCCACCGCATTACGATCAAGCCCTCGATCACGGATGATCGATATACCGTAATGCAGGGTGTCAACACCGATGGCTGACAACTCACGCTGCAACAAAACCCCATAAGGCACGCCGGCTCGGACCAGCGAGCACAAGGTGATCTGCCGATCAAGCGAACCTTCAGCCACACGCTCAGCAATGCGCCGGGCAAGACCGGAAATCTCTCGTGCGATGCGATCCTGGCCTTTGCTGCGAGCCTGTTCAAAGATTTTCAGATAGCGCTCGTCTGGCCTGCGCTCCTCTGAAATCATCTCGGAATAATGCGCAGTGCCGCTTTGAATCAGCCGCTCTTTGGTCTCGATGTCAGTCGGGACAATCTGCACCGGCTTGAGTAAAAATGTAACATCCTCCGGTTTGTAGGATCCGGCAATGGTGGTCGAAAGTGCTGGGGACATCAAAAGCGCTCAGAGTGCAGAATTTTTCGATCGATCTGTGAGTTTCTGGGTATGACCAACATGTCGCATGTCGCCATGAAAGGTAAATCCGTCAGGCTGTCGCCCATTCCAAAAACCGGCACCCGTGCCTCATCAAGCAATTTGGCCGCCAGATATTCGACGGCATGACGCTTCGAGATCGCCGCGGGTGTAAACGAAAGGTTGTTGTCATTTCGATGACGAACAAACTGGATACCTGCAATATCGCCAAGGCCCTCTTCAACCTCATCAAGCCTGTCCGCACCTTCATTCGATTTGACGCAAAAATAGAACCCCGTGCCAAACTCCTCGACAATCCAGCATCTGAAACGATCAGGCACTGTCTGATTCTGCACGAAAGAAAGAAGCGCGTTCAAAGACTCTGCGGCGGCATCCGCATGACCCTTCGTGGTCTCGAACCATTCCAGATCCCGAGTGCCATCGGGCATGAGTATGACGGCACCGTTACTGCAGACCTGATAATCATCGAAGGGCAGCTTGCAACGCTCAAGTGCCTCTGTCGAACGGGCTGTCACCGGAATGAAGCGGGTCGATCCCAGCAACCAATCCATCATCAGGGACTGCGGAGGCGACATATACGAGTGACTACCGTTCAAGGCTTCAGAGGCCAGCGTTGCGTGCTCCAACTCGCCATCGGGCATCTTGCGCGCAGTCTGAAAGATCGTATCGTCAAGGTCACTGAAGATAATCGGACGCATCATGCAGCTCCCACAGCACTCTTGAGAACGGTAACGGCACCCGATCCGTCAATGACATCGACCTGACCCAGCCAGTCAATCAGCTCTGCGGGTAATCCATCCACACCGGTTTCGGTAAAAAACAGAATACGATCCCAATCGGAGGGGGTGACGTTATGCATATACATCCAGAAGCCCTGGCCGTAGTGATCCGGGAAAGACACTTTTTGACGAATAGTGTCGCCCTGAAGAATCGGCGAGCGTGTTGTTGTAATGAAACGCGCGTGAATACCACGCTCGCACAGAGCTTCTGCTGCCAGCATCGGCTGCCAGACATGTTCGCCGGCGCCCACCACCAACACTTTATCTCCAGCGCCGGTAGAGCGCAGACCACTACGCTGCAGATCGCTCAGGATGTCCTCACCGGACTGTCTTGCTGCTGAAGAGGCCAGACCCAGACGAGGCGCTGCAAATGTCTGATCAGCGTCAGGTATCCAGGGCGAACGGTGCGCTTTGCAGCCACCTGGAAGGGCCGACGGCGTCCAGTTCTCTTTCGGCGTCCAGCTCCAGGATCCCTTTTGCAAGGTCACACTGCAAACATCAGCACCCTTGAAAATACCCTCGACAGCCGTCTGTGCCTGGTCATCGGACCAATCCGTGAGCGTGACCAGCACTACCCGCCCGAACTGCTGTGATTGCGCACACAGACCTGCCGCCAATTCCGAGAACGTCTTGCCGGTTGTAGTCTCGTCATCGACGAGTACCAAAGTGGCGTCAGCTCCCTGTTGTACAACTCCTGGACCTGGCTCAAGAATGGTGTGGTCCACCGCATGCGAATGGCCTTCCTCAATCGAGAACCATTCACTCGCACCCCGTGCAGGAAAGCGTGTTGTCGTCAGGTAGCCGATATTACGCGCAGGATTTCCCATCCTGAGGCAATCAAAGACACCCGCTCCGATACCCACAGCAGTTTCTGCAAAACCCATAACGAAGACCGGGCCATCCAGAAGATGTGTCTGGACACCGTCTGCAAGTGTCTGCAGAGCGGCCCGGTGCTCTACCGGATCAACCGGAATGTGCCTTCCAAGCAGGGTGGAAACAAATAGAAATGCGCGCTTGGGATTGATGCGCTCAGCAATTTTGAAAATATCCTGAGCCTCGGACTGAGATGTCACAAGGCTCAGAACACCAGCTTCCAGCTCATGGCGGCGAGGCGTCTTGACTGCGCCTGCAGCCACACTTGCAGTCACACTTGCAGCCGCATCATTTAGCGGGTTCAATCTTTGTTGTTACCGTCCGAATTCAGGAATGCATCAACATCACTGTCCTTTTTGCGTTCAGCCTCACGACTGAGTGATGCCGCCTCTTGGGCTTCACGTGCTGCTACAGCTTCTTTTTCTGCACGCTCGGCACGTGCTGACTCGATGGCTTGACGTGATTTGTCAACAGCACTGTTAACCCGTCGGTACACCAAGAAAATGAGGAAACCAATACCTGCCAGAACGACGATATTGAAGACCGGAATATGTCGGTATCCTTCTTCCACAGGCCAGACTTTGATCGCGTTCGGGAAGGTGGAAAACAACTTCAACCGCCAGCCGTAATGGCGCAGTGCAACGAGCTGCTTGTCAGCGGCAAATGATTGAATTTGTGTCTGCAGGTCGGCAGAATCAAACTTGCCGTAGAGGAAATTGTCCTCATTACGATAAACCTTCGGGGTCCCATCCGGCGTTTCCGTCTGGAGTTGATAGACGTCGCGCGTACGGCCTTGGCTGGCATCGGATTCCTTGACATCGACGCGCTTCACCTCGACACCAACAGCCCGTACAACATCAACCTGTGGCAGCGCATAGTGAAGGCCTACCAGCAGAACAAGCAGGGGGATCGCAATCAGGATATTTCTAACGGTCAGTATACGTTTCATCTCGGTTTTCTCTTATATTTCTGCTATTGAATCAAATTCTGACCGTGTACTCGGCGTGCGCCGCAAAACATGTCGAATCCACCAGCTCATATGTAGAGCCATATTGTCGAACTACAAGGGAATATCGTGTTTCAAGCCATTGTTTAGCTTGAGTAAATTCACCTTGCCCGCAGGCTACTGCAGTGCACGTGCCGTGCAATTACATAACGTACGATGACAGATTTAGCACTGATCAGGTACAGAGGCGCTGGCAATCCATGCGCTGGCAGCCTCCAGAGCGCCAGAACCATGCGCTATATCGAGGGCTTTGAGCCCCGCATCGATACAGCCAAGCGTACCAAACAACATGGCGGGGCTCAGATGACCCATATGGCCTATGCGAAAGCCGTTGTCTACCAGCGTCGCGCTGGGCGTCGGTTTTAGCCCGACCCCCAGAATCACGCCCATCTTGCTTTCGCACCAGTTACGCAGTCGCAAGGCATCACCTGCTCCCGTATCGATGGCGGTAACCGCGGTGGAACGATACGCGGGCGTGGGAATATGACAGCGCATCTGACCACCGGCACCCCAGGCATCAACCGCCTTCCAGACACAGGTGGCCAGAATGCGATGCCGTAGCCACACATGCTCCATGTCCTCTTCAAGCAACATATCTACCGCTTCGCGCAAACCGAACAAATGGTGCGTTGGCGGTGTGCCACCAAAGTGATCGGGGAACACGGATGGATTGGCCCTTGGCTTCCAATCCCAATAGGGTGTGTTCAGCTGCGCCGAATCATGCAGTGGCCAGACCTTCTCACCGTTGACATCCTCCTCTCCCTGAAGAAAGAGGATTCCCACTAAGGAGCGCAATGTCCTGCGCCGAGACGGAGAATATTTCGAGCCGCGTTAACGTCACGATCATGCTGAACACCACATTCAACACATTGCCAGTCTCTTACCGAAAGAGCTCTTATTCCCTGCGGCCCGCACAGGCCTCCGCATTCGGAGCACGCTCGCGTGGTATAGGCTTCATTGATTTCTCGGTAGACAATACCGGCCTGCTGGCTCTTGTAGTCGAGCATTGTCTTGAAGCTGGCCCAGCTTGCGTCAAGCACAGACTTGGCCATCGTGGTTTTTGTCAGCTTCGAGCTACTGACATCTCCCACGTAGATCTCGCCGCATCGATTGACCAGATGGCGGCTGAATTTATGCAGGGCATCTGCTCTGCGATTCCTGATTTTTGCGTGAATCGCCCGGGTGCGCCGCTTGCGTCTTGCCCGTTGGGCCTTGGCAAGCTTGCCCTCCAGGTGGCGATACCAACGTCCCTCCAGCACGGTGCCATCGCTGCAGGTGGCAACGGTTTTCAGACCAAGATCGATACCAATACTATCTTGCCCCTTGGGACACGTGCGATCAACCGAGACACAGATGCAAAAATACCATCGACCGCGAGCATCCTCAGTGAAACAACCTGCCCTGAACTTGTAATTGGCAAGACCGAAGCTGTCCCATACCTTGAAGTGAGAACCTGCAAAGAAGACCTGCCCGTGCTTCCAGTGAGCTGCCCGAGCCTTGAAGGGCACCCATCCCAACGAGCGTTTATCGCCAAAACTCTTGCGCCACCTCAGCTTGCGACGCTTTGCCGAGAAGCGTTTGCTGGCGTAGTGTTCGGCAATTTCCTGAATCGTACTGCTGCCAATGTGCTCGAACTGCTTCGAGGCACCCGCCGTGTAAGCAGAGAAGTCAAATCCGGACATCCACCGACCACGCTCCCGAATCATACGATCAGACAGGTCGTTGCAGTAGTTCCATACCTGATTGACTTCAGTCGCCATGCTGCGCAAAAGCGGCGCGTGGCGATCTTTTACCCTGACTTTGAGAACCTTGATGCATGTTGATTTCACAGCTCGATTGTATAACCGTTCCGCCCCCATTCACCCAGAAGGGTCAGCAATCACTGGCTATATATACAGCACTCCAATTCCTCCCCGCCCTGAACGACGGGGTATCCTTGGAATTGAAGGGATGAAGACGATGGCAAGCCCCGGAGGTGTCATCATGCCCTTCTGACTGGCCGTGATCAGTACATCCACACTCCAGTCATGCATCTGCATGGGTTCGCAGGCAAATGAGGCGATGGCATCGACCATGAACAGGGCCGGATGTCCTGCGGCATCGATGGCCTGACGCAAGGCTGGAATGTCATTAGTCGATGAGGTGGAGGTATCTGTCTGCACCGTGATCACCGCCTTGAAGGCATGCTTGGTATCGGCTTGCAAAGCTGCCTGAAGACGTGTCGGACCAGCAGGTTCGGCCTCAGCGAACTCAAGCGTTTCCACCTCGATGCCAAGACCTCTTGCCATTTGCACCCAGCCTCGACCAAAACGACCGGTGACCAACGCCAGTATCCGGTCCCCGCGACTCAGCGTATTACACAGACTTGCCTCCCAACCAGCATGTCCATTACCTATATAAAAGACTGCGTGCCCTTCACAGCGGGCAATCTTTTTCAGATCACTCAACAAACCCGCGGTGAGATCCACCAAAGGCCCTGCATAGATGTTGGGCGCACTGCGGTGCATGGCACGCAACACCCGATCTGGAATGACAGAGGGACCTGGAATAGCCAGATGGTCACGACCGAAAGCTAACGACATGAGCAGTGCTGTTCTTGAAAAAACGCTAGCTTAACCCTGCAAGTTGCACGCGGCAACTCGCAACGGATGCCAATCGCCACTGAGTAACGAGTTTCAATCGGCAGTGATGCCAACATATCTTTAACGCTGAAATCAGTGACGCACAGCTGTCTGGCCGATCCACCAGACAGCTGTGCCTGGACAATGTTGTCTATCAGTCAATTTCAAGCATCAACAACGATCACTTCACCCGTAATAAAGCCATCAACAGATCTTTCAAACGCCTTACCCACCAAAGCACCCGGCACAGACTGGAAACCTGCCATCATTTCGCCATAAACATCCCAGGCTTCATCAATAACCGTGGGATTGATCGCGTTGATGCGAATGCCTCTGGGCATTTCATAAGCAACACATTTTACAAATGTATCAATGGCACCACTGGTGGTTGCGTCTGCTATAGCCATCGCAATGGGCTTGGAGCTCAGAATGCCACTTATGAGGGAAAATGAACCACCGTCATTAATATATTCCTGGCCGATACGTACCAGGTTTATCTGCCCCATCATCTTGCTCATGACGGTGGTCATCCACTGCTGCTCAGTCATATCTACAAAATCGGCGTATTCGCATACACCCACTGTATTTACAACGGCATCAAAAGAACCTACTTCTTTGAACAGGCTTCTGATGGATGCTTCGTCGCTTATATCAACCTGATAATCGCAGCCATTGCCCGAACGGCTTGCCGTGACAACGTCATGATGCCCCAGTCCCGTCAATGCTGCCTGTCCGATTTTTCCTGATGCACCAATAACAATAACTTTTTTCATTACAACAACCTTCTGCGAGTGAACATGACATTTCGTCGTTACAGTGGCTATGTTAGTGACGCAGGGATACAATTGGAAACAGATAACACTTGTTAGAGATACAAGTATGAGCAAGATTGATAGACTGGAAATCAGACAGTTACGGATACTCCAGGCGCTGCTGCGGGAGAAAAATGTGTCTCGTGTTGCGCAGCAAGTAGGGCTAACACAGCAAGCGGTGAGTGATCAGTTGAGAAAGCTGAGAGATATCTTTGACGACAGGTTATTCCTTCGCAAGAGTAATGGCTTGATTCCCACCCCTATGGCTGAACAATTGGGCGAAAAAATCGAAGCCATTCTTCACGATTTTGAGCAGCTGCTGACTCCAGATTCCTTCGAGCCGCACCTCATCGACAGCACCTATGTGATAGCAGCCACTGACTACGCCCAGCAGGTCGTACTGCCCGACTTGCTATCGAAGATCAGGCAACAGGCCCCCAGGTTGAAAATTATCATTCAAGATCTGGATATCGACACCTTGAACGATGCCATGGTCGCGGGCCGGGTTAATCTGGTTGTCGCATTTCCAGACTTTGTGCCCAGCAATTACCCCTGTATCACTTTATTTACCGAGCATCATGTCTGTGTCGCGTCAAAAACTTCTTCGGTTGTGGGTAAGAAATTAAGCCTGGAAGCCATTGCGCGCCATCCACAGATAATTGCCTCCCCTTCAAGACCCAACTTCCGGGGCTCGATTGATAGCTGGTTTGAACAATTCGGGTTAGAACGAAATGTGGTGATATCAGCCCCTTGCTTCTCCATCGTGCCTCTCTACCTTGAAACTACTGATGCGATTGCCTTTTTGCCATCCAGAGCATTGATTGACAGTAAATTGGCGACTATTGAGCTGAAGGAATCCCCTGTCAGTTTTGAGGTGATAACAGCTTGGCACCCCCGCTCGAACCAAGATCCATTGCACAACTGGGTTGTCGATTTTTTAAGGGCTGATTGAAAATATTCGAGTCCCTGCGCGGTTTGGGTGACTGTGGATAGACACATTGCCCTCTTGTTTTTGCGCGCCTGGACGTACCTGTGTGCTGTGTGTCAGCCTTGATTATCTGGTCGTATTCATTGTCATTGCACCTCCCTTGGATAGTTACTCGTGCCTGCCTGGCAGCAGAATCACCAATGCTTCATGACATATAGTTAAGAAAGGCATTCGGTGCGCTTTTTTCCACTCACGTGTCAAAAGATACATAAAAGAAATGTCATCAGTGTGCGACGATTCAAGGTCGTACGATCATGACTTCTACCTGATCGATCAGAGGCAGATTCCAGTGCCATGTTCATCCGGAATCTGCATCCCGCCACCGGCGGTACATCGCAGACGACAAGCGACCAATCAGACTGATGTGTGACAAGCAATCCGACACAGAACGAGGCGAAAACACAGCGCCTATAGAGTCAACGGCTTCAAGCCAGGCAAATAATGCGATGGTGGAACCCCGTGGCGAAGCCATTGCCCGCAAGGTATCTCAATTTTCCCTGAGGTTCCTGGGCGTCGCTGTCATCTTTGGTATTGGCGTGCACTTCGCAAACCAGAAATACTGGCCCTACAAGCCGATCACACGTGCCAAGTCAGTACTACTGGAAGCCTGGGATGTCGGTGGCTTTGCCCCCGAGAACGCGGTTGGAAAAGCACCGGAGAATGCTTCGCGGGAAACCTGGACCGCCCACCATCCGGACGCACTGCTTGCTGGCTACCGCGCAGTGCTCGGCTACGAACCCAAATCGGGCGAGTTTGGTATGTGGATCTTCGACAGCAGCGGCGCAAAGGTTCATGAGCGTCTGCTGAACTACGACGTTCAGGATCCGGATGGTCCCTCTGGTGGTTCAGAAGCGCCCCATGCCTTCCATGTCATGAAAGATGGATCGGTCATCGTCAACAGTGACAAGGGTGACGTCATGACTCGTTACGACACCTGCGGTGAACCGATGTGGTCACGCAAGGGTTCCTTTCATCATTCTTTCGCAGCCGACCCACGCGGCGGTCTCTGGACCTGGCATGGCGAAGTAACGGCATTCGATCAATACCAGTTCCTCACCCGCTTCGACCCTGAAACCGGTGAAACGATCGAGGAGATCAGCCTGATCGACGACATCATCGACACCTCCTCTGAGAATCGCACCATCTTCACCATCGTACCCGGCAAAGGATTCGAACACTACAAGGGGCGGCATGTGGTCTACGACCGGTTCCATCCGAATGATCTGGAAGTGCTGCGGCCAGAAATGGCCGATGCCTTTCCCCAGTTCGAAGCCGGTGACCTGTTACTCAGCTTTCGCAACATCAACATGGTGGCAGTACTGGCCCCGGATACTCGCCAGATCAAATGGTGGAGCCATGGCCCCTGGATCCAGCAGCATGATCCTGATTTCACGGCCAATGGAGAAATCTCTGTGTACAACAACAATGGCTATCGAGGCGAATCGAGCATCATCGCCATGGATCCGCAAACTCGCCAAGTTCGCACCGTAGAGATCGATCCCGACTTTCGTTTCTACAGCCAGTACATGGGCAAGCATGAGTATCTGCAGGACGGCACCCTGCAAATAACGGTGCCCTACGAGGGGCGTGCCATGGAGTTCGACAAGAACGGCAGACTCCTGTTGGAAATCAACAATATTTTCAATGAAGGGCACAACGCCTTCATCTCAGATTATCTCTGGTTACCAGAAGACTACTTCGACATAGCGCCGGCCGACTTTGCCTGCAACAACGGACAACCCTCATGAAACAACTCTCACTCGTCGCACTACTCATTCTGTTCTCGGCACCTGCCATGGCCTACGTGGGTCCGGGTCTGGGTATGGGTGTAATTGGCACCATCTTCGGCGTGCTTGCCGCCATCGTGCTCGCGCTCTTCGGGCTCTTCTGGTATCCACTAAAACGCGCTTTCAACAAAAAGAAAACGGGGTCGAATCCAGCTACCAGTCAGGCCGCCGCCACGATCGCCGAACAGACAGCTCATCCTGACATGCCCCAGACACAAGCAGAAAACCCATCACAAGCCCATCCGGACAAGCAAGACACCAACAATACAGTCGCACTCAACGAGACGACTGAAGCTGGCACCACTAACCGAACCGAAACTCAGGTGTAATGAATCTGCTCGCCGTTGTTGCCCTGTTCGGTCTGATAGGAATCCTGTTCTACGAGCTGTTTGTTCGTCTGAATGTGATCAGCGATATCCAGAAAGTGTTCAACGTGGCTCCAGCGGCGATCAAAGTAATTCGTTCGACGACGCTATCGGACGAAGAAAAAGAAGTATCAGTCAGACGCATGAGTCTGCAAGTGCTGAAGGATACCTTCACCTTCACTGCCAAACTTGCCGGCGTATTGCTGACCTGCGTGGCAGTAGCTGCCATGGCCCAGTCTCTGTTCACTCTATCCCCGGGCGGCCTCAGTGATTTACTGGCATCCTGGCAGGGTCTGATCGCAGCGGTTGTCAGCGTCGCTTTGTATACCCGCTTCAAGCCAGTCGGCGAACCTGCCAGTTCACACTCCAGTACCAGCCAGTATTCCAGCCTTGATCGTCTGTTGCACCGGATTGCCTTCATTCATCCGGGCTTGCAGAAAATCCTCGGCGATGTTGAAAATGATCTTTTCAAGAAACATCTGACTGATGTTGAGGTTAGGCGACCGGTGTTCGTCACTGGCCTGCCACGAGCAGGTACCACCTTGTTGCTGGAATTGCTCTACGACACAGACCAGTTCGCCAGCTTCACTTACCGGCAAATGCCATTCGTGCTCAACCCCTTGCTCTGGAATCGTCTGAGCTCAGGCTCACGTAAACAGGGAGAGGGGCAGGAACGTGCACACGGCGATGGCATGCTTATTTCCTACGACAGCCCGGAAGCTTTTGAAGAAGTGCTCTGGGTGAGTTACCAGGGCAAGTCGATGTTTGACGACGGTGGTATGCGAACACTGATGCCTACC
The DNA here is from genome assembly GCF_002215215.1 of Granulosicoccus antarcticus IMCC3135. Taxonomy (NCBI): domain Bacteria; kingdom Pseudomonadati; phylum Pseudomonadota; class Gammaproteobacteria; order Chromatiales; family Granulosicoccaceae; genus Granulosicoccus; species Granulosicoccus antarcticus. The sequence continues at coordinate 668,574 of NZ_CP018632.1, read as the reverse complement.
GACCTGGACGCCAACATGCCGGACGCTTTCGTCAATCTTGCGCGCAAGCTTGTTTGTCTGAAAGAGCTCAACGTGCAGGGTGCACATCCATCCACGCCCAGCGCCTCAGACTCCGACACGCAGCACTTGAATTCGTCATCGCGCTACCTGTCGAAGAACAATGCAAACCTGTCCCGTCTTGATGCCATTCGCTCGGTGTTCAGTGACGCAGACCTGCTGCTCTGCTATCGACACCCCACCACTCACGTTGCCTCTCTGCACACCCAGCATTTGCGTTTCCTTGAGATACACAAGAATGATGCGTTTGCCCGCAACTACATGCGCTGGATTGGTCATCACGACTTTGGAGCCAATTTTCGTCCTATCCACTTCAGTGAAAAAAATAGTCTCGATCCGACACAGCGTTTGTTCTGGCTACAGTACTGGGTTGATGCCTATCGCCACGTGCTAGAGCATGCACCAGAAGGTACGCAGTTCATTGGCTATGAATCACTGCTGCAGAACGGCTCCGCCGATTTGGGTCAGCTGGCAAAAAACCTGGAACTCAATGAGGTGGCGACAACGACTCTGATGGCAGCAGCAAAACGCCTGCGTGCTCCAGGTAGCCTTGCCGAACCTTTGTCAGATCTATCGACCAATCTGGCCTTGGAGGCAGAGGCGATCTACAGCCAGCTATCGGCACGCTCTGTCGCGCAGGGCTACACCGGGTACCAGAAGAGTGACTCGCCACGCCTGCAAGAGACGGGCTTTGTTCACAACACTTAGTCTGAAATATACAATCACTAATTCGATCCGGAGCATAGGGCACGGCAAGGTTGCTGGGCAGAGCACCAACACGGACGCCTCTACTGCAGAACAAAACTCCCGGAATACAGATCGGAAGTGTAATTTCCTCCCCTGCCTCGACGCCCCTATGAGCAATCCGCACCCAAGCTCATAGCTCTGCTGTGTGCGAGCGTGCGTCCTCAAACTACAGCCCCCCTCCCAATGGCATTCATTTTGGAGCAAACTAATTTCCCCGTCACGGGCAGTTTTGTAACAGGCTGATTAGTATGAACATTCTACACTTCCGAGATGTCCCTCAAAAAACTCTTGACTCGCTTCACGACAGTTGACACACTATCTGTGCGTCAACTTCAGTCGAAAGGGCCATGGATCCACTCATAGAGAACCTCAGCTCAACCACCTTTGCAGGCAAGCGATTTACCCGCAAGCAAATCTGCACCATCCAGGAAACCTGTCGCGCTTTTCCAGCACTAAGCCGACGGGAATTGGCTCATACGATTAGCGAACATCTAGGCTGGTGTACACCGGCGGGCAAGCACAAGATTCAGTCCTGCCTGAGCACGCTGGAGTCGCTGGAAAAACTGGGCATTGTGTCCTTGCCAGCAATCGATGAGACCAAGAGACCAGGCCTGCAGAAGCAGATCAAACCGACTTCTCGCTCAGAGCAACAACCTCTCATCGACGAGCCGTTGGACCAGCTGGCAATTACGGTTCAATTGGCCGCAGACAAGCACGACATCGGGCTGTGGAACGAGCTAGTCGACAGGCATCATTACCTGGGCTACAGGCGACCTATTGGGCCGCATTTGCGCTATTTCATTGTCGATGCGCAAGGACGAAAGTTAGGCTGCCTGATGTTCTGCTATGCCGTCAAGTCGCTACCTTGTCGTGATCAATGGATTGGCTGGCAGGAACAGAAATACAAAAAACACCTGGATTTGCTAGTCAATAACAATCGATTCCTGATCTTCCCGTGGGTAAAAGTGAAATGCCTGGCCTCAAAGTCGTTATCCATGGCCTGCAAACAATTGAGCGATGATTGGCTGGCGAACTACCACACGCGTCCCGTGCTGGTCGAGACATTCATTGATCCGACAAGATTCAAAGCCACCTGCTACCGCGCGGCCAATTGGCAATGCCTGGGTCAGACCAAAGGCCAATCTGCCACTAAAAGCACACCGGGTAAATCTGCGAAAGATGTCTATGTTTTTGCACTGACCCGGAACCCCAAACCCATACTGATCAATGGCCCTGAGCTTGTCCGCAAAAAAGGTAAAGCACACTCTAGAAATACAGGCCATACGCCCAGACCACTGGGCCCAACTGATCCCTTTGTTCAGCTGTGGCAAAACATCATTGGCACCGTGATTCACGTTGCTCATGATTTCGATCGGCAATGGCAAAAGCGTCAACGCGTGTTGAACTCACTGTTGATCATGCTCTTCATCTTCCGGCTGGTTTTTTCAACGAACAAACAAGGCTATGCCATCACCACCGCTGAGCTTTGGGAGCAGTGCCGCACTCTGGGCATAGACCTTCCTCAACCCACGCCGGTCGCAGCATCAGCTTTTTGTAATGCTCGCGCCAAATTAGATGAAGAGGTGTTCAAGTTACTCCAGGTTCAAATACTTCAACAAGCCAAACCCGACCCCAAAAAACTATGGCAAGGCCATCGTCTAATGGCTGTTGATGGATCAAAATTGAACTTACCTCGGCAGTTGATTCGCGCAGGCTACAAAACGCCCTCGGACAATGCCCATTATCCACAAGGTACTGTGAGCTGCCTCTATGAGCTAAAAACGAAAATTCCCATCGATTTTGACTTGGCCAGTCATCGCGATGAGCGCAAAATGGCGATCAGCCACCTGAACTCACTCTCTGAAACCGATGTGGTGGTCTATGATCGTGGATATTACTCGTATGACATGCTGCACGAGCATGACAAACGTCACATACACCCTATCTTTCGACTCAAGACAACCGCCTGTCGCGTGGTTGAAGCATTTGCCAACAGCGATGACATCGATGCCGTCGTCCAGATTTTTCCTAGCCAGTCAAAGCGCACATCCATACCTGCGCACGACCCACAGCCGGATTACCCAGCACTCGCGCTGCGGTTAGTGAAATACGATGCTGGCGGAACAAGCTACATTCTGGGCACCACATTATGGGATCAGAAAAAATACAGCATTGAGCAACTGTCAGCGGTCTATCACTCGCGCTGGGGTGTCGAAGAGTTGTACAAAATATCCAAACAGCTGATGAAAGTCGAAGACTTTCATGCTCAAAGCGAGCGAGGCGTCAAGCAGGAACTCTTTGCACATTTTAACCTCATCACTCTCGCTCGATTATTTGCCAATCACAGTGAGGATGGCTTTCAATCAAAAAGCGAGCAAGGCGAAAGTGAAAAGCACGCCATTAAAGCGAACTTCAAAAACTGCCTCATGACGGTGGCTAGACATATCGAAGCTTTGTTACTTCAACAAACCAACCTGCTGAACAAGACCGTGAACACCATTATCGCTAGCATTAGCACGTGCCGGCAGAAGTTACGCCCCAACAGATCGTACGCGCGATGCTCAAGAAAGCCTGTGGGCAAGTGGAAAGCACCAAAACCAGCAAAACTCGCCGCAGCAAAGACACCGATTACGGCTTAAAGCAAAAAACAGGGAAAAGCACTGGCCGCCGAAAACCGTTTTATTAAGTGAATGGCTTATTTTGTTAAGTGAATGCCATTGGCCCCCCTCCCCAGAAGTTGAAAAGACGCGACTCGCGAGCATTACATTGTTCGTGGTAGATTGCCTGAGACAAGTCTCCCATTCCGTGTTCATCCTTCAACTTTGCCATGCCCATGAGCGACTCCAAGGAATTCTGGCTGTACGATCTCAAGGTTGAGGTTATCGCTACCGAAAGACCCATGGTTTGCGATCATCAGCCGGGGCAATATTTTCTGATGCACGGCGAGAACCTGATTTTTGGCCCCGATGGCAAATTTCCGCTCTACCCTCTGGCCGCCTTGTTGCCGTTGCTACCGGCAAAACAACGCGCCACCGATGAACACGACTGGATGACAACAGACGCCTGCATCGCCTGCCCCGATCCCCACTGTGGCGGCCAATTTCGTATAACCCGCACGGACAAACGCCGTTTCACTCACGCTCAAACCAGTGGTCTGCCCGATAAACGTGGTACGCCTTATTGGGCAACATCCACTTCTGACAATTAATCGATTCATGAGCATCTCTCGCACTGAGCTTCGACCCGGCTACAACATCAGCCGTGTCATCAAAGGCGGCTGGCAACTGGCTGGCGGACATGGCACGTTTGATCGTCAGAAAGCGGTTGATGACATGCTCACTTTCGTCGATCGTGGCATTACCACCTTCGACTGTGCCGATATCTACACCGGTGTGGAAGCCATGATTGGCGACGCGGTCAAGGAACTGCGCCAACGTGAGTCCGGTCCAGTCGAAGAGCTTATTCAGGTCCACACCAAGCTGGTTCCTGATCTTGACAAGCTGACCAGTATTCGCCACGAAGACATCGAAGCCATCATTGACCGATCACTCAAGAGACTGAACCTGGATCAGTTGCACCTCGTGCAGTTCTTCTGGTGGGATCTGTCTCTCGGTGATCCACTGGCTAGTCTGGATGTGCTCAAAAAACTCAAGGCCAAGGGCAAGATTCGCCACCTGGGCTGTACCAACTGGAACGAATCTGCCATGCAGCCGTTCGTCGACGATGACTTCGACATGGTTTCTGCTCAGGTCCAGTACTCATTGCTCGATAAACGCCCAGCAGGTGATTTCAGCCACTGGTGCGAGAATGCGAACATACAGATCCTGTGTTATGGCGTACTGGCAGGCGGATTTCTAACCGCACGCTGGTTAGGACAACCAGACCCGGGATTCAGTTTCGAGAACCGATCGTTGATCAAATACCGTCTGATCATCGAAGATTTTGGCGGCTGGGATCTGTTTCAGTCCCTGTTACAAGTGCTGGACAGCATTGGCAAGGAACATAATGTACCGCTCTCGGCCGTTGCCACCAGCTACATGATGGCTCAACCGCAAGTCGCGGCCACCATTATCGGGGCGCGTACCGCTGACAATATTGACGAGACCCTGGCAAGCTTCGAAGTCTCACTGACGGCTGCCAACCTTGCGGCCATTGAAGCTGTGACAGCGCAAGCAAAGGGCCCCAGGGGATCCGTTTACGAGCTGGAGAGTGATCGTAACGGGCCACACGGTCGCATCATGAAATACAACCTCAACACACCGAAATGAAGCCCTCGGCCTCAAGCGATGTGCTGCTGGATGTACGTAATCTGAGCAAACACTATGGTGATCTTACGGCGGTAGACGATGTCTCGTTAACGATAGAACGCGGCTCTATCACCGGACTGATCGGACCCAATGGCGCCGGCAAATCAACCTTGTTCGAAACCATTGTGGGAGAGGCGCGTTGCGACCAGGGCAGCATCCTGTTCAATTCAAAGCCACTGCAGACATTGACGGCTGACCAGGTCTATCGCGAAGGACTGGCTCGCACATTTCAGATTCCGCAGCCCTTTCCTGAAATGAGCGTGCTGGACAATCTCATGCTTGCAGCCCCGGGACAACTGGGTGAGACCTTCTGGGCTCCCATCTTCAGGCCCGGTGCTATTCGCAAACAGGAAAGTGAACATCTGCAGCGCGCTCACGAAATTCTGGAATTCACGACGCTCTCAAAGGTAGCTATGCTGGCGGCCAGAAACCTCTCTGGTGGTCAGCAAAAATTACTGGAACTGGCACGCGTTCTCATGGGCAAGCCCGAACTGATCATGCTGGACGAACCAGCGGCGGGGGTCAACCCTGCATTGACACACATTCTAATGGAAAGAATTCACGCCCTCAACGACCAGGGGATGAGCTTTCTTATTATTGAACACAATATGGATCTGATCATGCGGCACTGCCAACCCATTATCGCCATGGCCAGCGGTCGAGTCATATTCACAGGCACCGCCGACGAGGCCATGAACTGCGAGGAGCTGCTGGAGAGCTATCTGGGCGATATGGACATGGTGCCTGCCTGATGGCTGCAGAATCTGAGAACGGACTGCAAGTCCAGCAGCTGACTGCAGGTTATGTGAAAGGCATGCCGATTATTTCGGACATCAACCTCAGCATGCAGCATGGAGAAATCGTCTCCATCATCGGTCCTAATGGGGCGGGCAAATCAACACTGCTCAAAGCCATTGCCGGTCTGTTGCGTGTCGAATCCGGCTCGGTAAGCTTTGACAACCGACTTATTACAGGTATCCGCCCTGACAAACTGTCTCAATCGGGCGTGGCGCTGGTTCCTCAGCTGGACAACATCTTTCGCACCATGAGCGTGCAGCAGAACCTGCGCCTGGCAGCACGTCGCTGCAATGCAAACCCGCGGCAAGCAATTGAATCGATGCTGGAACTGTTCCCGGTTCTAGCCGAAAAATTCAATGCTCGCGCAGGATCCCTGTCAGGTGGTCAGCGCCAATTCCTGGCGGTCGCCATGGCGCTGGTCTCCTCCCCCACATTACTCCTGCTCGATGAGCCCAGTGCTGGGCTTTCTCCCAAGGCGGCCCAGGAAGTACTCGGCATGCTTCCCGGCATTGCCCGTTCACACGTGGCGATTCTGATGGTTGAACAGAATGTAAAAGCCGCCCTAACGGTCTCCGACCGGGCCTATGTTCTGGCCGAGGGGCGCAATCAGTACGAAGGCGAGGCAAGCAGTCTGATGAACGATCCTGTTCTTGGTGAAATCTATATGGGCGTACGCCGCGTGGAGGCACATGCTACAAAGTCTGTTTGATGGAATCCTGGTGGGTTCGATTCTGTCGCTCGGTGCGATCGGTCTGACGCTGGTCATGCACATTCTGCGGTTTGCGAATTTCTCACACGCCGAGCTGATCTCCATGGGCGCCTATTTCACGCTGACCCTGGATTCCGTGTTCAATGCCTTGTCCAATTCTCTGAGCAGCAAACTGCCCATGCTCAGCGTGAGCGTGTCACTGATAATCGCGATGCTCTGTGCCTTGTTGATTACCGGTGTTATCGCAGCCATCATCGATCGCCTGGTCTTTAAACGACTGCGCGAACAAGCCGGCCCACTGACGATGGTCTTTGCATCCTTTGGCATCAGCCTGATCATTCGCAACGCCATCGGCCTTGTCTACGGTCTGAAATCCACTCACTACAATGGCGATATCGCCTTTGCCATGATGCTCAGCAGCGATCCTCTGTTACTGGTCAAGGCCGATCAGCTGTTCATACTTGCATTGACGCTACTGGTCATGGTGTCGCTGCATTTGTTCATTTCCAGAACCTCCGTAGGTTTTGCACTCACGGCTATCTCGGAGAATCCGGTACTGGCTCAGGTCAACGGCATCAATCTGGCCGCCATGGTCCGACTCGCATGGATGCTCGGTGGAGCACTGGCAGCTATTGCCGGCGTCTGCTATGCCCTCAATAATCAACTCAGTCCCGTCATGGGCCGCGACCTGGTGCTCTCGCTGTTTGCCGCCGCCATTGTCGGTGGCATCGGCAGTATCTACGGTGCTGCACTGGGAGGACTGATTGTCGGATTGGCCTCCAGCATGGCGCTGCTGATCATTCCCACCGGATACAAACCTGCGGTACCGTTTCTCATCATATTGCTGGTGCTCTATCTCAGACCCAATGGTCTGTTCGGAGAAGAACGGTGATTGGCATTATTTCCTATCTGGCGTTTTTTCTGACCATCGCTCTGATCCTGGCCATCACGGTGCTGGGGCTCAATCTGCAGTGGGGATTTACCGGTTTGTTCAACGGTGGCATCGTCGCTTTTTTCGGTGCAGGGGCCTACGGAATGATGCTACTGGGAGGACCGGAAAGAATCGACGGTCTGGGCGGTTTCGGATTGCCCTATCCAGTAGCATTATCAGGCGGCATCGCCCTGTCAGGAATACTGGCCGTACTGGTGGGATTGGCCACCACTCGCCTGCGCCATGACTATCTGGCGATCGCAACCTTTGGAGTTGCCATTGCCATGGAATCCGTTGTCAGGAACGCAAGCTACCTCACCGGTGGTGCAACCGGACTACGTGGCTTTGAAAGGCCTTTCGAGTCCCTGGTCGACGGCGCCTTGCAATACAACTTGCTGTTTCTCGCCTTTGTCGTCATTTGCCTGATCATTGTCTATGTGTTTCTCGAAACACTGGTGCGCTCACCGTTCGGCAGATTGCTGCGAGCGGTTCGAGAAAATGAGCGCGCTGCACGCTCACTAGGCAAATCACCACCGGTAATTCGGCTGACAGCCTTTGTCATCGGCTCCATGATCATGGGTCTGTCGGGGGCACTCTATGCCACCTTCTATGCCTTCATCAGCCCACAGGATCTGGCCCCTATCCTCACCTTTCAGATCTGGGCCATGTTGATCGTCGGCGGCAGTGGCAACAACCGTGGCGCCTTGCTGGGCACCCTTGTCGTCTGGGGAGGCTGGGTTGGCAGTGGCTGGCTACTAACGGCTGTAGCACCCACTCACCTGCAACTATATACCGGCTCCATTCAGTACATTCTTATCGGATCTATTATCGTATTGACACTGCTGTGGCGTCCGCGAGGACTATTGCCGGAAAAGCTCGGCACACGACACTATTCAAAACCAGCAACCGACCCGGTCGACTGGCACAGCAATGAAGACTCAGGAAAACCCCACGCCCAGGAGGCCAAGTGAAAATCACACCCGCAAACATCCCTCTGTTCAAGCTTAGTCTGGCACTTGTCGGTCTATCTTCATTCGCACCACTCTCACCAGCCCAGGCTGCTGATTGCACGACAAAAATAGGCGCAGTGCTACCAACATCGGTTGACTGGGGACGACCCATTGCAGAAACAGCCCAGTTTGCGGTAGAGCTCTACAATGAATCCGGTGGCGTCAAAGGCTGCGACATCGAAATGGTGCTGCGTGATAGTCAGGCCGATCCGAAAATCGGTGTCGATGCAGCGAAAGCCATGGTTGATCTTGACAAGGTTCCTGTCTTGATAGGTGCCGTATCAAGCGGTGTCTCCATGCCTATTCTGACATCGGTTACCGCGCCTTCAGGCGTCATGCAAATGTCTTGCTGCTCTTCTTCCACCGCGTTTACCGATGTTGCCAAAGAAGGCAAAACCAAGGGATTGTGGTTTCGTACCTTTGCGACTACACGTAATCAGGCAGCAGTAGCGGCCAGACTGATACAAGAACGTGGCTATAAAAGCGTTGGTATTTTCTACAAGAACGATGACTGGGGACAAGACCTGGGGAAACTGGTCGCCGCCGATCTGGAAACGCTGGGCATTGAAGTCACCACCTCTGCAGCCATCAACGATGCGCAAGCCTCCTACCGTGCCGAAGTGACCTCAGTTTTGAAGACCAAGCCCGAGGCGCTTTACATGGCGCTCTACCCGGCAGAAGGTATTTCACTGGTGCGCGAGTGGCTCTCTCTGGGTGGCACGCAAGAATTCGTTGCTGCCAACTCCCTGAAATCCGATGAGTTCCGCGATGGTGTTGGCATGCAGTATCTGACCAAACTGGTGGGCCATGACACAGCACCGCCGCGCACCGACTCTGCCGACACTTTCACAGAAATGTACAAGGCAAAGTTTGATTCAGAACCTAATGGCCCGGGCCTGCCCAACAGTTATGATGCGGTCATGATTTCCCTGCTGGCCATGGATGCAGCTCCGGAACTCACCGGTGCAGCCATTGCTGCCAGCGTGCCACGAGTGACAGACCCTGCCGGAACACCTATCTTTCCTGATGTAGCCGGACTTGCGCAGGCTCGAGAATTACTCGGCGAAGGTAAAAACGTCTCCTACCAAGGTGCAACCGGCGCCGTGGTCTTTGATGCCAATGGTGATGTGTCCGCACCTGCGGTTGCCTGGAAGTTCAGCGAGACAGGCGTTGAGGAAGAGAGCTACTTCGCACTCGATGAGGTGAATGCCTTCATTGCAGAACTTACGAAATAAGACACACCAACAGCAATCCACTCATGACTGATCAAGCCAATAAAAATGCACTGCAGACTCTCGGTTTGCAGAATACACCGCTCATTACCGGCCTTTGGCAGGTAGCCGATCTGGAGCGCGGAGGTCAAGAGCTGGATTGTGACAAGGCCGCTGAAGAACTGATCGGCTATGTACAGGCGGGATATCCCTGCTTTGACATGGCCGATCATTACGGTAGCGCCGAATTGATTGCCGGACGTGCAAGGGCGCGTCTGCTGGCATCCAACCAGGCGACCGACTTGAAGCTGTTTACCAAATGGTGTCCACAACCGCATCAGTGCACGCGCGAGGCTGTTCGCGCTGGTATTCAGGAACGCCGTGAACGCCTCGGTGTCGAGACTATCGATCTACTACAGCTGCACTGGTGGAGTTTTGATCACCCCGGCTATATCGATGTCATGGACTACCTGATGGAGTTGAAGCAGGAAGGCTGGATCGGACAGCTGGGCCTGACCAATTTTGATACCGATCATCTATCCGTACTGCTGAGTTGCGGACATGAAATAGCGACCAATCAGGTTTGTCTTTCGGTACTTGATCAGCGTGCCCTGGGCGATATGAGCGAGCTGTGCCTGAGCAGCGGTGTCAGGCTGCTGGCATACGGCACCCTGGCCGGTGGCTTTCTGGGTGATCGCTGGCTCAATACCAGCGAACCTACCGATGTGCCCGACTGGAGCAAAATGAAATATCAGCGCTTCATTCATGCGGTTGGCGGCTGGCAGGTCTATCAGAAAATACTGCAAACCCTGGCAACCGTCGCCAAGGAACACGATGTATCGATTTCGAATGTGGCCACACGCTGGGTCATGCAACAAGCGGCTGTTACCGGCACCATCGTGGGAGCCCGACTCACCGACAGCCAGCACCGCCAGGATAACAAGAACCTGTTGAGCCTGGAACTAACGGAAGACGATCTCGCACGCATCCAGTCAGCAACACAACGGCTGACCCCCATTCGCGGAGATTGCGGCACCGAGTATCGTCGCCCGCCGTTCCTGACGGCCTCTGGCGACTTGAGCGACCATCTGGACGCACTGCCACCGGTGTTCGAAAAACAGGCCGTGGCTGGTCGCAAAGACCGGTGGCGTATTTCCAGCGGCAGCGAATTCGAGCCCATCTGTGGGTACAGCCGCGCGGTGCGAGATGGCAATCGTGTTCTGGTCAGCGGCACTACCGCCACCCACCAGAGCGACCGGGTCATCGGGCATGATGATTTACGCGCTCAGACAACCTATATACTCGACAAGATTTCTGCCAGTCTCGCCTCACTGGGAGCCACGTTGAACGATGTCATCCGCACACGAATCTACCTGACCGATGCCGACGACTGGGAAACGGTGTCACGCGTGCATGGACGGTACTTCGATGAATGTCTGCCGGCCAACACATTGATCGAAGTCAGCAGACTGGTTGGGGAATATCGCGTGGAAATCGAAGCCGAAGCCCTCATCTCTGGATAGGCAAAAATTAAAGCAGGTCTCTGAGCGGCAAGGTCACATTTGAACTTGCCGCTCGCGGCTCTCTGGGCGACTGGCCAAGGCTTGCGCCAAACACAGCCCCGCCAATGGCTCCGGCCAGACACTGCAGGGACAGGCCCAATGCTCCGCGTGCACCGGCAATAGGCGTCAATGATCCCAGTTCTCGCATGGAGATGAGGATGACCAGCATAGCCAGCGTGCCACCCACGGTATAGAGCAGTGTTCCGGGTACTGACACAAACCGCCTGAGCAAGGCCATGACAGTGAACGCAATCAGTAACCCGATCGCAATCACAAGCAGATAAAGATACAACCCAAGCCAGTCGCCAGCGACCATGACGATACGATCAGTCAGCGAGATACGTACGTCCAGGTTCAGAAGACCCGCCAACACCTGCTGGCTGTGTGCAACACTGGCAAGCGTATACGTCACCACCACCGACAGGGCAAACGAGATGCAGAGCTTGAGTAGATTTGTTCGCATCGCTACAGGGCCAATACAGATTCAATGCCAATGATGATTCGTCCATTGCTGCGCCGCCGGCCGCACCTGAGCGCAGCGCTTGTCATGCTGCTCGCCGGCCACACACAATCGGTCGCCGCCTACGAGCCGCTAACGCCTAACGACTATACCATCACGGTAGTAGCCGACTCTCTGGACCATCCCTGGTCGCTTGCGTTTTTACCCGATGGCAGATTGCTGGTCACCGAACGCGCTGGGCAACTGCGAATCGTTGATAAAGGCAAAGTATCCGCACCCGTCACCGGAGTGCCTGCTGTTTTTGCAAAAAGCCAGGGCGGGCTTTTTGATGTGGTTCTGCATCCGGACTTTGAAACGAATGGCTGGCTCTACCTCAGCTATGCCTACGGTACTGACGATGCCAATGCCACACGACTTGCCAGGGCCAGGCTGGTGGACAACTCACTCGTAGATGTCACCGTGCTGTTTACCGCCACCCCCTTTAGAGATACACCGGTGCACTTCGGTGGTCGCATGGCTTTTCTACCTGACAAGACCCTGCTGCTGGCTATCGGGGACGGCTTCGATTATCGCGAACAGGCTCAGCGTAACGATAGCCATCTGGGTACCTTCGTGCGGCTCAATGATGACGGCAGCGTGCCCGCGGACAATCCGTTCGTTGATGATGTCAAGGTGTTGCCTGAAATATGGAGCTATGGGCATCGCAACCCCCAGGCCATTGTGGTGCACCCCGACACAGGTAAGGTTCTGTCACACGAACACGGTCCTGCCGGTGGCGATGAAGTCAATCGCATGGAACCAGGTCTCAACTACGGCTGGCCTATTGCCACCTACGGTGACGACTACTCAGGTGCAGCCATTTCACCGTTTACCCACTACCCCGGCACAGAACAACCCTTGCTGCACTGGACCCCGTCCATCGCCCCCGCAGGCATGGCTATCGGGCACGGAGACGCCTTCCCTGCCTTGCAAGGTGACTGGCTGGTCGCCGCATTGAAAGCCCGAGAAGTTCGCCGAGTTCATATCAACGAGGACCAGTCTCTGACCCAGCAAAGCCTGCTCACAGAATTGGGCAAACGCCTGCGTGATATTCGGGTGGCCTCTGATGGCACTTTGTACATTCTTACCGACTCTTCCGAGGGCAAGGTGCTTCACGTCACGCCCAACCCTTAGCCGATTGCCGGACTGAGCGGTTGGCTCACAACGATGGCCCAGGCACGAGCCGACTACCATCGGTAAATCGCGAGAATCTGAAACGCGTCAAATCATGCCCGGTTTCATGACCTGCGGCCAGATTGGCAATCGCCTTGCCAAAACCCGGGCCAATACCAAAACCATGGCCGCTCATCCCGGTGGCGACAATCAAACCTTCACAGCTCGGCACCCGATCAACCACGGGAACCACATCCGGCATGGCGTCGATCATGCCAGCCCAGGCATTCAGAATGTGCGGTGCACCCAGTTCTGGGAACCGTAGCGCAAACCCCTGCCGCGCCCTTTCTATACAGCGCTGATCGGGTACGGGCTCAAGCACCCGACAACGCTCAAAAGGTGTCTGCTCATTCGGTGACCACTGTCGCGCTGTTCCCCAGGCGTCAGGATAGTGTTTGGGGGCATACGGCCTGAACCGGGTATCCCCCAGAGACTTCATGGCCACCGACAGCCAACGGGGTAGATGCCGAAAAGCATCAGGCCCGATCAGCAAATCATGGCCATCCAGGCTGGTAATCGTATAGCCACCATCCTCTCTACGTCGAAAAGCCAGCTCTTCATCATGTGCACTACCGGCAAAAACCTCAGCCATCGGAGCGGTCTGTGCCACCGTCGAACGCACTGTCAATTGCGGGATTGAAATACCAAGATTTTTAAGCAACAACGATGACCAGGCACCTCCGGCAACAATCACCTGTGATGCGGCGATGAATCCGTGCTCGGTGTGAACACCGCTCACCTTGCCAGCGGCCATTTCTATCGTTCGAGCCGCCGACGATTCGCGGATGCCGACACCCTCGCTCTGCGCTAGCCTGGCAATCGCAGGCACGGCGAGCCAGGGCTCTGCACGCCCATCGCCGGGTGACCACAATCCGCCCGCCCAGCGTCGACCACCAGATCCTGTACCCACCCGAGTCGCCACAGACGCGGCATCGAGTAAGGTCACATCAAGCTGATGGCGCTTGCCAATCTCGAGCCACTTTTCCTGCTTATCCAGTTCTTTTTGAGTGCTGGCAAGATAAAGAATGCCGGAACGGCGAAAGCCTGTGCGCTTGCCGGTATCGGCATCCAGCTGCTGCCAGAGCCTTGAAGACTCCATCATCACAGGCAGCTCTGCCTCGTCACGACCCAGCTGGCGAATCCAGCCCCAGTTACGCGATGACTGCTCCCCGGCAACGCGCCCTTTTTCTACTACATAGGCACTGAGCCCCAGACGGTTGAGATAAAGCGCGGTCAAGATTCCGATCACACCGCCGCCAATGACAACGACATCAACTTCAGCAGGTATGGGGTCTGAAAATTGTATGGCAGTAGAGGCACTGATAGGAGCTGCAGAGTGAGATGACAAGTTCCAACTCCTTGTAATTACGATAAACGATGCGAATCACTTGCCACGCTAGCCTTTATGTGCCCCTGATTCGAGCATAGCCGACGGCAAGGACCTGGTTGCTGCATAACAGGCAACGGGTACCTCAATGTTTTACACTAACCCGCTTGGACATTGCAGGAGAAAAATCTAACCGTGAAATCTGACCCTGACAAGCTCTTGTTGAAACATGGCCTGCTTAACCAACTGGACTCGGTAAAAGTAGTCAGCCACGTACAACGTGAAAGAGGTGAATGGATCATCAATACATTGATGCTGGAAGGCTACAGCGTACCGTTCAAATATAACCGCAAGGAGATGAACCGCAGCCTGGAAGGCGGACCGGTCAACCTCACCTACTACCCACAGGTAGAGGAGATTGCGGGGATGGAATTCGAGAGCATGAAAGTGGTGCGAATTCGCAGAAGTTAAAAGCAATACGCCCGGCCTCTGGAGCAAATCCAGCGGCTGAGCCGGCATTGAAATTTGCATGAGAACGAGGCCTGCATCACTGCTGATGTCACAATCATCTCGCTTATTGACAGGCGAATAACTGATCCCTTTCGCATCAGCTGACGAATAAGCCTACCAGCCCCATCAATCCCTTACAGGAGCTGGAACATCGTCATGAATAGGCACTCTGCAACCATACCGCGACCAGCCCTGATCTTAGGGCTGGGCGGCCTTCTGCCCTTTTTTACAACCGCACTGATTGTGTGCCTGGTTCAATTCACGCAGCTACCAGCCATGTTCTCCAGTGATTTTCTGGTACATGCGCTCGGCGCTTATGGCGCCGTCATTTTGAGTTTTCTGGGCGGAGTGCGATGGGGAAAGCTGCTCGATGACGAGGCACGGCTCGAACAATGGGCACCCTTGACACTGAGTATTCTTCCCAGCCTGATTGCCTGGCTTGCTCTATTACTCGAAACACGCAGCACGCTACTACTACTGACAGCAGGATTTGCGCTTCAGTACGCGCAGGATCGAGCAGCCGCGAGGCGTCATGAATTACCCGACTGGTTCGCACGTCTGCGATTGATGCTGACATCTGGTGCTATGGCCTCGCTGCTGGTCGCTTTTATCGTGTTGATTTCGGGCTAACCATGAGCGCCGTCATCACCGCCCCGGGACTTGATCACTTTCTCGTTGAGATCAATGAGGTGCTTGCACGTCTGGCCGATATCGACCCGCATGAATATGACCGTACACGCAACTATCTGGACGGCGCTACTACCTGGTGTGGCCCCTTCCTGACACACGGCGTGATCTCTACCAGCGATGTTGCACAGGCTGTACTTGCGAAGCACCCTGCCAAGAGCTGCTACCGCCTGCTGTTCGAATTGGCCTGGCGCGAGTATTTCCATCGTAACTGGCAGCTTGAAGGCGATGCAATCTTCACAGACATGCGTCACGCGCAACCCGGTGTACAGCACAACCATGCGCCAACAGCCTTGCTAAACGGCGCCACTGGGATCGAAGCTATTGATACCACTGTGCAACATCTTCTATATGAAGGCACCCTACACAACCACGCCCGCATGTGGGTTGCCGCCATTGCCTGTAATCTTGCACACACACACTGGCTGGAGCCTGCGCGCTGGTTGCACTATCACCTGCTCGACGGCGACCTTGCCAGCAATACACTCAGCTGGCAGTGGGTGGCAGGTAGTTTCAGTGACAAGCAATACATCGCCAATCAGGAGAACCTGAACCGATTTGCCGGCACTGAGCAGCAAGGCAGCTGGCTGGATGTCAGCTATGAGGAACTGCCGACACTGGCACTACCCGAGGCACTGCAGCTGCGCCAGGCACCGAATCTGGAATCGAGCCTGCCCGGCATCCCTCTGGATGAACTGACACTGGAGCACGACGCGCCACTGGCCTTGCACTCAATCTGGAATCTTGACCCTCGCTGGCGAACCGATATCAATCAGCATATCGTGTTCGTGGATGCCGAACTCAACACACGCTGGCCCATGGCCGCACAGCGTTGGCAGTTGATAGAGCACTGGGCGCAACGTTGCGGTGCGATACTAGTGCACGGCAGCATCGAAGCTCTCCATCATCACCTCAGTGGGAGTGAGGTCGTACGATTGGAGTACCCCGCTTGTGATAGCTGGCCCGGTACCGTAGAGCCACGCAACTGGCTCTACCCTCTGCCTGCTGAGGCGTTCCCGAGCTTTTCAAAATTCTGGAAACAGGTCAAGGGAAGCGCTGGTCTCTGATGGCATCGCCACCTCGCGAAAGCAAGATCTGCCCAGTCTGCAAGCTACGCTTCGAGAACCGGAAAAAATGGGCTTCACGCGGATTGTGGCCAAGTATCGTGTACTGCTCAGAACGTTGTCGACGTAAATCGCGTACTTGAGCGCCTCAATCCGAGACAACACTGCCTTGCTTGCGCCACAGTGGCCGCAGCTTCAGGAATGCACGATACGCCGGTTCCAGCACCCACAAGGCCGGACGTGTAGCAGCCAGGCGCCCCAACCAGCGTGTTTTAGGCAAAACCTGCCACATCAGGGCGAAGGCATGAGCCCCATGAACAAGCTTGCCATCCGCGGTACGTACATGCATACGAGCCAGTGCATCGGAACGCATCAGATCCGGTGCAACCCGCTCATCAGCCTGCGCTACGTCTTCCCAGTTCAGACGTTCAGCACCGGATAGTGATTGGTAGGTAGCAATTTCACGACGGCACAGAGGGCAGCCGCCGTCGTAGTAGACGGTCAGATCGCATCGAGTGTCGTAATCGAGCGGAGCTGATAGTGTTGTGTTTCTCATACATCCTTTACGCATGATTTGACTGGATGGCTCACGATATCCAGATCTGAGTTCCAGTCAGAGCGTACACCTAACAGATTCGAAGATCAGCGTTCAAGGTGGCCATCGCGGCAGCCGTTAAGAAACCTGAACCCATGTAACCTGAAGCAACGGAGTCCGCTTATGAACATGAGTACCTCACCCGACATCATGTCGGCAACCATATCCCAGGCTCAAGCAGTCTCTCTGCCTGCCCCACCTCCCGAAAGAGGCATACAAGGTGAACTTCCTGACGCCGCCTCCGCGATGCAGAAATTGGGCGGCTCGCTAACGGATGATGCAAAGGATTCAGTACTCGCAGGCGTGGTGGAGCTTGAAAGTTCAGGTGCCAGCTTCGAAGAGATTCGCTCCTTTGTTGATAGCGAGCTAGAAAGCAATGGCGTTGATATGTCTGGAGGGGGTCAGCGTTCCGGGCAATTGGTAGACATGATGATCTAGTTCACTAATCACACTGAACCGCAAAATGAAGCTCGGAAATGATATTGCTATTCAATACAAGCAGCCATATGCCGAGATACTGGTCAGGCGTTGTTGCTGGTAACAGCGCCCACACAGATTCAAACTCAACAATCAAAATCGTGAAATAAACGGAGTTTTATAAATGAACAATGCAACTGCAACCAGCGATAAGCATCCCAAACTGCAGGAAGTCAATAATGCGCGTATTTCGCACGGGCTCGACCCTGTGGACAATCTGCCATCAAACTGGAAGTTCACTCTAGCGCCTTTTCTGACATTGCAGGATCTGGCGGGTGGCGCAGGCAACGTCATGAAAATAGTTCGTGAGCAAAAACAGCAACTGGAAGGGCTGGCATAGGCAGGCTGTAGCAGATCGTCTGGTAATCTCTCATGCAGTGGCCAGATAGTCAAACAATCGGGCGACAGTTTCTATTCGCCCAGCGATTCCCTCACGACTCAAGATACCCAAGGTCGGCAAACTTCAATCCACAGCGGATTCCAAGCTCTGCCGCCTCTTGCAGATTGCTGCTGACATCTTCAGGTCGATGAGCATCGGAATTGACGATGACCCGAATATCGTATTCGCTAGCCAGCTCCCAGAACGGTAACCAGGGGTACATGCAGCGGCGTCCAGAAGGCGTGTCAATCTTTGGTTTGCGCAGACCATAGCCGTTGATTTCCAGCGGAACCTGCAACTCGGCCGCTGCAGTCAGCATGTCCCGAGAGGCATGAATCGTATTTTCATCCCATGTCAGATAGCTGTTGCCGAATAGATCGGGATGAGCCATGAAAGCGAATAGCCCTGATTCCATCGACTTGATGAAGTACTTCGCATAGCTTTGCAATGAGGCCTTGCTGTCAGTGCCTCCATATGAGCCTAGCCATTCGCCCTCCATCGGGAAGAAGTGAGCAGCGCCGATAAGGTAGTCGAAGCGATGTTCACCCAGCAAAGTGTCTTCAAAGAATTCGTGATATTCATCGGCATATTCACACTCAGCCCCTTTGAGGATCGTCAGCTCGGGATAGCTTTTGATGGCCTCGTCCACCGCACGGATATAATCAGGCAGCTCACCGATATCCATCCGGATGTGTGGCCAGCGATTATCAGGCAGCGCGGTGTGATCTGAAATGCCCAACACGCTCAAGCCTTGCTCAACGGCTGCGGCACAGTAGTGCGACACATCCTGAGAGGCATGTTTGCAGCGATGAGTATGCGTGTGGTAGTTCTTCTGGATTTTCATCATTCCTGCATATTCGCACAATTGCATGTCAGGCGCATCCCGTAATAGGAGCAGAATCAGGGCTATGAGGTTGTCCTGGCCACCTGAGCCTTTTGGCCTCTCAGCACAGAATCTGAAAGCCGGTAGAGTTTAGCGCAGGCGCTATCTTTGCATCAGGGGTAGAGACTTCAACCTCATTTCACACCTATGTCACTGGCTTTGAGCGCGAGCCGCTTACAGAGACGACGGCAGGAGGCAACAATGGCGTGTGCCTGATATGCTCACAAGTATCAGGCGATAGTGATGCGATGCTATCCCTCCCATCGGTCTGATCATTAACTGACCGAAAGCCCATGCTCCAAACAATGACAAAGTCAGCTCTATCATGAAGATTGAAGCGTTAAACCGGTTCCCTGTCAAAGGTCTGAGTGCTCAAGCACTTGACAGTGTCATTCTCAATATGGGCCAGGGCTTTCCCTGCGATCGCAAATTTGGCTTCGCACGCCCCAACAGTGGCTTTGATCCTGCCGACCCGAAGCCGCTACCCAAGACAAAGTTCTACATGCTGGCACGGGATGCAAGCCTTGCACTACTCAGCACCGAGTATGACGAGGAGAGTGGTGTGCTTTCGTTATCAGCCTCCGAGAATAGCGGACGATTCGATATCGGCACCGTTGATGGAAAACAGCAGGCCAGCCAATTTATCAAGTCGTACCTGTCATTGTCCGATGACGAGACCCCGCAACTTCATGAAGCCTCGCCCCATCGTTTCACCGATGTATCGGTGGATTCCACCGAGATGATGAATGCGGTGTCCATCATCAATCTGGACAGTGTCGATGCGTTTTCAAAAGCGATTGGCCAGGATGTCGATCCGAACAGATTTCGCGCCAACATCCAGATCTCAGGCTTACCCGCCTTCTCTGAACTGGAAATGCTCGGACAAGAGATCAGCGTTGGCTCAGTAAGGTTGAAGATAGTGAAGCGCACGCGACGATGCCCTGCTACAGAGGTCAATCTGAAAACCGGTGAGCGTGATATCCGCACACCTAAAATGCTGCGGGAGCATTATGGCCATCTGGATATGGGTGTCTATGCCCAGGTCAAGCACGGCGGTGTGCTCTCTGTTGGCGGCATTGTCGAGCTGGGTTGAGACAAGGACATGCCTTCACACAGTGCCAGTGCCAGCGACATCCCCCAAGGCTCACTATTGGCAGCCTACACCGGCACATCTACAACCGGCACTGTGCCCAACTATTGTGACTGCTATTCGACACGCATCGAGGCGGACATCAGCCTGCAAGACTTTGTCTACGCGTTCTATACATCTCGGGCGTTCAGTATCGAGCGCAAGTTACTGGCCTTGACTTTGCGCGTCCCCTCCACCGATGAAGATGCCAGAGCACTAGCGCAAGGCAGCCACAATCGCTTTTCTGCCTGGAGTGTGGAAAATCGGTGTGACAATGAAATACTGCTTCGCTTTCCGAAGTCGAGCACGGGCTCCTGGTTGATGGTTCGCCCCTATTCACAAGAGGGCTCCGAAGGCACAGAGTTACTGTTTGGCTCGGTGGTTTTCCCAAAGACTTCAGACACCCCCTTTGGCCTGCTCTTCCATACCCTCACCGGCTTTCATAGATTCTATTCGTCTCTCTTGCTCAATTCAGCCCGAAATGGCGTAAGGAATCACTTGCGGCAAAATGATGGTGCGTAGCCGGACTGAAGCATCCGCCCCCAGTGTTTCGGCCGCTTCAAGATCTTCGCGCTTGACCGCATCAAGCCGGAGCGTAATAGTCACCACTCGCTTCACTCTTGAAATTTTCAGGATCCTTGAAGAAAGTGGCGTTAGTGATTTCCAGCAAGAAGGGGTTAGGGATCAGAGCCATCAGACCTAGGTGACTCGCTACACAAATGCCCCCCGGGTTTTCATAGATCTTTCTGGGTTAACCGATCTGAATCAGATTACCTTGATCCAGGACACCGACACGGGTTGCCATCATCATGGCTTCAATCTGATCATGCGTGACGTACAGAAGGGTTGCGCCAGAGTGAGCCTTGACACTCAGACTGTAATAGCTACATGCAAGTTCAGGGAACATTTACGCCAGAGTAGTATTAGCCAACTCTAAGATTCAGTGCTGGAGCATATCTGACCAAGCTTGGTAGTCAAGGAGATATCAGTTCGACATCTGGAACTCAGGGCTCGTGAAACAACCAACTGTATATTCCACAAATCCTGACGAATATCAATTGGACGATCAACCTGTGGAACTAGGGCTATGTGGACTCGTGTTGGGGGCCGGGCTGCCAGGCTCTCATGAAAATCAGTGTCGTAGTCAATCCCGGTAGCGGAACACTGTGCACAGCTGGCCTGGAGAGCATCAGGAATACACTCGAGCAGTCCCTGAACGAGGCTGGACACGAGCTGACATTTTCTGGCAAACGAGGGCGCTCGAAGGGAATGCTCGATGGTGAGCTGTTTTCGTCAGGCGAGTCTCTGGAATTAAAAACCCATCCTGAAAGCCTGCAGGTTCTGCTTCCAGTAACCAGACGCAACTCGGACGATTGAAGACTTTTTGAGATTGAACCCATGGACAACATTGATTAGATGAGCACCGCTACCTCAGACACCGGATTTCTTTCTCAGAAATGGATAAAAAAGCTGGCTCGTACCGGTTACGCATCTCGCAGCCTGGTGTATTTCATCATCGGATTATTTGCCGTTCTGTCCGGTCTGGGCCACAGCGGTGAGACCGACAGCAAGGGGGCACTGCGCCTGTTGCTGGAACAACCGTTCGGAAAAGCGCTTGTCGGTGTATTGATTGTGGGTATGTCCGGCTATGTGATGTGGCGCCTGATTCAATCGCTTCTGGATACAGATTCCCACGGGTGGTCGCCAAAAGGTCTTGTGGTCAGGGGCGGACTACTTGCCAGTGCGATAACGTACGCCGTGCTGACTGTCTACGCCCTGTCGCTGCTGGGAGTGCTCCCCTACAGCGGATCGGATTCGTCGCCGAGCATTGCTGATCGCATCGCCTCCACAATTGGCACAAAGCCCGTACTGCTCGTCATGATGATGGTCTTTGCCGGGGTCACCATCGCTCACTGGTTCAAAGCTTTCACAGGAGGGTATGCCAAACATTTCAATCAGGCTGAAGCCAGAATGGATATCGTACATCCCGTAGCAAAACTGGGATTACTGGCACGCGGCACCGTATTTGCCATAATTACGCTACTTCTTTTCTATCGTTTAATGACAGTCACTCCAACTGACACCAAACCTCCAGGCTTGAGTGAAGCACTGAATTTTGTCCAGCAACTGCCAGCCGGTAATATGCTGTTGATCGTGCTTGGCATAGGGCTGCTGCTGTTCTCTGCCTACTGCGCCAGCGAGGCTATGTGGCGTCAAATCAATGTAGAGGATGCAGAGTTCGAAGAGCAGCTTGACTGATTTAGCGACTAGTAACGAAATCAGGTTCTGCTGCGCATCAAATTGAAACCCGACCACAGCATGGTCGCGGATGCCGCCATCAAACCCAACATCCATACGGCGGATTCGCCATGCGGCACTGGATCCACGTAGATGATGAATAGCAATACGGCCGTTACACCAAGACCAAGAATGCTCAGCGAAGTGCCCAGCAGTAGCTGCAAACTACGACGCACCGTGCCAATCGCTTTTTCTGATGCTGTTGCTACCGAATAACGCCCCCTCCCAACTGCTGCGCGCTTGATAGCTGAGCGTGCCTTGCGTGGGCTACACCGGAAGAACTCACGGTCTTTTCGCACACGATATTGGGCCAGCAAAACATGCACCGCTTTTTCCACCGCATCATGATCGCTGACCGACAATAAAAACTCGAACTCGAGATCCTTGAATACGCTGGTATTGTTGAGCTGACCCAACCGAACCGCAGGGTTTTTTCGAGTCTTGCCAATCTTGACCTCTCGCGCTCCGGGTTGGCGAGCAGCATAAATATAGCCTTTACTCATAGCCGCCGCCCAGTGAACCCCACTACACAGATACTCGAATCAGACAAACTGCGACAAAGTTGCTGACCAGGACTCGCTCGCCACAGCTTGCAACATCGAAGCAATAAAACCTGCACGCGAAGGTACAACTGATGGAATAAGACCGGTGAATTCAATTGAAGCACAAGGCTATTTCTCTGCAAATACCTCATGTAACGTCCAGACAGGCAACCATCTGTGCGCTCTGAGCAACAGTTGTGACTGCATTGGCAATGCGTGGCCCCCTCCTTGAGAAAGAGAGACAACAGCGTGGCTCAGCGATTACCGCCTCCTGCCAGCTTCATGCAAGCACCGCCCTCTCAAGTAACTCATTTTCCCTGGCATGTTCTTGTGCAGCCTCCACGAATAACTTGTGGAGTTTGCGAAGTTCAAGCACAAAGGGACGACCTTCTCGTCGAGTGGAATGGGAAACAGGAATCTCGTATCTCTCAATTCGACCGTGCAGGTGCTGGCGTCGCTCCTTGGCCAGAGGTAAATCGATTGATCGATCTCGAGACTGCAGGAACTGGATAAGCATTTGGCAGTCGGCACACTTGCACGAGGCCGGCACATCAATCCGCCAATCATCCTTGGCACGAATGGCTGTGACAGCCCGTTGCTTCACAAGCTTTCGAGTTGTTGTTACAAGTGATTCTCGTGCCTTATCGAGTTTGCCTTCTGCCTCATACTTCGTCAGGTGCTCGAGCACAACAACAGGAACTTCCGATGCATAGTGTTCAAGCTCCTGGATGAGCATGACGATTATCTGATTGACCTTGCTGCCATTGATCTCTTGTGCAGCTTCCAGCAAAGACTGTATCTGCGTACATTCCCGCGCTACGTTCTGCCGTCGTGATCTTGTTGACACCATGGCATGGTGCTTCGCGTGATCCTTGATGGCAATCTCGTACAGAGTATCAAACACAGGCTCGACAACTGCTTTCCAGGCATCGTCGTTCAGGGCGTTCACTCGCCGGCAGAAACCAGCAAATGAAGACAACCAGTCAAGCCGATGTCGGTCGGACTCCCGGTCAAAGCCACGTCCGTATCCATTCTTTCGAGACCCTGACGCCGACTTTCGCAAGGCCTTCGGTCGGTAGACACCAGACCAATGTGCAAACAAGGTCTGACAAAAGTCGGCTCCATGGTGCTGGCCAAGCGGTAACAGAGCCTTGAAGTGTGCAGGCTTCACGGCGGTCAGCGAAAAGCTGCGCAGCAACTCGATCTCGTGCAGAGCTTCGGCGCGACGATGATCCACACCCTTGAGGCGTTGCCAGGACAAGCTGCGCTGGCTGTAGTCATGATCAAGCAGGAAGACGAGTTTTTCGGCATCAGGCGCGTAGGAACAGGCAGGCTCTCTTGCAGGATCAAACCAGGATTCAAGCGCCTTCTCCAATGCCGGTTCAACCTCAACGAGGCCTTTTTTACCAGCGCACTTGAATCGTAATTCAAAACTCAATACCACTCGATGACCTTCGGAGACCGGCCGCACTTCATGCTCGCAGGTTGCGTAAAACGCGAACAATCGAAGCAAGGGGTCTGCCGGATTACGCACTACAAACCGGCGGGTTTCACCCTGATGGTTGATCACCAGAGAGCCACCTTTGTGGCGAGAGGGCAGCACGACAACCAGTGTGCCGATCATCTCGTCGCTGCGTTCGGTATCCTTGTGCGGCTTGAAGAATTGCCCGGGGCCGTATACCAGCAGTTTGTCGAGACGTGCGCTCAACCGACCATCAGGCAGACCAAGCTCCACACGCATTGCCTCAAGCACAGGCTTGAGTTCACGGTTCCATGCGCGACGATCGAAGCGAACCTTCGAGGCCTTGATTTCACCCACATCGCGCACGCTGGGATCGATCACGGTCGCACGACCCAACCCGAATGGTGCAGAGGTCGCGATCCGGGCCAGCGCCTTGGCCCGTGTCATGGCAATCGGCAGGCGCAGGTCACCGATCGTAATCAGCACTATCAGGAACATGCAACTCCCTATCTATAGTAGTAACGTTTCTACTTCAGACTTTGAAGAGACCGAGGCGAATATGATCAATCCAAATCACGAACTCCCGCTTTGATTACTGAGTACAAACATCCCACCTGTATCAGTGAGAGCGTTTACGCCCAGCCTGCTCATCAAGCGCCTGCGAAAACTTCTCATTCGTCCAGTGCTCAGCCAGGGCTTGTCGCATGATGTCCTGCTGGCTCGGTGGAGCCATGCCACTCAAGGGCGAATCGATATCAAGATTGGCCGGGAATGGATAGCCTTCAGCCGTCGCTGCAATGACATTGTCCGCTTCGCGGATAGAGAGCTGGCCATCATCGACAAGCTGAAGTAAACCGGCGTACACCGCTTTCGATATTCTCAGTCGGTCAACAATTTCAATCGAACGGCCATAGGCAGATCCGATCTGCATCAGGTTGACGAATCGATGAATATCTGTGGTGCGATTTTCCCCAGCCGCATGAAAGGTTGCCGGGTTAAAGAAAAGCATATCGCCTTTTTCCAACGACAATTGAACATGATGAGCTTCGAAATAGGCTTGAAACTCTGGTAAGTGCACGGCTAGATAGCCCGGTAGGTAGCTCTGCGAATAGGGCAGCAATTTGGTGGGACCACTCTCCAGGCTGACATCACAGTGCGCAATGGCTCCCTGCAGCGTCAACTGTGCCGACAGCGCGTGCTGGCAGGCAGGGTAGCTTTTCAATTGTTCAATCGTCTGGAATCCCATATGATAGTCGCGATGAACGGTTTGCGCCTTGCCACCTGGTCGCACCACGTTTACCTGAGTGGTTATCTGATATCCCTGCCCAAGCCAGGCTTCGCTGACACGGCGCACCAGTTCATTGGCGTTGTATCGGCTGTAGGTCTCCGGATCTTGCATACACAGCTTTTCGTGGGCATTCCAAACCCGGCTATTGGCTCCGGCTGTCGCAAAATGATCTCCCTTGCCGGCATTACTCGCCTCCTCTTCTCGGATGACCTTCTCAAGAGCGTCGGTCGCTGCATCGATAAGGTCAAAATCAGTGAATCCCCTTTTCACCACGATAATGCCAGGGCCTGTCCTGAAAGAGCGATTCCATTCGGCCATGACAGGCTGCCATTGCGTATCACCGTCGAGCGTCACCAGTAGTGCAGAACCATCATAGACGGGGATCTGCTGTGAAATTTGAATCGCTTGCGGATAGTCCTTCGGGTTGGTTTGCTGACTCTGATGAGCATCAAATTCGCTTAGATCACAGCTTGCATTATCGAGCCAGACGGGCTCATTCACGGATGCTGGAGTCAGCATGACTTCTCTCTCTTGTTGATCGTTCTATGTTTGATTATAAGGGATGATTTGGCATTTTTCTGATCTTGTGAGAAACACTATTCCTGCTTGCAACCGGCAATGCACGTCATGCTGCTGGCAAGATGATCAACGTGCCTATCGATTTTCCATCGATGCAATTCCTGCCGTATGGCCCCGTTCCTCAAATCGTCCATCAGGCTGTTGCACAAGCAATTCGACATCATCCAGGGTGAACAGCTTCTTAGTGGATACGGTCCTTGCCGTCATCGAACGAGGGCCAAGTGAGCACATAGACTCAGTGATCAGATTGACAGGCAGCACTCGGCATCAAACGCAACCCTGGCGCACGTATACCACCCTGTCAACACTCACCTCGTCGCTGATCGACCACGGCCTGATGCGCGGCCGCCAGACGTTCGTCATCCGCGGCTACCTTGATAAACGCTGCACGCGCAGTGACACGATCAGCGTACTCGCGAAATACAGGGCGCTCAGGAATCAGCTTGAACGTCATGGTCCAGTTGAGCGCAATACCCCACAATATATCGGCCACGCTCATGCGCTCTCCCAGAAACCACGGGCCGTCGGCGAGTGCCGTTTCGAGTGTTGCCAGCATCGTGTCAAAGTCTCCATAAACCGACTGACTGGTATCGGTCACCTCATTCTGTGTGAACTTGTCCATCAGTGCTGGCTCGAAGCAGGCCGCGTAATACACCAGCCAGCGCAGATAAGTGCCGCGCTGCGGATCGTCAATCGCCGGTGCAAGCCTGGCATCGGGAAACAGATCTCCCAGATAGATGGCGATGGCGACCTGTTCGGTTATGACCGTACCGTGATGACGAATCGTGGGCACCTTGCCCAGTGGATTGATCGCCAGGAAATCGGGGTCGTGATTCTCGTCAACCTTCATGTTCAAGACATGCAGATCGTAGGATGCGCCGAGTTCTTCGAGAATGACACGGATACCTGCAGCACGCGTTTGTGGGGAATAGAAAAGCGTGATTGTATTGTCGGTGGACATCGTTTGACTCCGGCTCGGTGGAAGAGCTAGCATGATGACGTCTCATACCTGACATCTAATGTCATATTAGTAAAATATTTCTCTGATTGACGGCCGGACCAGAATCGTCAATTGCCTCCCTGTCAGCGTCTCGCCTTCCTCCTTCGACTTACCGCTTCTCCCATCACCCGCATGCGTGCCAGCCGACTGATCAACATTCTCACCTCCTTGCAGGCCCACGGCCTGCGCACCGCAGCCCAGCTTGCCACCGAGAACGAGGTGTCAATGCGCACCATCTACCGCGACATTGACCAATTGACACTGGCAGGCATACCGCTAACCAGCGAGCGGGGATTCGAAGGCGGATATCGCCTGCTTGAGGGTTACCGGATGACC
Organism: Granulosicoccus antarcticus IMCC3135; assembly: GCF_002215215.1. Taxonomy (NCBI): domain Bacteria; kingdom Pseudomonadati; phylum Pseudomonadota; class Gammaproteobacteria; order Chromatiales; family Granulosicoccaceae; genus Granulosicoccus; species Granulosicoccus antarcticus. Next base: position 641,014 of record NZ_CP018632.1, on the reverse strand, counting down.
CTTAATGGCGTGTCCGCTGGCGAAGCGCAAGCCCTGTTCATGGCCGGCTTGCCCGGCCAGGCCGCTGAACTGGGCCTGGGTGCGATCATGGCCAGCGCCGAGCAGAAACTTGCCGTCGCACTGCCCGAAGGCCTGCGCAAAAGCGCAGAGCTTGCCCGCAACCGTTTCCATCTCGATGCGCTCACCTGGTTTGGTGAGCCGGATCAGCCTCAGCATCTTGTCTCGATCGCAGCAGCCGTCTGGAACTGTCGACGTCTACATATGCGTTATCAAAGCTGGAAACAGGAAAAGTCTCTGCAAACCGCCCCCCTGGGACTGGTGCTCAAGGGCGGTGCCTGGTACCTGGTGTCTTGCACCGATGCACAGATTCGCACCTATCGCGTATCCCGAGTCATTGAAGTCAATGAGACAGAGTCGGTATTCGAGCGCCCGCACGACTTCGATCTCGCCCGTTACTGGCGTGACAGCACCGAACGCTTCGAGGCTGAGTCCTACCCCAATCAAGCCCGACTACGCCTGACAGAACTCGGGGTAAGCCTATCCCCTCATCTACTGCCGGGTTATGGCGCGATGCGTATGCAGGTGTCTGACAATGCCGATGATGATGGCTGGTTTGAGGCTACGATGCCTGTCGGCTCCGTTGAAGTGGCGGCCAGTGAGCTGCTAAGACTGGGAGCGGAGGTGGAAGTATTGGAGCCTGTGGAGCTGCGTGATTATCTTCGTGACGTTGTCGCTCGGCTGGCGTCGTTATACAAGCAAGCCCCCGGGCGCTAGTAGTCCAACCGGAAGATACAGGATGACGGGATGTTGGCTCTTGTCCGACGCACCAATGCCGACGCACTCACAGACCGGAACCACTAATCCTGGTCCCGCAAGTTGATCCGTGAACAAGGCCTGCTTTCTGCCACATCGGGCAATCCCTCAAGAAAGATGACTTCCGGTTTGAAGTTGACATAGGCCTCAAATACGAACTCTGTCCAGTAGTTACGCGCAGGACCATATTTCATATGGTTCAGATAGGCGGCATGGCGCTTGGCAGGCGACTCGGCGGGCAGCACTCTGTCCATATAAGCAAGCCACTCAGTCTCGCCCGGTGCGATCAACAGATACGGTGTGGTGAAAACAATATGTTCATCAGAGCCTGCGAGCGATAGTGGCAGTGGAGCTGTGTCGAGTGTGGAAGCTCGCACGATCGCGATGTAGACGCGGCCAGCAACATCGCCGCCCTGGGAATTCAGAGCTTTGCAGAAGGCCCCTGCGAATGAGTGAAGACGCAAGAATCTACCTCTCTTCAACCCGACGACCGTGAAGTCACAGAGCGATCGCCGGTCGCCGTCATCGACAGGGTCAAGGACGACGGTTGCCTGATGCATCAGGTTTTGGGAGACGAATCAGATGGATAAATCAGCGAGTCACATGAAAATCACTTCTGAACGGCAACAAAACAAGGTATCAAATACGCGACAATAGGTATCGTTTACCGCCTGCTGGACCGCCATGCCTTACGCCAACTACCCACTGCATTTTTCCGACGACATGCTACCGTCCATTGTGGACGGCTGGTTCGAGGCCATGGCAGGTCTGTACCGCGTTGCTCCCTGGCAAGGGGAGTCAAGCACTCGGTTCCCGGTGTACGTGACGATCGGCAGCCAGGGCATCAACGACGCTGTGCTGCACCCATTAGCACTGAACTGCGGGCGTCGCGGTTTCGCGTTGTTTGCAGGACCCGATGATCACCAGGCCTGGCTGGCGCTGGAAGCAACGGATGGCGTACCGGAAAATGCCCCTGCATTCGCCCGCCTTGAACTGACATTTGGATCGCTGGCCGAGGCTCACCCCGCCGTTCAGAGCGAACTTGAGCGACACGAGCGCAACATGGGCGACACCGTACCGTCGGTCTGGTTCTTCGACGACACCGGCAAGCCGCGTCCAGGCGATGTTGATGACCTGACCGCTTTCGAGGCGGTAGCTGCGGCAATCGCCTGGACGCCCGACGCAAGCTCAGAAGGAGTCGAATCGTTCGTCGCAGGGCAGATAAGCGAGCCCGTGACTCGAGTGGTGAGTGCTGGAGGCGGCGAGTTCGACGTAGAGCTGTCCGGCAGCCCGCTCGGTGCCGAGGCGGCGCTGCCAGCGAGTGCGCTGCTGGACGGGCTGCGGGCGCTTGAGGCCAAAGATGATGGCTGGCTGCTCCAGGGACCGGAACGACGCGCCATCGAATACCGTCTGGGCCGCCGTTTCGCTCATTCACCGGAAGCCTCGGAGCTGATGGAGGGTACCTGGTACTGGCAAACCTTCGCTCATTGGGCTGTTTCGCATATCGGTAGCACCGTCGCCTCGCTCGACGCCAGCGGACTTGAAGAGGTTGTCTTCGACATCGTGCCTCGCAAGGTCAGCGCGGATGTTGACTACGCCCGCCCATTTATCGAATCCCTGCGTGCCTTCTATCGCTGGCTCGAGCGTGAGTACTCGCTGCCTCAGGCATCGGCATGCCTTGCCAGGCTCAACGCACCGGAATCAGTCGAACGGCTCGAGGCCTTGATGGCTGACAGCACAAACTTCAGCCGAACCAAGGTGATGGTCATGCAGGCGCGTGCGAGGGGCATTGACCCGAGTACGCCAGAAGGCGCGATGCAAATGCAGGCAGAATACAACGCGCGGATTGCCGACATGCAGTCGCCATTGGCAGGCTTTGATCCTTTTTACGATACGCGAAACTCTGCTTCACCTCTCGATCCGGTCGCTGCACGCAAGCAAAAAACAAAGCGCAAAACGGACCGAAAGGCAGCCCGCAAGGCGAGGAAGAAAAACCGCTGACGCGTCAGCGACACGCAGTTCTCACGCACTCTGTCCTCCGCTAATCAACGAAAGGCGGATGGCACTAAAACTGTGATCGTACCCTGGAGCATTCCGATTTTGAAAAGTTTAGGACGCCAGAAAAAAGATATAGACAAGGCCCGCGATCGGCTCTTCGGCTGGGCCATGGGCACACCGGAGGGCGCCAACGGCATTCCGCGAACGGTCAGCGAACTTGCAACCGAAGTGGTGAAGCACTCTGGGCGAACAAGTTCTGAAGTGCAGGCCGCGCTTGCGCGCGAACCCTTCGCAACGGCCACGCGCATCCTGGCGATGCTCATCTGGTTGACGGGAGGTGATAAAGCGGGGCAGCGAGGAACGCCACTCGCGCGCTATACCAAGGAGCGCGCCAGGCGCGAGTCTTCTACAGGCAGGCGCTGGCTGCAGCAGTTGGCTGAGTCGGATTTCGAACTGCGCGAAGTGGTCGACGTGACATCCGATAGCTCATTGCGGCTGGGAGCATCACCCGAGGCAGGTGTAGCTGTCACTGTTCACGAACCGCGCCTTGCAAACCACTACTCGCTCGGGCTCATTCTGTACGCGCGCGTGTTGCCAATGCCGGCCGGCGCCGTACTGGCCGACGGCCTGCTGATACTCGATCCTCACATCGTCGCAGCGTTGCCACCTCACGCGCGGGCCAGCGACGTGTTCGCAGCCTGGGCCACTAATGCACTCGTCGCCGAAGGCCACCTCTTTGCTGGAGCGCGCCAGCCACCCCACCAGCCACCCGATTTCCGAACCGCCCCTGGCGTGGCGACCGAGCCAACAGGCTCCAGGCCATCTTCCGGCGGCACAGATGTACCACCATCGGATCGAACTGCAGGAACGAGGCAATCGTCCCCTGAAGCGCCACTGGATGCCGAGGCGCGCGAGAAGTTACTTGCACGTGTGCGCAAGCTCTTCGCTATGGCCCAGGAAACCGAAGCTTCGCCGCACGAGGCTGAGATTGCGCTGCGGCGCTGCCAGTCGCTGATGGCAAAATTCGGCATCGCCGAGAAGGATCTGGAAACAAGCGAGTTCGGCCGCCAGAGCGCGCACGCTGGCAAGCGCGTACCGATGCACATCCAGTTCCTGTCAATCGCGGTGGCGAAATTGCACGGTGTACTTTTCGTCAGCGGCGGCCCCGACGGGGCACACTTTCGCGGCTACGACATCGACGTCCGTGTCGCCCGTCTCACTCTCGATTATCTGAGCGAGTCGGTTGAGCGCGCACTCACCGCTCGCCGTCGCACCGGCGAGTTCCCACCCGGACGCATGGCCTCCTACGACTATCGGCTGGCGTTCGCCAAAGAGGTCAGCGGTCGCGTCACTACGATCGTCAGCGAGCGCGAAACCGAAGAACGGGCAAGTTCATCCACCGGCACTGCGCTCACCGTCAGGAAGCTTGAAATAGTCCGGCGCGAGTGCGGTCAGGATCTCCGGACGACGACGGTGCGCGCCCGCGGCGCGATCGACGACGCGGCCGCGGGTGCTGGACGCGAAGACGGCTCGCGCGTATCACTCGATCCGCAAGTTGGGAGTGGCAGGGCACGGCCATTACTTGGACGCGATTGATGTGCATACAAACGACTCACCCCGGCTCTGCCTCGGCTTACACATCGGCATACGGTTGATGTGCCGCCTCATATTCTCCGAGTTCTCGCAATTCATTGGCCTGGATGATCGGCTCAGAGTCGTAATCGTCAAGATCGTCCGGGTCGAACCCGGGCAGCACCTGCTGCATTTCGTACTTCGGCATCAGCCCGGCTGGAGACGATTCGACCTTACAGACCACTGGCCCCTTGCGTTTGAGCCAGCACAACCGGTTCGATTCCCAGCCATCGGCAATACGCGGCGAGATAACGGTAGGCAATGGTGTGGGGTGGAATCTGTACATCGGCAAAGCTGATGCGATGCTTACGACCATCATCACTCAGGCATTGAGCCACCAGCCCGCGACGCGCATTTCCATCGTAGTCAATTCCGACCAGCGACATGGTTTGACCCGTGATCAGCACATCGATTGGTAGCTCAACGGCATCATCGACGCCTTCGTGCAGTGCTGTGAGCTGCTCCTCATCGCCGTAGGCATCGACTAGCAGCTCTTCGAGAAGATCGTCGATCTCGTCAGCGGTCAACTTGTCTGAATCTGACATGGCCTGTTGCTCCGTCGGCATTGCATGTTAAGAGCACCAGACTACACGACCTTTCTGACGGTTTCGGGTCGTCATCAAGCGCGTGATCGGCTCCGGTTTTCTTCGTCTCTATTCTTGTCGAAATCCCTTACGATCAGAGTGAGAACAATCGCGTATTCGTCCAACAGAAAGGTATACCTGATTTTTTCACGATCCCCTAGCGTTACTGGTGTGACTGCCAGGTGACAAACTCAGAAGGCCGTAGGCCATAGCGAGCCAGTACGCCCGTGTGCAGCCGCCGAAGTTCTTCGATAATCAGCGCTTCAACATTCTCTTCCTGGCCCTCTAATTCGTGTTGGGACAGACCTTCTGTAATAATGTCGAGTGGTGCGCGCTCAGGCTGGACGACCACGCTACGGTTGGCTTAGGGGTCAGAACAGCTGCTTGTTCGTCACCTTTTTCCACCCCAGTGCACGGTAACCACGCATCCGCTTCCGCCACATCGACTCCAGCATCGGATGCCCGGTATCGCGCACATCAATCACACAGATGTTACTCTTCCCCGGCGACGCCCGCGCCAGGCGCCCAAGGTATTGCTGCAGCGTTCCTCGCCATGCAAATGGCATTGCAAAAACCACCGTATCAAGTGATGGGTGGTCGAACCCTTCGCCGATGAGTCGTCCTGTGGCGACGAGACAGCGAGGTTCATCATCAGTCAGCCTGTCAAGTCGTTCCATCGTTTCACGTCGCACACGTGCTGTCAGTTTCCCGTGCAGAACGATGGGTTCGGGAACAGAACCACCGGCAACCTGACTGATTGCTTCAGTCAGTGCGTCAATGTGTACGCGTCTTTCTGTCAATACCAGGACCTTTCGTCCTTGCCGCCATGCCTTGACTGCCGCCGCGGCGAGCATGGTCGTACGCGCAAGATCTTCAGCAACTGCAGAGAGCACTTCCTGAATCAAAGCTTCCGCAGGTGTATCCGGAACGACGGGCCATTCGAGCTGCTCCAGCACTCGTTCGATCGGCATGTTTTCGGACACGGCAACATGATGGCGCACCGGCCCACAGTGCATGAACATGACCGGTTCCAGGCCATCGCGACGCTTGGGTGTTGCAGTGAGTCCCAGTACATAACGCGAGCGTACGGCCTCCAGAACCCGAGTGTGGGTTGCTGCCCCGGCATGATGACATTCATCCACTATTATCTGACCATAGTGTTCAAGGGCACTAGCGAGTTCGTCGTCATCCAACTTTGCAAGAGAGCGCACACCCGCGACATCAAGCCTGCCTGTCAGCTGACTTTTCCGCCCGCCACCCAGCGTACCGATTTCACTGGTCGCCACCGACAGAAATTCGGCGAGTCGTGTACGCCATTGGCGAAGCAACGCCGTGGTATGCACAACCACAAGCGTAGAACACCCACGCTGGGCGATGACAGCAGCGGCAGTCACAGTCTTGCCAAAGCCAGGTGGCGCATGCAGCACGCCCGTGTCACTACCAACCAGCACGCTGAGTGCGGCTTTCTGTTCTGGTAGCAGCTCTCCGGTGAATTTGATTTGCAGCTGCGTTCCATGGATTCGTTCATCCTGAACCTGCAATTGAATTTCATATCGGCCGAGTAATTCAAAGACTGCGTCGGTACAGCCCCTCGGTATGCGTATATGCCGTGGAAGCAACTGTGATTTGTCAACAAAGCGTGCGATCTTCCAGGTCGAACGATGCACTCGCTCAAGTTCGTGCCAATGCGGGTTGGCAAAGGCGGCAAGTCGAGCGATTGCGTATACAAGCGGTTGTGGTAGATCTGAGCGCTCAATGTAGATACCGTCCGCCAATGTGATTGACAGGTGAGCAGGCAGCTCCGCAGGTGACACAGACACTACATCGCCGCGGCTCGATCGTCGCCATGGTGTCTTGTCTGCTTCAGCATCTCGCAAGTCCGCCCCACCATGCCCATCCTCGACGATTTCGATCAAGACCTGAAGTTTCTCCGCACTGATTAGTGGAGCATCTTCCAGAGCCTGCCATTGATCTGCAAGCGGGCTAAGTTCGTCATCGACAAACACACTGGCATTACGCTCTCGCGCGGATTTCTGCAACGGAAGGGCAACCAGCGATCCAAACCCTGCGCCCGTCAAGCTGTCCTGGCTTGGGATCAGCCGATCGTGGCTGGAGAGCGATATCAACCTTTCAACCCTGCATGTTCGTTCGATGAGCGCTGTTACCAGACGTCGGGCCGCCACTGCCTCCACCGGCGTGTCAAAGAAGAACCAGACGTGCGCACCATCGCCAGAGCGCGATATTTCGGACAGCACCGGAATGTCGAGTCCTCGACAGCTGCGCACCAGCGCACGGGTGTCGTCTTGCCAGCTATCATGATCGAAATCCGCAACGATAAAACGACAGCGACTTGTCGCGTCGAGCGCGTACAGTCCGACCACTTGCGCACCCGTCAAATGCTCGCGCACCACGGCATCGGTCACCGGCTCGAAGGCCCGATGAAGACACTCGTGGCAACGAACGACCGGCTTTTTGCAAATGCCATCACGCCACTCGTTCGCACACACCGGAGAATAACCTTTTTTCTTTCCATCACGGCTCTCCCAACGACGTGCATAGAGATCAGATCGACCCGCAAAGCGAGTTCGAAACAGTTCAATCTTGGCCTCAGGGCTCAGAGTACTTGATGCTGTTTCGATCTGGCTATTGTGCTTGTCGGTTGGATAAGAGGAGCTGTCACTCTGAGGAGTCTTCTTTGCACTCGCCTCCTCAGGTGAATTTCCGGATGGTGTATTCCTGTTTTCCAGCGTCGCACGCAGTGCCTTGTTTTCCGCCTCCAGCGATCGAACACGCGCTTCCAGATTGCGAAGGTAGTCTGTTTTAGATTCCATGGCTTGAACCGCCTGAAGCGTTAGCAGACATATGTCAGCGCCATGTGTCATGTGTCATGTGTCATGTGCATTTGTGCTCCGATGTAAGACGCTGATATCCATTAATACCCGCTTCATACTCCTATACCATGTACTCGCCTGAGGCCCACCCCTCTTCCATCTGAAAACCGTTGGCAATACTTGTCACTATTGAAGGTCTGTCACCCACCATGTCGATTTAAATGACTTTTTTCGACACGTTGCTGTTTCGTGTCGATGCAATGTACGTGTCCTACATCAGAGTAAAGCTTCGTTTTCTACAAGTTGGGTTTGCGGACACGAGATATGCGCCTGGGAGAATGCGATAGGTTTGGCAACCTATTACCCGATTGAAGCAACCCATCTTGTTTTAGTTTTGGACCTAAAGTATATTAACAGACTTCACTATTTTAGTTTCATCGAGCCCCTATGAAAAGAGGTCTGCAAGGACGCTATGTAGAATCGTCCACATTGGGAGAGACTGTGCGCGCCTATGTTCCGGCACCACTCCCACCTACCCCACCGATTGATTGGAATTCCAAGACTCGTGAGATATTTGACCAGGCGTTGCTCGCTCTGGGTCGTTTGGACAGTGCCTCGACTCTGCTGCCGGATGTTCAACTGTTTTTGTATATGTACGTACGCAAAGAAGCTGTCGTATCGTCAATGATTGAAGGCACTCAGTCCTCACTGTCCGATCTGATGCTTTTCGAATTGGACGAGATACCTGGAGTGCCAACTGCTGATGTTCGTGAAGTCAGCAACTACGTGGCCGCGCTTGATCATGGCCTGAATCGGCTATCCGATGGATTTCCACTCTCACTGCGATTGATCAGGGAGATTCACGAAATTCTGTTGCAGGGTAGCCGTGGTGGAAAGTTTTCCCCAGGTGAATTCCGGACCAGTCAAAACTGGATTGGTGGAAGCCGACCAGGCAACGCAAGATTTGTCCCGCCCCCTGTTCAGGAGCTAACCGGATGTCTGAGTGAGCTTGAGAAATTCATCAATGATCAGCCCGATAAGACGTCTACGGTACTCAAAGCAGCGCTCGCCCATGTACAGTTTGAAACCATCCATCCGTTTCTAGATGGCAATGGCAGGTTAGGCCGATTATTAATTACCCTGATCTTGTGCGATCAAGGTGTTCTACACCTGCCTCTGCTCTACATCAGCTTGTATTTCAAGACGCATCGGCAGCAATACTATGATCTGTTGAATGCTGTGCGGGAGGATGGCGATTGGGAAGCATGGCTGGAATACTTTGCACAGGCAGTTATTACAACAGCGACTCAAGCTACAGACACGGCAAAACGCCTGCACGAACTATCACTGAAGGATCGTGACTTGATCAGCACACTTGGCCGCGCAGCACCAGCTACCCTGAATGTACATAGAGCATTCATGGAAAGACCCATCGCTACTTCTCCTTTTATCGTTTCAAAAACTGGCATCAGTGCCGCAACGGTCAACAAGTCACTGGAAAGATTACAACAACTGGGACTGGTTGAAGAGATGACATCTCAACAACGCAACCGAGTGTTCTGCTATCGCGGGTATATTTCCGTGATCAACGAAGGAACGGAGCTGCCGAGTTGATTGATATCGCAATCGGATAGGCTCGTAGATCTGGAAAGCGTCAAGAATGGCTCGGGAAGCTTGCGCGTTATACCACCCTACCAACTCCTCCATCATCATTGGTGTTTCAAACGGCGTAGCCGTTTCAAATACAACGCCCAGGCTTTTGCCCTCGGCATCGAAAGCTTCTACGTTGTTAGTGAACATCTGCTCCAACGCATAATACCGGCTAGTGAAATGCTGCTTTCATCGAATCGTTGATGGCATACAAGAAGCTTATATATTGCTAATAAACAAAATAGCAACTAATATGCTTCTTACAAGAGAAATAGCAACTTATATGTTTCATCATGGACTCTCTACTCGAACAGGTCAAAAAACGTCGCATAGCGCTGGCACTGAAGCAGCACGATATGTTCCTGCGTGTAGGGATATCGCGTCAGCAATACCAGAGGTTGGAATCCAAAGGTAATCCGCGACTCGATACCCTTGAGCTGATAGCCAAGGGGCTCAAAAGCGAACTCCTGCTGGTACCTCAGGATAAGATGAAGGACGTGCTGGCTGTATTGGCAGACGAGGCCACAACATCGCATGAGGCTGGACACTCGACCGAGGAAAGCACGAAATCACTCAACGATGATCCATGGCAAGGATTACTGGGAGAAAACGATTGAACACAGGGCCTGGCAATGATGTGAGCAACGAGATAAATGTATTGAAGCTCACTATTCACGACGTCCTGATAGGCTACCTTGCAGGCTTCAGGAATGGGCGCAATGTATTGAGTATTGCCGACACCTTCAAGAACGATCCTGAGCGTCCGACTTTCAGCTTGATAACCCACCCGGGATTTCCGAATGCTGACAAACTCATGAACAAGCCATGGGTGCGAAGACAACGGCTACCCCCCCTTCTTTCGAATTTATTGCCAGAAGGCTCATTACGTGAACTCGTAGCACAAGGTCTGAAGGTACACATCGATAATGAATTTCACATTCTCTCGTATTTAGGCGAGGACCTACCCGGGGCTATCGTAGCTACGCCTATGGAGCCTGACGACGTGCCTGACTACGTACTCAGCACACACGGAAAAGCCAAGGCAATAAAATTCGATAAAGTCAGCCGAGAAAACAGCTTTTCCCTGGCTGGCGTGCAAATGAAATTTCCCATGAAAGAAAACGACGGACGCTACAATTTATCCAATGGCAATGAATTGGGTGACTGGATCATCAAAACACCATCGACCAAACACAAATTTGTACCACTGAATGAATTCACAGCCATGTCTCTGGCAGAGCTCGCAGGCGTTGATACTCCCGAGATAAAACTCGTTGAGCTCAACAAGCTGGACAATCTGCCACAGATAAATCTGCCTGACGAGAAATTGGCCTTCGCCATCAAACGATTTGACCGTGCCGGAAATCAGCGTATCCATATGGAAGACTTTGCGCAAATTCTGGTGAAGTATCCACACGAAAAATATACGTCCGCTAATTACGAGAATATTGGCAAAGTCATTCATGACTTTTCTGGTGACGGACTCGTCGACGCTCAGCAGTTTGCCCGGCGATTACTGGTGAATATGCTCTTGGCCAATGGCGATGCACACCTCAAGAACTGGAGCTTTTCATACCCCGACAAGATCACACCACGACTATCTCCAGCCTACGATATCGTGACAACCAACGTCTATATCGAAAATGAAACCCAGTACGCGCTGAATCTCAACAAAACGAAAGAATGGTATGCAGCCAACATGGTGCATTTCCAGGCATGGGCTGAAAGGTCAGGCATCCCATGGCGGGCAATCAAGCCGCATCTGAATGACGCACTGTGCAAGGCAAGGGAATTATGGCCGGAAGCTTTGAAACTCTCACCGATGGTTGATGAACACAAACAAGTGCTGAGAGCGCATTGGCGCAAACTTCATGAAGACTTCAGGATTGAGACCTGATTGGAAATTGACTGCATACAATCAGCAGCATCTAATACCCCCAACTACTATGTCCCAAAGGCATACTATTCAACAAATTCCGCCGCTCACGCCAATCAGGCAAGAACTCATCCATATACGCCTTGAATCGATCGTTATGATTACGCTCCAACAGGTGCACCAGTTCATGTACCAGAACAAACTCCAGACACTCGGGTGGTTTTTTAGCCAGCTCCAGATTCAACAAAATACGCCGACTGATAGTATTGCAACTCCCCCATTTGGTCTTCATTTTTTTCACACCCCAGCCCGCAGTCTCCACACCAATCTGTGCCTGCCATTCACCCAGTAGCGCCCCTATACGCACCTTGAGAGCATCACGGTAGAACTCAGACAACACCAGCGCCTTGTTCTCAACGGAAGTCCCAGGCTTCACATAAAGATGCACCTTGCCACCACCGACGGTGACCTCGTGCCGACCCAAACGCTCAACCAGGTTCAAACGATGTGGCCTGCCCCAGACATAGTGGCACTCGCCACTGACCATCTCCCGATCAGACTGACGTGGCTGCTTTGCAAATTCACTCTGTTGCTTTCTTATCCAGGGAATTCGACTGATTACCGCCATACGGATCGCAGTATCCGTCATTCGCTCTGGTGCGGATATGCGGACACGCCCGTCAGGAGGGAGTACGCTTATGTGCAGATTCTTGATAGCTTTACGGTTTAGCCGCATCTCTATCGAACCAATCTGGAGCAGTTCCATTAACGTGTACGCCGGGTCACTGATAGTCCTTCTGGGCCTTGGCAATATTCATTACGTGCTGGATGTCCAGCGTGTAGGCTGAGGTCTCCTCACGAATTGCGTTAGCCACCTCTCGCTCCTTGAACCGATCCCCCACCCAGTCAGCTTTCTTGGTGTAACGAATCGCACTGTCGATCTTGGTTGCCAGCAACTCGTCCTTGCCAAAATTATCAAAGATAGCCCGCTTGGCGGAGGTATCCATGGAAGCGGGGTAATCCGTGGTGGCGGATTCAGATCGAACCACCTTGCGTGATAGCTCCAGAATCCGCTCCAGGTACTCCTGATAATCGATGGCTTTCTGTCGACGCAGCTCGATCAGCTCATCCAGCAACACAGACATCTGCTCATAGTATTTCGGGTTGACCGGATTCTCATCGACGATAGTCTTGCGCACATTGTTTTCGATCGCTTCTGCCATAGCCTCTGGGTCCTTGCGGATCCCCTCAGGCAAGGCATCCAGCGCATCAACGCCTTTGTTCACAATCAATTCAACCAAACCGAATTCGTCAAAGTCCACCAAGGTTTCGCTGTCATCAGCCCTGATGTACATATCCAGCAAATGGCGCATGGCAGGTTCAAAACGCTTCATGTCCACCAGATCGCCACTGCCCAGCTTCACCTCATCACGCACCTTCTCAAAGTGTGTGACCTCATTGCGAATTCGGACGATGTCAGCCGCGGAATACCCGGCCTCAGGCATTTCGTTGGCGACATTCACATAGGCTCGCAGCAGCTTGGCTACGCTCTTGTAGAGTGTCAGCCGCAGCATTTCATTCTCGCTCAGTTCGTCGGCGTCAGCCCCCGAGCCTGTGCCGAAGTAATGCATATAGTCCGAGGTATCTCTTGGTGCCTTTACCGGCTCGCACAAGGCGTGTACCGCCTCTAGGGCATTGTCCAGATCCAGCTTCGCATACTCCAGACGATCCTTGAGCAAGCCTTCGACGTCCTCCTGATCGTAGCCGTCAAAGGCCTCCTGGGTGTAGTCCGAGATGGCCTTGTCCAGTGAGCGAAACAAATCCTTGTAATCGACGATATAGCCGTACTCTTTGCTATCACCATCCAGACGATTCACACGGCAAATGGCTTGAAACAGGTTGTGATCAGTCATCTGTTTGTCGATATACAGATACGTTGCAGACGGCGCATCAAAGCCTGTCAGCAGTTTGTCTACGACAATCACCAGTCGCAACTGACCTGGATCTTCGACAAATCGCTTTTTTGCGGCTTTCTCAAACTCCTCTACACGATTAGCGGCAGCCTCTTCAGACTGCTCGAAATAATCAGCCAGCATCTTGCGATAGGTGTCGTACTTGAACAATTCTTCCGTCTGCCCCTCTCCGGCTTCCTCGCCTTTGATACTCGCAGCCGTTGGTTGAAAACTGGTGATGATGGCAACCTTACCGGCTAATTCCGTCTGACTGAACATCTCAAAGGACTTGCAGGCCTGATACACACTGGAACAGACCAGCATCGCATTACCGCGTCCATCCATCAAACGCGGTTTGGTTTCCATATCCATCAGGATATCGTTGACGATTTGCTGTTGCCGAGATTTGCTGGACAGCACTTTCTGCAAGGTGCCCCACTTCTGCTTGACCTGCATTTTCGCCAACCGTGACAAACCGCGTGTCTTGGCTTCAAACCACTCATCCACCTTCTTCTGGGAACTGATGGTCTGATCAATATCGCGCGCCTCATAACGAAGATCCAGCACGACGCCATCCTTCACTGCCTGATCAAACTTGTAGGTGTGAATAAACGATCCGAACACTTCGATGGACTTTTTCTTGTCCTTCTTCATCAGCGGTGTGCCGGTAAAACCGACGAACATCGCTTCGGGCAGAATGGCCTTCATCGCCTCGTGCAACTTGCCTGACTGAGTACGGTGACACTCATCCACAAAGACAAACAACTCGCCTTTTGCACGAAAGCCTGAAGGCAGGGATTTCTTCAATTCTTCAATAAAGGCCTCGGCGGCAGCATTGTCATCAGCATCTGTCTGCCGCCCGAACTTGTGTACCAGTGAACAGATCAACCAAGGGTTCGGCTGGTTCAGTGTGGCAACCAGATCAGCACCACTCTTGCTGCGATAGATGTCTTCGCCGACACCAGAGAACACCTTTTCGATTTGCTCGTCCAGCTCTGTACGATCCGTGACGATCAGCACACGGCTGTTGGTTACGTTTTCACTGATCCATTTGGCCAGCCACACCATCGTCAAGCTCTTGCCCGAGCCTTGCGTATGCCAGATGATGCCGCCTTCACGCCGAGCGACATACTGTTTTGCCGCCTCCACGCCGAAGAACTGGTTGTGCCGACAGGTTTTCTTGGTGCCTGCGTCATACACGATGAAGTCATGAATGATCTGCAGGAATCTGGGTTTGCTGCAAATCCGGCTCAGATGGAAATCCAACGGACTTTGCCAGGTGCTGGCGATGTCCTCTTTCCACTCCAGGTAATAGCGCTCAGGCGTCTCGATAGTGCCGTAGCGCAGCCCTTGTGTATCGTTACCTGCCATCACCAGTTGCAGAGTGCTGAAGAAGCTGCTGATAAAGGCCTTTTTCTGGTTGTCCAGATTCTGTTTGATACCTTCGGACACCGAAACGGAGGAACGTTTCAGCTCCAGTACACCGAGCGCGATGCCATTGACGTACAACACGATATCGGGCCGCTTCTTGTTCTCACCCTTGATAGACACTTCTTCGGCAATGGCGAAATCATTTGCCTGCGGGTTCTGCCAGTCAACCAGCCAGACCGTCTGATTATGCTCACCGGCACCTTCCTTGTCCTTTACCCCATAGCGCAATAGCTGATATACGTCCTTGTTGGCGTAGTAGAGCCTCTTGCCTTCACCCAGCGCAGCCGCTGTATCGAGCTGACGTATGGCGCGACCAATCAGCGCTTCGCTGATGCCTCGGCTCCGCAGCCAATCTGTCAGAATGCTGACATCGACATTCGCATTGCCTTCCCGGTACTGCCAGTTACCCAGATAGCGATAACCCAGCTCCGCCTGGAAGAACTGCACCACACGCTGCTGCATAACGCCTTCGCGCTGGCCAACGTTACTCATAGGTCGCCCTCAAACGGATCGGTACAGCGTTGTTTTCAAATAGTCATCGGTCACGACAAACTCAGGGGCGCGGCCGGACAAGGCACGGGTTAACGGCACCACCTTTGTTCGTATACCCATGCCACGAGCATCCACATAGCCGTAATCGCGCAGCACGTCCATCACAATCGAATTACGCGGCGATCGCTGACCTGCCTTCATTTTTTCAATGGTCATCGAATTAGGCAATGTACCCGGACTGATGACCTCCAGCCTATCGCTGTACACCGACACCTCAATATCGACAAATCGCGTCCAGTCACGATGAGCCAGCGCATTCACAACAACCTCTCGCAGAGCATCGCGGGCATAGAACCACTGCGTATCGCGTCTGAACTCGGCATTGACCGAATCGGCTTGCTGTGACACGAAAGCGGTAATAGCGTCTACAAAACGTTCAATGACACCGCCATCGAGCAGCCGCTTGCCTGACGCATCCACATCCCATCGTCCCACCAAGGGACCATCCAGAATTTCATCCAATTCGGCCTGGTATTCCTTGTCTTCATGCTTGAATACCATCAGTCGCAAGCCTGCCTGCTTCAAATATCGCCGAGGGCTTTTGCCGAACAGCAATAACCCTGCGATTGAACAATAGACAGTCCCTTGCACCTCCACCAGGAAACTCAAGCCCAGCAATCGCGACAGCCACGCCTCGGGGCTCCCTGGCACGTCAGGGTCATTGAGAATATCAGCCAGGTAGTTAGTCAGGCGAACATTGTCCAGACAGCTTATGTCTGTTCGCGGCACGGGCATGGTTTCAGCGTGCAACATGCCGCCTGCTTCAAATAGCCACATTTGTTGTTCGCGGGTAGCCAACTGGGATGTAGAGCCCACCCTGACATAGATATCTTCCTTACCGCCGTGCCTCATCACGTAGGGCTTGGAAATACCCTCAAGAAAACTGACAACGGCAACGCTCCTATCATTGTCGAACTTGATCACTTCAAAGAATGGCAACATTATCGGATGCACTTTGCTTTGCACACAGTTCATCACCCACTCCTCCAGATCCGTCCTCTGCACGCCGCTGATGCTACCGTCGTCCTCCACACCGAGGAGTAACCTACCGCCTTTGAAGTTACACAGTGCGACCACTTCTTTTGCCAGTTGTTCGGGACGAATATCGTCTCGTTTGAACTCTATTCCTGAGCCTTCGCCGTTGCCGATGATTTCCAGTAGTTCAGCTTTTAACATTCTTCATGCCTGCTTTCCTCATCGTTGAAGTGGGCCAGATCGATGATGCCCTCCAGATCGTTCTCTTCCGCCAGGGCGCTGATGATCTTGTTGACTTTATCACCGATCTCCCTATCACCCTTGAGCGCCACTATGTCATCACAGCTAGCCCAGAGGGAGGAATAGAGTTCGGTCTTCTTGATAACCATCAGTGGTCCTTAAGTCGCTCGAGCATCGTGCGCTTCCGGCACGCGCTCCCAATGGAATTTTTGACATTATTTGAGTTTTTCAGACAGCACAAATACATGCAGCCGATAGACCAAGATTCGCTTATCTGCGTCTGTTTTCGCCCCTTCATGCCACTCCATTACTCGAACGAAATACGTTGACGCAATCGACGCTGATACCTACAGCCGTATCCCTGTCAAAATAGGCTTTAGATAGACTTCGTATAGGCTCTTTTTCGCCACCTGTACTTCATTACCCCGAACCGGGGCGCGCGACATGGAATCGCAATCACTATGGCACGATCTACCGTCCAATCACGAATCCTGACCAGTTGGCGCGCTATTGAACTGTTCTCCGCGCAGAAGACGCCTCCGGCAAACCCGAACGACAAGACAAAACCTGTCTTTCGCGTGCTCGGATCGGAGCCTCTACCTTGGCAGGCAAGCCATGCGCTGCATCGACGCAAGCTTCGCCCCAAACAGACATGGCGACATACCGTATACGCCGGGCTCTTTACCTCAACTGCCGCCAATGAACTTCTGGACAGACATTTCGGTGAAAACCCTGACACCTTCGATCGACCAGGTGATTGTGCGTACTGTCTGTTCGCCTTTGAGGTAGACAAAAGTGGACGCCCCCTGCTCGATACATTTGCGCTATCAAGCCTTGCATGGGCACTCGGTCGAACGCTCAGCCCAGGACCCAGCTCCCCCGATTGGTTAACCGGATTCTTTGAGACTGAGAAAGCGGCAAGAGAGGATTTCGAACACCGTCATGCTCTACGCGATGAAAAGCAAGATTCATCGGCGAATCACGACGAGACCCTTGAGCCAGATTTGTTCGACAATCTTCCAACAGATCAGGATGAGCAGGAGCATGACGAACATGGCATCGACGATTTCGACACGCCAGAACAACCGCTTGATCACGATGACCTGATTGCCGAAATCCTTGGATTTATAGACAGCCTTGGCGTCGGCCCTCTCATTGATAGTCCGAAGTGCCGAGTCAGCAGCACCATTATCAGTGAAAAAAATGACGAGTCGAAGAATGAACCTGTCCTGTTGAACAGCTTCTTTGTCGACGATCTCGACCGAGTGGCTATCGATATCCAAGTGAACACGGCTGGAAAAGCACTCACCAACTACTTGACGGCACCAGAGGATCTAGACGAGGGCTTGCGAGTTGATGTCAACGACCCACCCGATACAACCTTCGAAACACTGTCACCCGCGTTTTTTCCTATTGCACGCTGGCCAAGCCCCAAGGGACATTCACTCGTCGCCAGCCAACAATTCGCCGTTAATAATATCGCACATTCCCTGGACGGTAGTTCAGGCATCGCAGCAGTCAATGGACCTCCGGGGACAGGTAAAACAACGTTGCTGCGGGATCTGATCGCAAACATTTATGTCACTCGCGCACAACGGCTGGCAGAGCTTGACTCACCAAAAGACGCATTCGAAGAGTCTACCGGCTGGAAGGCAGGAGACTACCAACGTACGGTGTGGCATTGGAAAGAAGCCTTTCATGGCTATGAGATCGTCATCGCATCGAGCAACAACGGCGCTGTCGCGAACGTGACCATGGAAATCCCGGGAGTAAACGCAATCGATACTACCTCCCTTGACGGTATGGACCATTTTCAGGATCTGGCCTCGCATATTTTGGGCGACGATAAAGAGGCTTGGGGACTGATGGCTGCGAAGCTAGGAAACCGTACCAATCGAAACGAGTTTCGCAGTCGCTTCTGGTTTGACAGAGATGCAGATGAGGCCGAACAGCCGAAGTTACCCGGTATGAAATCATTGCTTGACGCATTCAGTCAGGAGACTGTGGATTGGCACGCTGCGGTGGATGAATTCAACATAGCCGTTGAACTGTCTGAACACCTGCAGGAAGAGCGACAGCACATTTGTGAACAGGGTATTCGCATACGTACACTTTCCAAAAAAATCGCTATTCATCGATCACGTCATGACGAACTCCAGACTCGCTTGTCCCACTCGGAAGATGCCTTGGCACAGGCAATACACGAAGTGACACTGGCTCGTAACATGCTTGAGGCATCCAGAAATGAACGCCTCGATCACCGCCGTTTCAGGCCGGGACTGGTTGAGATAATCTTCACCCTGGGAAAAACCTTTCGCAAGTGGCGTGCGAAAGATGAGCAGCTGGAGATAGTGACCGAAGCTGACGAAAGCAATCTGAGCTCAGCGATTGGAAGTCAATCGGTATTGGCCACGATGCTCTCCGATCAACAGTTCAACTACAGAGCGGCACACGATCACCTGACAGAGCTAACAGACAAGCACTCTCGTCTGTCTGCAAATCAATCAAGGACAGGCAAAAACCTCGGTATCGACATTCCAGATCCGGAATCCGAAGACTGGAGCAACGATACAAAACGCGAGCTATCATCTCCTTGGGTGGACGAAACCTGGAACGAGGCACGCTCACAAGTCTTCGTCGCAGCTCTCGCACTGCACCGCGCTTTTATTCGTGCAAATGCCGTTCGGATGCGACAGAGCCTGCACGCCGCCATGGACGTATTGGCTGGATCGGTGCCCGACGACGCACCTGCCGACACTGTGGCAGACGCATGGCGCGCCTTGTTTTTTGTGGTTCCTGTCATCTCAACCACCTTTGCCTCATTCGCCCGTCTGTTCCCGCAAATGGGTCGCGAGTCGCTAGGCTGGCTACTGGTTGACGAGGCAGGACAAGCACTACCTCAGCAAGCTGTTGGAGCCCTCTGGCGAGCACGTCGCGCGGTGGTTGTTGGCGACCCTCTGCAGCTCGAACCCATTGTTTCAATTTCCCTGAAGGCCCAGGAGGCGCTGAGACAGTACCATGATGTTGATCAAGCCTGGACACCTGGAACCATGTCGGTGCAGCGCCTTGCTGATCGTGCCTCGCCCTATGGGACTTATATCAATAGTGGTGATGAACCAGTTTGGGTTGGCTCACCCCTACGGGTCCATCGCCGCTGCGCTGCACCCATGTTCGACATCTGCAACTCCATTGCTTACGATGGCCTGATGGTGAATGGTTTGATCAACAAGGACTCATCGCAACCAGTAGTGGCAGACTGGCCAGTTAGCTGCTGGATCGACATCCGTAGCGCAATCTCTGACGGTCACTGGGTTGAGGCCGAAGGAGAGGCGATGATGGAGCTACTCGAACAACTCATGTCACTCAACGTTGATGCTTCTCAAATATTCCTGATCTCTCCTTTTCGGACGGTGTCAGATCAACTGCGCGCTCGAACAAAACGGTTCGAGGGTATCAATGCAGGCACAGTACACACGACTCAGGGAAAAGAGGCGAACATTGTGGTGCTGGTGCTTGGCAGCGATCCCTCAAGCGCAGGAGCAAGGCAATGGGCTTCCAGCAAACCCAATCTTCTGAACGTCGCGGTGAGTCGTGCAAAACGTCGCTTGTACGTGATTGGTGATTTATCGAAATGGCGTCAATGCAATTACTTTTCGACGTGTGCAGATCGGCTTGAAAGGCATGCAAAGTCGGAGACGCTTGAAATGGTTGAACGACCCTTTGTGGAAATTTAGTCTTGATCAGATGCACCTTACTCAAAGCGCTCTGGAGATCGTCAATCTTCACACCAAACACCGCAACAAAGTATCGCGAACTTCACCGAGCCCCATTGACCCGTAGCTCCAAAACACCAACACTATACTGGCAAAGTAACCCATAGCAGAATAGCCTGCCGCATCATGGCCGCTACAAATACTGTTACATGGCGTGGCAATCGCCTCCCAGAGGACGACCCACCACACTCAAGACAGTAGCCGCACGCATGAAACTGCTCTCACTATCCAAGTATTGCCTGGCTACCGCCAGCCTGTTGCTGCTGACGATACTCCTTACAGTCATCGCGATTGGGTACAACCAGCGCGCACTGACTAACAGTCAGGAACTGCGCTACCAGTCCTACCTGGCAGCGGACGAAAGGCATCAGAGCGCCGACGATTCACACGCTCAGGAGGCGTTGATCGTGCGGCCGATTGATGGTCCCCACAGTCTGCCGGAGCAACGTATCGATGAGACAGTGCAGCGACGGCAGACGTGGATCAATCGCCTGCTTGCCTCTCTGATGGCACTGACTGGCATCGGCTTTGCCATGGCGATAGTCTGTTTTCTCGGATTCCGCTCCCGCCTTCTCCAGCCCCTTGCTCAGATCAGCCACGCCTTGCAAAGCGTGGCTGCGACCGTGGATGCAGATCCCCAACCACTTTCGATGGATCGCTCTGACGAGATAGGTGAAGTGGCAAGACACTACGACGGCATGCTACAGAGATTCAATAACGTGCTGGATGAAACACATCGCGAGACAGAGACTGCTCTGCGTGTGCAAAAGGCACTGGATAGCAGCGCCTCAAGCATTCTGGTTGCAGACGAGAACGACCACGTCGTCTACATGAATGCTTTTGGTCGGAAGACCATGGACGTCATCGAGCCGTATATCCGAAAAAGCTATCCGGACTTCTCAAAAGATGAAATGCATCGGTGGTGCTGGTACGATCTGCACCCGATGCCCGAACGCCGAGCGGCATTGAAAGATCTGAGCTCGCGCCATGAGGAAATCATAGAATTTGAAGGGCATTCTTTTCGACTGCACGTCAACCCCGTACTGAATGCCAGAGGCCAGTACCTTGGTGTCATTGCCGAATGTCAAAATGTCACACAAAAAATCGAGGCTGAGCGCGAACGCGAGATGCAGACTGAACGACAGCTTGCTCAGCACGTCAACACACAGGTCAATCAGCTGCTGGAAATCGTGAACTCTGCCGTCAAGGGCGACTTGACCTGTCAGGTTACCGTCAAAGGTGAGGATGCTGTTGGCCGTGTCGGTGAAGGAATTGAGGCACTGCTGCAGGAGTTCAGGGGCAATCTGACGCATATTCGCAGCAGCAGTTTCGCGCTATCGACATCGTCGACTACGCTGAGTGAGGCCAGTGTCGAAATCAGCAAGATGACGCTCGAAGGCTCCACTGACATCGTGTCCATGCACGAATCGTCCAACGCCATGAAGGGCGACGTGTCATCGGTCGCGACGGCGATGGAGGCAATGTCGGCAGCCATTCGTCATATCGCCCAGAATGCGGGTGAGGCCGCCTTGGTTGCCAATCAGGCGGTGGAGTTGGCGCAGAGTACGGATACCACCGTACGTGAGCTATCCGAATCCTCTACCAGTATTGGTAGCGTACTCAAAGTCATCACCTCCATCGCCGAGCAAACCAATCTGCTGGCATTGAATGCCACGATAGAGGCGGCCAGAGCGGGAGATGCGGGCAAGGGATTCGCGGTGGTTGCGAACGAAGTGAAGGAACTGGCCAAGGAGACCGCCAGGGCAACCGAACAGATTGCCGGCATCATCGACACTATCCAGACGAACAGTGGCAATGCCGTGGTGGCCATCACATCCATTGGCAATACGATCAACAAGATTAACGATATTCAGAACGATATCGCCCAAGCCGTCGATGAGCAGACCGCAAACACCTTGGACATGTCCCGTAACGTGCAGAATGCCGTTGTGAACAGCGACAATATCAGCCGCTATTCACAAAATACCTTGAGTGACATCGCCATGGTCAAGCTGGGTACTGACAGACTGACAGCCGTTTCTGACGAGATATCGCAAATGGCTGATCAACTGCGATGCCGCATCGAACGTTACAAGCTCGAGGCTTGAATGACTCCCGTCGCGGTATATCTGCCACAGACATATTGCTGCCAGCCTCCCTCTCAAAAACTAGCCTGACAATGTACGTATCACACATTTAACCTAGGAGTCTGCGCGGTGGAGCGTTTTGAGTGAGCGCTTGGGCGAGCGGAGACACCCGCGCTCATCTGCCCCGGTTAGAATGCAACTCGAATCGAAAAAAGGCTGTAAATGTCGGGTATAACGCTACTTGAGCGGCTCGCAGGCGCTGATTATTTCGTTGAATTAGGGCTCACAGATACGCCATTCGCCTCAAATTCAATGCTGCGCACACCAGCTTCCACTCACAACTCACCTTGTCTAGCCCACGCAGACTGAACTGACGGAAGCCGAGCACTGACTTGATCCAGCCATAGGGCGGTTCAACGATATGTTTGCGTTGTCGATACAATTGTTGAGCCACTGGGGTTTGCAGCTTCTCAGCCATTTGTGCAGTGTGAGGATACTTCACGGTGTTAACACTGAGGTTGCCGCGACCTTCACGCCCCAGTGCCATGGTCACATTCGTTGCCAGCTCTGATAGCTGTTCCAACACCGCTTCACTTCGATAACCTGCATCAGCCAGCGTCTGCTCTGGCAAGTCTTGCAGATTGCCTTTCACAGCATCAAGCATTATGGGCAGTTCTGCACTGTCCGCTGCATTCTGTGTCAGCTCGGCAGCGACAATAATCTGGTTTTCAGCATCCACAGCTGTCTGGCCATTGTAGCTTTGATCGAATCCACCATTGCTGTGTTTCATGATGCGACTATCAGGATCGGTGAAGTTTTCCTGAGCCTTGTCTTCGGGGGTGCCAAATTTTCGCTTGTATTTTGGCCCACGTTTGGCCGAACCATCCGGATTGCGCGGTTGTTGATCGTCATCCTCACTTCGCCCTTTCTCTCGATCCGCTTCTCGTTGGCGAGCTTCCAGTCGCTCTTTGGCAGCAGTAATCGTGGCAAGACGCTTCTCACGCCGTTTTATCTCGTCAGGAATATTCAGATCCGGTTCATGCTTCTCGGCAGCATCAGTGGCTTTAGCTTTCTCCAGCAATGATTTGATTTGTTCTTTCAGGTCTGACTCAGCCTTGAGCATATGCCCATAGCTCATCGCCTTATGACGACTAGCATTCGCTTTAGGTTTGGTGCCGTCCACCGCCACCGTGCCCAGCTTGATCAGACCGCACTCATTAGCCAGCCTAACCACCTGCACAAACAATTCGGCGAGCTCTTCCAAATGAAGGGCCCTGAAATCACAGAGCGTACGGTGAGCTGGAAAATTGTTCGCCGCCAGAACTCTGAACGCAACATCCTCATGTAGCTTACGCGCCAGCTTGCGCGATGAGAATACGCCAGTGGAATAGCCATACAGCAGTACCTTGACCATCATGGCCGGATGAAACGGCTGGTTACGCGGACCGCCTTTCTCGTAACGAGCGTGAAAGGCTGACAGATCCAGCACATCCACCGTATCGCTAATAAAGTAGGCAAGATGTCCTTCCGGCAGCCATTCTTGCAGGGACGGTGGCAGAAGTAAGTCCTGCTCAGCGACGTATGTTCGGTAACTGATAGTCATACATGACATTATCGTTCAAAATGTTCTGCAAGTGGCTTCTGCCGCGCAGACTCCTAGGGCCTGTCATCAATTAAGCCATTCAATGGCGGCAACCAAGTGAATCGCTCCCAGAAAATTGCATGCTCGCTTGTCGTAGCGCGTCGCAATCGCACGGTACTGCTTGATTTTAGCGAAGAAATTTTCGATCAGATGTCGAGCTTTGTACAAATCACGGTCATGTTCGATCTTTACAAGGCGAGACTTCTTACTGGGAATAACGGCCTCAGTGTTCGCCTCTCGCAATCGCTTACGCACGCGTTCCTCGACATCATAAGCTCGATCGGCCAGCAGCGCACCGGCCGTGAGTCCTGGTAGCAGTGCGTCAGCGCCCTCTAGATCCGATGCTTGTCCGGGTGTGAGCTTGAAGCTGATCGGATTTGCCAATGCATCGCACAGTGCATGAATTTTGGTACTTATTCCCCTTCGCGACAACCCGAGGCACTCTATTTTTTTTCGCTCCCAGCCGCCCCAGCGCTGTGCTGATGTGCTCTTACAATCGTACTGTCAAGCATCACGTATTCATTGTCTACGTCTTCGCTTAATACCTTGAAAACAAGCTCCCATATCCCTTTTTTCGACCACCGACAATGGCGAGTATGGATGACACGAAAGTCACCAAAACGAGCTGGCAGATCCCGCCAGGGAATACCGGCACGGTAGCGATAAAGTACGGCATCGACAAATAGTCGGTTGTCCTTGGCAGTGACACCGACCGTGTCAGCACGACCAGGTAACAACGGGCCAAGTTGCTGCCATTGTCTGTCGGAAAGCCCGTATCGTCCAACCATGGTTTGGAGCCCCATCGACGCCTGTTCTCTGTAGGCGTCAACTATAACGGGTCGACAAGTCAAAATATCTATCTTTTAATTGATGACAGGCCCTAGAAGATCATATGTCCAAGCAGATGCATGGACTTGATACTCGTCGCCCAGACCGGGCCGAAAGAAAGTCTGATCGGCCAAAGCTTCGGCTAATTCAGGGCGGCATGCCCGCAAAGAAGACGAAGTGGGATTTGAGATGATGTCTGCTTAAAGAAATCATCTTTCATGGTTTAACCACGTCCAGTCACCACAACCTCATAGCCCTCCTCTTCTGGCTCGTCATCGGTCAGCTCCGCAGGGAAGCCATGGCCGAGTACCTGCACACCAGCAGATTCTTCAAGACGACGGATAATGTTGGAAGACCACTCACGCGGACCAAAACGTTCCTGACCATCGCGGAATATATCCATCAGCAAGGGAGATATTTCCAACGGAACTTCCAGGTTTTTGGCCAAGGTATCGAACAAGCCAACATCCTTGAGCACCAGATCCATGGTGAAGCTGATGTTACGGCTTCCATTGAGAATCACCTGAGACTCAGTCTCGTGCACAAAGGAATTACCGGAGGAGATCTTGATCGCCTCATAGGTCGTATTCATATCCAAACCGGCCTTCTTGCACACGGTCAGTGCCTCAGCCACAGCACACAAATTGGCTGTCGCCAGATAATTGGTCATCACCTTGAGCACAGAGGCCGTACCCAGCGCACCGGTATGCAGTACACGGCGACCCAGTGTCGTCAGTATCGGTAGTACCTGTTCGAACGACTCTCGATCCCCACCAACGAAAATGGATATATTCCCCGTCGCAGCGCGGTGGCAACCCCCTGATACCGGCGCCTCCAGCGCCCTGGCACCCGTGGCAAGCACCCGATCAGCGATACGTCGCAGTTCACCATCATCAGTGGTGCTCATTTCCAGCCAGATCTTGCCTTCAGACAGACCTGCGATCACGCCATCATCGCTTTCCATCACGACGCTGCAGGCTGCAGGTGATGGCAGACAGGTAATGATCATATCGGCAGCTTCAGCCAGTTCCCTGGGAGAGTCAGCCCAATGAGCCCCCTGATCGAGAAAGGCCTGCGCCGTCTTCGGATCAAGGTCACGGACAGTGACATCGTGCCCATTACGCAACAGGCTACCCGCCAGCTTGCCACCGACGTTTCCCAGACCAATGAATCCGACTTTCATGTGTTGTGCTCTCTCTTTGCAGTTTGCAGACAATTTGACTTGCTGCGCATAGCCTTACGTGGTGAACATTAGAGAACCACTCGCCCTTGCACAGGCTATATCGACTCTCACCTTACTGGCCGAGGGCATGGACAACAACTCACAAGAATTTTGTCATTGGTAACTATTATTTTGTACACACCTGCGAAGGACTAGCCTCGCTCTGGATATGCAGCCAATTGAGAAAAGTCGCCACTCTCGCATCCTGTGCCAGCTTGCGATGACAGACCGCTCCCCACGCCCCGCCCCCGGCAATCACTTGCCCTGTCGGGTTGACCAGACGGCCGGATAACAAATCCTCATCGGCAAAGGGGCCATTAACCAACGCCACCCCTTCTGCGCGCGCTGCCATCTCCAGCGCAACGATCAGCGTATCGACCACGATGCAGTTGCGGCTCGGACAAGGGCCAAGCCCCAAAGCCTGGAAATAGCTGTCCCAGTTCCAACCTTCGGTATAGACCCCGATCAATGGCAGCGTTTTCAAGGTCTCATCCGGCAGCGGCAGTGTGCACCCCTCAAGCATCTGTGGACTGCACACCGGGAACAGACGTGATTCGAATAACGGCTGCCAGTGCAAGTGCTCAGCCAGAGGGCCATCGCGGAACACAATACCGACATCGGCATTGGCTTCATCGAATTCCCAACCGATGCTACAGGTCATCAACTTGAGCTTCACATCCGGATGCGCACTCTGAAAATCCGCTAGCCTGGGCGCCAACCAACGAATCGAGGTGGTCACGTAGACCTGCACAGTCAGTGGCTGGGACTGCTGCATCTGCCGCAGTGCTTTTGCACCTTGTGCCAGACCCGTCAGCGCCTCACGGACAACCGGATAGAAACGCTGGCCAGCGTCGGTCAATATGATATGGCGACCCTCGCGGGCGAACAGCTTGACACCCAGATTCTGTTCGAGGCGCTGGATCTGATTGACGATGGCAGGATGCGTCAGGTGAAGCTCGGTGGCTGCAGCACGCAGACTGAGCAATCGCGCTGCGGCCTCAAATCCTTTCAGAGAACTCAAAGGCGGAAGTTCTTGTAGCGGCAAAGGAGTCGGCATGGGCAATGCTCATGAGAGGCTGCTACATCACGGGGAACTTGAGCAGCAATCGGATCAAGACTGATAGACACGAAGGCCTGCCAGTGGCAGACCCTCGAACAAGTAGGCCCGATGATATCAATACCGATTGCTGCCTGCTTTCGCATCTGGTGAGCGAATTCGCAAGGACTTCCATGTGCATCATTGAGCGCTCTGACAGATTGTTCATTTTTTGAACAAATTCTCAATAGCACTACCTGACCCTCGCTCTGACAATCTATACGCGGTTCATCCACATGGTTATCCACAGGTATTGTGGATAAGGGTGGGTCAAGAGTGCTGGCTGTTGATCACGGGCATACTTCAATTTCCGATCGACCCATTAGCTATTTCAAAAAGCCGACAGAGGCAACTTGTAAGAACTCCTTACAGGTTCAACCTGAAAGTAACAGCAGCTTAGCAATAACCAATCCTTGGAAAAACGGGTTGTTCATTAGAACTGACCTATAATCTTTCACACCAGAATCCCAAGGACGTCCTCCCACAATGCCCAAAAAAGTGGATGGATTCACCCCACTCCCAGCTGAACCCGGCCTCTACGATCAGCTGATCGATCAGCAACTGCATGACCAACTAGCTGAACTTGCCCAGTCACGCCTAGCACCGGATATCAAACAGGTTGACCCCGCTGAACTACCCGATCGAGTCGGTGAACTGGTCGGAAAATGGATCTCACGCGCCTTGGCCTCAGTCACACCCGATGATAGAACCGCAGCGGCCATCACCCTCTCGCAAGCCGTTATCAATGCTCTCACTCATGCCGAACCAGACTCAGATTCTTCAATCAGTTCTTTGACAGACCCTGTGAGTCGACTTCTCGCTGTCAACCACCTATCCCCAACCAACACGCCCATCCCTATTCGTCAGCCGCTAACCCCATTGAGGGATACCGTACTGATGACCAATGCGCGTGATCAACCCGCCGTCGGTAGAGAGATAGAAGCCGAGATAGAATCAGCTGACAGAATAGATCTGGTCCTGGCCTTTATTCGTTGGACCGGCATTCGTCAACTGCTACCTAGCCTGAAACGCCACGCAGAAGCCGGTAGAAAGATACGCATCATCACCACCACCTACACCGGCAGCACCGAACTCAAAGCTCTGGAAGTCCTGGCCGAGCTAGGTGCCCAGATCAAGGTCAGCTACGACACCTCCACCACTCGCCTGCACGCCAAGGCCTGGCTATTCCAACGTAAAACCGGTTTCTCCACCGTCTACATAGGCTCATCCAATCTCACCTTCTCCGCCATGACCCCGGGCCTTGAATGGAATGTGCGCGCCTCGCAACGACTCAACCCAGAGCTGATCACCGCCTTCGAGCGTACCTTTGCAACCTACTGGGCAGACGCACATTTCGAAAAATTTGATCGCGAACAATTCATACAAGCCACCACCCACGAATCAGACGATTCAATCATCACGCCCTTTGAAATCCAGCCCTACCCCTTCCAACGCCAGATTCTGGAGCGCTTGCAAGTAGAACGCGCCAAGGGCTTCCCAAACAACCTGATTGCCGCGGCTACCGGCACAGGCAAGACGATCATGGCAGCGTTCGACTACCGCCAACTGAAATCAGAACTCCCCAGAGCGCGATTATTATTCATTGCGCATCGAAGTCAGATTCTCGAGCAAAGCCGAACCACTTTCCGACACGTACTTCGCAACGGCTCCTTCGGCGAACTCTGGGTTGACGGACAACAGCCCAACCAATGGGAACACGTATTCGCCTCCATTCAATCCATTACCGCCAACGATGCCACCGCGCTTGATCCCACACAATTTGATGTTGTCATCATCGATGAATTTCATCATGCAGCGGCAAGTAGTTACGAGACCCTGCTCAATCACCTGCGTCCCAAGCACCTGCTGGGCCTGACAGCCACGCCAGAGCGCACAGACGGACTCGATATCCTAAAGTGGTTTGGCGGTAAGCTCAGCATCGAGCTGCGCTTGTGGGATGCGCTAGAGCAAGGCCTACTCTCACCCTTCCACTACTTCGGTATTCATGATGCCACCGACCTGTCAAAGATCACCTGGCGCCGGGGTGGTGGTTACGACATCAAGGAACTGACAAATCTGTACACCGGTGATGACCTTCGCGCCTCCAAGGTGATACAAGCCGTCATCGAAAAAATCGGTGAACCCAAGCGTATGCGAGCACTGGGGTTTTGCGTCAGCATCGAGCACGCAAAGTTCATGGCCAGTCGATTTGAACGTGCCGGTATCGCAGCCTTGGCCATCACTTCCCATAATAGTTCGATCGAGCGAGGCAACGCGCTCGATGAGCTTCGTGAAGGCAAACTGAATATTTTATTCACCGTAGATCTATTCAACGAAGGCGTGGATATTCCTACCGTGGATGTCGTCTTGATGCTACGCCCCACAGAGAGCGCAACCATATTCCTGCAGCAACTAGGACGAGGCCTTCGCCGAGCTGAAGGCAAGGATGTACTGACGGTGCTGGATTTCGTGGGCCACCACCGCAAAGAGTTTCGGTTCGATCTGCGCTATCGCGCCATGCTGGGCATAAGCCGCCGCCAACTTGAAACAGACATCAAACAAGGCTTCCCGTATCTACCCGCTGGTTGCCTGCTTGAGCTCGACCAGGTATCCAAAGGGGTGGTACTGAAAAACATCAAGGAATCCCTGCCCACAGACTGGCGTCAACGCATCCAGGAACTTCGCAGCATCGGCGACACCACCCTTGCCAACTATCTGCACGAGACAGGTCTGGAGCTGGATGATATCTACCGAGGCAATCACACCTGGACAGAGCTACGCCGTGAGGCGGATATAGACCAGACAGTCCCTCTGGACGGTGAAGCTCTGATAGGTCGCGGTATCGCCCGCTTGCTGCATCTGGATGATCAGAAGCGCATCAGTGCCTATCAGAACTTGCTCAACTCTTCCCAAGCACCCCAGACTTCCAAGCTGAATGAACGAACCCGCCGTCAACTCGAAGGCCTGTTACTGACCGTGCTCAGCCCCAAGAAAAATCAATATCGCGACCTCGACCACGCATCTACTGAATTCTGGCGTCATGGGGGTTTACGAAATGAGCTGATAGCCGTACTCGATTTGCTCCAATCCCAGATCACCCACATGCATCACCCACTCGGACTACTGCACCCGGTCCCTCTGCAAGTACACGCAAGTTACACCCGTGAAGAGATCCTGGCAGCCTTCGGGGCATCCACAGTCGCCAAACCCATGCCCCTGCAAAGTGGAGTCTATTGGCACGCCCCCACCCAGACTGATCTACTCTTCATCACCCTGCAAAAAACCGAGAAGGACTATTCCCCAAC
Source organism: Granulosicoccus antarcticus IMCC3135 (assembly GCF_002215215.1). NCBI lineage: Bacteria > Pseudomonadati > Pseudomonadota > Gammaproteobacteria > Chromatiales > Granulosicoccaceae > Granulosicoccus > Granulosicoccus antarcticus. Next base: position 610,527 of record NZ_CP018632.1, on the reverse strand, counting down.
CACCCGCTATCTGGACTATGCCATCAGTGAGCATCTGTTCCACTGGGAGTCTCAGGCCAAGGATGCAACTGACAGCGCACGAGGCCAGAACTACTTGCATCATGAAAAGCGCAACCGCTCAATCGCCCTGTTTATCCGATCAGCCAAAAAGCAGCCCAACGGTCGAACCATGCCGTATTTTTGCGCAGGCACCGCCAGCTATGTAGAGCACCAATCTGAGCGGCCTATCCAGATCACCTGGAAGCTTCAATACCCGTTACCGGGGGATGTGTTTTCTGATTATCGGGCGGCGGTGGCATAAGGGTATTTACAGCAGGCTCACGCTCACCGGTAAAGCTGTCGGCAAGTGAATGCACCCCACTGAGCCCGCAGATTGATGGCAACTACTGACACTCTCAGTACATGCAACTTAATTCCAGTTATTCTTGTCAGGCTTTCTCGCCCAGAGGCGCGCCTAACAGAGTCAGGCCATCATGGCCGATACATTCATAGCTGAAGCTATCCATCGAATAACAAATTCCCAGTGTCCAATCTAGTCAAAAAAACATATGCATTCCCGGCAATCGCCGCCGCCATTGCCACTGTGAGCCTGCTACACAGTTGCGTCTGGCACTCCTCCCCCCATGAGCAGGCAGCAGCACGCGCAGAATTACGCGACAGACTGCACGATCAAATGTCCAACCAGAAAACCATCAGTAACCGCCAATCCTGGGACATCATCTCCAGCGCTGCTCAAACATCGAACAACACGATACAACTGTTCTATCGTCAGATAGCCATTGACAAGAATCACCGCGCATCCGGGAGTGATCAGAACAAATCTGATTACTGGAATCGAGAACACATCTGGCCGCAGTCCTATGGGCTGCGTGGAACACCTGCGGCCCGAGATCTGCACAACCTGGTGCCTGCCGACAGAACCGTCAACACATCCCGCGGCAACAAGGTTTTCGATTGGGCTGTTGAGCCACACAAGGAATGCCTGCAATGCAAGGTATCCAGAACCTCGTGGGAGCCACCTGATGCCGTAAAAGGTGATATTGCCCGCACCGCGTTCTATATGGACGTGCGCTACGACGGTGGAGACGGCACACCGGATCTTAGCCTCTCCGACGCCCCGCACAAGGATCAGGCTATCTTCGGACATTTGAACACTCTGCTCCAGTGGCACTGCATTGATCCGGTATCTGACGAGGAGCGGCAGCATAACGATGTAGTGGCCCAGGCCCAGGGCAACCGCAATCTCTTCGTAGACAAGCCTCAACTAGCAGAACTGCTTTACGCATTCGATTGCTCACAAGGCAGGTATGCATCCAAATAGATAGAAGCCTTAAAGCACATAAACTGCCGCCTCAGTTAGAAGGCGGCAGCTCGTTGAACAAGCAACTGTTATTTAGAAATTGCGCACATCATCTTGTACCTCTGTCAGAACACCCTGCCACAACGACCAGGGCTGCTGAAACGTTTCAATGACAACGCCATCTTGCAACAGGCTTATCTCTGCCGTTTGCTCATCACCACTGTCAGCACGCAATCTCAAAGCGCTGCCGTCTTCAGCCGTCATTTCCAGAGCACCATCCGTGAAAGTCCAGGCGGGATGTTGAGCGAAACCCGTGTAGTACTCGAATGGGCCATCCAGCGTGTATGTTGTTGAGAGTGGCTCAGTTGTCGCCACATCAACAGCCTGACCTTCTGTCAAAGGCGAATTCAATTGGAAACTGCCACTGAGCTCGGCGGTGAAAACATTGTCATCTTGCTCCAACCACGTGTATTGCGTATCGGTATTAGCACCACTGACTTCTACAACAAGCGTTGCGTCCTGAAACGAATAATCAACCTCGCTATTTGCCCAATGTTCTATGCGAATAATATCGGAACCATCATCCCAGTCTACGAGCCCACCGAACTCACCCGATATCTCTACAGTCTCTCCAGTGGAATACAGTGAATTATAGTCGGCGCTGACCAAATCTCGATTTTCACCGGTATTCGAATTACCGTAGTTGGCATACAGAGTGCCGTCATGCACAAGTGAACCTTCGAGGCAATCGTGCCAGGTATATGTTGCGGCCGAACTTTCAAACTCTCCCGAGGTGCTAAAGAGCTCCATAGTTCCACCGTTATTGCAGGTAAACTGAAGAAGAAACGCATCTTCGTGTCCATTCTGCATCTCTTCTGTCACTTCTAGATGTACTGGTGAGCGCTCAAGCATGAAGTCTTCAGGTTTTCTCGGCAATGTATCGCCATAAACATTGCCGGTATAGACCGAAAATACCTCACTGAGAATTTCGATATGATTGTCTCGATTGATCGTAGCCGATACGGGAGTATCAACAACCGGTGAATCGCCTGATACCACAATATTGGTGAACCGGGCACCCGTGGTGTGATTGATGACAAGATAGTTTCCTGGATCTACATCACAATAGGTGCCACCATTGCATAATGATTTGCTTCCATTGGCAGTTTGCACCTGATACCAACCATCATCCGGCCAACTGATGGTGTTTTGCGAAACAACAATACCGTCATTACTTGCGGTGCCTGACACTTGCACATCGGTATAGCGAACACCTGTCGTATGATTGATAACCAGATAACTGCCCGCAGGTACCGTGCAGGAGCTTCCACCGCCACACAGTGTCGTTGCCCCATCCGAACTTTGCACCTGATACCAGCCATCATCCGGCCAGCTGATCTCATTACCATTGACCGTCGGCTCTGCCTGAGCCATCGAGCTTGCCATTGCGAAGGTTGTCAACGCAAGGGCCGACAGTTGCTTGCATCCAGTCCTTTTCTGTCTATTTGATTTCACACCTTTCTCGCTCGTCATGAATTCGAAGGTAGATCGAGAATTGCGGTCTACATGGTTATCAGGCCACATTGGAATCACACTCCTGTATGAGTCATATAAATCAGGGAGTAACTTAACAGAAGCATTGGCTCTGACATTCAATACGAGTCGGTAATATCACCCATATGATAAGAATGAAACCTGAGAACTTGCCAGGCGTGAATGCCGACTGAGATACCTTCTACGAATGATTGCCTGCCACTTCGTCGAAAATCTGATACTGGCAAAACCAGATCGAATACCAACGGAATAATTAAAATGACAACCACCCAGGTACTTTCCGCATCTGCGAGCGACAAGGACACTATCGCTACGCTTATGACACCCTATCTGCTTGAACTGGAGCAGCCGGCTGAGTACCCCTACCTTGCGCACTACTGGCAGGAAACTGAGCATCGCTTTCCTTACCTGATCAAGACCAGTGGTTCGGTAGCCGGATTCGTGTTGGTACGAAAAACTCAGTGTTTCGAGATAGCCGAGTTTTACATCATCCCAGAGCAACGCAGAAAAGCAATCGGCCGAGAAGCCGTTGCGCAAGCGCTCAAACGGCATCCTGGCAACTGGCTTGTTTCAATTGATTCCAATAACCTAACTGGACAGGCGTTCTGGATGAAAACGCTTAGCCACTATTTGAAAGGATCGCCAGATGCAATTCCCATCGACAACAGGCTGACACTTACATTCAGTCATTGAAGATGTCGATCGAGATGATCGGTAAACGCCTCGCTGGCATCGGTTGCGACGGAAATAGTCGTCAGACGTGCATGGGGGCGAACCGCTACTCGATAAGCCTTCAATCAACCAAGCTCATCACGCAACCACGACAACAGAGCCTCAATCGCCTCTTCCTTGTCAGAACGATTGCCCCGGTACACCGATAACTCGTCGGCACGATGGACGCTCTCATTACACAGACGAACCAGCTTGCCTTCGGCTATCAGTCCTTCGACACTGCGTCCCCAACCCAGTGCCACACCTTGCCCGGCAACGGCGGCCTGCAATACCACCGGAAAGTTGTCGAAGACTAGTGTTCTGGTCGCCTTGTGCGGTCCCGCTCCCAAGGCGTCGAACCAGGCTTCCCAATCCATCCAGACTTGCGGGATGACCCGATGGGCAAGTAATGTGAATTCATTCAAATCGCTAATCGACAATGGCAGCGTGCGTCCATCAACGATACCGGGGGATGCCACCGGAAAGATCTCGTCGGCCGCCGTGAAAGCCAGTTGAGCGGCCCCGGCAGCACGACCTGTTGTCTGCAACGCGATATCAAATGGCTCCGTAGCCTCGGTCAGTGTCGCACTGGCACTGATCACCCGTAGTTCCAGCGAGGGGTGACGCTCATGAAAACGCGACAGTCTTGGCATCAGCCAATAGAAGGCTTCGCACAGCTGACAGTGCAGTACCAGCTCGTTTGACTGTGTCGCCCCACGCAACCGAGCGGCCTCAAACGCGATGTCACCCAGTGCGGCGCTGACCACTCGTCCGAAGCGGCGTCCCTGCTCAGTCAGAAAGACGCCACGGTTACGCCGTTCGAATAACGGTACGCCCAGATAGTCCTCCAGAGCCGCTATCTGCTTACTCACCGCCGTTTGCGTCAGATACAGCTCATCGGCGGCGCCTGTGAAGCTCTCCAGACGAGCCGCTGCCTCAAACGCGCGCAGTCGTCCCAATGGCGGTAGTGCACTGAGCTTATCCATGCCTGTGACTCATGCATTGTAGAAATTAATTCATTATACGCAGTGTGAAAATTCTGTTTCCATGCCTTTCCAGAATGAATTCCTGACACACACTGCCATGCAAATCACACCTCGCCGTCTTGGTCTGACCTACTGCCTGGGCTATGTCTTTCTGGAAGCGTTTCAAGCCGTCTATCTTGGCTCGCTGTTCCAGCAGGTGGATTCCTTTCGTCTCGGTGCCTGGGTGTTCGGCCTGTCATTTCTAGGCTGTGCGTTGCTGGCAGGCGTGCTGTACCCGAACGAACTCAAGACGGCCCTGCGTTCGCGTTCGATTGTTGTGTCACTGAATATAATGGTAGCGCTCACCTGGTGCTGCTATTTCCTGGCAGTACAACTTATCGAGCCTGCCATTGTATTCACGATATTCTCGGGCATGGTGCCGCTTGGCACAGCCTTCGCACAACGCAAAGCTATCGCGACATCACCGATGAAAAACCAACGAGGCGAAGTCATCGGCCTGGCATTGATACTCCTTGCAATCCTGTTTCTGGCTCTCATCACACTGAGTGGTCACTCCGGATTCGTACGCGGTGGATGGGCAACTGCGCTGGCAGGCGTGGTGCTCGCTGTCATATCGGGTACAGCGACAGCCTATGTCATTTTGCTCTCGGTCAAATGGCACGAGCAAGGCGCCAGTCCTGTCATACAGTTCGGCATGCGATTCATGCTCTACGTGCCCATCGCCCTCATGGCTGTTCAACTGGGCATCGATGCCAAACCTGAAGCGTCCATCCCGATGGCATTTCCGGCCCTGGTCCTGATTGGCATGGTAGTCATCGCACTACCGCTTTTTCTGATGCAGAAGGCAATCTCTCTGGTCAGCGCCAGCTTCATTGCTGCACTAACAGCACTGGGCCCGGCCATGGTATTTGTACTGCAGTTACTCGATGGGCGTATCGCCTATGCTCCTGCCACACTGGCAGGATTGGCGATCTACATCGTGGGCGCTCTGCTTGCTGTTAGTGGTATCGATTCGGATGTAGGCAGTGTCGTCCCGGATGCACAAGTCGCATAACGACGATCTGATTCTCATGGAACAACTCTTCCGACATTAAGTCTTCCTCTTCACAAACCGATAGCCCATTGACAGGAATACGTTTCTAACCAGACAATCCAAACACCGCCCCCATAGAGGCATACGGATGGCCAAACTAATACCGTCGTTAAGCTCTTGCCTGCGACGTATGACAGCGGGTGAAAAACGCGTGGCTCGCATTTTGGAATCCCACCTGGAAGACGATTACCTTTGTTGGTACGAGCCAAGAGTCGGCACAGGTCAGCGCTCGCGATACACCGACTTCATTGTCCTACACCCATCTCGCGGGCTTCTCCTGCTAGAGGTCAAGGACTGGAAATTATCCAGTCTCCACAGTGTGGATCCACAATTTTTCAAGCTCCTGACAGACAACGGTTTGAAAAGCGTGCAGCACCCATTGGACCAGGCCCGACAATGCACCTACAGCCTGATTAATAATCTGGTTCGTGATCCGGCACTGACAGAACAAGAAGGAGACTACAAAGGAAAACTGGTTTGCCCCTATGCTTTCGGGGTGGTATTGACAGGCATCACGCGCAAGGAATTCGACAGCTCCGATCTTGGCAGGGTATTGCCAGAACATCTTGTTATCTGCCGTGACGAAATGACAGAAAAAACTGATCCTGAAGCGTTTCAAAAGTGTTTGTGGGACATGTTCCCGAGACAGTTTCCCAAACCCTTGAGCTTGCCTCAGATTGACCGGGTACGATGGCATCTGTTCCCCGAGATTCGCATCAATCCTCCGGAACAGCTGATCATAGATAGCAGTAAAGGTCTGACTCAAGACCCACATGGCAATAGTGCTTCGAATAGTGCTTCGAATAGTGCTTCGAATAGTGCTTCGAATAGTGCTTCGAATAGTGCTTCGAATGTCGTCGAGGAGACTTCCTCGCATTTTAAGACCAGAGCAATAGAACCCAACGAATTATTCCCTGACATCATTAAGGTCATGGACTTGGAACAGGAGACTCTAGCCCGAAGCCTTGGTGATGGCCACCGTGTTATTCACGGTGTCGCAGGCTCTGGCAAGACGCTCATACTGGGTTACCGCTGCGTGCATTTGGCCAACACCTATGTCAAACCCGTTTTGGTCCTGTGCTTCAACGTGACACTGGCGGCAAAGCTTCGCGAAATCATCCAGATCAACGATCTGAGCGATCGTGTGCAGGTCCGACATTTTCATGATTGGTGTGGAGAGCAACTGCGCACATACCATATAGACAAACCCGTGGCTGGCAACAATTACGTCAAGGAGCTGGTACAAACGGTTATCGACGCAACTGAATCGGGCAGAATCCCCAGAGCCCAATATGGAGCCGTCATGATTGATGAAGGTCATGACTTTGAACCTGACTGGCTGCAACTCGTCGTCAGCATGATAGACCCGGACACCAATTCTCTATTACTTCTCTACGATGATGCGCAGTCCATCTACACCAAGCGCTCACTGGGATTTAGCTTATCCAGCGTGGGCGTGCAGGCTGTTGGACGAACGAAAATACTGCGCATCAACTACCGCAATACTGACGAAATACTGAACTACGCCTATCAGTTTGCCAAACAATGGCTATCCGGGGAAGAGCTCAATGATGATCAGATCACCACGGTCACTCCTGAGAGCGCAGGTCGTCATGGACCCAATCCGGTGTTCAAATTATGCCCGGGCTTTGATGCGGAGGTCCGGCTAATCATCAAGTGCATCACGGAACAGCATAGTAAAGGCATGCTATGGTCAGACATCTGTGTCGCCTACCGAGCCACTTGGATGGGCAAGCAACTGAATGAAGCCATGATGGCTGCAGGCTTGCCTGTGCATTGGCTACGCTCAACAGCCGAGAAAACCAAACTGTCCTCCTCAGAGCCATCCATCAAACTGATGACCATGCACAGCAGCAAAGGCCTTGAATATCCGCTGGTCATCGTCTCGGGTATCGGCTCCATGCCAGACAAGCGCACAGATGCCGCAACGGAAGCTAAACTACTGTACGTCGCCATGACCCGTGCCACTGAAAAGCTGTTACTGACAGCCCATCAAGCTTCCGAGTTTGCAGACAAGTTGGCGGCTTGAGAGTCGTTCATTTGCGCATGCACACCGAAGGCTTAAAGACAGAACCATGGCCTAGCAGGAAAGCATTCCGCCATGTCGAGTCGCATCTTCATCTTCAGCACCCGTGTATTCAGCCATTGGGGCGTTTAAATCATGAAACAATTACGTCGTCAACAAAAAGACATCGACAAGACCCGCGGTCGACTATTTGACTGGGCCACGCGCTCAAACGTGGGCGCCTACGGCATTGAGCGCACAATTGCTGCGCTGGCAGCCGAAGTGGCGAGGTGCTCCGGGCATTCAAGCCCTGATGTGACAGCGGCACTCGCCCGTGAACCCTTCGTAGAGCTCACACGTATCCTGGCATTATTGATCTGGCTGACTGGAGATGACAGCGCGAAGCGCTCCGAGACTCCGCTTGCACGATATTCCAGGGAACGTGCCAGACGTGAGTCGTCTACTGGCAGACGCTGGCTGCAGCAATTGTCCGAGTCGCGCTTTGAACTGCGCAAGGTTATTGACGTGACACCCGATACCTCACTGCGGCTGGGAGCACCACCGGGGGCAGGTGCGCCAGTCACTGTTCATGAACCACGCCTTGCCAACCCCAGATTGCTTGGGCTCGTCCTGTTCGGCCGTGTATTACCGATGCCGGCCGGCTCAGTGCTGGCCGACGGCATGCTGATGCTCGAGCCTCATATCGTTGCCAGGTTACCCCCAAGCCCCCGGATCAGCGACGTGTTCAGCGTCTGGGCCACCGAAGCACTTGTTGCCGAAGGCTACCTCTCGGTCAAACCGCAGCATCCGCCTGCTCAATCACCCGGCGCCCGACCATCGTTCGGCAATACGGACGACACCCCATCAAATCGATCTGCCGGCCCCTCGCAGGCGCCCTCTCATCAAGAACCGCAGGATGCCGAGGCCCGTGAGAAGTTACTCGCACGCGTGCGCAAACTCTTCGCCATGGCGCAGGCAACCGAAGCCTCGCCGCACGAGGCAGAAATCGCCTTGCGACGCTGCCAGTCCCTGATGACAAAATTTGGCATTACCGAGAAGGATCTGGAAACGAGCGAGTTCGGCCGCCAGACTGCGTACACAGGCAAGCGCGTACCGATGCACATTCAGTTCCTGTCGATGGCGGTGGCGAATCTTCATGGTGTGATCTTCGTCACCGGAGGCGGCGCTCCAGCTCACTTCCGCGGTTACGATATCGACGTCCGAGTTGCCCGTCTGACGCTGGATTACCTGAGCGATGCCGTCGAACGCGCACTCACTGCTCGTCGGCGTAGCGGCGACTTTCCGCCCGGACGCGTGGCCTCCTACGACTACCGGCTCGCGTTTGCCGACGAGGTCAGCGATCGTGTCGACCTAATCGTCAGAGAGCGCGAAGCACAGGAACGCGCGAACTCGCCCACCGGCACTGCGCTCACCATCCGGAAACTGGAAATCGTTGAGCGCGAGTGCGGTCAGGATCTGTATACCAATACCGTACGCGCTCGCGGCGCGATCGACCATGCGGCCGCAGGTGCCGGACGCGAAGACGGCTCACGCGTATCGCTCGACCCGCAGGTCGGGCGTGGTGGTACAAAGCCACTGCTTGGCAGTGATTGATGTCCTGCCATATAACTCAAGGGCTCGTGAACGATAAACCTTTATGTTGTTGAAAGCATTGGCTCGACTATGAGCGAGCAATTAGATGAACTGACTGAAGGCACAAAGGCTGGCGCTGGCTGTGGGCATCGTGTTCTTCCTCGGCCTGGCCAGTGCCACACAGAACACTCGCCCGGGCATACATAGCTGTATAGAAAGAGGCATGGATAGCACTGAGCCCTCTTGGGATGAGCCATTCTTTACCGACACGGTTGACAAGACAATTCTCCTGCACGAGCTTCCTACCAAGGACAAGAATGGACGGCTACTCGCCATGCTCGCTCAAATCGTGCCCATCGAAGAACTCCCACGCCATATCTCCGAACTGTCACCGCGTGACGGGATGACGCCCTTCATCCTTTGGAGATACGATTCATTCTGCCAGCCCCACTACTTATTGCTTTCTTAGCATAGGCCTACCATGCCGACTTTCATAGAAAGTTAGCTTATTGTCAGCAGTTCCCGGCGAGTTGACAAACCTCGCCAGATCAACGTTGTAGCGGACCTTGACTACTAGCTTTTCGTAATCTGCCGACTACGCTTTTCACATCTGTTTGTTGATGATGTTGAGTTGTAGCCCATGGCAGCCCCGTTTGCTCGTTTCCGCCCGGACGTTTCAATGCCCGGTTTGTTGACCACTGTTCGCACCGCCTTTGACAAAGTCAATGATAAGCGCAGGCAGGCCAGTGTCCAGTATTCGATGTCCGATTCGCTGATGGCTGGACTGGCGATCTTTTCACTCAAGTACCCCTCCTTATTGATGTTCGATCAGCATGCCCGTTCCAGCGAGCCTGTCTCGAACCACAATCTGCGCACCTTGTTCGGGTTGAGCCAAGTCCCTTGTGATTCTCAGATGCGCGCGATTCTCGATCCGGTCAATCCGAGCGAGTTGCGAGGCGCCTTTCGTGCCATTCACAGTGGCCTGCAGCGCAGCAACTCGCTCAAGGACTTCCAGTTGTTCAACGGCAAACTGTTGCTCTCGATAGACGGCACAGGCACTTTCTCATCCACTCGCATCAGCTGCAAGCACTGTTGCGTGAAAAAGCCCAAACGCAACCAGAAGTCTGATGAAGGATCAGAGTTCTACCATCAGATGCTCGGTGCCGTGATCGTTCATCCCGAACGCAGCACGGTGCTGCCACTGGATTTCGAGCCTATCACTCATGCCGATGGCTCGAACAAGAATGACTGCGAACGCAATGCGGGTAAGCGCCTGATTGCCAGTCTTGCCGCTCAGTACCCCAAGCGTGGTTTCATTGTGATCGAAGACGCACTGGCTGCTAACGGGCCGCACTTAAAGACATTGATCGAACACCGGATGGACTTTATCATCGTTGCCAAACCCGGCTCTAACGCCGCACTTTTCGAGACGCTGGATCAGCGCATGAAGCAAGGGGAGTTGCAGGCGTGGGAAACAGTGGATGAGAAGACGGGCCTACTTCGTGGTTATCGCATCTGCGAGCAAGTTCCCTTGAACAACACTCACGCTGAGCTGCTGGTCAATTGTCTGGAGTACTACGAGATTGATCGACAGGGCAAGGAGCATAACTGGCAGTGGATCAGCAGCCTGCAGATCACCCCTGAGAACGCCGAGCAGATCATGCGCGCCGGACGCGCGCGATGGAAGATCGAGAATGAGACATTCAACGCAGCCAAGAACCAGGGCTATCACATGGGGCATTCCTACGGCCACGGAAAGCAGTACCTCTCCAGTGTGCTCGGTGGATTGATGTTCCTGGCTTTTCTGATCGATCAGGTCCAGGAGAGCTTCTGCCGGGTTTTCGGCGAAATCCGCATACATCACAAATCACGCCGGAACCTGTGGGAACGCCTGCGCGCCGCCTTTACCACCGTCAAAGCCTCCGAATGGGAGGGGTTCATGCGTTTTTGGCATAAGCCAGGCGACTTTGCCTTCGAGATACCTTCTGATCGGCCAACATAGGTCGGCTCATCTTACTGCCCACACTCCACACACCAACTTTAGGCCTACCGCACGTTCCTCCACATCTGATCACTCATGCCAATTCGCGGTAGGCCCATCGGTGCCTGCAATAAATTGGTAACCAGTTTTACATTACAATACAACTACGGTACTTGTTCGCTGGGAATTGCTGGCTTATTGTCTAGTGCACCTCCCTCCCCCGAAGTGACGCCGCATTGCAGCCAATTTCCTATCACACGGCAATTGGCGTGCCTATCGTCGTCGTCTTCCTGCTTCGCATCATGTGGAAAGGATAAAATGACTATGTGATGATTTGAATGGCGGCATGCCTACCCAACCAGACACCCTTCAACAAATGGAACTCGTCAAATCAGTTGATCAACTCGACAACTATTATGCGGCTGCTAGCGATGCCCTGACCCTTGTTTTCCTGAACAAAGTGCTGACAACAACCAAATTTAGAACACCTGTAATTGCAGCCACTGCGAAGGCCATCGTGTAGTTGCCCGAGAAATCATAGAGCGCACCGCCCATATATCCTCCGATTGCATGACCAAACCAGCCAAACATCGTGATGATGCCAAAAGCAGCTGCACGCCTTGATGGTGGAATCAATACCCGAATACTAATCAGCACCCCGGTCATGACACCCGCGTATCCAAATCCGTAAATAACCGCATAGATGTAGAACCACTTTAGATTCTCTATATAGGTGAAGCCGAATACCATGACAGTCATCCATAAGGTAGCCGTCATATAGGCCTGTAAAGCACCAATCTTGTCGGCTAATATGCCAAAGGCTAAACGCCCCATAATGGCAACTACCAACATGGTGAATATCACGCTTCCAGCATCTATAGCGCTTATGCCACTGTCCTGTATGAGTGGCACAAGATGCATGAGTGGTACCGCCATGCAGGTGCAACACAAGATGATTGCGACACACATCGTCGTAATGACCACATTGGGAGGGACCGGCATATTCTCGTCATCGGCGATGGTGCTGCTCGACGTATTGTTCAAAGGTGGGGGCTGACGAAGCAGTAGCGCCAATGGAACCAGTGTCAGCAACATGAAAAATCCGATGGCGGAAAACGCGCCACTTATTCCAAGCCTGGCTATCAATACAGACGATATGAACGGGACTGCCCCCTGCCCCAGAGCCTGACCTGCTGAGGCGATGCCAATCGCCATTCCGGCACCCACTGCAAACCAGTTGCCTACCGCCGCCATGATGGGTGGGAATATAGCGCCAGCACCAAAAAAGCCTGCCACGAAAAACACCAGATAATATTGCCAGAGCGTTGTTGCATAAGATGCGAGCAGATAGCACAGTGCTATGACAATGGCACCAAACAGGACTACCGGTCTGGTGCCCCTGCGATCTGCTTGACGTCCCCATACCAGGCCGCCAAAAGCCAACCCCATGATGCCGGCAAAATTGACCAGCGTGATATCCCCGCGCTGCCAGCCAAACTCTTCTTGCATCGGAACAACGAATGCCGACATGCCGTTAACGATAGCGCCCATGGCGATTGCGAGGATCAGCGCAGATGCGCAAACAACAATCCATCGATAGGCTGGCTGTGTATCTATCACACTCATTGATTCGGAACCCGCATCTCTATTCGTACCAATCCGTACGCTAAACAGTCTACCCCACCCAGGCATCATTCTGCATCTTGATGCTTGTTGAGAGAATCACGCGCTAATTCTCGAGTTGTTCGGAATTCCCGAACAACTGCCTCGGAGAGGCAGTATGCGGATCTGAAATCTAAAACCCCTCTGGATTTCCAGATACCAGCGTGAACGGATATCCAGGTTCGCCATCAGTTTTATTGTAGGTATTGTAGTTTCCGTCACTATCCTTAATCACGACGTGACTGTCGCATAGTTCCTCTTCATTGGAAAACATCTGTTGGCAGAACTGACCATCCTCGTTCACTCTCCACGTCAGTTCATTTATGGCGTCACCTTCTGTTATTTTCACAACCTTCCTGCCTTCAGGTCCTAGTGTAGTGAAACGTGCTAATCATTCGAATGATTAGCACGTTTCACTACACTAGATAGTTATACCAGGCATCACCTTCACCAACGAATGTCACGCCTGAATCTCCGATAAGCTCCTCAAACTCCACGATTATTCCGCCATCAGCCACTATCTCGTCAACAGTGGGTGCTGTTGCACATGAGGTCATCGTAAAAACGATGATCGATAGTGCTGGAATATATTTTCCTTTATTCATCGGGCTTCCTCTCCTTTTAAAATAATCTTGTTATTCATGTATCGCTAGATATTTGATTTATTTCCATTTGCAATAGAAATATAACAACAACCACTAAGACCCTGTAATTGTCATACTTATGACGCTTTTTCCGATAAATATTGCGGTCTGTTATCGTCCCTTATTATCATGGGGTTCACCTTGCAATATGAGAGACCAATCGCCATCGGTCACTACCCACTAGGCATCCACGCGATCCCCATGGCTTGGCGGCACTGATGTTACGAGGAATATCAAATCAAATTTCTGGTCGTTTCGAAGCTGGTGAGGGACACCTGCTTCAATATGAATACCTTGCTCCGCTTGGAGTTCGTTCTCCTGGCCATTCACTTCTAGTGATGCGATTCCCGCAAGGACAAAGAAAAACTGCTCTGACTTTTGATGGTAGTGGCGAATTTCCTCACAACCACTTGGCACTCTTTCTTGTATGACACTGAGAGCATGTGTCTTGACCAGATGCCAGCCGTCACAGCCGTCGCCCCATTTATAGTGCTCTGAATTACTCTTAGAGACGATCATTAGCTACACGCAATCTCCGCTATTTCACCCATTATACAAAGAGGGACTATGGCAGCTTCGGGCCGATCAGAGACTACCTTCATCACCAAAAAGAGGCTAAAGACATGCGCTCACAGTGAATTTTGAATCCAGCGCGCGATTAACAGTCAAGCAGCTTTAAAATCTATTTTCTGTACCGCTGTAAGATCTGTTGATTCCCTGGCTTTCCACAGATCAAAGTTGTACTGCATCGCTATCCAGCTTTCGGGTGATCTACCAAGTGCTTTCGACAGTCGCAAAGCCATGGATGGACTGATACCACTATGATGGTTGATAATCCGACTCAGCGTTGAAGCGGATACTCCCAGGTTGTCTGCAAGCATGCGCACGCTAATATCGAACGGTTCGATATACGTTTCGCGAATAAAGTCACCAGGATGCGGAGGGTTGTGCATTCTCATCAGTGATAATCCTCATAATCAAGCAACTGCACATTGCCATCTGTGAATTTAAATGTGAGCCGCCAATTCCCACTCACCGATATAGACCATCGTCCATTCAACTTTCCCTTCAGCGGATGCAATCGATATCCAGGCACGTCCATGTCGTCGATATTAGTTGATGTATCCAGCGCAGCCAGCATCAACCGCAGTCTGTTCTCATGTCCCGCCTGAATACCTTTTTTGCTACCAGATTCGAAAAACTGTTTTAGTCCTCTGTGCCGAATCGAAGTGATCATGCTTCGCACCATAGCATGTTGCGCACCACGCAACAATAGCCGCAGATCCTGTTAACTGGATCTGTGATTGACTTTGATAAAAAGGGCTCCGTGCTCTGTATCCACTAACCTTTCCAACGACCGGTTAGGGCACTCCAGAGACATTCGGCGACAAACATGGACAACGTACGTTTTCATACCACTGGACTTAAGACCCCGGTGTTAGCCTGCCTCCCAATGTTGCTGACTGAGTTGAATCTAGCCTTGCCCATCTGCCAGCGGTTTGACTCGCCTAACCAATACCAGTAACAATACCCACCGATCAGTCGCCAGATATTACTGAACAGATGTCCGATATCGACCCGGATAAGGATCAGTTATCCCCTTATCGTAGCTTCTCAGTTACCGAGTGGGCTCGGCTGCGTAAAAATACGCCGCTGCCTTTGAGCGAGGAGGAGCTGACAGAACTGCGCGGCATGAACGAGCGGGTATCTCTGGACGAAGTCGCCCAGGTTTATCTGCCACTGTCACGCCTGCTGAGCTTTTATGTTGCCTCCATTCAGCAACTCAATGAAGGCACCCAGCAGTTCATGGGAACCAACACCAAGCAGGTCCCCTTTATCATCGGCATCGCAGGATCTGTCGCCGTGGGTAAAAGCACGGTCGCTCGAGTCCTGCAGACGCTGCTGGCACGATGGCCAGAGCACCCCAAGGTCGATCTGATCTCTACCGATGGTTTTTTGTACCCAACCGCCGAGCTCGAAAAACGCAAACTGATGCATCGTAAGGGCTTCCCGGAAAGCTTCGATCGCGCTGCTCTGATCGACTTCCTGACCGCCGTCAAAAGTGGCCGCGGCGCACTTCAGGCTCCCATCTACTCGCACCGCCTCTACGATCGGATCGAGAATGAATTCATTGAGGTTGACCAGCCGGACATATTGATCGTCGAAGGCCTCAATGTGCTGCAAAGTGGCAAGATGCGCCTCGGAGAATCGCAGATTTTCATCTCGGACTATTTCGACTTTTCCATCTATATCGATGCCGATCTGGATGTCTTGCGACAATGGTATGTGAAGCGTTTTTTAAACCTGCGATCAACCGTTTTCAGCCAGCCCGATGCGTATTTCAAGGACTACGCAAAACTCGGCGAAAGCGAAGCCATCGAGACCGCCAACCGAATCTGGCGCACGATCAACCAGGTGAACCTGCACGAGAACATTGAACCCACCAAGTATCGTGCAAAACTGATACTGCATAAGGGACCGACGCACGCCATCGACGCCGTTCACTTGCGAAAGCTGTAATTCCGGCCTGCTCGAGCAAGCGATCTGTCATGAATGACTCTTAAGTGAAGGCTCAAACGTGCCTCACGTCATTTCCGAAACTTATCGCCCGCTATCCAGTTCAACCAGCTTGCGTAACTCTTCCGAGATGATATTGAACTCATCCGCCCTGGCCTGCTGTTCGGCATAACCCTGCACAATGACAGCGCCAGGATCCTCCTCGCCGTCGTTGACGCTGGCCCGTTCATTCAGCCAGCCAAGCAAGGCTTTCTGTTCGCCGGGATCGGTGGAAAGTCTGGCCAGCAGATGCGACAGGATATAGCGATGCGCACTCAAGCGCCCTTCCACTTCCTCTTCGTTCATCTGCGTAACCTGCCTCGGCCTGTTATCTGCGTTGTCGTTCTGAGTCATTGACGGTACCTCCAGTTACGTTCATGGCTGTCGTTATCCTACTCTCCATGGCACCTGACCATCAAACTGTTCCCTATTCTGCAAACCAGCAAAGTCGACCTATCGACTCAGCAAAGCATCAACGACATCACCGGATATCGACTGCGACAAGCTCGAAAAATCCCCCTCCTGAAACATGGCGCTGGCAGCGTCGTTAATGACACGATGAGTGGCGCGCGCCAGTGCCGACCCCAGGGAGATACGCGCAACCCCTGCAGCGGCGAACTGTGCTCGTGTGTGTTGCGTAAAAGACCCTGCTGCCAGAGCGTTCACCGGCAGCTTCGTGGCAGCGCAGACGCGAGCCTGATCCTCCAGCGTCCCGGGCAACGGCACATACACACAATCAGCACCCGCAGCTTCGTATCCTGCAAGCCTTGCCAGTGCTTCGTCGAGATCGTATTGCCCATTCATCACTCCATCGGCCCGTGCCACCAACATGAAGTCTCCCGGCAGTGCACGTGCTGCCGCACTGGCCGCTCGTATACGTTCTATAGCGAGCGTACGCTCGTATACGCTCGCTAAAGGCAGTGCCGTGTCTTCAATGGAAATACCGGCAAGGCCAACTTCATAGGCGAGTTTCACCGTCGTGGCGCAACTATCAGGATCGTCGCCAAAACCGTTCTCGAAGTCGCCGGAGACCGGCACCTTGACGGCGGCTATCAGGCTGCTGGCATGAGCCAGCGCCTCGTCCCGTGTCACATGCCCCATATCCGGCCGACCCAGCGTGAACGCATGTGCAGCCGAGGAGGTGCCGATGGCTTCGGCACCGAGTGATTCAAGCATTCTTGCCGACCCGGCATCCCAGGCATTGGCAAGGATGAAGGGATTTCCGGGGCGATGCAATTGGCGGAAACGTGAACCTGCGTCGTTGTTCATGGGCGTGTCTCTCCAGTGATGCGGCATACGGTCTTCAGTTAGAGCTTACCGTGCATCCCAGATCTGCTCAAACCTGCCGATAAAACCCATTCGCACGCCAACCGCTATACTCCCACCGCATCAAACCAGGCACTTACCTATGACAACACTGTTAACCATTTCAATCGGGTTTTCAGTGGTCAGCGCCCTGATGCTACTGGGCACATACTCGCTGCTCTATCATCGCTGGAACAAATCCTGGACATCGATAGCGACCGCTGCAATTCTGCTGCTGACCTTTTGCGTCACCCAGTTGCTGCATCTGCAACACATCGACAACCCGGAAGACTTGTTCGCATCCAAGTGGTACTCCACGCTGATCCTGCTGTCGTCACCGGCGTTCTATCTGTTCCTGCGCGAGTACCTGCTGGTCGATGCCAGGCTGACGCTGCGATCTTGCCTGCATGCGATCCCCCTCTTGTTAAACCTGTTTATCGATAATCGATTCACCATTCCAGCCGCCTTCGTCCTGGGCGCGACCTATATGGCCATCTCGCTGTTTCAGCTCTACCAACTGCGCGATAAACGCCAGCGCTTCAGGATCGAGTTGTTTGCTGTTGCCTTCTTTTTACTAACGGCGGTTGTCATCAGCGTATTAGCTGCGGTTGCAACGATCGATGCCAGCCTGTTCGTCACCGGCTATGGCCTGCTGATCGGTCTGTCGTTTCTGGTGGTGCTGGTAACCCTGCTGGTCTTTCCGGATGTGGCCACCAATCTGGGTGAAGCCGCCGAGGTTCGATACGCCAAAACGACACTCACGCAAGTCAATCGCCCTGTGGAACTGGTCAGGCTGAGCGCACTGATGGTGGAGGACAAACTCTACCGTAATGAGAACCTGTCACTATCAATGGTGGCGGAACACCTGGGACTGTCGCAGCACCAGCTGTCCGAGCTGATCAATGCCGAACATGGTTACGGTTTCTCGCAATTCATACGCGAGCATCGTATCAACGATGCCAAGCAGCAACTGCTGACCGAGCCCACAGCGTCAGTGCTGGCCATCAGTCTGGCCGCAGGATTCACATCACAGTCCAGCTTCTATACCGCCTTCAGCCAGATTGTCGGCGAGTCACCTGGCAAGTACCGTAAACGGCATCAGGCGTAGCCCGAATTCGGCAACCCGTTCGACCTCTGGAGCAATCTCCAACTTCCAATCTGATCATTCTGGAACCACATAACCAACTGATAATATAGGAAATAATATATATCTGCTCTGCACTTATCGGCTCGGACGCCTTGTGCAATTCCCATGGCAATAATGGCCTCGGTTTAAACAAATCCCATCAATTACCGAGAAATATTTCCATGCTTACACTGACTTACGCAACCTACATTCTGCTTGTAATTCTAATTACCGTTCTGGTCGCCAGAACATTGAGCAAGAATGGCAGCATCTTTCTGGTCGACGGCTTCGGCGGCAATGAGGCGCTGGCCAATTCGATCAACCACCTACTGGTTGTCGGCTTCTATCTGATCAATCTGGGCTTTGCGCTGTTGCAGCTAGAAACTCGACGCTCCATTGAAGATCTGGATCAGGCACTGGTCTTCCTGAGCTCCAAACTGGGCTTTGTCCTGTTGATTCTCGGCCTTGCTCACTTCTTCAACCTGTTCGTCATCAGCCGCTTCAAGACCACACAACAGAATCGAATGGAGTTGCGCAAGATGGTCGAAGGTCAACAGATAGCACCAGCGACCACTGATGCCTAGGCTGTCAACCTTTGCCATGCATGAACCACAAGAGAGGCCTATTACCTTACTGGCCTGCATAGGCATGAAAAGTGTAGTATTGTTTGGGCTTATTGTCCCAAATGGAAAAATCACGATGTCTACGAAACTCCTCACTAAAGCTGTAGCGGTATCACTCATGCTGACACTGGTTGCTTGCAGTGACAACGATGACTCCGATAACGGCTCGAGCGATTTCAATCCGGATCTTGACAGCAACATCACCCCCGGAATACCCGGTGGCGATACCACCTCAATCGCCGGTCTTTGGGATGGCTCTACAACCGTTGATGAAGTTGAAAACACCGTCTACTGGAATATTGCGTCAAATGGCGTGTTGACCCGGTACGACTATCAACAAGACGGCACAGCCGATTCTTCAGGGGAAAACTGCTACGTCATTGGAGATCCGATTACCCTCACACCAGAAGGTGGTGATTCATACTCCATTGCCGATGTGGCGTCAACAATCGTACGTAGTGATGATAATTTGACCGTGACACTTGCCGAAGAAGACAAGAACGACCTCGACGAGGACGGTGATGTAACAGAAAATCTAACGTTGGATCTGACTCTGCTGACCACACCGACACTGGCAGATTTGAACAGTTGCTCCAGTGAAGAGGCAGCCCCCGAGACAGATGAAGAAACAGGGAACGATTCACCTAACCTGGACGATCAGGCTGGATCGGGACTGCCCTCTTTTGGCGCAGATAGACCAACCATGTCAACACTGGATTGCGAATATGAAGGAGGCACTATCGTGGGCGATATTGGAGATGGCTCAATCAATGATGCCGATTATCGGTGTGAATCCGGGCAATCACCAATAGCCAACATTCTGGATCCCGACGGTGTGCCAGTACACACCGAAGGTGCTGTTTGTTGCGTCTAACAGGAAAGCTCTGTTCGTAGGTAGCTTTCCAGACAGACTCGACAGCAGCTCTTTGCTGTCGAGTCTCATGACTTGCATTGTTTCAATTACAGATTTCAGAAATTTCCTAGGCGGCCTCAGGCGGCTCATCTTCACCGGGCCGGAATTGGCGATCAAGGTGATCGGCAAACGCCCTGCAGGCATCAGTTGCGGTGAAGATACCCGCCAGACGCCCATGGGTGGTAACCACCGCGGCACTCAGATGCTCATATGCCATCTCACGCAGCACCGCATGCAGCGGCTGATCCAGATCGACGCTGTAGTAATCACGATCAGCGAGCACCTGTTTGACGGTGACTTGATCAGGATCTGTTCCTTCGGCCAGTTTTTCAGTTGCGCTATCGATATCCATAATATCCAATAGGCCCGTCAGCTGGTGCGAGGATGTAACCGGCAGATGTCTGACACCATGCTCCTGCATCATTTCCCTGGCTTCAGTCAGCGACGCTGTCGATTCCACCGAATAAGGAAACGGGGTCATGATGGATTTCAGCAACGGTTCTTTCATAACGGCGACTCCAGGTTTGACGGTAGTGTGCGCGTATTGAACAAGCTCATAGAATGCTAGCAGAATAAATTCGCCGCGCTGGCTCGGCACGGACGCTGCTCAGATTCAAGCCTATAAAACCGTTATTCGGCGTCACGACTCCGACTCATCCCCGAGCAAACCTTGCCAGGGATCATCTGACAACAATTTTTTACCCCGGTGCTCGCTCGTTGATTCGGCATCTAGCAACATTTGTGCTGCTATTTGTTCATTTCACCTCGAAATAGCAAATTTCAGGTTGCTTTTATTTGATTCTGGACACTCTTTCCAAACCTTAACCGTCCTATCATCTCAGAGGTGAACCAAGCGTCAGACTCCGCCCCTGTCGCATCCGCTACAATATCTGACTATTCCGAATATCACCCCCTATGTCCTCAAATCACCTTGCTGCAGGTCGACAGTTCAGACTGTCTGCACTATTGATCAGCATTCTCCTTGGCGTGCTATCCGGCTGCAGTGACAGTAGCGATAGTGATGAACCAACGACCCAAGTGCCAGATGCCTCGCTTACCCCTTTGGTACTCGAACCACTACCCAATCCGCCATTGACGGAAGCCCCTTCTGCCGATGATGAGCCCGTGCCGTTCGATTCAGTATTCCATACCGTCACCGACTACGCCCTGGTTCGCGACACCGGACCTCGGATCGATGATGAAATCATCGCAGATCTGACGGAAGCGGACTTCTCGGCCGGCTTGCCGGAAGCCGAGATAACCGTGCCTGCCGAGGTAGATACGGCCAGCAACGGCGCGCCGTTTTTCGAGGGGCTGTCCAATGTACGTGTAGAGGCCGGACAACGACTGGAAATTCGTTACGTGCCGCGTGACCCGGAAGGGGAACTGCCGGGGATGTTCCCACTGGCACTGCCTGAAGGCGCTACCTTTGATGACAACTTCGACGGCACTAAAACCTTGAACTGGCAGACCTACCAGGCCGATATCGGCATCACCGGCTTCACCGTAGTGGCCATCGATCCGGACAATGGCGAGTATCGTAGCTCGCAGACGGTGCTGATCGCAATCGACCCACCATCTGATCCTGCCAGCGTGCCAAACATTGCACCCTCTATCGTGCCAATAGCCACCTACACCGTCAGAGCTGGCGATCCCGTATCCATCTTCATCATCGGTACCGACCGCAATGGCACGACCCCTAGCATCGAGCTGGTTGACCCACCTGCGAACGCGATCCTGACGCCCGATGCGCGTACGCCTGAATGGCAAATCCTGCATGCCGTGCCAGAGACCGCAGGCACCCTCATCATCGATGTATTGACCCGTGATGCCGACGATCCATCACTGACCGGACTCGACCAGATCACTCTGAACGTGGTTGAACCTGCAGACTTTGAGCGCAGCGGCGAACGCCTGAAAGCAGCTGCAGCAGGTTCAAACGTCCAGTTCGGCAGCGCCATATCCCCGGTGTTCTACATGCAGGCAGACGGTGCGCTCTACGAGTCGATCGCAGCCAGCGAGTTTGGTGTCATGTCACCGGAGAGCTCCATGAAGTGGATCGCAATAAACCCTGTGCCAGGGCAATTCGAGTTCGCCGACATGGACAACCTGATCAGCTTTGCCAAAGCCAACGACATGCAGGTACGTGGTCATCCACTGGTATGGCATCGTAGTCTGCCCGATTGGGTGGAGCAGAGCGAGGTTGAAGATCGCGAAGTTCATATGCGTGAATTCATCACCCGCGTCATGAATCGCTACAGTGACGATGTCACCTACTGGGATGTCATCAACGAGCCGGTAGCGGACGACGGTGGCATGCGTGATTCCCTGTGGTTTGAAGCGATGGGAGAGCAATACATCGATATCGCTTTCGCCCAGGCTCGTGAGCTGGACCCCACTGCTGTACTGGTACTCAACGAATACGACATCGGCTTTGCCGGACCTAAGTTTGACGGCCTGTTAAGCCTGCTGGACAGACTGGAGGCACGTGAAGTACCCGTGGATGCCGTCGGATTCCAATTACACGTCTTCTCAAGCTTCGACCAGTTCGATGAGCTGGCGGCCAACATGGCAGCAATTGCAGAACGTGGACTCGATATTCATATCACCGAGCTGGATGTTGCCATTGTCAACGACGATAGCGAGCAAACTCAGGCTGATGTATACAGCAGCATCGTCGACACCTGTCTGGCACAGGTGCGCTGCACCGTGATTCAGAGCTGGGGCTTTACGGATCGTTATTCGTTTCGAACCACCCAGTCACCGCTTTATCTGAATACTGACTATGTGACCAAGCCTGCTTATCAGGCATTGCAGGAAGCTTTAGGCGGAAACTAAGAGACCAACTTCATGAAATGCCATGAAGTTGACTACCGCTTCTTCGGCGCTGAGGGCTTTATCCTGCAGCGCCTCAGAGGCGATGCTTACTCACGCTTCCAACGGCAAACAAATCAACGTCTCAAGCTTCGCAGGCAACGTATTGTAAGGCGCATTCAGATAAACCTCATGACAAGGGTTATCACGTGCATCGTGCGCCGAGCTTCGCAACCAGTGTCGATACAGCCAGCGATAGCTGTCCGATAACAGAGCATAGGGCCCGGTATGCAGACAGGTGGCATGCAGACCTCTTGCACCTCGTACCCTTCGGGTACCTGAAAGTCCAGCGCCACGGGAATACCAGCGAAGGATCGGCAACGCTCCATGGGTACGATATCCGGATCATCGAAATAGACGCCTGGCGAACGCCTGTCTGTCGGTGGCAGGCATTGCCGAGGCTGAATCCGACTCCCCCCCACCTCGATAGTGACAAGTTGACATTCGCACTTGTCGGCTCGTCCCCTGCAGAAAAATGCAGCTCCGCCCCTTTGTTCCCAGCATCAGCCCGAAACTTCCCCGGTGACAAGCCGTAGGTGCGAGAAAACAGTCGTGTGAACGCCTGCAGGTTCTCGAACCCGGACTCCGAGGCCCTCTGCACTATGGCCGTGAATATGATCGATGACGCGCTGGATACGCTGTGCATGTCGCTGCTGCGTTGTCTTCAAATGGGGATACCCAGGCTTTGCAGAAATTCCTTCTCAGTCATTCGCGTTCGTGATTCAGCCTTATCGAAACGGTACCAGTCTGGTTGGGAGTCGACATAGATTTCACTGTCGAAAGACATATCATCAGGAAGTTCCAGCATACCCGCGGCCAGCATATAAGCGCCTTCCGCACTGAATTCCCCTGGCAACAGGTGATAGAAGAGATTACTGCCACATTGACTGCAAAAGCCGCGTTCAGCAAAATCCGATGAACGAAAGCGGGTAATGGACTCTTCGCCAGTGATTGTCGGTTGTCCTTCAGCATGCACCGCAAACATCGGTCCTCCGCACCAACGTCGGCACGTCTCACAGTGACAGCTGCCAACACTGGCCGCGGCCTTCGCATGGATCCCAACAGCGCCACACACACATTTTCCGTGATATTCGTTCATCTCGTCATCCTCATCAATTTATGGGAGTTCTTATCTGAACACAGCCACGTTTGACAAATCCTGCGCAGCTTTCGCAGATCCAGCCAGTCACCGGCTGATCACCCACCACCCTGCCGATATTCTGCACGGCAGTCCACTGTCTTTCAAGCGAATGCGACCCTAGCCATGGCACTCAGTCAGATGCAAATACGACATGGTGACTGTGATTCGTAATCTGTATACCCTGCAGAGTCAGGAGTATAGAAGTACTGTGACTCGGGTACAGCCAGTTCACTGCCGGTTTCAAATCGCGCCACCAGATCCGGATTGGCAATGAACGGCACTCCAAAAGCCACGCCATCAGCCAGATCACTATCCAGTGCTTTTTGTGCTGATTCTGGGGAATACCCTCCATTGACCAACACCGGTCCATCGAAATACTTGCGCAGCTGCGGAGTCAGATAATCCAGCTTTGCTACGGCTTTCTCAGTGCCTGGAAGGTGTTCCAGCAAGTGCAGGTAGGCCAGACCAAACTCATTGAGCTGCTTGACTGCCTGAGTGAATGTCTCCTGATACTGACTGTCGCTGACGCCCCATGACACATTGGTGGGCGAAAGCCGAATACCTACTTTGTCAGCACCAATCGCTTTGCACACGGCCGCCACCACCTCTCGCATGAACCTCAAACGGTTGTCAATGTTTCCGCCGTAGTCATCGGTTCGCAAATTACAGCTATCGCGTGTGAATTGATCGATCAGGTAACCGTTGGCAGCGTGAATCTCGACGCCATCCAGGCCGGCATCGATGGCACGACGAGCCGCCCTGGCAAAATTCTGTACCTGTATGCTGATGCCTTCGATTGACAAGGGTCTGGCAGTACCCAGCTCCCGCCCTTCTCCCAAAGGTGTCGCGTGTTTTCCCTTTGGACGTATAGCCGAAGAGGAAACGGCCTTATCGCCGTCGAGAAAATCCGGATGCACGGTTGCACCCATGTGCCAGAGTTGTACAAACAACTTGCCACCGGCTTGATGAACCGACTCTGCTACGCTCGACCACCCTGCCTGTTGCTCATCGTTGAACAGACCGGGTGAGTTCAACCATCCACGACCGTCTGCGCTGACTGCGGTAGCCTCGGCAATGAGCAACCCTGCGCTAGCCCTTTGAGCGTAGTACGTCGCCATTAACTCTCCGGGTACACCTGAGCTGCCGGCACGTCCTCGGGTCATCGGCGCCATGATGATTCGGTTCTTCAACGTCACAGCCCCCAGATTCATGGGATCGTAAATCGTTGTCATGAGAAGACTCCTGTTTTATAGAGTAGGCGGGTATTGCCCTGCTCGACAAGGATTGTATAGATTCCCGGAGTGATGGAAAATTCGCAATAAACGCATTGCAACTGTGCAAAAATGCGGGATGAATAATTGGGACGACATTCGCTATTTTCTGGCCGTGACCCGCTCTGGCAGCGTGTCGGGGGCGGCCAAAGTCCTGGGAGTCAATCACTCCACCGTTACCCGTCGTATCCAGAGTTTCGAAGCGAAACACGGCGTTGAGCTGTTCATCCGGCAACGCGACGGCTATGAAATGACGGAGGCTGCCGATACAATCCTCGAACAGGCGCAGCAGATGGAGGAGCAGTCACAGCAGCTTTCACGCACCTTGTATGGTCGGGATAGCCGACTGGAAGGGCCTATCAGTCTGACCATGACACACGACATGTTCGAGTACTGCCTAGCAGAGGATCTGGCGCAGTTTCAGCGAAAACATCCGGGGATAGAATTGAATCTGATTGTCAGCCCGGGACTGCGAAATCTGAATAGCCGTGAGGCTGATCTGGCGATTCGGCTGACACAGGCGCCCCCTGACTATCTGGTAGGACATGAGGTTGCCGGGTTGCAGCACGGCATCTACTCAAGCAGGCAACGGCCCCCCGATGAACCTCTTGGTATTGTATTGTGGCGTGATCAGGAAGCACGACCTGACTGGGTCGCAGAGCATTTTCCCAAAGCCAGTATTGCACTGCGTGTGGATAACCTGTCGAGTATGTACGCGGCTGTGCGCGCAGGCTTCGGTGTAGCCCGCATGCATTGTTATATGCCAGACAGCCTCGACCATGATGACGTGATCAAGCTACCCATCTCGTTGCCCCCTTCAGACTGGTCGGTATGGGTCCTGAGCCATACCGATCTGAGAAAGACCCGACGCGTGCAACTTTGTCGTAAGTTTCTGCTAGACAGGCTCAAAGAGAAACGCGGGCTTTTCGAAGGCGAGCAATCTGTCAGTTAGTATTGAAGGATCATGAGACGGTACTTTTTCCACCGGGTCCGCATTCTTTGCCAAGCGCGCTCTTTTTGGCCTTATGCGGTAAGCTGCACGACCTACCAACACGCTATATTCTCATCCAGTGATCAGCCCGGAACAACGTGTACGCGCCATCATGAGCGCAGCTTTCACCCAGGTGGCCGACAGTATTGGCACCGATTCGGCTACCCAGCCCGTTGACCCGCTGCTGCAGGCCAGCCGCCATGCCGATTTTCAGGCTAATGCGGCCATGGCCATGGCCAAGGCACTCAAAAAGAACCCACGCGAGATAGCAACAGCCGTGATCGAGGCGGTAGCTGCCAACGAGCTGATCGACCAGCTCGAGATTGCCGGCCCCGGTTTCATCAACATCACGCTGGCCCCCGGCGCCTTGGGTGGACTTCTGGCCGAACAGCGCGCTGATGCGCTGCTGGGATTCGTGCCGCCGAGCCAGCAAACCATTGTCATCGACTATTCTGCTCCGAATGTGGCTAAGGAGATGCACGTCGGCCATTTGCGCTCCACCATCATTGGGGACGCCTGCGTGCGCCTGCTGGAGTGGCAGGGACATAATGTGATACGGCGCAACCACTTAGGCGACTGGGGCACCCCGTTCGGCATGCTTATCGAGCATCTGCTGGATATGGGCGAAACTGAAGCCACCCAGGAGCTCTCACAGGGAGATCTGAACGGTTTCTACCGCGCGGCCCGCCAGAAATTCGCAGACTCCGAAGAATTCCAGACACGAGCGCGCAATCGTGTCGTGTCACTGCAATCGGGCGATGTCGAGACCCTGCGCCTTTGGAAGCTGCTGATCGAACAGTCGCAGAAGTATTTCATGCAGGTATACGCGCAACTGGAAGTACGCCTCGATGGTTCTGAATTCGTCGGCGAAAGTGCCTACAATGATGAACTCGCCCCCACCCTGGAAGCGCTGCGCTCGCTGGGCCTGATTCAGACCAGCGATGGTGCCGAGTGCCTGTTTCCTCCCGGCTTTACCAATCGTGATAACGAACCTCTGCCCCTGATCGTGCGCAAGCGCGATGGTGGCTACGGGTATGCTGCAACGGATCTGGCAGCACTGCGTCAACGCACGCAGACACTAAACGCCGATCGCCTGCTGTATGTGGTGGGTTCGCCCCAATCACAGCACTTGGAGATGGTCTATGAGGCCGGACGCATGGCTGGCTGGTTACAAGCACCGGCGACTGCCGAACACATCGCCTTCGGCTCCGTACTGGGTTCGGATGGCAAGATGTTCAAAAGCCGCACAGGCGACACGGTTCGCCTGTCGGACCTGGTGAACGAGGCCATTGATCGAGCTGCGGCCACCATTGAAGCCAAGAACCCGGAACTCTCGGCTGAAGAGCGCGTGGAAGTGGCGCAGATGGTCGGCATTGGTGCGGTCAAGTACGCCGATCTGTCCAGCGAACGCACCCGCGATTACGTCTTCGATTTCGATCGCATGCTGGCGCTGGAAGGCAATACCGCCCCCTATATGCAATACGCCTACGCCCGGGTTCAGTCCATCGTACGCCGCGCCATGGCAAGTCATGGCATCGACGCCCCTCAGATCGACCAGGCCCCCATGATTATCGTTGACGAGGCTGAAAAGCTGCTGGCCATGCAACTGCTGCGTTTTGCCGATGTCGTCGAAGACGTATCCGACTCACTGCTGTTCCATCGACTGGCTACCTATCTGTTCGATCTGGCCACAGCCTACTCCGGCTTCTACAACTCCTGCCCAGTGGTGGATGCCCCGGACGCAGAGACACGGTTGAGCCGTTTGGCGCTGTGTCGTTTGACGGCACGAACGCTGGCTACTGGCTTGTCATTGTTGGGGATACGGGCGCCAGAAAAAATGTAGCGAGAGCTGAGAAGGGGCTGCAGACTCATTCAGTGTCACAGCAGCCCCCAAAACTCGGCCACTCGCCTCACCGCACACAGATCTGCATTAACAATATAATCCGCCGCCGCACCACAATCCTCGGGGTCGCCATCGGTATCAATTGGCACAGCATGGCCAAAGTCCTGAAGTGACCAGGCCTCCACTCGCGGATTCCCCGTCTCATCGTGATAAACCTCTCGGGTCGCATTGCCAAACACCTGCTGAACATCCACCACCGTGTCGATATTCTGAACAGCCGTCCATTGTTCAGTCAATTCCATGAGATTGTCCGGATCGACCGTCTCATCAGCCGTGCCCTGCCACAGTGATATCAACGGCCATTGTTCGGGCATCGATTCTGCGTTCTGCGTGATGAATTCTGCCCACTGCTCAGCTTCGCGGTTCGTATACCCAAAACCTGCAACCCCACAAGCATAGCTGGCATCCGCACCATCCAGTGCATAGGGGATGTAGTGCAGCCAGTACCAGCTGAAATCAAACGCACCGGCGCTCTGGTTGCAGTCAAACGGCAAGCCGGCAAAGATGGCGCCGCCTGCAAATCGACTGGGGTAATTAGATAAAAGCACCGCGCTCATGGCGCCACCAGCAGAGAGTCCAAGAACATAGACACGCGACGGATCTACGCCTTCCTTTTCGATGAGGTTATCGATCATTGCCAGGATTGATGCACTTTCGCCTTGCCGCGGCCGATTATCGTCCGTGTCGTACCAACGAAAACAGCGCCTGGACATATTCTTCTCACTTTGCTCTGGCAGCAACAGCAGGAACGGTATTTGCTCGGCAAGCGCCCTTAATCCAGTGGCCTCATCAAAGCCTTCAGCCGTTTGCTGGCAGCCGTGCAGGGCGACTACCAGAGGCATATTGTCGCGCTCCTCAGCAGGTCGATGCAGATACATCAGCAACTCACCCGGATTCTCTCCAAAGTCACCCACCTGCTCAAGTGCCAATGCCATCGAGGGCAGAGCCACAGATAATACGAGGCCTGCAATCAACACATACACAGCCGCAAAACATCGGCCAATCGAAGACTTTGCGAGTTCGTACAGAGGCATAGAGGCTCACTTCCTTGTCATTGAATTCATGAGACGAACAACAGATCCGCCTTCCTCACTGCATCATCTCAGGAATCGAGCCCGGCAGGTCGTACATGATGCAACGGCTTGGTGGCAGCCCCCAGTTCCCTTATAGTGTCAAAAAGTCACTCGACAGGAACTTTGACATGACCCGAACTCGCCTGATGCTGGCCGTAGCCCTTGCCGCAGCCCCAGCCCTTTTGAGCGCGCAGGATTTCAATGTAACGCCGCCCAACTCACCCGAGCAACGACCCGCCTTTGAAGGCCAGACCCGAGCACCGGTCATTGATCAGGGCGTCGAACTACAACAGGAAATCATCGCTGAAGGCCTGAGCAATCCCTGGGGAATGGACCAGCTACCGGATGGCAGCTGGTTAGTCACAGAACGAGCAGGAACCCTGCGCTCAGTGTCAACAGAGGGTGTGCTATCGGACCCGATAAAAGGTCTTCCCGAAGTGGATGCGCGTGGTCAGGGTGGCTTGCTGGATGTCTTGATCGCAGAGGATTTTGCGAAAACCCGACGTGTCTGGTGGAGCTATGCCGAGCCTCGTGGCAATGGCAAGAATGCCACCGCCGTGGCCACCGGTGTGTTGTCGCCTGACAGAACTGAGCTTGAGGATGTCCAGCTGATCTTTCAGCAACAGCCAGCCTGGAGCTCCACTGCCCATTTTGGTTCACGATTGGCCTTCGACCGGGAGGGCGCACTTTTCATAACAACCGGCGAACGTTCGCAGCGTGAGCCACGGCAGTTGGCCCAGGATGTTTCAACCACTCTGGGCAAAGTCGTACGCATTGATCCGATGGGAGGCCCCGCATCCGGCAATCCAACGATTGAAGGAGCACTGCCTGAGATCTGGTCCTATGGTCATCGCAATCCCCAGTCAGCAGCCCTGGGACCCGATGGCGCACTCTGGACGGTTGAACATGGACCTCGCGGCGGCGATGAGCTGAACCGACCAGAAGCCGGACTCAACTACGGCTGGCCTGTCGTCACCTATGGCGAGGAGTACTCAGGCAGTCCGATAGGACAAGGCATTACCGCCGAGAGTGAATTCGAACAACCACTGTATTACTGGGATCCCGTCATCGCTCCCAGCGGCATGGCCTTCTATGAAGGCGAGCTATTTTCTGATTGGCAAGGTAGCGTTCTGATCGGTGGTTTGGCAGGACAGGCGCTGGTGAGGCTGGAGCTGGACGGCACTCGCGTCACCGGAGAGGCGCGCTACTTACAAGGCCAGGGCCGGGTTCGTGATGTGGATGTGGCGCAGGATGGGTCGGTGATCATTCTGACTGATTCAGGCGATGGAGTGATGCTTAGGCTCAAGCCCGGGAGATGAAATACACCATTATCAAAACAACTTGACAATCCCAATAAAATATCGGCACACATCTCACAATAAGCCAAGACTGGCACAGCCCTGTTTCTATTGATTAAAACAAGCACTTTAAAAACATTGCAGGCTAAGGAAAAAGTCAAACACCCGCAAATAGGCGATTTCAGACAAAAAGTGATTCCCCGGGCAGGCCCCGTCAGGCATACTGATTTCGCAGTCTGATAGTTTTCAATAAAATAAAACAAGACGGGAGACTCCGATAGTGTTGCCAGATTCCAAACTAAACCCAGATACCCAACCGTACATCAGCACCCACCATAAACTCATGCGATCACATCGGCTCAGCAAGCTGGCCCTCGCTCTGGGACTTTCCCTTGCGTTGGTGGCTTGCAGTGATGATAACGATGATGACGTCGACCCTATAACTGACCCAATCACCGACGTCGGTGGTGGCAGTGATAATGACTTCCTTCCCCCCGAAATTCCGTCCGGCTATACAGTCAAGGAAATCAGCTTTGCAGACAACAACATGGTGGCAGCCGCCAACCCAGTCGCCGTCCAGGCCGGTGTCGATGTACTGGCTAATGGCGGCAAGGCAATCGATGCTGCCATTGCTGTACAGGCGGTCCTGAATCTGGTCGAACCTCAGTCATCCGGTATCGGTGGCGGCGCATTCATCGTGTACTACGATGCTGCGACCAAGTCTCTGACCACCTATGACGCGCGCGAAACTGCTCCAGCAGCCACCACCCCGGAACGCTTCCTTGACGAAGAAGGCAACACACTGGGCTTTTCCGATGCCGTGGGCGGCGGGCTGTCAGTCGGCACTCCCGGCGTGCTACGTGGCCTGGAAATGGCCCACACTGCACATGGTGCACTGCCATGGGCTGGCCTGTTTGACAGAGCCATCCAGCTGAGTGAAGACGGTTTTGAAATATCTAATCGTATGAGCACCAGTGTCGCAGGTAGCGCAGAACGTCTGGCAGCACAGCCAGCTGCAGCTGCGTACTTTCTGCAAGAAGATGGCACAGCCAAACCCACCGGAACCGTTCAGACCAATCCGGAATTCGCTGCCACTCTGCGCACGGTTGCAGAACAGGGTGCGGATGCGTTTTACACCGGTCCACTGGCCCAGGCGATGGTCGACATAGTCAACAACCACCCGACCAATCCGGGCGACTTGTCACTCGAAGATCTGGCGGGCTACACGGCAATCGAGCGTGAACCTGTCTGCGTAGTTTACCGAACTGATTATCGCGTATGCGGCATGGGACCTCCAAGCTCAGGCGCGCTGACCGTTGGCATGACTCTGAAAATGCTCGAACGCTTTGACCTGGCAGCAACAGGCCCGAATACGGCCGAGAGCAACCACCTGATACTTGAAGCCTACAAACTGGCCTATGCCGATCGCGGTGCCTATATGGCTGACAGCGACTTTGTCGATGTCCCGGTTGATGGTCTTATCGATAGCGCCTACCTGGATACACGTTCGGCACTGATCGAAGCCAGCATGGCAATGGATAGTCCGGATGCAGGCTTTCCACCGGGCGTCACAGTAGCAATGGGCCAAGACAACTCACTGCAACTGCCTTCAACCAGCCACATCTCGATTGTTGACTCAGAAGGCAACTCGGTATCAATGACCACGACTATCGAAAGCGGTTTTGGCAGCCTGCAGTTTGTTAATGGCTATCTGTTGAACAATGAGCTGACCGACTTCTCATTCAGTCCGACCGACGAGAACGGCAATCCTATCGCTAACCGGGTAGAGCCTGGCAAGCGGCCGCGTAGCTCTATGGCACCCACCATTGTCCTCAATGACAGCAGCGATGAAATTGAAATGGTGATTGGTTCTCCGGGTGGCAGTCAGATCATCCAGTACGTAACTAAAACCCTGATCGGTGTCATTGACTGGGATCTGGATATCCAGCAGGCGATCAACCTGCCCAACTTCGGTGCCAGCAACTCGACTAATGTACGAGTCGAGGAAGGCAGCGTCGATGTCGAGCTGATCAAAG
The DNA here is from genome assembly GCF_002215215.1 of Granulosicoccus antarcticus IMCC3135. Classification (NCBI taxonomy): domain Bacteria; kingdom Pseudomonadati; phylum Pseudomonadota; class Gammaproteobacteria; order Chromatiales; family Granulosicoccaceae; genus Granulosicoccus; species Granulosicoccus antarcticus. Next base: position 577,867 of record NZ_CP018632.1, on the reverse strand, counting down.
CCGGCCTTGAAGGTCTTGGCCACACAGTCGACGATACACGAGCTGCGACCAGTGGCCTGCAAGGATTTGTCTTCAACGGTCTGCGCGAAGATGGCAGCGAAGGCTTGCTGAGCAGCCACCCTGGCTCAGGCACTTGGGCTGGTGGTGCAGATCCGCGTCGTGAAGGAATTGCGATGGGTACGCCCTGACTGGCAATAGTTGTCAGTGCCAGAAAGGTAAGTCGACGGGGCCAATAGGCCCCGTTTTCAGTTTGAGCGACCCCGAAAGATCAGCAACGAATCCGTCCGATTCCCAGCCTCAGGCAATGTGCGTTTGGTTAGTGATACGTGCAACCACTCACAGCCACCATCAACACCGCTCTACGCATCATCCCTGCGTTGCTATCAGGTAGTCCTCTACCAGTGAATGCAGCGTAGCAATATAACCATCACTTCGTGCGGCGCGCGATGAATCCGACGTCATGGCCACAACCAGACCCGCCTGCGGCACCACATGGATAAGCTGCCCGCCGTATCCGCGTGCATAGGCCGCTTTCTGGCCAGCCAGCGGCAACAGGTACCAGCCATAGCCGTAAGCATGGTCGGACCACGGCGATACGGTTTTAGGTTCAAAACTTTGCCGGACCCAATCCTCCACCATCACCAATTCATCATTCCAGCGACCATCCAGGCGATACAATTCACCAAAGCGAGCCATCTCGAGCGGTGACATTGACATCTCGTTGCCGCCCAGGTAACGCCCCTGAGGATCCCGCGTCCAGGTTGCAAACTCTATGTCCAGGGGCTCTCCGAGCCATTCACGAGACAGGGTCAACAGGCTCTTGCCCGTCACTTCAGAAAGAATGGCTCCTAACACATGCCAGCCTGCCGTCGAGTACTGCATTTTGCCACCCGGAGCCGAGGTGAAGGGCCGTGTCAGTGCATAGCGGACCCAGTCGTCACTAGCTGCCCAACGACCATAATTGCCCCCTGACTGACTCTCAAGACCCAGACGCATCGTCAGAAAATCCTGCACGCTCAGTTTGGCGATACGAACATCGGCATCGACCGGCACCAGATCAGGAGCCAGCTCACCTAACGTTGCGTCGACGCCAACCAGACTGCCCCGCTCGATAGCGCAACCAACCAGTCCCGCCACAACTGATTTGGATATCGATTTGACATTGACGGCCTTATCCACCGGTGGCCCACGGAAATTTTCTGCCAGGACAATCTCGCCCTGCTTCATCACCACGAGCCCGTGCAGGCGATCAAGCTGTCGTGCTGCATCTGCGAATGCATTGATGGCGTCAGCAGCCGTAACAGGCGTGTTGGCGGTCTCACTGCCGGTCGCAGCAAAGGCTGGCAGACTGGTTGCAGCCAGACAATAGGCAGCGCTCTTGAGTAGAGTTCGTCTTTTCATGCTTGCATCATTTAGAGTTTAAGAGCGCCGTGAGACTGCAGACGGTTGTCATTCTACTACGTAACATTGAGAACGATTGGAGGCCCGCGCATTACCGACACCACGTTTCTGGAAAGAAACCTTTGTTCTCAAGCACAGTTAAAGTGCAGTTCGGCCAGCGCGCAAGTTGCCAAGTGGCTCATTGAAGCCGAGTAGACGGGGATATGCATACCCTCTCCTCAAGCCCCGATCAAAGTATTACTCAAATCTGCCGTTAGCCCAACCAGAAGAGGCTTTAAAAGGCTTCCTTTGACTACGAAAAGAAATACTCCTGGAACTTGACCGGATTCACATGCCGCTAGCAAGCGATGCAGATCACGACGAGAACTGGTCCACGTCCGATAAGGGTGGGCAAGGCCAGGCTGTGTCAACGAATCAGGCTATTAACAGATTAAGGCCTGCTGCCAACAGTCCAACTATTCGGCAGAAACCATCGCAACGTTCAGCAGCACGGCCTGGTCTTGCCGAATTTCATATAAAAAGGCAAGCAACCCTACTTGAAGTTCTGGCAGATTTTACTGATCAACTTACGCTGCCAGCCGCTTTGTTGGCCATTGCCAACGATCTGAAGCACCGTTTCCAGTGCGATCGTATCGCCATTGGCTTGGTGATCGATAGCAAGATCCAGATTGCGGCCATATCGCAGCAGGCCGTGATCGAAGCTCGGACTGACGAGATCCGGTTACTGCGTGAGGCCATGCAGGAGGCCTGCGATCAGGGAATCACCATTGATTACTCTGGAGCTAGCACAACCTCGCACACGGTTGAATGCCATCACGCATTGGCAGAGGGACAGGCAAGCTTGCATATCTGCACGATCCCGCTGTGTGACAAGGAAACTGTCATAGGCGCCTTGTTATTGCAGCGCCGGGCTGAGCAGTCGTGGTCACGTATGACACTCGAGTTGCTCACCCAGATTGCCGCTCTTGCCGCGCCTCTCATTGCCCTGCGTCGTGACGCTGAACGTAGCGCCGTGCAGATGATACGCATGCAAATACGCAGCAACCTGGCAAGCTTGATAGCGCCGAAAGAGCTGATTGCAAAGGCGACTGCAGTCATTCTGGTTCTATTGCTGGTTTTAGCCTATGTCTTTCCAGTCACACATCATGTCAAGGCATCTGCCGAAATAGTACCGACCGAACGACGCGTCATCGCGGCTCCGATTAGCGGCTTTATCAATCGTGTTTTTGTCAACGCGGGGGATCTTGTGCGCACTGGAGATAGCCTGATTCGCCTGGACACCCGGGAGCTTGAATTGACGCTAGCTGGCCAGGAAAACCAGATCCTAAGCGCCCGCGCACATTTGCGTGCCGTCATGGCCGGCTACGATCGCAACGAGCTGGCTATTGCGCAGGCTGAACTTGACCAGATTGAGGCTGAGCTGGCACTGAGCAAACAGCAACTATCACGGACCACCATGACGGCTCCTATCGATGGCGTGATTGTCAGCGGTGATCTAAGCCAGTCACTGGGCATGTCGGTAGAGCGCGGCAAGGTACTACTGGAAATGGCTCCCGCTGATGGCTACGACGTGCATCTACTGGTCCACGAAACCGACGTGTCGTATGTGCAGCCAGGACAGACGGGACGACTCTCCCTGGCAGCCGATCCGGGCACCGAGCTGCTGCTTGACGTCAGTGCCATTCATCCGATTGCACAGGCCAATGGCGGCGTCAATCGTTTCCTGGTTGAGGCAACGCTCCAACAAGGGGCTGCGGGTCTGCGCCCCGGTCAAACCGGCATGGTCAAACTTGCTGTGGGAGAGGCCAGCCTGTTGTGGCTCTGGACCCATCGTTTTGTCGAGTGGGGCCGTCAAAGATTGTGGGAGTGGTTAGGGTGAAGCAGGACCCGCTGTTCAGCGAACACTGGTATCGTGTCAAAGACTTGAAGCTCAGGCTAGCCAGTGACGTCGTTGTTTATCGTCACCGTTACCGCAAGGTGCCCTGTTTCGTACTGCATCGCAAATCGACCAGCGCCTATCACCGGGTCGATACCGCCGTCTTCAAGATGATTGCTGAGCTGGATGGGTCGGTAACACTCGATTCGGTCTGGCAACGCGCCCTTGAAATACAGGGCAACCAGGCGCCGACACAACCCCAACTGATCGGCCTCCTGGCACGCATGCATGAAGCTGAACTGCTTTCGGTCAACCGCAAACTGGATGCCGAGCAACTGTTTTCTCGCAGCAAAGACAATGCACGAAAGGATGCCAGGCAACGCTATCTCAACCCTCTGTTTTTGAAATTCACACTGTTCGATCCTGACCGACTGCTCAACCTGTTGCAGCCCCTCGCGCGTTGCCTTTTCTCGCGAACAGCACTGGTCATATGGGTGGGGCTACTGGTACTTAGCCTTTTTCTACTGCTACCACGCTGGGCCAGTCTACGTTACGAGGTTGCCAGCTTTGATATGTTTTCTGCCGGCAATCTAGTGCTTTTCCTGTCGCTCTACCCGGCCCTTAAACTGGTACATGAATTGGCCCATGGTCTCGCTATCAAACGCTTTGGCGGCGAGGTACATGAGCTGGGTATAGCGCTGATGGTTTTTCTACCATTGCCCTACGTAGATGCCAGTGCCGCATCAGTTCTGCCTGACAAATGGCATCGGATGCTGATCAGTGCTGCGGGGATTCTGGTTGAGCTGGCGGTGGCGGCAATCGCCACCCTTGTATGGTGTTTCAGCGACGGTCTGCTGCACGATCTGGCCCTGATGTTGATGCTCATCGGTGGTGGATCAACGTTATTATTCAATGGCAACCCGCTACTAAAATTCGACGGTTACTACATTTTGTCAGACGCTGTGGAGATTCCGAATCTGGCGGATCGTTCACGACAATACCTGCTGGGCCTGGCCCGTCACAAACTCTTTGGCATGCCTTCGCAGCAGACGCCTCTGGCGGATCGTGCCGAGGGTGTCTGGCTGATTCTGTACGGACTGCTCTCAAGTACGTACAAGCTTGCCATCATGTTTGCAATCGCCTTGATGCTCAGCGAAAAATTCTTCTTTTTCGGTACGGCAATGGCCATCTGGGTAGTGGTGAGCCTGGTAGGGCTGCCCTTGTGGAAACTGCTGAAGTTCGTCGCCGTTACACCACAATCCTCGAGACCGCGTGCCATCGTTGTGACCGCAAGTTTTTTTGTACTATCCGCAATGACAGTAACCTACCTGCCTCTGCCGTTGAATACGGTATCCAGGGGTGTCGTCTGGCTACCAGAAAACGCTATCGTGCGTGTGCAAAGCCTCTGTGAGGTCACTCAGGTGAGGGTTCTCTCCGGAGCAACGGTCACACTGGGCGAACCCTTGTTTTATTGCGAGGATCCTCAGCTTGAGACTGAACAGGACATTTTACAGGCGCAGCTGGATCAGCTTGAAGCGGTGCGCACAGGGCTCGACCTGAGCGACAGAGTAGATCACGAAAAGTACGGGCACGAGATCGAAACACTGCAAGTAAAGCTTAAGCATATTGATGACAACATCGCCCGACAGCTTGTTACGGCTCAGTCGGCCGGGAGATTCTTTTTCACTGATAACACAACACTGGAAGGTCAGTTTCTTACGCCCGCAGCCTTAGCGGCCTACGTTGTACCGAGTCACGCGCGAACCGTTCGCATCGCCATTGAGCAAGCAGATGCGTCCTGGTTCCAACAGGGCGAGACCGAAGCGGAGCTCCGGTTTGATGAGCAAGCTGGCAAACGCCAGGTTTACCAGACTCGAATACATCGCCAGACACCGCAGTCAACATCAGTGGTACCCAGTGCCGGACTCACCACGGCCGGTGGCGGCGAGCTTGTCGCAGACTCGGCCGGCGACGGACGCACGGTGCTCGAATCGGTTTTCGATATTGAACTTGCCTGGCCCGAGAACGCACCGCACCTCAACGTGGGCAGCCATGTCAGCGTGGTTTTTCGACACGCATCAAGACCCATTCTCAGTCGCCTGGTAGTCATCATGCAACGAGCCTTTCTCGGCAGGCAGGATGTTTGATGAACCATTTGATTCAAGCTTCACGCCCCGGACTACTGTTGGGTGACAGGCCCGAAAGAGCTCCAGCAAAGCCTCTCAATACGGCAGACCAATGGCTGAGCAACGCCTGGCAGGAATGGAAAAACCCCATCAGAACGTTGTCTGAGTTCAAACCGGTACTCAAACGCGTACTGGCAGAGGAGCAACGTCTTGCTGCGCTGAACGCATCGGCACTAGCCCAGCAGATCAACTATTGTCGACAAAAACTGCAAGGTGGATCGCTTGACATAACGGTCGCTGAGCAACTCTTTGCAGCCATTCGACTAGCGGCGCGTAGCACACACAACGTTACCCTGCACACAGAGCAACTGTTCGCAGGTTGGGCCATGTTGCACGGCAATATTGTCGAGATGAATACCGGGGAAGGTAAAACCCTGACGGCTGCATTACCGGCGATTGTTGTCGCTTTGACTGGCACACCAGTTCATGTGATCACCGTCAATGAATATCTCATGCAACGCGACGCTACCGCTCTGACCCCCTTGTATACACGGTTCGGTCTTCGCGTCAGCGTCGTCAACGATAGCATGAGTGATGACGAGCGCCACAAAGCCTATGGGGCCGATATTGTCTACTGCACCAATAAGCAGATTGTATTTGACTACCTGCGTGATCTGCAGCAACTTGATGGCTACCATCTGGGACTCAAGAGCCGGCTGCGCTCGCTGCTGTCTACAGCACCGACGAAACCTGTCTTGCGTGGGCTGTGCTTCGCTATCATAGACGAAGCCGATAGCGTGATGATTGACGATGCCCGCACACCCTTGATACTGGCAGAGCCGTTACAAGCCGAGCGTTCTGCGGTCACCGAGTCGGCCATTGCACTTGGTGTCGCACGGACTCTGCACGAAGGTGCTGATTTTCGCATCCAGCATGACACTCATTCTGTCTGGCTCACTGAGACGGGTCTGGACGCCGTGCGTAACCTGGCGGAACGTCTCAATGGCGTGTGGCGATTCGAGCGATACCGCAACGAGTTGGTGCGGCAAGCTCTGTGCGCATTGCATCTGTACAGGCGTGATCGCCATTATTTAGTACGCAACGGTTGTGTCGAGCTGATTGACGAGGCGACCGGTCGCCTCATGCCGGATCGAAAACTGCAGCACGGTTTGCATCGTATGCTTGAGCTCAAGGAGAGTTGTTCACCCAGCGACGAGACGGGCGTGAAAGCGGCCATCAGCTTCCAGAGCTTCTTTCGTCGCTATCGCCACCTGACTGGCATGAGCGGGACCATTTACGACGTACGCTCCGAATTGAGGCAGGTTTACGGCAGAGGTGTCGTAAAGATCCCACCCCACAAGAAGAATCATCGGCGTTACCTGCCAACCATTGTCTTGAATAATCGAACCGAACAGTTGGAGCGAGCATTGCAAGAGGTCCTCACGCGCACCTCTCTGGGGCAACCTTTGCTGATTGGTACCCGCAGTGTTGAACTCTCAGAGCAGGTCAGCGACTTGCTGCATGTGGAAGGCATACCTCATGAGCTTCTCAATGCACGACAAGATGCGGACGAGGCCAGGGTCGTCGCCAATGCAGGCAGGCCGGGTGCGATTACGGTGGCGACAAACATGGCAGGCCGAGGCACAGACATCCCACTACAGGCTAACGCCTCTGAGCTCGGTGGATTGCATGTCATCAACCTGGAGATCAACGAATCCTCCCGGGTTGATCGTCAATTGTATGGCCGAGCGGCACGCCAAGGGGATCCTGGCTCCTGCCAGAGCATTCTGTCACTGAGCGATGAACTTGTAACCAAGACCCAGTTAAGGAAAATTGCAAATCTGGCCGATAACTGTTTGAACCGCCACCCAAGGCTTGGGCAGTGGTTGGCACTTCAACTGGTGGAATATGCGCAGCGTCGCTGTGAACGTATACACCGTCAACAACGAATAACCGTTTTCCAGGAGCAGGATCAGCTCAATCGCCAACTGGCAATCAGCGGCAAGGGAACGTAAACAGGCTGGCGGAGTAAGGAATAGCAATGAGCATCGCAATATGAAGTGGAACAACTGGATCAATTGCACATGCTGGCTGCTGGGGTGCCTGTTTGCCTCTAGCTCCGTAGCGGCCGAGCAAAAACCGTTTGAATGTCTGATGGAGCCGATGCGCATCATCGAAGTAGGCAGTCCGGTCCAAGGCGTCATCAAGCAATTGCTGGTAGATCGCAGCGATTTTGTCACCCGTGGGCAAGCCATCATCGAACTGGAAGCCGAGGCCGAGAACATCAATCTTGCTGCGGCCAACGCCCGTGCCAGTATGCAAAGCGAGGTCAGCGCACGTGAGGCAGATCTCGTACTCGCAAAACTCAACCTGGCACGCATGCAGAAACTGCAAGAACAGAACCTGGTACCGACTCAAAAATGGGATGAGGCTCGCGCGCAGCAGCAGGTGGCCGCGGCCGCCCTGGTTCAGGCGCTGGAGAATCTGAAGATTGCGCAAATAGACGCTCAACGGGCCTTGCACTCACTGGCACAGAAAACCATCCGCAGTCCGATCGACGGCGTTGTAGTCGCACAACAAGCCTTTGCTGGGGAATTCGTTTACGACAATCCGCTGATGACCCTTGCACAGCTTGATCCACTGCGCATCGAGGTGGTCTTGCCTGCTCGCTTGTTCGGCTCGTTCAAGCCGGGTGACACCGCCTTGATCCGCCCAGAGATAGATCACGCAGAACCGCTGCAAGCCACCATCCAGGTGGTTGATCGGTTGCTTGATACCCGCAGTGGCACTTTTGGGGTAAGACTCACCCTGCCTAATCCTCAACTGAGTATCCCTGGCGGACAGAAGTGCCAATTGGAATTCCAGTCTGATGTTGTGCTGGTGACCAGTGAGCAATGAACCAGGCAGGCAAGCCAGACAGCCGAGGCAAGACCGCCTTTCAGCTGGAGACACTCGAAAAACGGATACTGTTCTCCGCTGACCTGCCTTTGCCTGTCCTCGAACTCAGTTCGTCCGACTCCGGCGCGCATATCGGGCTGATCTCTTCAATAGATTCGTCCTTGCAGTCGTCCACCTCAGCCGCCAACAGCGAGCAGCACAGACAAGACAAACTGCACGTTGTGATCATCGATCCGGCGACGCCGGACTACGAATCGATCGTGGCCGAGCTGGAGAATCAAGCCGGGGACTCGTTGCAGGTTCATGTGCTTGACGCTGATCGTGATGGCATTACGCAAATATCGGCAATAGTGGCCCAGTACGAAAGCATCGGCACCCTGCACCTTGTTGTCGCTGGCTCAGAGTCCCATTTTAACATGGGAGATTCAACAGTTGATCTGACAGAGCTGCTGGTGCGGGCCGATGAGCTGGCAGACTGGCAGGACAGCTTTACCGTGGGTGCCGATATGCTGATCCATGGCTTCGATCAGGTTTCTGGCGATGTGGGGCATTCGCTTTTATCCACACTGTCAAACCTGACCAGCACGGATGTCTCGGTATCTGATGAGCACGCCGGGAATATCATCGAGCAAGATCGTGTCAATCAGCTCGAACCTACCACCAGACAATCAAGCAGTGTGGCAGCAGCCAATGCCTTGCCTGCTCAGGAACCACGACGCGAACTCGTATTCGTTGATTCTCGCGTAGAAGACTACGAAACCTTGATCCAGGATATTCGGACCTCTACTGACTCCAGCCGTACTATCGATGTCATGATTCTGGACCCGACTCGCGATGGGGTTGAACAGATCGCCGAGATACTTACACGTTACGAAAGTCTGGATGCCATCCACATTGTCTCCCATGGTGACGAGGGCACTGTGCAACTGGGTGATACCTGGCTATCCAACAAGACACTCTCCTCCTACACGCACCAGCTTGCCAGCTGGAGCGATGCCCTCTCCCAGGATGCTGACCTGCTCTTTTATGGTTGTGATCTGGCCGGCAGTGACAGCGGTAAAGCGCTAATCGCCTCGCTGGCCAGGCTGACCGATGCAGATGTCAACGCTAGCAGTGACCGTACCGGTTCAGCAAACCTTGGTGGTAACTGGAACCTGGAATCCAGAACGGGCGACATCGAGACGACAGTTGCATTCAGCACTGAGGCTCGGCAGAAATGGCAGGGTATTCTGGCAAGCTTCACCGTAGATACACTACTCGACACCGCCGATGCCACCCCCGGCGACGGTATCGCCGAGGATGCTGCTGGCAATACTTCTCTTCGTGCAGCCATGGAAGAAGCCAATGCACTGGGTGGTGCTCATACGATCAGTCTGGGCGCTGGTACCTATACCTTGAGCCTGGGCGAACTTGAAATCGACAGCGACATTACCCTGACGGGTGCAGGAACCGATCAGACCTTTATTAGCGGCGACGAACTCAGCCGCGTCATCAACATTGCCTCCGGCACCGTTACCCTTAGTGGGCTGACTATCCAGGACGGAGATGCAGCTGTCAGTGCGGGAGGCGGAATAAACATCAATGGCACCGCGAATGTCACATTAGACACTGTCAATCTGATTAGCAATACGGGAAAAGACGGCGGCGCGATCAACAACGCCGGCGCACTCATCATTCAGTCGTCCACTATTGATGGCAATACGTCGACGAACAAGGGCGGCGGCATTCATAGCGATGGCAGCCTGACTCTGACCGACACAACCCTTTCCAACAACTCCGCCTTGTCCAGGTCCGGCGGAGGGGTTTTTGACAATGGAGCACCCTCATCGTTCACCAATGTGACGATCAGCGGAAACTATGCCAAGGACCCAGGTGGCGGTATCTATACTCAAGGGGCAATTTCACTACAGAACGTAACGATCACGGAAAACGTCTCAGATGCAGAGGGTGGCGGAATCGCTGAGGCCGGTTCATCGACTACGCTGCACAACGTAATCGTGGCAGGAAACTCGGCAGTCAGCGATTCGGATGTCCACGACACCTTTTCCTCCAGTGGTGGCAATCTGATCGGCGATGTGGGAACCGCGACCGGTCTCACCGATGGCGTCAACAGCGATCAGGTCGGTAGTACGCTCAGCCCCGTTGATGCACGACTTGGCCCCCTTGCGGACAACGGCGGCCCGACACTGACGCATGCCTTGCTGGCAGGCAGTTCGGCGATTGATGGCGGCACCGCTACCGGCGCGCCAGCAACCGATCAGAACGGCACCGCTCGCAATGATGGCTCCGTTGATATCGGTGCGTTCGAGTTTACCCAGCAAGCAGCCCCCGTTGATCTACAAGTCGTGTCGGCAACCGACGGTAGCTTGAGCGTTAACGAGGATGGTGGCAACGATGCCTACCTGATCGCAGATGCAGGGTCAGCTATCTTTGGCGGTTTGACCGACTTTACGCTCGAAGCACGTTTCTCGGCTGACACCCCGCCCTTATCGAATTATTCCGACTTCATCAGCTATGCGATTCCATCAGAAAGCGATGAAGTGCGATTAGCCTTTGAACATACCAGTGCCAGTGCCTCTCATATCGAACTGACCATCAATGGTGTCATCGTCGAGTCCACCGCTTACAACGCAAACGTGCTTTTTGACGGCAAGGAGCACACCCTTAGCGCCACCTGGTCAAGTTTAACCGGCGCCTACGAGGTCCTTGTCGATGGCATTTCGATCTTGTCAGGTACAGGCTTGAGCACAGGTCATACCTTGCTTGCAGGCGGTCAACTGACAATGATACGGGACCAGGATTCGCCAGGCGGAGATTTCGATCTGGAAGAGGTTTTTCAGGGAAAACTGCATGACTTCCGCATTTTCAATGATGTGCGATCCAACGCTGAAATTCTGGACAATTATCTGGATACCCTGGTCTACGACGAACCAGGCATGATCGCCAACTGGACCTTCAATACGTTCTCGCTGGATTCAACAACGGGCAATCGAATCGTGACCGACTCGGTCAGTGGCAACAACCTGACGGCGATGAATGTGGGTGCTGTCGGGGGCTACGTCACCAGTACGCCCGAGTTGTTGCTGGCCGTTGAAGAGAATAGTGCCGATGGAACAGTGGTAGGGGCTGTGTCTGGAACGGACACACAACGTGATACCCGCATTGCCGCCCTGCTCGCCGCCGACTCCAGTCTGGCCTACAACGCCGAGACAGGAAAATTTTATCGGCATGTCAATTCAGCAGTCAATTTCATCACGGCACGTGATGCGGCAACGGGATCCAATCTGAACGGTATCGCCGGACAACTGGTTACCGTTGATTCTGCCAATGAGAATGAGCTGGTTCTACAGTACGTGCTTGATTCAGGCAATGAGATCTGGTTGGGTGCTTCGGATGCAGGCACCGAAGGAGAGTGGCACTGGCTGGACGGCGCAAGCGAGTCCAGCGAGAAATTCTGGAGTGGTGGGGCAACGGGTGCACGGGTGGATGGAGAATACGCCTCACACATGGGTCTCTCAGATGCCGCCGGGGAAGATTTCTTGCGGATAACTGCCACGGGTGCCTGGTATGACAACAACGGAAGCAATTTCACCTACATCGTCGAATGGAATGCGGACGAGGTGCTCGACGCAACGGATGCACTGACCTACACCATTCAATCGCAGACTGAAACCAGTGCTTTCGCTATCGATGCCGACACGGGTGTCATCAGCGTGGCCGATGGTTCGAAGCTGGACTATGAAACCAACTCGCCGCATATCCTGACTATTCGGGTGACCGATGGCGATAGCAATATCTTCGAAAAAAACGTTAACGTTCTGCTGAATGACCTGCCTGACGATGCCTCCTGGACAGTACCGATCGGGCAAACCACCAACGAAGATACCAGCTTCACATTTTCGACAGTGGATGGCAACGCTATCGAATTCAGCAGTGGCAAGCCTGCCAACCAACCGGCCAGTGCCAGCCTGAGTGTCAGCAGTGGAACACTGACACTGGGTAGCACGGCAGGTATCACTTTTCTCGATGGAACCGGCGATGGTGAAGCAGCGCTGGTTGTTTTCGGCACAGAGGCGGCCATCAACTCTGCACTGGATGGTCTGAGCTATAGCCCCGGCGAGAATTATCATGGCAGTGATTCGCTGATCGTTACCACAGGATCAAGCGCTGCCACCGAAGCTGGCCTGCATGCGCGGTTCGATTTCGAGAACGGTGTTTTCACCGATCAGAGTGGTAATGGCAACCATGCCAGTACGTCTAGTGATCCCAGCAAGCCAAGCCCTGGGACAGACTCAGAACGTGGCGACGTGCTTGACTTCGATGGCGACGACAAGCTCACCGTCAGCAATGGTACTCAGGGTCTTGGTGGTGAATTGACCCTTGCCTCCTGGGTGAACCTTGATGCGATTGAGGAGGACAATGTCGTGCTGTCGCTGGCTGACCAGTTTTATATAGAACTGGACAACCACAATCCGACGGCAGGCTTTGGTGTCAGCTATACGGCCTTTGGCACAAGCCACAGTACGGCATCTACCTATGATGTCGCTGGTGACGGCTGGCATCACCTTGCGGTTACCTTCAGTGATACCAGTGACGAGGTGAATTTCTTCGTTGACGGCGTACTGGTGAACACCGCCTCATCCGCAGCCGTGCCGGACTGGAGCACTTATTCCACTCAGGATATTGCCATCGGCAGCCTGGTCGGTTCGCAAGCCGGTAGTGTTCCGATGGCTGGCAGCCTGGATGATGTGCGGATATACAATGCCGCCCTCAGCGAGAATGAAATCGTGCTGATGATGGGGCATCAGGGCCACGATACTGCCACCGTGGGTATCACGGTGGAACCCATCAACGATAGCCCCTTGATTTCGGCTCCAGTGGCGGTAACTGTTGCAGAAGAAGCACCATTGGTTTTTTCAGCAGCTAACGGCAATCAGATTATTATCACTGATGTAGATGGCGATAGTGGTGGAGAAAAGTACAGTGTTCAGGTCGTCATGGACCATGGAACCGCGACCCTTGCCTCCCTGGCCGGTTTAGATTCGGTCAGCGGTGATGGCAGCGACTACATCGACATATATGGCACACTTGCCTCAGTCAACAACGCTCTGGAAGGATTGACCTACGTTGGCCCAACCGATTATGACGAAGCCACCCGGATCCGTATTTTCGTCTCAGAGCTCTACTTCAACCCTCCTTCGGATTTCGGGATCCTCGAAGACGAGCACACCATCGCCGTTGCCATCACGCCGGTCAATGATGTACCGGTTACAGTGGCAGAGTCCTACAGCGTCATCGAGGATGAAACATTAACGGTTGCAGCCTCTGGCGTGTTATCAAACGACAGCGATCCGGATTCAACTGATCCGGCTTTAGTGAGCCAATTCGGCATTGCTGGGACCCTTGATGGTGAATTTACCAACCCCAGAGGGATTGAATTTGACGCCTCAGGGAATCTTTATGTCGCAGACAGAAACAACCACAGGATTCAGATATTTGACAGTGGCGGTAATCATCTTCTGACGTTCGGTTCATCTGGCACAGCGGATGGCCAGTTCAATTCACCCGCTGATGTTGCCATCGACTCGTCAGGAAACATTTTTGTTGTCGAAAATAACAATGACCGTATCCAGAAGTTTGATAGTGCTGGAAATCATCTTTTGACTTGGGGTGTCACTGGCGCAGGTGACAGCCAATTCGAGAACCCTTCTGCAATTGCAGTGGATGCCAGCGACAACATTTATGTGACGGATACGAGTAATGATCGTGTGCAGAAATTCGATAATCTGGGCAACCACCTGCTTAGCTGGGGCAACTATGGCACGGCAGATGGTCAGTTTGATGCACCACTAACAATTGCCATCGATGCCAATGGGGTTATCTGGGTGGGGGAGTCCGGCAATCGGATTCAACAATTTGACACTTCTGGCAATCACCTGCTGACATTCGGTAGCTCGGGCAACGATATTGGCGAGCTTTCTGGCCCTAGCGCAATCGCCTTTGACGCAGACGGTTATGCCTATATTGCCGATAACTTCAACCAACGAATTCAAGTCTTCGATTCTGCTGGAAACTATCGCCTGGATTGGGGCACTTATGGCACTGCGGCAGGTGAGTTTGCGCATCCAGCTGGAATTGCAGTGGATTCAACCGGACAAGTCTGGGTCGCCGATACGAATAATAGCCGTATACAGATATTTGCAGCGACTGAAGCTAGTGGCGAAGTCATTACCGCAACTCTCGTATCTGGTCCCAGCCATGCTTCGGGATTTACTCTGAACGCTGATGGATCATTCACCTATACGCCCGATACGGATTGGAATGGAACCGATAGCTTTGTCTACGAAGCTGACGATGGTAATGGCGGTCGTACGCAGCAGAGCGTGACGATTGACGTTGGCTCGGAGAATGACGCACCGGTACTGGACAATAGCGGCGCCACGACACTGCCGACAATCACGAAATTTCAGACCAACAATGGCGGCACGGACATCGCCTCGATTCTTGCCAGTGCTGGAGACCCGATCACGGATGCCGATACCGATGCCCTCGAAGGGATCGCTATCACAACCCTGGCCAGTGGCAATGGAACTTGGGAATATTTGCTTAACGGTGCAGGCTCGTGGGCGGCAATCGGCTCGGTCACCACTACATCGGCGTTGTTGCTCGGTGCAGACGATCTGGTCCGGTTCGTGCCCAACGGCGTCAGCGGAACCACAGCCAGTTTCGATTTTCATGCATGGGACCAGACAACTGGCACGGCGGGTACGAAAGCAGATGCCTCAACCGGTGGCGGTAATACCGCCTACAGCACCGCATCGGAATCGGCAGCTATCACTGTCGTCGATGCCAATACAGCCCCCGTTCTGGATAACGCCCAGAGTCCGATAATCTCCCCTGTGGATGAAGATGCCGGCGTTCCGACAGGTGCTGTTGGTTCGTTGGTGTCTGAACTGGTAGATTTCGCCACGCCATCCGGCCAGGTGGACAATGTCACTGATCCAGATAGTGGCGCTGGGCTGGGTATTGCGATCTCAGCGGCCGATACAAGCAACGGCACCTGGTTCTATTCAACGAACAATGGCAGTACCTGGAATACACTGGGAGCGGTCAGCGATACCAATGCACGATTGCTGGCCGCAGACGCATCGACACGATTGTTCTTCCAGGCCAATGCGGATTATCACGGCACACTTGCCAATGCCATCACGTTCCACGCCTGGGACCAAACCAGCGGAAGCAACGGAACTACAACGGTACTGACTGGTTCCGGATCAGAAACCGTTCTGGACAACTTCAGCACGGTCTCCTACAGCAACAACAATGGCTCTCAGTCCTGGTCTACAGGTTGGATAGAGGTCGATTCGGGGGGGGGGCTAATGCGGGAGCTGGAGGCGGCAACTTTGGGGTCAAGAGCGGGGAACTCGTGCTCAAACCAAAAACACTGGCCGAAGAGATGTACCGAGAGGTCGATCTGAGCACAGCGGCAACGGCAACGCTGTCATTCGCCTATACCAACCCGTTTGTAGGGACGGAATCGGTAGCGATGCAAGTATCGGGCGATGGAGGCATAAGTTATTCTACGCTTCATACCTTTGATACTTTTTCCGACACTGGATCGGGCACTAAATCGTTTGATATCAGCTCATACATCGCATCTGACACCAGAATCCGCTTATTGGTAGAAAGTGCCGATGCCGGAAATCTATCAATAGATGACATTCAGATTGAATATACATCTTTAGGTGGAGGAACATCTGCGTTCTCCACCGCAAGCGATACAGCGACTCTGACAGTCGAGCCGGTTGCCGATACACCTTCTGTCACCAACGCCACAACAAGTGAAGACACGCAGTCTGCTACCGGCCTTGTATTGTCACGAAACACGGCCGACGGTACCGAAGTAAGTCACTACAAAATCACCGGGATCGCTGATGGTACGCTCTACAAAAACGACGGTGTCACGCAGGTTACTAACGGCTCTTTCATCACCATTGCTGAAGGCAATGCAGGTCTCAAGTTTACGCCCTCACTCGACTTCAATGGCACTGCAAACTTTAATGTGCAGGCATCGACGAGCGGCAACGATTCTGGTTTAGGCGGAGGTCTGGCAGTCGCATCAGTGACCGTTACTCCCGTCAATGATGTACCAGTTGCTACGGGTAATGCCGTCACTGCCAGTGAGGACGTGCCGTTGGTGATCAACGAAGCGGACTTCCTGTTCACTGATCCAGAAAATAATGACCTGGTCTCAGTGACCATCTCTGGCCTGAATTTGAACGCTGGCACACTGACTCACAGCGCGGGTTCTGTCACGGTCACTGACGGCATGACAATTCTTGTCGCTGACCTGGCAGATCTGACCTTTACCTCGGCACTCAACGACTCCACCAATTCCAGCTTCACCTACAAGGTCAATGATTCAGGCTCAGGTGTGACCTCAGCCCTGATGAACATCACCGTCAATCCGGTTAATGATGTACCGGTGGCCACGGGTAATACGGTCACCGCCAGTGAAGATGTGTCGTTGGTGATTGATGAGAGCGATTTCCTGTTCTCGGATACGGAGAATGATGACCTGGTCTCAGTGACCATCGATGGTCTGAACTTGAATAGCGGTACGCTGACTCACAGTGCCGGTTCTGTAACGGTCACCAACGGCATGACAATTCTTGTCGCTGACCTGGCAGATCTGACGTTTACCTCGGCACTTAACGACTCCACCAATTCCAGCTTCACCTACAAGGTCAATGATTCAGGCTCAGGTGTGACCTCAGCCCTGATGAACATCACCGTCAATCCGGTTAATGATGTACCGGTGGCCACGGGTAATACGGTCACCGCCAGTGAAGATGTGCCGTTAGTGATCAGTGAAGCAGATTTCCTGTTCACTGATACGGAAAATAATGACCTGGTCTCCGTGACGATTTCTGGCCTGAACTTGAATAGCGGTACGCTGACTCACAGTGCCGGTTCTGTAACGATCACTGACGGCATGACAATCCTCGCCGCTGACCTGGCAGATCTGACCTTTACCTCGGCACATAACGATTCAACCAATTCGAGCTTCACCTACAAGGTCAATGACTCAGGCTCAGGTGTGACCCCGGCCCAGATGAACATCACCGTCAACCCGGTCAATGATGTACCGGTGGCGACGGGCAATACCGTCACGACCAGTGAAGATGTGCCGTTGGTGATTGAAGAAGCGGATTTCCTGTTCACCGATACGGAGAATAATGACCTGGTCTCCGTAACTATTACGGGCCTGGACCTGAACGGTGGCACGCTGACTCACAGCGCTGGCAGCGTGAATGTCACCAACGGCATGACGATCCTCGCCGCTGACCTGGCAGATCTGACGTTTACCTCGGCGCTCAACGACTCCACCGATTCCAGCTTCACTTATAAGGTCAATGATTCAAGCTCCGGTGTGACCTCGGCGTTAATGAATATCACCGTCAATCCGGTCAATGATGTGCCGGAGGCGACGGGCAATACCGTCACGACCAGTGAAGATGTCCCGTTGGTGATTGACGAAGCGGATTTCCTGTTTACCGATACGGAGAATAATGATCTGGTCTCCGTGACTATTACGGGTCTGGACCTGAACGGCGGCACGCTGACTCACAGCGCTGGCAGCGTGAACGTCACCAACGGCATGACGATCCTCGCCGCTGACCTGGCAGATCTGACGTTTACCTCGGCGCTCAACGACTCTACCGATTCCAGCTTCAGCTATACGGTCAATGACTCAGGTAGTGGTGTGACCCCGGCCCTGATGAACATCACCGTCAACCCGGTCAATGATGTACCGGAGGCGACCGGCAATACCGTCACGGCCAGTGAAGATGTGCCGTTGGTGATCAACGAAGCGGATTTCCTGTTCACCGATACGGAGAATAATGACCTGGTCTCCGTAACTATTACAGGTCTGGACCTGAACGGTGGCACGCTGACTCACAGCGCTGGCAGCGTGAATGTCACCAACAGCATGACAATCCTCGCCGCAGATCTGGCCGATCTGACCTTTACCTCGGCGCTCAACGACTCTACCGATTCCAGCTTCAGCTATACGGTCAATGACTCAGGTAGTGGTGTGACCCCGGCCCTGATGAACATCACCGTCAACCCGGTCAATGATGTACCGGAGGCGACCGGCAATACCGTCACGGCCAGTGAAGATGTGCCGTTGGTGATTGACGAGAGCGATTTCCTGTTCACTGATACGGAAAATAATGGCCTTGTCTCAGTGACGATTTCTGGCCTGAACTTGAATAGCGGTACGCTGGCTCACAGTGCCGGTTCTGTAACGATCACTGACGGCATGACAATCCTTGCCGCTGACTTGGCTGACCTTACCTTTACCTCGGCACTTAACGATTCAACCAATTCGAGCTTCACCTATAAGGTCAATGATTCAGGCTCAGGTGTGACTTCGGCATTAATGAACATCACCGTCAACCCGGTCAATGATGTACCGGAGGCGACCGGCAATACCGTCACGGCCAGTGAAGATGTGCCGTTGGTGATTGAAGAAGCGGATTTTCTGTTCACCGATACGGAGAATAATGACCTGGTCTCCGTAACTATTTCTGGCCTGAACTTGAATAGCGGTACGCTGACTCACAGTGCCGGTTCTGTAACGGTCACCAACGGCATGACGATCCTCGCCGCTGACTTGGCTGACCTGACGTTTACCTCGGCACTCAACGACTCCACCAATTCCAGCTTCACCTACAAGGTCAATGACTCAGGCTCAGGTGTGACCCCGGCCCAGATGAACATCACCGTCAACCCGGTCAATGATGTACCGGTGGCGACGGGCAATACCGTCACGACCAGTGAAGATGTGCCGTTGGTGATTGAAGAAGCGGATTTCCTGTTCACCGATACGGAGAATAATGACCTGGTCTCCGTGACTATTACGGGCCTGGACCTGAACGGTGGCACGCTGACTCACAGCGCTGGCAGCGTGAACGTCACCAACGGCATGACGATCCTCGCCGCCGACTTGGCTGATCTGACGTTTACCTCGGCGCTCAACGACTCCACCGATTCCAGCTTCACTTATAAGGTCAATGATTCAAGCTCCGGTGTGACCTCGGCGTTAATGAATATCACCGTCAATCCGATCAATGATGTGCCGGAGGCGACCGGCAATACTGTCACGGCCAGTGAAGATGTGCCGGTGGTGATTGAAGAAGCGGATTTCCTGTTCACCGATACGGAGAATAATGACCTGGTCTCCGTGACTATTACGGGCCTGGACCTGAACGGCGGCACGCTGACTCACAGCGCTGGCAGCGTGAATGTCACCGACAGCATGACGATCCTCGCCGCTGACTTGGCTGATCTGACCTTTACCTCGGCGCTCAACGACTCTACCGATTCCAGCTTCAGCTATACGGTCAATGACTCAGGTAGTGGTGTGACCCCGGCCCTGATGAACATCACCGTCAACCCGGTCAATGATGTACCGGAGGCGACCGGCAATACCGTCACGGCCAGTGAAGATGTGCCGTTGGTGATCAACGAAGCGGATTTCCTGTTCACCGATACGGAGAATAATGACCTGGTCTCCGTGACCATTACAGGTCTGGACCTGAACGGTGGCACGCTGACTCACAGCGCTGGCAGCGTGAATGTCACCAACAGCATGACAATCCTCGCCGCAGATCTGGCCGATCTGACCTTTACCTCGGCGCCCAACGACTCTACCAATTCCAGCTTCAGCTATACGGTTAATGACTCGGGCAGTGGTGTGACCTCGGCTCCGATGAACATCACCGTCAACCCGGTCAACGATGTACCGGTGGCGACCGGCAATAGCGTCACGGCCAGTGAAGATGTCCCGTTGGTGATTGACGAGGCGGATTTCCTGTTCACTGATCCAGAAAATAATGACCTGGTCTCGGTGACCATTGACGGTCTGAACTTGAACGCTGGCACGCTGACTCACAGTGCCGGTTCTGTAACGGTCACCAACGGCATGACAATTCTTGCCGCTGACTTGACTGATCTGACCTTTACCTCGGCACTCAACGACGCCACCAATTCCAGCTTCACCTACAAGGTCAATGATTCAGGCTCAGGTGTGACTTCGGCATTAATGAACATCACCGTCAATCCGGTTAATGATGTACCGGTGGCGACTGGCAATACCGTCACGGCCAGTGAAGATGTGCCGTTGGTGATCAACGAAGCGGATTTCCTGTTCACCGATACGGAGAATAATGACCTGGTCTCCGTAACTATTACGGGCCTGGACCTGAACGGTGGCACGCTGACTCACAGCGCTGGCAGCGTGAACGTCACCAACGGCATGACGATCCTCGCCGCTGACTTGGCTGACCTGACGTTTACCTCGGCACTCAACGACTCCACCAATTCCAGCTTCACCTACAAGGTCAATGACTCAGGCTCAGGTGTGACCCCGGCCCAGATGAACATCACCGTCAACCCGGTCAATGATGTACCGGTGGCGACGGGCAATACCGTCACGACCAGTGAAGATGTGCCGTTGGTGATTGAAGAAGCGGATTTCCTGTTCACCGATACGGAGAATAATGACCTGGTCTCCGTGACTATTACGGGCCTGGACCTGAACGGTGGCACGCTGACTCACAGCGCTGGCAGCGTGAACGTCACCAACGGCATGACGATCCTCGCCGCCGACTTGGCTGATCTGACGTTTACCTCGGCGCTCAACGACTCCACCGATTCCAGCTTCACTTATAAGGTCAATGATTCAAGCTCCGGTGTGACCTCGGCGTTAATGAATATCACCGTCAATCCGATCAATGATGTGCCGGAGGCGACCGGCAATACTGTCACGGCCAGTGAAGATGTGCCGGTGGTGATTGAAGAAGCGGATTTCCTGTTCACCGATACGGAGAATAATGACCTGGTCTCCGTGACTATTACGGGCCTGGACCTGAACGGCGGCACGCTGACTCACAGCGCTGGCAGCGTGAATGTCACCGACAGCATGACGATCCTCGCCGCTGACTTGGCTGATCTGACCTTTACCTCGGCGCTCAACGACTCTACCGATTCCAGCTTCAGCTATACGGTCAATGACTCAGGTAGTGGTGTGACCCCGGCCCTGATGAACATCACCGTCAACCCGGTCAATGATGTACCGGAGGCGACCGGCAATACCGTCACGGCCAGTGAAGATGTGCCGTTGGTGATCAACGAAGCGGATTTCCTGTTCACCGATACGGAGAATAATGACCTGGTCTCCGTGACCATTACAGGTCTGGACCTGAACGCTGGCACGCTGACTCACAGCGCTGGCAGCGTGAATGTCACCAACAGCATGACAATCCTTGCTGCCGACTTGGCAGATCTGACGTTTACCTCGGCACTTAACGACTCTACCGATTCCAGCTTCAGCTATACGGTTAATGACGCCGGTAGTGGTGTGACCCCAGCCCAGATGAACATCACCGTCAACCCGGTCAACGATGTACCGGTGGCGACCGGCAATAGCGTCACGGCCAGTGAAGATGTCCCGTTGGTGATTGACGAGGCAGATTTCCTGTTCACTGATCCAGAAAATAATGACCTGGTCTCGGTGACCATTGACGGTCTGAACTTGAACGCTGGCACGCTGACTCACAGTGCCGGTTCTGTAACGGTCACCAACGGCATGACAATTCTTGCCGCTGACTTGACTGATCTGACGTTTACCTCGGCGCTCAACGACTCCACCGATTCCAGCTTCACTTATAAGGTCAATGATTCAAGCTCCGGTGTGACCTCGGCGTTAATGAATATCACCGTCAATCCGATCAATGATGTGCCGGAGGCGACCGGCAATACTGTCACGGCCAGTGAAGATGTGCCGTTGGTGATTGAAGAAGCGGATTTCCTGTTCACCGATACGGAGAATAATGACCTGGTCTCCGTGACTATTACGGGCCTGGACCTGAACGGCGGCACGCTGACTCACAGCGCTGGCAGCGTGAATGTCACCGACAGCATGACGATCCTCGCCGCTGACTTGGCTGATCTGACCTTTACCTCGGCGCTCAACGACTCTACCGATTCCAGCTTCAGCTATACGGTCAATGACTCAGGTAGTGGTGTGACCCCGGCCCTGATGAACATCACCGTCAACCCGGTCAATGATGTACCGGAGGCGACGGGCAATACCGTCACGGCCAGTGAGGATGTGCCGTTGGTGATCAATGAGGCAGATTTCCTGTTCACCGATACGGAAAATAATGACCTGGTCTCCGTGACCATTACAGGTCTGGACCTGAACGGTGGCACGCTGACTCACAGCGCTGGCAGCGTGAATGTCACCAACGGCATGACAATCCTTGCCGCTGACTTGGCTGACCTTACCTTTACCTCGGCACTTAACGATTCAACCAATTCGAGCTTCACCTATAAGGTCAATGATTCAGGCTCAGGTGTGACTTCGGCATTAATGAACATCACCGTCAATCCGGTTAATGATGTACCGGTGGCGACGGGCAATACCGTCACGGCCAGTGAAGATGTGCCGTTGGTGATCAATGAAGCAGATTTCCTGTTCACCGATACGGAAAATAATGGCCTGGTCTCCGTGACGATTTCTGGCCTGAACTTGAATAGCGGTACGCTGGCTCACAGTGCCGGTTCTGTAACGATCACTGACGGCATGACAATCCTTGCCGCTGACTTGGCTGACCTTACCTTTACCTCGGCACTTAACGATTCAACCAATTCGAGCTTCACCTATAAGGTCAATGATTCAGGCTCAGGTGTGACTTCGGCATTAATGAACATCACCGTCAATCCGGTTAATGATGTACCGGTGGCGACGGGCAATACCGTCACGGCCAGTGAAGATGTGCCGTTGGTGATTAATGAAGCAGATTTCCTGTTCACCGATACGGAAAATAATGGCCTTGTCTCAGTGACGATTTCTGGCCTGAACTTGAATAGCGGTACGCTGGCTCACAGTGCCGGTTCTGTAACGATCACTGACGGCATGACAATCCTTGCCGCTGACTTGGCTGACCTTACCTTTACCTCGGCACTTAACGATTCAACCAATTCGAGCTTCACCTATAAGGTCAATGATTCAGGCTCAGGTGTGACTTCGGCATTAATGAACATCACCGTCAACCCGGTCAATGATGTACCGGAGGCGACCGGCAATACCGTCACGGCCAGTGAAGATGTGCCGTTGGTGATTGAAGAAGCGGATTTTCTGTTCACCGATACGGAGAATAATGACCTGGTCTCCGTAACTATTTCTGGCCTGAACTTGAATAGCGGTACGCTGACTCACAGTGCCGGTTCTGTAACGGTCACCAACGGCATGACGATCCTCGCCGCTGACTTGGCTGACCTGACGTTTACCTCGGCACTCAACGACTCCACCAATTCCAGCTTCACCTACAAGGTCAATGACTCAGGCTCAGGTGTGACCCCGGCCCAGATGAACATCACCGTCAACCCGGTCAATGATGTACCGGTGGCGACGGGCAATACCGTCACAACCAGTGAAGATGTGCCGTTGGTGATTGAAGAAGCGGATTTCCTGTTCACCGATACGGAGAATAATGACCTGGTCTCCGTAACTATTACGGGCCTGGACCTGAACGGTGGCACGCTGACTCACAGCGCTGGCAGCGTGAACGTCACCAACGGCATGACGATCCTCGCCGCTGACTTGGCTGATCTGACGTTTACCTCGGCTCTCAACAACTCTACCAATTCCAGCTTCACCTACAAGGTCAATGATTCAGGCTCAGGTGCGACCCCGGCCCAGATGAACATCACCGTTAACCCGGTCAATGATGTACCGGTGGCGACGGGCAATACCGTCACGGCTAGTGAAGATGTCCCGTTGGTGATTGACGAGGCAGATTTCCTGTTCACCGATACGGAAAATAATGATCTGGTCTCCGTGACCATTACGGGCCTGGGCCTGAACGGTGGCACGCTTGCTTATAATTCGGGGACCGTCAACGTCACCAACAGCATGACGATCCTCGCCGCCGACTTGGCTGACCTGACGTTTACCTCGGCACTCAACAACTCAACCAATTCCAGCTTCAGCTATACGGTCAATGATTCAAGCTCCGGTGTGACCTCGGCGTTAATGAATATCACCGTCAACCCGGTCAATGATGTACCGGGGGCAACCGGCAATACCGTCACGGCCAGTGAAGATGTGCCGTTGGTGATCAACGAGGCGGATTTCCTGTTCACCGATACGGAGAATAATGATCTGGTCTCCGTAACTATTACGGGCCTGGACCTGAACGGCGGCACGCTTGCTTATAATTCGGGGACCGTCAACGTCACCAACAGCATGACGATCCTTGCCGCTGACTTGGCTGACCTGACGTTTACCTCGGCACTCAACGACTCCACCAATTCCAGCTTCACCTATACGGTTAATGACTCAGGTAGTGGTGTGACCTCGGCTCTGATGAACATCACCGTCAACCCGGTCAATGATGTACCGGAGGCGACGGGCAATATCGTCACGGCCAGTGAGGATGTGCCGTTGGTTATCAATGAGGCAGATTTCCTGTTCACCGATACGGAGAATAATGATCTGGTCTCCGTAACTATTACGGGCCTGGACCTGAACGGCGGCACGCTTGCTTATAATTCGGGGACCGTCAACGTCACCAATAGCATGACAATCCTCGCCGCCGACTTGGCTGATCTGACCTTTACCTCGGCACTCAACGACTCCACCAATTCCAGCTTCACCTATACGGTTAATGACTCAGGTAGTGGTGTGACCTCGGCCCTGATGAATATCACCGTCAACCCGGTCAATGATGTACCGGAGGCGACCGGCAATACCGTCACGGCCAGTGAAGATGTCCCGTTGGTGATCAACGAGGCGGATTTCCTGTTCACCGATACGGAGAATAATGATCTGGTCTCCGTAACTATTACGGGCCTGGACCTGAACGGCGGCACGCTTGCTTATAATTCGGGGACCGTCAACGTCACCAACAGCATGACGATCCTTGCCGCTGACTTGGCTGACCTGACGTTTACCTCGGCACTCAACGACTCCACCAATTCCAGCTTCACCTATACGGTTAATGACTCAGGTAGTGGTGTGACCTCGGCTCTGATGAACATCACCGTCAATCCGGTCAATGATGTACCGGAGGCGACGGGCAATATCGTCACGGCCAGTGAGGATGTGCCGTTGGTTATCAATGAGGCAGATTTCCTTTTCACCGATACGGAAAATAATGATCTGGTCTCCGTGACTATTACGGGCCTGGACCTGAACGGCGGAACGCTCACTCACAGCGCTGGCAGCGTGAACGTCACCAACAGCATGACGATCCTTGCCGCTGACTTGGCTGACCTGACGTTTACCTCGGCACTCAACGACTCCACCAATTCCAGCTTCACCTATACGGTTAATGACTCAGGTAGTGGTGTGACCTCGGCTCTGATGAATATCACCGTCAACCCGGTCAATGATGTACCGGAGGCGACCGGCAATACCGTCACGGCCAGTGAAGATGTCCCGTTGGTCATCAACGAAGCGGACTTCCTATTCACCGATACGGAAAATAATGACCTGGTCTCAGTGACCATTATGGGCCTGGACTTGAACGGTGGAACGCTGACTCACAGCGCTGGCAGCGTGAACGTTACCAACAGCATGACAATCCTTGCCGCTAACTTGACTGATCTGACCTTTACCTCGGCGCTCAACGACTCCACCAATTCCAGCTTCACCTACAAGGTCAATGACTCAGGCTCAGGTGCGACCTCGGCCCTGATGAACATCACCGTCAACCCCGTCAACGATGTGCCTACCTTCGAATCGGTTCCTCTCACCTCAGCGACAGAAGATGCAGTTTATAACTACAACATCACCACGATAGACGGTGACGGGAACCCACTGAAGATCACGGCTACAACCTTGCCGGACTGGTTGACGCTCACCGACAATGAGAACGGCACCGCTTCACTCACTGGCACACCGCTCGATGCAGAGGTGGGCAGTCATTCAGTGGTACTGGAAGTCACCGATGGAACTGCGACAACAGAACAAAGTTTTAGTGTTTTGGTAACCGACACCAACGATGCACCCACCTTCACCTCCCCCGCCGCCTTTACTGTGGCTGAGAACACTACCGTTGTCGCCACAATCACCAGTACTGACGATACTGGTACCGGGCAGCGCTACTCTTTGGTCGGATTCGACGACGACAAGCTATTCAACATAGAGTCAGCGACCGGTATCTTGAGCTTCAATGACGCTCCAAACTTCGAATCTCCCACCGATTTCGACAATAACAACATCTATGATCTGACCGTGCAGGTTGAAGATGGCGCAGGCCTGAGTGCCACACTTGGTGTCACCGTAAATGTTGTCGATGTCAATGAGGCGCCAAGCCTTACAGTCTCTGAACTCTGGACCACCGAGGGCTTCACTGGCGATATAGGCATGATCACCTTCACCGATCCCGACATTGGAGACCAGGTATCCCTGCACATTGTGGGCGGTAGTGCGCAGGCATACTTCAGCGTCGATCCGGACTCGGGATCTGTCCATGCCATTGCTACCCTGACACCTGGGGCCTACACGCTGGAAGTTCAGCTCAGAGATGCAAATGGCATGACCATCAATGCTCAGATGCAGATACACATCGACCCGATTGAACCGGATCTTGGAGCGGCAAGCAGTCCGATAGACAGTGCGGAATTCGCTAACGAATCGTCCATTGTCACAGAGCCAGATGAGCAGGATGGCTATTCACTGATTAAAGATCAATTCGATTCCACCGACCAGCTCGGTTATCAATCAATCGGAAAATATGTTGACTTCTCCAAGCCGACATTCGAGAACTCGCTTGAGGAGCCTGTGTCAGGAGCGAACACCGGAACATCGTTGATCGGTGAAACCATCAATACCCTATTTTCAGCAAACTCATACGCGACTCATCACGCCTCTTATCCATTGGACATGGCTGATATAGATTACGCAGATTCACGAATCCGAGGCTACAACCTGACGTTAGAACTGCTGTTCGATAAGACGGAAAACGTGTTCGACGAGCTCGAAGATACGTTTGCCAGCGTCATGGACGGCTCGTTGTTCAGCATTACGCTGACTCCTGACATACTCAGAGCTCTGTCGAGCATGCATTCCGATGTCGATGAGCAACAGGAACAGTCCGATGAAGTCCTGAAAATCATAGTCCAGGCCGGCGCCGTGGCCAGCATGGCATTGACAGTCGGTTTTGTCACCTGGTTGCTGCAAAGTGGCTCACTGCTCGCCACAGCCTTGTCCACTGCCCCCTTGTGGCGTGCGATAGATCCAATTCCGGTGCTCAAGGCTGGCCAGAACGAAGACGACGACCATTCGTGCCAGTACCGCTCGGAAACACAGCCATGATGCGGAAACTTCTGGAATTCTGGCGCTCCCGCCCCTTGAAACTGACTCTCAGCATCCTACTGCTGACCACCAGCGTGCTATTCACTGCCGACTCTCTGGACTTGCGCGGCGATCAGCGTCACGGATTACGTGAGGCTCGCAAGATGGTGGCCGAAGCACTTGCAGTGCAGCTCTCCATGCTCGCAAGCGTTTCGGACTATAACGGCATTCAGCTGTCGATCTCAGCCCTGGTGGAGCGCAACCCGGATGTACTGGCCGTTTCACTCAATAATGCCAATGATTCGACGCTGGCCGAATACGGAGATTTAGCACAGTTGATCATCCCCTCAGGTAACTCTACATTGAGTCAGATGAACGTACCCATCTACCACGAGAACCAGAATTGGGGCCATCTTCATATTGCTTTTCTGCCGGTCAATTCACTGAACTTTCAACTGCGCTATTTAGGATTTGTACTCGCGAGCTGCTTCTTGCTCTATCTCTTGTTTCTGCGCAAGGCTCTGGTACAACTCGATCCTAACCAGGTAGTGCCAAGCAGGATCAATTCTGCCTTCAATATGTTCTCCGAAGGTGTGATCATACTGGACGACAATCTACGCATCCTGTTAATCAACGATTCTGCCGCACAGACCGTTGGCAAGCCTGCCGAGCAACTGGTGGGACATCGGCTTGAAGAGTGGTCGTGGCGTCAGCCCGAGGACTGGCAACCACCATGGACTACTACACTGCACAGTGGCTTGAAGCTTTCCGATCAGACACTGCATCTGCAGCTGGACAACGGCGAGACACGGGTGCTGGTCGCCAGCTGCGTTACCGTGGGAAATGAACACGCGGGCGTGAGCGGTATCCTGGTTACTCTGAACGATATGACAGCTATTGAACAGAAGAACAAAGACCTTGCACTCACCTTGCGTGAGCTGCGCAATTATCAGGAATTGATCAATACCAAGAACAAGGAGCTTGAAGCTTTGGCGACACAGGACCCGCTTACGGGGCTGGCCAACCGACGCGCACTGATGAGTAATTTCGAAGAGGAATACGCCAAAGCATTGCGCCTGCCCGCACCGTTAAGTTGCATCATGCTCGACATCGATCATTTCAAAAACATCAACGATACTTATGGGCATGGTGTGGGTGATGAAGTCATCTGTGCAGTGGCCAACACCATGGTAGCCGAATGCCGTGAGTACGACACGATTGGACGCTACGGCGGGGAGGAGTTTGTGATCGTGCTGCCGGGCCTATCAACTGAGGAGGCGATTGAGGTAGCTGAGAGAATTCGTATAAAGGTCTCTCATCTGACTAAAAACAAAGTGGTGCCAGTGGAAAAATTGACCGCAAGCTTCGGTGTCAACACGGTCGATACCAGCACCACCAGTGTCATGCAGTTGATAGAACAAGCCGATGAGGCACTGTATGCTGCCAAGCAGGGTGGCAGAAATCGAGTGATCGGTTACGGTTCCCATGCAAAAACACTTGACCTGCCTGACGGCCAAAAACTCACAGAAGATACAACAGAAGATGCAACAGTTCGTGCAACTGAAGACATCACTGCAGATGCCATAAAAGTTGTAACAGAAGATGTAAATCTGTCGCGGGTCATCGAGTTGGAGGCTATCGTCAAAGAGCGTTCTCGTGATCTTGAACAGATGCGCGAATACGACTCACTGACAGGCATTCCCAGACGAACCCTGTTCATGCAGCGTATCGACACCGAAGTACAGCGCGCCGAACGCCTGAAGCTGAACATCGGTACGATGTTGTTAGAGATCAAGGATCTGAATCTCATTACCTCCACCTTCGGCCACACTGCCAGTGATGCTCTGGTCATCGAGTTCGTAACTCGGCTGCAAGAAGGTTTACGCAGTACCGACATGGTCACGGAGATCCTGGACGTTCACAGTATGTCACTGGTTACCACCAACGAGTATGGAGTGTTGCTTTCGGATCTGGACGACTCGGCTCAGGCCATGCCAGTTATCACACGTTTGCGGCGCCTGTTGTCAATGCCGTTCGAAATCGACAACCAGAATATTTATCTTGGTGTCAATATCGGCGTGTCGCTCTATCCTCAGGGGGGCAGTAACGCACTTGAGCTAATGGAAAGCGCAAGCCAGGCCCGTGCCCAGGCAGCGATGAAGCCCGACAAGGTCTCTCACAGTTTTGCCTCTGCCAGCCTTGAGAAAGTCTCACGCGAGTACATCATTCTTGAGGCGGACCTTTACGAAGCCTATGAAAAAAGTCAATTCGAACTTTACTACCAACCCAAGTTTGATCTCGCTTTGCGGCGCGTGAATAGCATGGAGGCCTTGCTTCGATGGCACCACCCAACCAAAGGCCTCATATCTCCGGCCGACTTCATCCCGGTGGCAGAAGCCAACGGCTTGATCAACAACATACTGGATTTTGTTCTGGACGAGAGCCTTAAACAGATCAAGCAGTGGAACAGCATGGGTCTGGGCGGATTGCAGGTCTCGATCAACGTGTCACCGGTGCAGGTTCGTGATCCCAATCTCGTCGGTAACATACTTGCTGCAATGAAAAAGATGGGGGTACCGACCTCCCAGATAGAAATCGAACTAACCGAGACCTCTGTCTTCGAATCGCCACAGCGGGCCCGCGTGGGCTTGAGTCGTATGCGCGATGCCGGACTAAGCATTGCCATGGATGATTTTGGTACCGGTTACACTTCACTCGGCCAGTTGGCAGATCTGCCGTTGGATGTGGTGAAGATCGATCACTCATTCGTTATCGCAATGGGTACCAGCGAGCGCAGCCGAGCAGTCATCGAATCGGTAATCAACATGGCACATGCATTGAAGCTACGGATCATTGCAGAAGGAGTAGAGACCAACGAGCAGCTGGCCTTGCTCGCAGCTCTTGGCTGCAACGAAATCCAGGGCTACCTCATCAGCCGCCCCCTTACTGCCAGCGACATGACTGCCTTCCTGCAGCAGGCGCAACAACGCCGTTCTGCATGAATGGGCTGACAGCTCTTGAGTATAGTGTTATGGCATTCATCACGTTCACTGGCAATGAGTGGCAATCTTGTAGTCGATCGAGGTACCCCACAGCACCTGGGTTAACCTTCGGCTCGCTTGGGTAAACGCAGAGCCATCGGTGTGGACGTTCGATAACACCGCCAAGCGTGTGCCCATGCATATCAAGTACCTGTCGATCGCGGCCGGCAACCTTGCACGGCGTGATCGTTGTCAGCGATGGTGAGCCTATCGCATTTTCATGGTTATGAACTTGACGTGTGAGTCGCCCACCTTAGGGATCGTGGCAGCCTACGATTATCGGCAGGCGTTCGCCGATGAAACCGGAGAACCTATCGACACAGACGTGCGTGAGCACGTGAGGCCAAAGCACTTGCTGCCATGAGGTGCGCTGCTACCAAGAAGAACGTATCGCCCTTTTGATCTGCCTATACCAGGTAATACCGGTGAATCAATCTATACTCAGGCTCTCATGCAATGTGGTCTCAGTCGCCCCGCCAGTTGAGCTGGCACCGGCAACCACATGCACGCCATCGTCGAGCCGCACTGCCCCGCCGCTGTGACGCCCCTGCTGAAGCGGTCTTAGCGCTCGCCAGCCCTTAGTGTCGACGTCATAGGCTTCTACGGCATCGTGAGCAGTAGTCCTGTTTGCGGACTCGCCTCCGATAACCAGAACCTCACGTCCCACCGTCACCGACATTGTGCCGGCCCGCGTTGTCGGAATGTCCGCCCCACGGCTCCACGCTCCAGTTTTGAAGCTATAGACATCGACACGCGAAATGGTATTCAAGAACACATTCGGACGAGTTGATTGACGTCCTGCGGCGAGTACCAGCCAATCGTCAATCATGGCTCCCTGCGCGTGATCCCGAGCAACCGGGGCATCGGGCAGTGTGCGCCAAGTCCCCATTGACGGATCAAACTCATCGAACCAGCCGACGGCGCCCCCATCGTGCCCCAAGGTATTGCCACCCGCCAGGTAGATCTTGCCGTTCCGGACGATGGTAGAGGCCGAGCCGCGGCGTCGTGCGACCGGAATCTCTACGCCCTTCTCCCAACGGTTGGTGGCCGGCGTATAGGTCCAGACATGGGTAACGTTATCCTCTCTTGGAAAGCAGCAGGTCATCGCCCCAACGATCCAGATTTTTTTGTCAAATACGACCGGCTGAAAGTGATGAATCTCGATCGGCGCAGCTGCCCCCTTACTCCAACTCTTCGTCACCGGGTCATAGATATCGACAGGTCGTGTTCCGCGACCGCCCAGTAGAAAAAGTTTGCCGTCAAATTCGACAGCTCCAGCTTCATGCCTTTTCGTAAAGTTGCTACCGTTTGCGCTAGAACGCTTGACCCAGTCACGTGTATTCGAGGCACGGGACTGGCTATCGGGATCGTCATCGTTCTGATCACCTGAATTGTCAGAACTTTCTCCTGAACTGTCACCCGAGCCGCCACCCGACTCGGAATCTCCATCGTCGTTATCAGAAGCACTACTCGGCACGTAATCCGTGTCTCTGGTCAACAGCAATGCATCGACCTCCAGACCGTCCTCACGCATCCAGACCCCGATGGTGTGCTTTCCAGCCGAATTCACTTGCACTGTAGCGAAGCCGTTGCCACGGATCGTATTCGACCAGGCCCAGCCGCCAGCAGGGAATCCCTGCAAAGCTGCAGCCCCGGCCAATGTACCGTCTAGCCCCACATGCACGCTGTCACTCTTGCCTTCGTTACCTACGGCATCGCCCCAACCGCGCACCCATATCCGCCAACTGCCAGCAGCAGGAAAATCAACTTCATAGCGCATGACTGGCGAGCCGGTTGTCCCCGCACTCAATACGCCCGAGTCTGGTGTCGTAATCATCGACCCACCGCTTGAACCACCTCGAGCTCCCGACGTCCATGCATGACTTGCAGTAGTGCTCTTCGAGTCAAAAGCCTCGGCTTCGATGAGTATCACATCGTCATCGACAGCACTCATCTCCTCGTTATCCGTACCTCCATCACCACTCTCGCCTTCAGCACCATCATCACCAGCCGTGTCACTAGCGTCATCGCTATCGGTGCTACCACCAACATCACCACCGCTGCCGGTGCCGGTGCTGTCACCATCACTCTCATCAGTATCATCAGTATCACCGACCACATGCAGCTCAGCAGGGCCTGCACCACTAGGCATATAGCCGCTGCTCTGGCTCAATACCAGTGCGTCGAACTCGAAACCATCCTCGCGCATCCAGACATCAATCGTATGCACTCCGGCAGAACCAACCTGTACTGTTGCCAGAGCATTGCCACGAACGGTATTCGACCAGGCCCAGCCACCCGCAGGAAAACCCTGCAAAGCTGCAGCCCCGGCAAGTTTGCCATCCAGCCCGACATGCACACTGTCACTCTTGCCCTCACCACCAACCGCATCACCCCAGCCTCGCATCCAGACATGCCAGGTACCGGCTTCCGTAAAGTTGACCCGATAACTCAATTGAGGTGTATCGCTACTATCGAGGCGGATCAGCCCGGTATCGGGACTGGTGATCATCGACGCGTTGCCTCGAGCACCACTGCGACTGCCAGCCACCCAGCTGCGATTGGCAGCCGCAACAGTGTTCACGGTGTGTTCAGCCTCAATCGCGATCAGACCATTGACAGCGGTGTGAACGTCACCAGCAGGATCATCGACTTCGTTGCCACCCTCACCGGTGCTGATATCGCTATCGCCTGCAGAGTCAACACCACCACCACCATCGTCTGCTGAGCCGTCACCATCTGCTGTGCTGTCAGTGGAATCGTCACTTCCCGCCTCACTGGTATCACCATCACTGGTATCACCACCACTTGCGTCATCAGCTGCCGCGTGCAGTTCGGCAGGGCCTGTAGCACTGGGGGCATAGCCGTTGTCCAGACTAAGCACCAGTGCATCAAACTCGAAACCATCCTCGCGCATCCAGACATCAATCGTATGCACTCCGGCAGAGTCGACCTGCACCGCCGCAAAGGCGTTGCCACGAACGGTATTCGACCAGGCCCAGCCACCAGCAGGAAATCCCTGCAAAGCTGCAGCCCCGTCAAGCTTGCCATCCAGCCCGACATGCACACTGTCACTCTTGCCCTCACCATCAACCGCATCACCCCAACCGCGCATCCAGACATGCCAGGTACCTGTTTGCGGAAAATCCACCCGATAACTCAAGCGAGGTGAATCGCTACTGTTCTGGCGAATCATCCCGTTATCAGGGTTGGTGATCATTGAGGCGTTACCACGAGCACCGCTGCGACTGCCCGCCACCCAATTATGACTAGCCGTTGCCACATTGCTCAAGGCATGCTCAGCCTCAATCGCGATGACACCATCGATAGCCTTGTGAATATCCCCGGTAGATTCCGTTACCTCGACTTCATCCTCGATGACTTCGTCAACGATCTCATCAACGGGCTCGTCTATAACCTCGTAGTTCTGCGCCACTATCGCACCCTTGGTCACGCGCATGAAGTCCCACGTAGCCCCGAAGCTGGGCCCACCAAATGAGGTTGAGATAATGCCAACGGCCAGCCCACTTTCACCCTCAAGCCAGGCTCTTGGCAGCGCAGTCGCTGGGCCAACCTGAACAACTTCATCGTCTGAACCGCTACGGTAGAAGGCTCGCACAGTGCCCGCAGCCGGATCAACAGATAAATACAGATCAACTTCCGCCTGACCGAGAATGGGCGCCGTAATGTTCGCCACTTCCTTGAATACGCCATCATATTCGGCGGCAAACTGGATACCACCTGATTGACCTTTTGAATTCATGACAAGCTTGATGTAGTTATCCTGATCACCAGTACCGATGTAGAACCCCATTGATTGATGACCACCGATATCAGCACCGCTAAAGGGTGACAACAGACGGGTATGTACGGTGAACGGTGCAGTTGTCGGCGTCACGTCGACACCAAACTGAAAAGCATAGGCCTGATTGTTAACGTCGCCGATGGGGTCGCCGCCAGGAATTTCATCGATCGTCAGCACACCCGCAGCACCACCGGTTGTCAGGTTCTCCAGAGAATACAAGTCCAGATACTCACTCGAACCGTTATTCATTAAACCGCTGAAACCCAGGTTGAATAGAAACCCTGCTGATTCGCTGTCGTTTTCCCAATCATGGGTCACCGGCAGCTTCGTTGCGCGTCCGTTGTCCGGATCGCGTGCGAAGGGATCGTCCTGATCAGCGATTCCATCGCCATCATCATCGGTGTCTACCAGATCTGACAGGAAGTCCCCATCCAGGTCTGCAGGAAGATCCGCGGCTGAACACGGATCAGTACCGTTGGCAAACTCATCCGCATTCGAAAATCCATCCTCATCATCATCGGAAGATGCAATGCCACCACAAACTCCTGCTACTGCACCGTCGTAGTCAACCGGTTCAAATACGACGATCTGCTTCAGGACAAAGTCGGCAACCCAGATGGTGCCGGGAAAATGCTGTGCATCACTCTGCGCGGTCACATCCAGCGGCAAACCACCGACATTGGCAAACAAAGCATCCTTCTTGGTCAGCTTGTTGCCCGAGGCGTTAAGCACAAGCCGTTGAATGGAATTATTCCAGCCGGCGGTCAGCAGGTCACCCTGCATTGCACCGCCGAAATTTGATGCGCGGTACTCAACCATTCCGTTGGTCGAAAAGCCGAATGTGGTGAGTGCCTGTACACCGCCGGCACCATGCAGATCGCATTCAATCGGATTCGGCACACTGACCGGCGACTGCGGATTGGAAGTATTGAAGGTATTTGAAAGATTGGCACGGGTTGGATTAGGATGCCCGCCGTAGTAGCCGCGCTCACTAATCAGGTGCAATGAGTCGAAGTAGGTGACACCCGGCTCACTTTGTTGATTGGTGCACTTGCCATCCGAGCCTTCACCAATCGGCGGTCCGCCCCAGCCACCATTGGGGCCATTATCTATGGTGTACAACTGCCCGCCTTCAGTCAAGACGATATCATACGCATTGCGAAACCCAGGTGCATAGACCTGTACAGGTCCGCCGGGCACCAGCTTCGCCTGGTTGCGACCATCGTTACCACCAAAAGGGTCACCCTTGTCATTAGTGCCGGTGCGCGTCTCATCATCAAGCGTCGGCAAATCATAGGTCGACTCACCGATCGCACCCAGATCTATCTCAAGAATTGCAGCGCTCAAGGCATATTCTGGCAACATGGCGAAATTGTTCGACGGACCGCCCTCGTTCGTATTACCGCCGGCTGTCACATAGAGCCGCTGAGTTGCCTCATCCAGAGCCATGCCATTGGTGTGGTGATTCTCTTCAGAACGCGATAGACCGCGCACCAGATCAAGCTTTTTCCAACTGCCGTTTGCCGCACGCGTCAGACGCGAGATCACACCCGAATTCGTATCAAGGCCGGTTTCTGTGTGCGACGGGCCACCGCCAATGCGTGGGTCACTGGAACCAACATAGATAACAGGACTGGAAGCTGTGCCGGTGACCAGCAGACCTGTCACCAGACGCTTGTTGATCGCCGGGTTCGGATCGCCGTCATCGTCATGGTTCGGTATATCCCGGATCAGGGTGATCGTCTCTTCTGAAACCACCCGATAGTCGTTGACGTCCCCTCGCTCGATCTCGAATATCTCGATCAGACCGAGCATATCAGCCACGTACAGACGACCATCCGGACCGAACTGCAGCGAAGTCGGCTTGATGTTGGAAATACCAGCCAGATCACTCTTGCCGAACGCGGGTTCGGTTACCGGCAAGGCACCGCCAAGAGACGGTATTGACGCCTCGGAGTTGGCCCCATTACCACTCAACGTAAAAATATCAAGATTCGAATCGCCGTCATGTGACACATACACAGCACCGACCCGATGACCTGCATCCAAAGGCGTAAAACTCAATTCGATAATGAGCGACTCCCCCGCAGGTAACGTGCGCGGCCCTTTAAAATCGCTAGCAAAAACGAGCGCATCAGGTTCACTAAGCCAGGTCGAACTGACCGTAATGGCTGCATCGTCCAGAGAACTGTTGGTTAGTACAAGTCGCCTGGTGCCACTGTCACCGGCATCGATGGTTCCAAAATCGATCTCACTGACACTACTGACCAGGCGCGGCGCTGTCTCCTCAGGACTCGCTGTACCCAGCCCCGGCTCGCCGCCCGACAGCTGGAAGTTGTTCGTCGTAGTGGCGGCTACCCATAACAGCAGCGCACAAACCACGAACGCCGCGAGCAGTACATATTTGGGCAGCGGCCGGGCCACAGGTGTAATTGATCGTTGAGTCATCGACGAAGTGCCAGGTCAGGTTAGCAACTGATCCCATGAAGATCGCCCGCCAGCAGTTGATCTGTAGCCATGCCCCCACCAAACGTGAGCATTGTCACTATTCACGCCACGATAAGGACGATGAGTTCAAGGCTCCGCCCAGGCCACGAATAAGTTGAAAGCGCAATATCACGGTACGCTGCTAGACGGCACTGTTTTCGACAGTTCATACGGCATCACGAGTTGCCGAGTCGATGTCTTGCCCGGCCTCACGCAGCTGATTGAAAAGAAGCCATCGCATGTCGAGCGCCTGCAGGCATCTAGCAGACCGCTTCTTCCTCCTGTATTCCGCTTGGTCGTATATACATGCGTTCTTTTGTCCTGACTATCGGACTAACACCCTGCACAACATTTACTTATGCCAGACCCAAGGTGAATCTCGTTTGCGATGTTTAATCAGTATGGTGAGAATCAGGCATAGACACTCACTCGTGAAACACCAACACCAAGTAGACGGTCGGAGGAAGACAGAATGAAACATGAAAAAGTGATAGGACTAGCGCTGGCGGTATCAGCCCTTTGTGCACTACCACTCACTGCGCAAGCGAGTGATGATAAATACAAACTTGTCCTCACCAGTGAGGCAGGGGATAGAGATTCGGTTCTCGGAAAGTCCATGCAAGCCTGGGCTGAGTCCATTGAGACAGAGTCAGATGGACGCATGAAGGTGAATGTTTTCTATCAGGGTGAACTAGGCGGGCAGCAGGAGTTGTTTGATCAACTGGTCAAGGGCAACGTTCATATGATGATCACATGGCCTCAGACCTCTTATGATCAGCGAATTGGTGTCAACTATCTTCCCTATCTGGTCATGGACTGGGAAGATGCCATTGAATCATTCGGTCAGGATGGTTGGGTCAGAGACTTGATCGAACCTGTTTATCAGGATATGGGCCTGAAGTATTTCGGTCCGTTTCCCGAAGGGTTTGGTGGTGTGGCCACCAAAGGTAGATATGCCACCGGCTTTGAAGAGGCCAAAGGTCTGAAAGTTCGTTCGCAACCCATATTTCCACTTCCTCAAACCATCGAGGCCATGGGGTTTCAGGCAGTACCGATAGATTGGGCTGAAGTCTACACATCCATACAAACAGGCGTGGTTGATGGTGATTCCAGCAATGTCATCTATTGGGACTATGAGTACTTCAAAGATCAGTTGGATTATTTCGTTCAGTCATCGCACAACTTCTCATCCTACTCACTGCTGATGAATGGCGAGACTTGGGAAAAAATGGATGACGAAGATCGTGGAATAATCGAGACGAGTGCACAGACCATCATCGATCAGCAGTTTGCTGGTGCAAAGAAGGAGGATGACAAATGGATCGCTGCCGCTCAGGAAGCTGGCATGGAGTACATCGTGCCCACCGCCGATGAGAAAGCTGCCTGGATTTTGTGGAGACTCTTGTAGGTCGTTCCCGGACAGGCATGGGGACTTCCATGGTCGTGGCTTGTGGCGTATTCGGTGCTATTTCCGGTACCGCATCGGCAGCTGTTGCCTCCATTGGTTCCATCATGATTGACCCGATGGAAAAGCACGGATACTCTCGCTCCTATACCAGTGCTTTGCTGGGTATATCGTCGCTATTGGGTCTACTGATTCCGCCTAGTATCACGATGATCCTGTATGCAGTCGTAACCCGACAATCTGTGGCAGCCTGCTTTCTGGCCACCATTGGTCCAGGCATCTTGCTGATGATTATTCTGTCACTTCTGAATGCGCTTCATGTCAGAAGAAATACGCGAAGAAAATATTTCAGGCGATTATCAGTGCGGCAACCACCACCGGTGTGATCATGGTCATTCTCGTGTTCTCATTTGTGGCAAGCCGGATCTTTACACTCGAACGGGTACCGCAACAACTCACCGATGTCTTGCTGGGTACGTTCGACAGTCCAATCCTGATACTGTTGATGGTTAACATTTTTCTGATCCTGTTAGGAATGATCATGGATGATGTCAGTGTCATTGCCATCATCAGTCCTCTGATGGTGCCTGTCATGGCAGAGATTGGAGTTGATGCGGTACATTTTGCTGCGATTATAGGGACCAGTGTCGTTATTGGTGCGAACAGTCCTCCCATGGCGCCCATCCTGTTCATGTCGTGTCGGGTCGGCGGTGTGACCATATCCAATGTCATCAAGCCTGCGTTCTATTTCATGGCTTTCGCTGCATTCCCCGTCATGCTGGTAACAACTTACTGGTCACCACTTGCGCTTTTCCTGCCTCGTGCGTTTGGATTCATCGAATGAATTGTAAACATATCCTCTGCATAACAACGGACTTATAACTATGACTTCCAGATTTTCGTTAGATGGTATCTATACGCCACTGATTACACCGATGCATGAGGATGGCTCGATTGATTACGAGTCGCTCACCGCTCTCATCGAGAACCTGATCGCCTGTGGTGTTCACGGGGTGGTATCAGGTGGCTCGACGGGCGAGAACTATACAATGGACGTTGCCGAACGTCTCGAGGTTGCACGCTTTACGAAGCAGTGCCTGAATGAACGTCTGCCCTTGATTGTCGGCACCGGTGCCATGCGCACACCTGACTCGATCGCTTTGGCACGTGGCGCCAGGGAGATGGGGGCAGAGGCAATTCTGTTAGGTACTCCACCTTATTCGGTGCCCACCGAACAAGAGAATGCATTGAATGCACTGGCAATAGACAGAGAGGCTGATCTTCCCATTGTGTTGTATAACTACCCTGGCCGCATGGGTGTGAACATGGGAGAAGACTTTCTGGACCGTGTGAGTCGTTCGCGTAACATTGTCGGTATCAAGGAGAGCTCGGGGGACATCAACCGAGTTCATTTGCTAGCCCGCGACTACCCGCACATTCAGATGTGCTGTGGAATGGACGATCAGGCCCTGGAATTCTTCGCTTGGGGCGCTCGCAGTTGGATCTGTGCAGGTTCGAATTTTCTGCCTGAAGAGCATGTGCTGATGTATGAGACTTGTGTACTGAAAAATGACTATGTTACTGGTCGTCGCATCATGTCCGCGATGTTGCCGCTAATGCTTGTGCTTGAGCAAGGCGGCAAGTTCATTCAGTGTGTAAAGCACGGAGTCGAGCTCTCCGGTCTTGACTCAGGCCCCATGCGCCCACCTCTGAAGTCATTGAACAAGGATGAGAAGCGTGAATTGGAACAGGTAGTGCGCATATTGAAATCCACCATTGCCGCCATTCGAAGTGAGGGATAGAACATGTCTGAACTATTGACACAAGATGAATACAAGTGCATTGCCAACGCTTTGAATTTTCCGCAAAACGCATTTATTGACGGCGGCTTTCGCCCTGCACTCTCAGGGGAGGTCTTCAAGTCAATCAACCCGGCCACGGGTGAGAGCCTGACGGACGTTGCAGCCTGCAACAGTGATGATGTGGATGTCGCTGTGGCAAAGGCCCGCGAAGCGTTCGAGGACGGTCGTTGGTCCAGACGTTCGCCGTCAGAGCGAAAATCGGTACTCATCAAGTTATGCAAGCTGTTGACTCGGGAAAGCCATGAATTAGCCGTGATGGAAAGTGTGGACAGTGGCAAGACTGTTTTCGATTGCGAGACGGTCGACATACCGGAGACCATTCATTGTTTGCAGTGGCATGCCGAGCTGATTGATAAAATCTATGATCAGGTGTCGCCAGCCTCTGATGATCATATTGCCCTGGTCGTTCGCGAACCCATCGGAGTGGTGGGGCTTGTGTTGCCATGGAATTTTCCGCTGCTTATGCTTGCATGGAAAATCGGACCGGCACTGGCGGCTGGCTGTTCAGTGGTCGTGAAGCCGGCAGCAGAGACGTCGCTAACGGCGCTACGGGTCGCAGAACTGGCCTTTGAGGCGGGAGTGCCAGCCGGTGTCTTTAATGTAGTCACAGGTAGCGGAGAACAAGTTGGAGAGCCCTTGGGCAGGCATCCGGACGTTGATATGGTGTCGTTTACCGGTTCGACTATTACCGGGCGTCGTTTTTTGGGCTATGCCGGCGAGAGCAATCTCAAGGAAGTGGTTCTCGAAATGGGTGGCAAGAATCCTTGCATCGTCATGAATGATGCCGAGAATCTGGATGTCGTGGCTAATCATATCGTCAATGGCGCTTTCTGGAACATGGGGGAGAACTGTTCGGCGGCGTCGCGATTGATCGTGCACAAAGATATAAAAGAGGCTCTATTGGAGAGAATTCTGGCACACGCTCGCGAGTGGAATATCGGTGATCCACTGGACCCTTCCGTGCGCGTGGGAGCGCTGGTATCACCGGCGCACTTCAAGAAAGTCTGCAGCTATCTGGACCTGGCGGAGCCAAGCGCCATTCGTCTGGGTGGTAAGGCGATTGAGGGTGCCTTTGTCGAGCCAACGATTATAGAAGTGAAGGATAACCAGGACAAGCTGGCTCGTGAGGAGATATTTGGACCTATTCTGACGGTCATCACGATTTCCAGTTTTGATGAGGCCATTCGGGTTGCCAACGATACTGAGTATGGTCTGGCGGCCTCACTATTTACCTCTCATATAAAGCGAGGGATTCGAGGAGCCCGAGAACTGAAAGCCGGTACGGTCACAATAAACAGCTTCGGGGAAGGCGATATCAGCACACCGTTTGGCGGTTACAAAAGTTCGGGGTTCGGCGGCCGGGATAACTCCATTCATGCGCATGATCAGTACACGCAGTTGAAAACCATCTGGATCGATTTATCAGACGATGATAATGAGGCTGTCGACTAGTCAGGTTCTGATTCGACCGTCGAATCAATGTCGGGACATATACCCATTATGAGCACAGTCTATAAGGCTAGTCGTCTACCCACGCATGTGGGGCCGGCGGCCTGGAACGCGATAATTACCGCACGTAAACCAACACCTGTGTTGAGCTCGGATGTGCATAGCGATGTGGTAATCGTAGGCGCAGGTTTCGCGGGTTTGTCAGCGGCAAGAAGGTTGATTCAGTTAAATCCGGACATGAAAGTCACTATCCTGGAGGCCGGGCAGATAGCGGAGGCCGCTTCAGGTAGAAACTCGGGCTTCATGATTGATTTGCCTCACGAACTGGCATCAAGCGACTACGCGGGCAGCGAAAAAAACAAGGATCTGACGTTAACGGGTCTGAACCGGAAAGCCATCGAATTTGCCGCACAGGCCGTGGAGGAATACGGTATTGATCCTGCCTATTTCGATCGTGCGGGTAAGGTGAATGCCGCAGCATCCGAACAAAGCCATCAGCAGAATAAAAGCTATGCACATCATCTTGAGCAGATGAACGAGCCGTACGAGATGCTTGATCAGGTTGCCATGCAAGAGATGACTGGAAGTGCCTACTACCAGTCCGGACTTTACACACCGGGCACGGTCATGCTGCAACCTGCAGGCTATGTTCGTGGACTAGCGACTGGCTTGATGGACAAAGTCCGTATTTGTGAAAACTCGCCGGTGATAAAATTCGAACGCCAGGCATCGGATTGGTGTGTGAGCACCCCGCAAGGCAAGGTTACGGCCAACAAGGTCATCCTTGCCAACAACGGTCATCTGGAGAGTTTCGGCCTTATGCGAGGTCGCTTGATGCATGTGTTTCTATTTGCATGTATGACCGAAGAGATAAATCCCTCTTTGCAACGCGCTTTGGGCGGACATTCTCGCTGGGGCCTGACGCCGTCAGATCCGATGGGAACGACTGTGCGTAGAATTGACAGTTCTCAGGGTGGGCACCGAATTATCACCCGGACTTGCGCCGACTTCTGCCCGCAAATGGAGACGTCAGAGAAAATGAAGGACCGAGCACTCAGGGTCATGCGTAGAAAGTTCGATGATAGATTCCCCGCACTGTCATCAGTGAAAATGGAGTTCACATGGGCGGGGCACTTATGCCTGTCACGCAATAGCGTGTCGGTGGCCCATGAGCTGGATGAGGGCGTGTTCGCGGCTTGTTGTCAAAATGGCCTGGGAACCACACGTGGGGTCTTGACGGGGATTGCTGCGGCCGAATCGGTGTGTGGTGTCAGTAGTGAAATCTCCCGATATTTTGCCGCAGAACCAGAACCGGAACGATTCCTGGTGCCGGCCCCGGTGGCAACACTCGGAGCCAATGCCTATTTGCGGTGGAAGGAGTGGCAAGCTCGTCGAGATTGAAGTTGTTATAGGCTCGTGCCAGATCTGATGCATCTGGATCGATCACCAGAATACGTTATGTTTCGCTCTCGTCGTACTCACTCACTGGATAGGAA
This sequence comes from Granulosicoccus antarcticus IMCC3135, assembly GCF_002215215.1. NCBI lineage: Bacteria > Pseudomonadati > Pseudomonadota > Gammaproteobacteria > Chromatiales > Granulosicoccaceae > Granulosicoccus > Granulosicoccus antarcticus. The sequence goes on along the minus strand of NZ_CP018632.1, from coordinate 534,646 downwards.
TGATGCTTAAGGACACCAGACGATACCTGCCGTCTATCGGATCTTTCGCAACCTTTGAGGTTGCTGCCAGGCATTTGAGCTTTACCATTGCAGCCAAAGAGCTCAACGTCACGCAAGCTGCGGTCAGTCAGCATGTCAGAAACCTTGAGAAGGCTCTGGAACAACCGCTTTTTGTAAGAAAGCACAAAGGGCTTGAGTTAACCAATGCCGGGACACGGCTACTGATTGCCGTCAGTACAGGGTTGGATTGTATCAGTGAGGCTATCGGTGATCTGGAGAGCACGACGACAGATCAGCTCGTCACAGTGTCGGCGACGACCGGTGCTGCGAGCTACTGGTTGCGCACGCTCGTTGATGGGTTTCAGTTCATTCATCCAGAGGTCAGGTTTGTCATCCTGGCTTCTGATGAAGATGACACCTTGCGCAACTTCAGCGACGTTGATGTTTCTCTGATCTGCGGCAACGAACGATGCGATGTCGGTGAAAAGCTTCAGTATCTTTTTCCGGAGATCGTGCGACCTGTTTGCAGTCCCGGTTATCTGGAGCGGTACGGTCCGTTCGATGACCTGAGTGTACTCGAAACGGCAAATCTGCTTCACCTGCATGAGAAACACTGGTCTTCGGATGCTATCGGTTGGAAGCCGTTAACATGGGCGAACTGGTTCAGGGCAAATGGACGACTGTACACAGAGAGGCCGGGTACTCTTTCGAGCAATAGCTATCCCTTGCTGATCGATGCGGCGGTGGAAGGGAAAGGCTTGATTCTGGGTTGGCAGCACATCGTGCAGCAACATATCGATGCAGGCTCGCTGGTGGTTGCCAACGAAGCCTCTTTTCGTGTTGAACGTGGCAACTTCCTGAAGATCAATCAGGACTCTAGAAAGAAGAGTCAAGTCATGCTGTTTCACGATTATATCTTGAAGACTTGTGAGGCCATTGAACTATGGTAAATCTGCCGGCGGCCGGAAGCTGAAAAACTCTACTCCCGGCCACCTGCTAACCAACTAGATAAGCGTAGCCCTGCCCTTTCATGAATTCACGCAGGCTGGCGTCGAAGCCACAGACTCGCAGACCGGGCCTCAACTCGGCTACTGCCAGTCGCAGTGTTTCATGCGCGGCCTTGTACATTCGCTCATAGTCTTTTTCCGGGGCACCTCCAACGACAAACGCAGAACAACTGTCCCCCCAATAGCCGTTGACACGTGGGGCCAAATCACAAATAACCGGATCGCCGTCATGTATTTCTCGAGTAGCGATCGAAATTCCCAGGCGTGACGAACGTTCAACGCCTGTCAGCAACTCTCCGGCAAAGGCTATGCGTATCCCGGCACACTGCTCCATCTTGCTGCGTACAGCACCGAACACAGCTAATTCATCAGCGCCTGCCACAGACAACAGGCGCGCTGTCTGCTGCCCCACTGCCGCTACCTGAGCAGCCACTGTCATCCGTGCAATTTCGTCCTCGTTCTTCACGGCACGCAGTCGGGCCAGCGGAACCTGAAACGATACTCGACGCTCGGGTAAAACCTCAGCCAGAACTTGCGTAAAACTGTCAGGCTCACAAGCCAGGCCCTTGAGGAATTGGCAGATAGCCTGCGGAGCACTCGAAACGGCTTTCAGGCATCAGATAGTCATTCAGATCACAGCCCTTATCGTAGTGAACTCCCAGGCTCTGCTCCTGAATGAAAGCATTGTGGCAAACAGCATCTACCTGCAGGCATCCTATCGGACCCAGCGGACAATGCGGAGCCAATGCCACGTCATAGGCTTCTGCCCAATAGCCGATTCTGACCATCTCTCTGATACCACCGACATGTGCAGTATCTCACTGCCGTGATTATTACTCCTTTAAATAATCGAACACCATTCCAGACATCGGTAATTTTCCACAGTTTCTGATCAGAAAGAGCTACGACATACTTGATGAATGGCTGCGCTGACGTTGCGACAGCCGCATCAGTGGCAATATCAGCTTCTGATTCAGGGGCGAGGGTGTTGCCCAGATTGCGCGCCAGTCCCGATCCCACCCACCTGATGTGTCTTGATCGGTATCATTGGTCTTCTACACCGGTATAGGCTACGTCTGCCAGGAGCTTTGCAGACAAGATAAATACCCCTCTTGACTTGCGGCCCTCACTCCGCCTTCACCCTTAGACAACACCGATGCCCAGCCAAACCTTTTCGATGGATGCCATAGCGACCATCAGATCATGCTACAGCCAACGCTTCGGCATACCCAGACAGCCCGGACTGGTAGACAGCGCTGTTGCAGCGATCGAATTTGAACCGACGCGCGATAACGAGCTGGCACTGCGCGATCTTGGCTCCTTCTCTCACCTGTGGGTCGTATTTGTCTTCCACAGCCAGCACTACACACGCTTCAAGCCACTGGTACAGCCGCCTCGGCTCGGCGGCAAGACGACGATGGGTGTCTACGCTACGCGCAGCCCCAACCGGCCGAACCCTATCGGGCTAAGCGTTGTAGCCCTGCGAGAAGTCACTTTCGACAAGGACCTATTTCGTGTTTACGTCGATGGTGGCGATTTTCTCGACGGCACACCCGTGCTCGATATCAAACCCTATGTGCCCTTTATCGATGCCATACCCGATGCCAGATCTGACTGGGCGACCCCTTTGCAGGATGGTCTCGAGGTCGCCTGGAAAACGGAGGCGCTACAAATCCTGGACAAGATTGAACCAGACGACAATCTTGTGGCATCCGGCTCTCTTGGCCTGAAAAGCCTGATCGAGCAGACACTCGCCCAAGACCCCCGCCCTGCTCATGAACGCAGCAAGGATGGCAAGCAGGGACAGCTTTGGGGCGTCATGATCGGCCCTGTCGATGTCAGGTTCAAAGTCGAGGGGGGTGTCGCAATCATCGAGGTAGTGGAACCAAAATGAGAAAACCTGGAACCTCCGATCTCTGAAGCAAGAGAATTATTTAGCTCTTCATTCATTCCTATCATGTCCATGAGCTTCGATATTGAAGGTGCCTATGACTGCGCGGCAACTAGTACCGCGCAGATTTTGCAAACCAAAGGGTGCACCCGATATCGGTGATCCCCTGTCGTTCAAACAGCCGGAAGTTAAGCCATCTCGCGCAAGCTATCGCGATACAACGCCTTAGCCAGCGAAACACACATCAATACCATTACCATCGCAAATGGCAATGCACCGATGATCATGGCGTTCTTCAGAGCATCAAACCCACCACCACCTGCGACCAGCAAAGTACCGATAACAGCGGTCATGACAACACCCCACACGATGCGGTGCTTGATGCCGGCCTCTTGATCGCCACCGGACATGATGGTGTTCATCACCAAAATACCCGAATCAGCAGAAGTGACCAGGAAAGTCAGGATCAACACAACACTCATGATCGTGATACCTGACAGCAAGGCCTCATTGCCAGCCAACATCACCTGAAGTGTAGCGAACAACTTATTGGTGGTAGAAGCCGCGATAATCGCCCCATCTGCCGTGCCATTGAGTTCCATCTCGATAGCGGAAGCACCGAGAATAGTCATCCAGGCGAAACACACCATCGCCGGCGCAAACACACAGCCTACAATGAATTCACGCACTGAACGGCCGCGTGAAATACGTGCCAGAAACAGACCAACAAAAGGGGAAAATGCGATCCACCACGCCCAGTAGAAAGTGGTCCAGCCTGCTTGCCAACCAAACTGTCGCCCTTCGGTACCCACCTCATAAACAGTTGCTGATAGCGCTTCGCTGTTTTCCAAGGCTGAGAAAGCTTCGGGCAGCTTGTCCTGGAAGCCAGACAAAGACCCCCACGCATTGATGGCACCACTGTAGAGTGCGTTGACATCAGCTTCTGGCAAAGCCCTTACCGCTTCTGGCAATGCTGCTGTGAAATCAGCTTGTGTCATTGAGCTGAAAGCACCAAATGACAGCTGAGCAAAGTGGGCCACATAGTCAATAAAGGCTGTGCCGTAAGTGCTCATGGAAAAACCAAACGAGCCAAAGACAACAAACGTACCCAACAAGATCAACGACAAGACAAGATTCAGGTTAGAGAGATATTTAACCCCTTTGCCCACACCCGATACTGCAGAGATGATCGACATCACCATGATCATCATCAAGGCTGAAATCAACCCTACGGTGCTTGGCGTCGGTATATCACCGGACGTGTTCATCAGCCACGACATATCGGTAATCGCATAGAGGCCATCGACCAACTGGCTGACACCAAATCCGATGGTGACAGACACCCCCAGAATTGTGGCAACGACACCCAGGATGTCGACCACGTGACCCAGGAAGCCATTCAAAAAACGACCAAATAATGGCGTCAGAGCAGTACGGATAGTCAGAGGCATATCTCGCGAATAGGCATAGTAAGCCAGACACAGACCTGTCACGACGTAGATCGCCCATGCGTGAAAACCATAGTGCAAGAAGGTGTAACGGTAGGCAGAGCCTAGAGCGTCTGCTGTATTGGCAACCGCACCGCCTTCCAGTATCACAGGATTGGAACCCCACAACCCCATAGGCTCAGCAGTCGCGTAGACCATCAATCCAACACCCAGACCCGCACCGAACATCATCGAGAACCAGGAGAAGTTTGAAAACTCAGGCTTGTCGTTGCCGGTGCCCAATCGACGCCTACCCACTGAAGGAATCAGTGCCAAAATCAGAAGGAAGAACGCAAATCCCCCAGTGGCTACAATATAAAACGTATTAAAGCCCACCAGCAACGATGAGTTCCACGCGCTGAGCATTTTATTGGCCGTTTCCGGGGACAGCAGCGCCCACAGCACCAAAGCCACCATGATGGACTTGCTGACCAAGGCAATAGGCAAGCTATTTCCTTCGTAAAAACCTGACTCGGCTTTTTTGATTTCCAAGTCTGTGAATGGGGGTTCTATCGCCATGAATTTTCTCCGCCTTATTAATTATGATTATTGAAAACAGGCATTGAAATGCCCGTTCGACAGGCGCACATATGCATGCGAACCAGCCTCGTTACTCCATGCCCGCCAGGTTCCAGGCTTGGTTCTAGCCCAGGGCCTGAGCAAGCTGCCAAACTGCGCTATCTATGCTTACTTCAGATACATCGATTCGATTGGATCCGGGCAGCCGCGCGCCCTCTTGCTCATCGACCACTTCACTCAATCGGGCCAGGCGCTGCCAGAACTCATCGCCTGCATAAGTGCTCGGATCGAGCAAGAAATAGAACTGCCCCAAATTGTGCGGAGCGCCTTCAGGTAGTTTCAGACCTTTGATATCAACCGAGTTGACGCCACCCGTCATCGCCGACGCCAGGATCTCGGCCATCAGTCCAAAGCCATAACCTTTGTAACCGCCGGTCGAGACCAACGAGCCTTTCAGCGCAGCTTGAGGATCTGTGGTTGCTTGGCCTTGCGCATCAACAGCCCAACCTGGTGGAATTTGCTCGCCAGCAGCCGCCGCCATCGTGATTTTGCCGAGCGCGATGGCACTGGTGCTTTGATCGAACTGAAACGCAACACCGCCGTGTTCAGCAGGCACCGACATGGCAATTGGGTTAGTCCCCAGTACCGCCTTGGTGCCACCGGGTGGAGAGACAACTGCCGAAGCATTGGTGAAGCCAATCGCGACCAGTCCGGCCTGCGCAATCTGGCGAGTGAAAAAACCAAGGGATGTGCAAGTGTGTGCATGACAAACCGCAAGGCTACACGTCCCTGCCTCGCGTGCTGTCTCTATCGCCAGTGGCAACGCCCTGGCAAAGGCAGGCTGAGCAAAACCGAACGCTGCATCCACCCGCACACTCGCCGCTCGCGGCCTACTCACTTCAGGCGTGACATCACCTTTTACACGCCCAGAGACTAATTGCTTGCAGTAACTCTCCAGGTAATACAATCCACAAATCACATTGCCCGTGGCCTCAGCCTCTCGCACAGCCGACGCAACTTCTGCCGCTATCCACGACTCTGCACCCGCTTTAACCAGTGCTTGCAGTGTGGCCTGCTCAATATCATCAAGGCTGACCGTTATTTTCTGTTGTTCACTCATTTAATTCATCCTTTCACTCGCACCGCGCATCAGCGGCGAGCATCAATCGTTATCCGTTGTACCCGCGCTCGCACTTGCACCCGCACCCGCTATACGCGAGGCCTCAGTTGCTGGAGCATAAGTACGGTGCGCCAACTCCAGCAAGGTCTCATACGCAGCTTCGTCAACGACTCGGCTTTGCGCAGACGGCTCGACAGTCTCCTGTTTAGACGCAGTCTCAAAGTCAGTCAGGTACACGCTGACATCGGCGCAAGATGTTTCCCACGGGAAATCTGAACTGAACATGATTTTTTGCGCCACGCAGACTATGTCATGATCGTTCAACGAGAAAATCAGCGAACACTCACGATTCTCTACAATCCGTGCCACCATCGACAACATCAAAATCGGCTGCTGTACCTGCTCGAATTCAAATGTTTCACCACTGAACAACTTTGACTCGTAATCACTCGCCAACGTGCCTGCGCTCAACGGGCAGATATTTCGTTGCGCGCGCCAGATCCCCTCTTGCAGGCTCGGCCTATGCAGACTTGCCTCTGGCTGAAGCGTACGCAACCAGGCAGCCAGGGCCTCGGGCCCCTGAAAACCGTAAGCAGCCAGCCAACGAGCGGAACGCCCTGCCTCTTCCGCCATACCCCAACCATAACCAGCTCCGCGCGCCGCTTTGCGGCACACAGCGTCTATTTCACTCAAAGAAAATAGACGACTCACGATGGCTCTCCCACTGGTGGGTAGACCCAGTCATCGTCATTCAATTGCGCAAGCTCATGCGGAAACGGCGCGTGCTGGAACATACAAATGCGCACCCAACGATCTGAACGCGGATCAAAATGTGTTGCACCAAAGAACGATAGCTTGCAGCGCAACAGATCAATCGGCAGCATGTCGGCGGCAATCAGGTTGTCGCGTATCTCAGCGTAAGGGTACTTGGCTTGTAGTTGTATCCGCCGCACCATGTGCCGATGCTCAGGAGCGGCCAACAGGAAGTCAGCGACCGAGGCGCTGACATCCCAACCATTCAACGCCTGGTAGAGTTGGGCTGCTGCTCGACCAATGTCCAACGGTTGCTCGAATTCAGTGCCCTCTTCTTCATAGCGCTCACCGATACGAGGTTCCATTTTTTCTTCCGATACATACCAGAAGCGAGCACTGTTCTGATGCTGCGTATAGTCCAGATCTAGCGCCCAATGATATTCGCTCTTCAAGCGTTCACGCAGGATCGCAACCGTCTCGGTGCCGTTGATACGGAATGCAGCGTACTCGTCGGCCCACATATTAGCGCTCAGATCATCGACCAAGGCGCCGTAGGGTTCAAGTAGCAGAGAAACCAGCTGCTCCTGCCCTTCGAGCGATAACTGCTGTTCAGACCAGAGATATAGCTTGTTCCAAACATATTCACCAGTCAGGTCCAGAGACGTCACACACCGCTGTAAAGCATCCATATCATGACGCAAATGCTGTAGCTTTTCGACTTGTAGCGGGTGAGCACTGTGCCAGAAATAGGCATTGAGGCTGGCTCGCGCCACCACTTGAAGAAAGTGTGATCGTTCCGTATCAGAAGCTATCCGCACCTGACGAACCCTTTGCAAGGCCGTCTCTTTGGCATCTATCCAACGGTGCAGCAGCAAGGGGTGATTAATCAGAAAGGGCGCCATACCCAGCCCCGTCGAATTGCCGACACCAAAGCGTCGACGCAGATCGGGTTGCAATGCAACCGCTTTGTCACCGCCTACCTGCTTCGCCATGTGCTCGACCAAATCCAGGCTAAATGCACGTGTCAGATAGACCGATAACATCTCGATTCTGAAGGGCCCACCGGCCAACATACGATCTTGAATACGGTAGCGATCAGCGGCACCAAACTTACCTGACCCATACACCGCGGTGGTGCGAATCAGGTAACCCACCTCATCGATCTGTTCGGCATCGGGCTGCTCACCTGCCGCCAAGCGCTCGACGACATGCGCCCATAGGCGCACTGAACGATTCGCCCGCGAAAGTGACAGCTCACTGTCGCTGATACGCCCTGCTTCTTGCAGAGGTACGTTGGCTTGCAGACGTTGGATATCAACCTCGGTGGGTATACCGTCGAACAGACAGAAGGTGGCGTCCCAGGCCGTTGCTATCACACGATCGGAACGCATTTCTGGCGGTAAATCGTGGGCGAAAGCAACCAGAGAGTAATTGCGCCGAGGTCCGTAGGCGGTATAAACAGCAAAGCCCACACCTTCGGCGTTGATCTGCCAGCGATTACGTTCGAAGCGCCAGTTCTCTCGTCGCAATCGGCGCAACAATGAGCGCATGAAACTCACACGTGTCTGGTGAAAACTACCCAGACGAGCCATCCGCATAACCGTGTCGGGGCCGCGTTTCCCGACGACTTCGATTGGTGTTGCCTCTACATTTTCCAGCAAACTCATCTTAGCCTCCGTGGGAATCTCGGTTGTGAATCAAGCTACTGCAGACTCTGCGACGGGCTTCGCTGCAGCTTGAAAATTCTCTTCGTAAAATCGCATCCAGTTATTGCCCATCACACCCGCCACATCTTGCTCGCTCAAGCCAACAGCACGCAGCCCTGCTTCAATGTTGCCAAAGTGACGATTGTCTTCAAACCAATCCGGCATTGGCGGGAAACCGGCGTCACTAACCGATCCTTCCCCGTAGTCGATTTTTTTGGTCCAACGACCCACACGCATCCACTCGACGACTGAGTCCGGCTGGTCCTGGCACAAGTCAGAGCCAATGCCCACATGCCCCGCCCCCATTAACTCCACCGTATCGGCGACCATCTGACAGAAGCTTTCCAAGGTGCAGTCATTTTTACCTTTGAGGTGATGTGGGTACAGAGAAACACCCAACATGCCACCCGTCTGGGCCAAGGCCTTCAACACCGTATCTGATTTATTACGCAATGCTGGGTGCCAGGAGCCAGGGTTAGCGTGGGTAATGGCGATGGGACGGCTAGAGTGTTCGATCGCCTCCAGGGTAGAGCGCTCAGCTGAATGGCTCATATCGACCACCAGTCCGACACGGTTCATCTCAGCGACCACCTCGCGCCCCATACGGGTCAGGCCAGTGTCCTCCTTCTCATAACAGCCGGTCGCCAACAACGACTGATTATTATAAGTAAGCTGCATAAAGCGCGCGCCCAACGTATGGCATATCTCCACCAAACCGATATCATCTTCAATGGGCGACGGATTCTGAAAACCAAAAAAGATAGCCGTGCGATTCGTCTTGCGTGCCAAAGCCACATCCGAACCAGATAGACCTTTGAAGATAAGTTCAGGAAAGCGTTCAAAGTAGCGATTCCAGCGTTCGACTTGCGACACCGTTTCACGAAAATTCTCGTGATAAGCGATGGTCACATGCACCGCATCCACAGCACCTTCGCGCATCTGACGAAAAACCTTCTCTGACCAGTTCGCGTACTGCAGCCCGTCAATCCGATAGTGAGTCGCCATGTATCCCCTCTTTATCTGTCATTCAAAATCGGTGTAAGTAACTGAGCGACTTGCCCAGTACAGCCCTACACCGGTTTTCGTAGGCCTGTACAGCATCAACTGTAAGCGCATCAAGTCGCTCCATGCAAACAAATCCTGGCTTCAGGAAGGCGTGCCAGAGCTGATATAAGCTGTCTTCACCGTGGTATAGAACTCTTGTGCGTAGGCTCCTTGCTCGCGAGGGCCATAGCTAGACTGACCTCGACCGCCAAAAGGCACATGGTAGTCAGTACCAGCGGTGGGCAGGTTCACCATCACACAACCAGACTCGGCGTTGCGACGAAAGTGCGATGCACGCGCTAGCGACTGAGTGATGATTCCTGCCGTCAGACCAAAACGAGTATCGTTGACGGTGGCCAGCGCCTCGTCGTAACTGTCGACCTTGATCACGCAAGCCAGGGGTGCAAACAGCTCTTCGCGGTTCACTTGCCATTCATTGCGCGTACCTGCAAACACACCCGGCGTCATGTAATAACCTTCGGTGTCCCGCTCGACGCGCTCACCACCACACAGCAGCTCGCCACCCTCGCGCTTGCCCAGCGCCACATTGGCCAAGTTCTCATTCAACTGTTGCTCACTGACCACGGGGCCCAGCTGCGTGCCCTCTTTCAGCGCGTGGTCTACAACCATCGCTTTGGCACCCGCTACCAAGCGTTCAACAAACTCATCGTGCAAGGCACTGTGCACCACCAGGCGCGACGATGCTGTGCACTTCTGCCCAGTACCACCAAAGGCGCCACCCAAAGCACACGCCACGGCCGTGTCCATGTCCGCATCATCAAGTATAGCCAGCGCATTTTTGCTGCCCATCTCCATTTGTATCTTGGTGAAATTACCCACACAAGCAGCCGCGATCTGCCGACCGACAGGCACGGAACCGGTGAAGCTGATTGCGTTCACCATCGGGCTTTCGGCCAAATGCTGACCAATACTGCCACCCGGCCCCATCACCAGATTAAACAGACCAGCCGGAATATCTTGCTTGGCGATGATCTGTGCAAAAGCAACCGCAGAGGCCGGCACCAAATTGGCAGGCTTCCAAACAACCGCATTACCGAAGGCCAAGGCCGGTGCGATCTTCCAGACGGCCGTCGCAGTCGGGAAATTCCAGGGCGAGATAATGCCGACGACCCCTACAGGTTCACGGCGTACATCGATCTCAATTCCATCGCGCACAGAATCAGCGGTATCGCCAATCTGACGCAGCGCTTCTGCAGCGTAATAAGTAAAAAACTGGCCAGCGCGATACACCTCGCCCTTGCCTTCGGCTTTTGGTTTGCCCTCTTCACGGGCCAACAATTCACCCAGTTCAGCCGAGCGAGCAATCAACTCTTCACCCACGGCCATCAACACGCTGTAGCGCTTTTCCAGACCAGAGGTAGCCCAGAGCTTCTGCGCTTGTTGTGCCGCTTCAAGTGCCTCGTCTAGCTGCGCCGTCGAGGCTTGTGCGTAGTGGCCAATCAAATCACTCAGATCTGAAGGGTTGCGATTTTCTATCGTCGATACGCCATCCAACCACCGCCCACCGATGAAATTCTGCCCCTGTGCCGCCATTTCCATCGCCTCATGATGATTTTTGATACTCGCAGGTTGCGCCTCAAGTGATATTCAGTCAAATTGATTATTTTACATCTCACTTCAATTTAACTGAAGCCATGATCAAACTCGAACAGCTCCGACAATTCCTCGTCGTCAGCCAATGCAACAGCCTGATGGATGCCGCCGACAAGCTGCACCGCACACCTTCTGCCGTGTCAATGACTTTAAAGCAGATAGAAACAAGGCTGGGTGGGCCTTTGTTTGAAGGTGATCGCAAACGAGACCTCACCCCACTGGGCCGATTTGTGTATACACGAGCCGAGCGCTCGGTATCGGAACATCAGCGCATGATCAAAGAGATCGAAAGCTACGCTAAGGGTGATACCGGTTTAGTGCGTATTGCTGCTGTGCCCTCTGCGGCCACTCAGCAACTGCCCGAGGCTATCGCCAACTGCCAACAGGATAGGCCCACGCTTCATATAGAGCTGCACGACACCGACTCCAAAGCCGTGCACGCCGCCGTACTCAGTGGTAATGCAGACCTGGGTGTGGCCAGCCTACCGTTCGACGGTAGCTCATTGGCCTATCAGCAACTCGCCTCCGACGCTTTCGTCTGCGTATGCAACGCCAAGCACCCGCTCGCTCGTAGCCAATCTCCATTGTCATGGAGTTCACTGGCTAAACATCGCTTTATACATAATGGCCTTTGCGAACAAATAGAGCACCCTACCGTCAGTGAGCTCAGCGCCAACGCCCATCTGCGTGTCTATAACATTGCCTCCCTGCTGGCCTTTGTCCGAAAAGACATGGGAGTTACTCTATTGCCAGAGGGCTCCGTCACTGATTGTCGAAACCTGGTGACAAGACAACTCAGAGACAAGAGCGCCACACGCAACCTCTATTTGTTAAGACGCACCGACCAGACACCATCACCGGCAGTACGCGAATTGACACAAGCCATCATTGAACAGTTCACTGGAAGTTGCGACCCATCCCCTAAACCCCGCAGTCCCTTGCAAAGGCGATAAGCTCGTCAGGCGGACGTCAGCATCACTGAATTAACGTGATAATACTGGCTTTGCAGCTCATCCGGGATTGAAGTGCCGTAGATTTCGCCCTTGTAGCCCGTCACTTCAACGTCAGCAGGTAATGCCTCTCGAAGATGGGATTGCAGGCCTTGATTAAATGAAGTGTCGGCAGTGCCTATAGGGGATTCTACTATCCGTAATACCACGTATGCCAATCGTAAAGCGCCCCGCCGCATCCATCATGTGACATTGGCGAATGTCGCAGCCTGCGTCGCGTTCTGTGAAGTCTGCAATGACCTCCTGAAATCAAGCAGACGCTTTTTCTGGTTCGCCCTTGGTCTCTGACTGGCTTTCGTATCCATACGACGTCATGTCGGCAACCGTACGGTCATTTTCCACCCAATCGCGTCGTTCAGCATCACTGGCACGTGGTGAAAACAGCCCGGTCCAGGCATAGATGATTCCGATGACCGGTGTCAGCCAGCAGGCAAAGGCCAAGGGGATATACAGCAAGTTCTCGAAATTACCCGATGCGATACCCAGGCCGAGCGCCGAAATCACAAAGGCACCACCGGCATTCCATGGAATCAGTGGCGACATGAGGGTTCCACCCTCCTCTACAGCACGGCTGAGATTCAGTGTGGAATATCCCATGCCACGATAGACCGGCGAATACATTCGCCCAGGCAAGGCGATGGAGAGGTAGGGGTCGCCTGCAACGAGATTAGTGGCCAACGAGGTACCGATAGCGGCAGTCTGCACTCCTGCAAAGCTGTGTACCTTTGTCAGGATCGCCGCGATGATTGTCTGCAGGCAGCCGGTCTTTTCCAGAGCGCCTCCAAAGCCGAGTGCAATAAGGATCAATGAAATAGTCCACATCATCGACTGGATGCCACCACGATTCAGCAGGCTGTCAATTTCACTGATGCCAGTTTCGATTGTATAACCACTATTGGCATACTGGAAGATGTCATGCAGGGATGCACCTTGGGTCAGAGCGGCCGTGAGCGCCCCCAGAACGACACCTGCAAAAAGCGAAGGAATCGGTGGCTGCTTTGCGATGGCAAGCGCAATGACGACTACCGCAGGCAATAGTAGCCACGGAGAGATGGAAAAATTGTCCTGCAACGCAGTGGTAATTGAATCGATTCGCTCGAAGGCAACACCGTCGCCATGGACAAGGGTGAAACCGGCCCAGACATAAATTCCGAACGCGATCAGCATTGCCGGGACGGTTGTCGGCATCATGTTGCGAATGTGCGCAAAAAGATCTTGTCCGGTTACCGCTGGTGCCAGATTGGTGGTGTCAGACAGCGGTGAAATCTTGTCGCCGAAGAACGAGCCCGAAACAACGGCTCCAGCCGTCCAGTACACAGGTACGTCAAATCCCGCACCGATGCCCATCAACGCCAGGCCCACCGTCCCAACGGTGCCCCATGAAGTGCCCAGTGAAACCGAAACGACTGCACACATGATCATGGCCGCAGCCAGGAAGATCTGCGGCGACAGAATGATAAGCCCGTAGTAGATCAGTGTAGGTACCGTGCCACTGGCGATCCAGACGCCGATGATCATGCCGACAACGATCAGCACAGATACAGAGGGCAATGCCACGTTGATGACGTGAAAAACCCCTTTTTCAAGACCTTCCCAATTGTGCCCCAGATAGACGCCGACAAGACCCGTGATGGCCAGACCGATGGCCAACGGTATCTGGGGAGTAAAATCACCGAAATAGAAAAGCTGGAGCGCCAGTAACAGTAGCGTCAGAATCACTGGAGTCAGTGCCAGGCCAAGCGATGGTTTGCGCGGCGAAGTGTCTTGAGCCGACATGGTTCTATCCTTTTTTGTTGAGGAGAAGACTACTTGTCAATCGAGGATGAGAAAAGCAGGTCTATCGACACGGAGCTGAACCGGCACCGAAAAAGTGCCAGCCCAGCAAGGTGTCGCACACGAAACCAAGGGCGTTATGTGGAAGAGGCAAGAAGACTGGCATTGCCACCAGCGGCAGTTGTATCAATACATAAATGACGTTCAGACACATAGCGGTCCGGACCAATGATATCGGTTGCCAATGGTACGATCGGGCCATCACGCTGAGCCAATGCAATGCGCAAGGCACGAGTCCAGTCGGACGCACCTGCGGCCGCGACGATGTCGATTCCGGTTAGTTCTGTCAGCACCTCAGGCGTGATTGTTCCTTCCAGCACGCTTATTGGTGCATCTACATTGGCGACGGCTTTGGCTATGGATGAGACGTCCGGCGCGACGATGAGCACACGACAGCCGGCACCAAGCGCCTGTACTGCCTGAGCCAGAGCAACCTCAGCCGTAGGCCCAAGGCACACTGCCGTCCCGCGCGGGAGTAACTGGTAGCGGTTGCTCTCGCCTGTTGGTCCCGGCAATGATACCGGTGGGCCGACAAAGACGGCTGTTTCTGACAAGGCCTTGCGGACGATGCCTTTAGCGCTGCTCAGGCCAGAGCGCAATGCATTGACGCGATCTGACCTGGTATCCCAGCTATGTGATTCAATCCCATCAATGGCCTCCTGCAGCGTTTTGCCTGAAATAACGCTGCCTGCACCTGGCTCGGCAGCATTGGGTGTTGTGCCAGTTCGCTGAAAACGGGCAACGTAAAGCGGTCCACCCGCCTTGGGTCCGGTACCCGAAAGACCCTCACCGCCGAATGGTTGCGAACCCACGATGGCACCGATCTGATTGCGATTCACGTAGACATTGCCAGCGTGAATGCGATCAACGATTTGCTGCACTCGATCATCAATTCGCGTATGCAGGCCAAAGGTCAGCCCGTATCCGCGTGAATTTATGGCATCAACCACCTTGTCGATATCACGAGCCTTGAATGTGGCAACGTGCAGCACCGGGCCAAAAATTTCGCGTTCAAGATCCGCAATACCGTCAACCTTGACGATAGCCGGAGTCGCGTAATTGCCGGTTGTGGGTACGTCCAGACGTTTGAGAACCTTGCCTGCACTGGCATGCATTTCAACATAGCTTGTGATGTCCTGCATGGCCTCTTTGTCGATGACAGGCGATACATCGGTATCCGTATTCCAGGGATCGCCAATCTTCAGTGCGTCCATTGCGCCTTCGAGCATTTCAAGCAGACGATCACGCGCTTCCTCCTGCACGTAGAGCATGCGCAAGGCTGAACAGCGTTGTCCGGCAGACTGGAAAGAAGAGATGACGATGTCGCGAACAGCCTGTTCGGTCAGCGCAGTGGAATCCACAATCATCGCGTTCAGGCCCCCGGTTTCTGCAATCAATACCGCGTCGGGCCCTGCGTTTTGTGCAACGACCTTATGGATGATCTGTGCAACTTCGGTCGAGCCGGTAAAGCAGACTCCGGCAATACGCGGATCTGAGGTCAGCGGACCGCCAACAGTGGGACCGTCGCCGGGCAAAAGCTGAAGTGCCGCTTCGGGCAAACCTGCTTCGCGCATCAGCTCCACCGCGCGGGCAGCGATCAACGGGGTCTGTTCTGCAGGTTTTGCAATAACCGCATTGCCAGCGGCAAGTGCTGCCGCTATCTGGCCGGTAAAAATCGCCAGCGGGAAGTTCCAGGGGCTGATACAAACGAAGATGCCGCGCCCCTTGCCGGGGTATTCCTCTTCCAGCCGTTCGGCCTCATTCGCGTAATAGCGCAGAAAATCCACCGCTTCGCGTACCTCGGCAATGCCGTCCAGCAATGTCTTTCCAGCCTCTCGGGTTGCAATGACCGTCAATTCGGCAACATGGTCCTCATAGAGGTCGCTGACCTTGCGCAGGATTGTGGCACGTTCTGATGCGGGTCTGGCCGACCAGTCTTCATAGCCTGCCTGTGCGGCATCAAGCGCCGCACTCGTTTCCGCCGCAACGGCCTCGTATACCTGGCCAACAATCCGCGCCGGGTCAGCAGGAGAGAGTGCATCGCGTGCCGTGCCCATGGGTGCGGGAGCGCCTGCGATCATCGGTCCTGCCTGCCAGGTCGTGTCGGCAAATGCTTCACGCGCCTTGAGAAGTGGCAGGATCGAGGCAGGCTCGTTGACCCGGAAACCGCGCGAATTCGGGCGCTCGGGTTGAAAAAGATCATAGGGCAAAGTAATCAGCGGACTAGCTACTGAATCACCCAGAGCTTCGACTTCTGTCACTGGATCGCGTGAAATCGATCTGGAATCTATGGTTGTGTCGACGATCTGGTTTACAAACGATGAGTTTGCACCGTTTTCGAGTAGGCGACGCACCAGATAGGCCAGCAAGTCGCGATGCGCCCCGACGGGTGCGTAGGTTCGGCAACGGGTACCTTCTGAACCCTTGACAATCGCGTGTAGCGATTCCCCCATGCCATGCAGGCGCTGAAATTCAAAACTGTCCTTGTCGTTGCCTGCCATCGCGATCACGGCCGCACAGGTATGCGCATTATGCGTAGCGAATTGTGGGTAGATCCGGTCGCGGCGATCCAGCAGCATTTGTGCGCAGGCCATGTAGCTGACATCCGTATTCACCTTGCGCGTAAAGACCGGAAAGGTGTTTACGCCAAGCTCTTGAGCCAGCTTGATTTCGGTGTCCCAGTAAGCACCCTTGACCAGTCGCACCATGATCTTGCGCTCCAGCCGCTCAGCAAGATCGTAAAGCACTTCGATAACCTGTGCTGCACGCCGCCCATAGGCCTGCACGACCACACCAAAGCCTTCCCAACCTGCAAGCTCCGGATCACTGAGCATGGCTTCTATCACGTCGAGTGACAGATCAAGACGGTCCTGTTCCTCGGCATCGATGTTGAATCCGATTCCGGCACGTGCTGCTTGCCTGGCCAGATCGAGTGCCCGCGGGACCAGCTCTTCCATGACGGTCTTGCGGTGCGTGTATTCGTAGCGTGGATGCAGTGCCGAGAGCTTGACCGAGATGCCAGGACTTGAACGAACGTCACCCTTGGCAGCTTTTCCGATAGCTGTAATAGCGTCGGCGTATGCCTTGTGATAACGCACCGCATCAGCATCCGTGCGTGCGGCTTCGCCCAGCATGTCGTAGGAATAGGTGTAGCCCTGACTTTCCCATTCGCGAGCGTTCTTGATACCTTCACCAATGGTCTGTCCCAGCACGAACTGGCGACCAAGAATTTTCATTGACTGACCGACCGCGGTGCGCACCAGCGGTTCTCCCATACGCCTTACGAGTGCACGCAATGAACGACCCGGCCCCTTCGGGTCTTCGTCGAGTACCTTGCCAGTGAGCATCAACGCCCAGGTTGAAGCGTTGACCAGTGAGGACGACGAATGCCCGAGGTGCGCACCCCAGTTCGAAGGCTCGACCTTGTCATTGATCAGCTCATCGATGGTTTCGGCATCGGGAACCCGCAGAAGTGCTTCAGCCAGACACATCAGGCCGACGCCCTCCGCTGTGGACAGTCCGTATTCAGCCAGAAACGCCTCCATCATGGTGGGCGAGGTTTCCTTGCGAACCCTGTCTACATAGTTCGCACCGACCGCTGCGACCCTGTCACGCTCTTCGGCTGAAAGGCGAATCTTCCCGATCAGCCCCTTTACCACTTCAGACTCTACTGCTGAATAGGCTGTACGCACGTTTTCCCGAACATTCGCTTGCGAAATGTCGTTGCTAGGCATTTTAAAATTTCCCCTTCTGTTCGAGCCCGATGTGCAGAATTTTTTCTGTATCAGGTAAATCTGAAATGACAGGCGGCGTCGGGCTCTGTTCTCCCCCGGCATCACTGATGCAACTCGTTGCTGTGAGCGGGGTGAAACTGTTCGCTCCTTGAATTCTAAGGTAACAGACTCCTAAACCAATCGCGAATTTTCTATCCTCCAACCCGAATTTTCAAAAGAGATTTGTTCTCAAGGAAGACCAGGCCAATGCCAAACCGATTCAATGCATGCGAGTGACCGGCCCGGCCTGGATCACGCTGATTGCCGCCCAGAATCCGCCGGCTGGTGGGGAGTCTGGATCATCATGCTGGGAGATGCCACCGCCTTCATCAGCCTGGTGTTCGGGTTCTTCTTCTACTGGACAACCAGATCGGATTTCCCACCCGCGGGCAGTCAGCGACTGACACCCTCGACCCAAGAGCCTGCTCCCTCAGTACTTCGGTTCGAAACGGTTCAGCGGCAGTCGTAGTACCGCTCGACCCTGATCATCCGGCTCGGGCAGGCGACCACCACGGATATTTATCTGCAGGGCCGCCAGCATGCGATCCGGCAATGACAGGGTCTCATCACGCTCATCGCGAATCTTGATGAACTCCTCCTTGCTGATACCATCACGCACGTGAATGTTCTTCGCCCGGTGCTCACCCACAGTTGCCATGCACATCACTTCTCGCCCATCCTTGCAGTAATCATGTCCGATGTATATGCGGGTATCGCCGGGAAGACTCAGTATCGCCCGCAGACTGTCCCACAGCTCTTCCGAGGAACCACCGGGGAAGTCGGCGCGTGCGGTACCGCTGTCCGGCACCATGAAGGTGTCATGGGCGAACACGGCATCCCCCACCCGGTAAGTCACCGAGGCCAGAGTATGGCCGGTGGACAATGTCACCTCCACCTGACAATCACCGATCTGGAAGCTGTCTCCGTCGTCGAACAGCCTGTCCCAGAACTGCGGCTGCTGCTTCATGCTGTCGTCTGCATACAGGTCAGCCCAGATGTTCTGCACATCCAGCACCTTCCGACCGATGGCCTGCTGCGGCTTGTTGCCCAGTTTTTCCTTGAGGTAGTGCGCCGAGGAGATGTGATCCGCATGGGGATGAGTGTCCAGAACCCATTCCACGTCCAGCTTCCTGTCGTTCACAAATTGCAGTATTTCATCGGCACTGTCTGTCCAAGTGGCGCCCGAGGCCGGATCGAAGTCCAGAACAGGGTCCACGATGATGGCCTTGCGACTGTTCGGATCCCAGGCCACGTATTGCCAGGACCCGGTAGCCTTTTCGTAGAACGCCGCCACGTCCGGGCTGCAAGGGGCGGATGAGGATGGATGGTATTGCATTAGATGTGTCCTTTCGAATTCGTTTGCTGGTACTCATGCTACGCAATTACACACAGACTTCAGTAACCTTGTCACGTTGACTGTCGCTACATGTCCGGCAGTTCCTGGTGCACTTCATCGGCATAGCGCAGGGCTTCCAGGACCAGACCATTGCCGCAGGGCTTGAGACTGACCAGATGCTCGGAGCCTCGCACCGCAAGCTGGCCGATATCGACCTTGCTACTGTCTCTCAGCGCTTCGCGCAGCACGATATAGGCCTCGTATGCCAGTTCACCGGCCGACACCACGTAGTAGGGTTTTTCATAGTAGGGCACAGCGGCATCAGAGTGTGTGCGTGTGATCACTCAGAGCAATGGCGCAAGTAATCGTGAGGTATTCGCCATCAGGCGATTGACCAGCCCAGCATTGTCTTCGTCAGATTCAAACGGTCGGGAGTTGCTTTGATCACGTTCGAACATCTCGGCCAGTTCTGCGTTGACATTGTGATCGTAGATGGCGGCAACCAACTCGAAGTTCAGCCGAAAACTGCGGTTGTCCATGTTCGCTGTGCCAACGATACTCAATTCATCATCGACTATCATTGTCTTTGAGTGATTCATGTGAGGCTCGAAAAGCCAGATTTTCGCTCCCCTGTCAGACGCGTCAGCAGAGAAGGTTTTCGCTGCCGCCTTGGCCAGCTTCGAATCGCTGTCGGCAGGGATAATGATTCTTACATCCACCCCGCGGGCGCAAGCACTGGCAAGCGCGGTTTCAATTGGGGGGTCGGGCACAAAGTAGGGAGTCGTTATCCACAGTCGTCTTTTAGCGCTGGTTATGGCTGTGAAGAACAGCAGATGAATATCCTCACTTTTTTCGTCGGGTCCCGAGTCCACGATCTGCACCCAGGGAGCATCATCAGTCATGGGAGTGGTTGATTCGGCGTCTCTATCTGGAAACCAGCGCCAGATGTCATCGGGAATGGCCGGTTTTTTCTCGGACTTCGGCAGCAGGTCGGCAGCATTGCGCTCTCCACGATTCACGGCATCAACCGACACTGAATACAGCCAATCCTCCAGGAAAATCGACTGAATGCCAGTGGCCGGCGCGCCGTCAATAGACAGATGTGTGTTGCGCCATGCCGGTTCGCCTTCACCGTTGTCAAACGATCTGCTGCTATCGCTGACATTGATTCCGCCCGTGAAAGCGATATGACCATCAATGAGAACGATTTTTCGGTGAGTTCGGAAATTGAGTTTGCCGGGTTGCGGTTTGAGTATATGCGGTGGGTTGAATTTTCTTACCTCACCGCCGGCGTCAACGATGGGCTGCCAGAATTCTCCGCGACAGTCCTGGCCGCCAATGGCGTCGACAATGATACGTACCGTAACTCCCTGGTGGGCTTTCTCGGCCAGCGCGTCACGAAAGCGCGTGCCAATCACATCGGGTTCCCAGATGTAATACTCCAGATGCAAGGTTTCTTCGGCTTGCTCGATGGCCTTCAGAATGGCGGGGAAGGCGCTGTCACCATCGGCGAACAGTTGCACCGCTCTTGCCTGCTTGGGACCTGGTTCGGGGTCATCGTCCGTTTGCGATACGCGCGCCAGCGATGCAAGATCGAACTTGGCAATAAAGGCTTGCTGTAAGTCTTCTGTTACGGGAGGTATGTGATCGGCCGCAGCTTGCCGAGCGCGCTGACGCAGACCGCTTTGATCATCAAGGCGACGGGGGCCAAACATGAAATAGCCGACGCCGCTGATAAGCGGCAGACCCCAGAAAGCGATTATCCACGCCAGCGTCGTTGTTGGACGCCGTCGTCTCAGCAGAAGAAAGACGGTGCCGCCGATAATCCAGAGAACGTAGACGGCGGTCCACAGACTCTCAGGCATTAGGCCAGCACCTCTGGCCAAGGCATCAAATAGCATGAAGGCCGCTACGGTTAGAGTTCTTGTACACCATAAACCCAATCAGGTCGTATTCAGATATTTGCGTCCAGTTTTGAAAGGATGAAAGAGAATACTGCACTGCGCATCAAGCAACGTTTGCACGACGGGACCCTTGGGCGCGCCGCAGCCTGCCCTTTTTGTGAGTGCCTCCCTGTTGGCGTACACACCCACTGTGCCGACTCGGGGATTTTCAGTCAGTAAAGTCTCAAATTGAAAATAGGAACATATGCAGAATTAAAAGGACAACCTAAGCAAACTGAACAATTTGTATGCTTGATTTAGACTGACGTTTACTGAGATTGACACAAAACAGACACAGTGCTTTTTAGCTCTTGCCACTCGGTAGAAATTTAGAAAAAATCGCCCACCATCTCGGGAGGGCAATCTGGGGTGCTTCGGTAGTTACATTTGCTGATACCTCTGTAGCCACTTCTACCGGCTTCACGTCAGCAACCGCTATATTGCCATCCACTAGAAGCTCTGTAAAATCAGACTCTGAAACTTCTCTGAGTCTAAAAGCTAATGCATACGCAGCGCTCGCGGTTCTGTAATCCTCACGTGATATGTCAGCGTGATATGCGTTATCTACTAAAGGTGTTGGCAGTAGCGACACAGCAGTTTTAGCAGGAACAACAAGTGATTTTACTTTCAAACCTGCCCACCCCTTGAACGGATGAGCAGCGTTATCCTCTTTGGCCTTTGGGGCCAACTGCACCTTTACTTTAGCCAAGGCTTGACCTTCGCCAAGCCTATCAACAGATAGATCATTTTCTAATCGGTTATCGTAAAAATGATCTACCCTGAGCCTGTCTGAGGCATCAAATACTGGAGCCATATAAACCCTACGCCCCAATATTTCACTTTTCCTAACTTCGGATGAATTCGGTGTCCAAACCATATCCTGCGACCTATCTGTCCAAAAGCCCACTTAAGTGTTTCAAAAGATTGTTGAAACTATCGCCTAAACTGAAATCAAACTCAATTTGCTCGGATTGATTTCTGGTGTGAAGCAATCCAATATCAGAATCTATAATTATAGTTATTCTTGAATTCTTCGACCCCACTTCAGCAATCAGGCCTCCACGCGGCGAAGGGTATAAATAAGGATTGTGGACTTCGTATTTAGACAGCAAGTACAGAAGATCGATACTTCGATTGAAATTGTCAATTGTCAGGGGCACACCGCCGCATCCGTTCCAATTTTCAGGAAACTCGGTTAGTTTTTTAGCGGCTTCAATCATTCCATAAAAATTACATGATCTATGCCAAGCGTTCTCTCGAATCGTCTTAAGAGGATAATCACTCCAAATTTTCTGCGAGTCTGTGCGTGCACTCACAAAATTTTGAAGCTCTAAAAAATCCACAGCAGCTGTCGGAAAATGATCTTTCCATAGCTTTCTTCCCGACTCTCTAATTTTGAACATTCGAGTATTTTCAACAGAGCTTTCCTTGATCGACAACACATACCGATCCACAGACGAAGAATTTTCATTACCAGCCCGAACTTCAGATTGAACAGTAGACGCTGACTCAGACGAGGTCTCGAATAGAGAGCCGCCCAAGTTGTTAATTCCTTTGATAAGCAGTGAAGTAGGCATACTTGGTTGACCAGCACCTGAAAGCATCCATTCAGCTGTTCCAGTTGAACTCATTGCCTTATCTCCATTTTCGCTCCTAGCAATTTTTTCACTCGATCAGACAGCATTGCATCAAACAGGTCATGTAACACTACATGGCTAAGCTGAAACCATTGAGCCACATCTGGTGCTGATTTTTCACTATCAAGAATATTCGAATTTGTCGTTTGAAACGTAACTATAGTGGCTGGATCACGCCCTGACATTCCATTTTGGCAAGATACGTTTGCAACAGTACGCTCCGGGGATTTAAGATTGATGGATAAGTTCGCTGCTTGGAGAACCGCCTCATCAGTCTCGGCTGCCAACTCTGATATTCGTGGATTCAGCTCCGCAGCAAGATTCAGATCATCTCTCAAAAAATCGAATCGATCCTCAACACCATGATCCTTTGTGAAAGCGTCCAGATAACGAAGGTCAAGTGACACTATGTTCAAATACCTTTCGGAGACTGGGTAGCACTTGTAAAGACATTCAATGCCCAATTCGATGTATTTGTAAAAGTCCGCCCAACCTTGATAAGGAGGGACGATGTTGATAGTCAACACTCCTGGGCCTATTTGATACAGAGGCCATTTTCCTTCCTTCTGTCGATACCTATGCAAAGGCTTGTTCGCCATAAATTCCAAAGGGACGCTATCAGGCACCAACGGTTCTACGTACCCAAATCCAGCCTTTATTATTTCTTCTTGAAAAGAAATTTTGAAGTCTTGGAAGTATGGATCTATGGCATTGCCTGGAGCACTCTGAATCGGCACCAGATTCCAATGAATTTCTGCGATCACTTCGACGAGAGGTGCTATTTCGTACAGAAAGTCCTTACTCGTTGGCAACTCGATACCTGTATTAGTTTTCATCTGCGGACCAAGAATTTAAAAAATTCATTACAAACAACGCCTTACAGGAAATTTAGTTGTAGCGACAACCTGCTCACATTGTATGTTTAGGCTACCACAACAAACGCATTGACCAATGTTGAGGGCTAATATTCAGTTTTCATCTGTTCAACCATAGGTTTTAACAGCAAACGCTGGCAATTTGGGAGCAAAATCCAACACATATAGCTTTCCTCAAAATCATAACTTTTGGCGCTGTCAAAACCTCTTCTAAGTAAAAAGAACCGCGCCCTCACCCCCTCGTAAACTACTGCCTCTGCCATTTACCACTAGCTACTAATTTCTGACGTTGAGAAATACTACGACAAACCTAGCCGTTTAATGGGAACTCGCTACAATTAGGGGTCTTAACAACCCTTACACTCTAATGTCCAAGAACCCAAAATATAGAGAAAATCTTCAATCGCTTGCAGCGTTAGATCCAAAGCGTGCAGGAGAGCTAAGCGCCGTTGAGAGAGAAGCAATTGCCAACTTCTCAGGACAACTCCCAGAACTATCTTCCGCCCTCGGAATGCTTCACATGGGAGACCACTTCGGCTGGCGCGTTCTTCTCATCGTCCACAACAAACGAACTATCAGAAAATACGAGGAAATTTTGGGTATCACGGTGAGGGAGTTTTTCCCTGAAGCTGGCCCCAGCGCTGAAAGATCGAACGGCTACAGTTGGGCGCTAAGGCTCGGAGGGTACTGGAAAATCGTCAGTGGCGACACAAAAGTTGAAAATCGTCAGGATATTTCATAGAGGGTATTGATTACCCCTTTTTAGATGTATACATTAGGGGTTATGAAAATCCCTATTCTAAATTCAACAGTATCGACGAAGAGTAGCGTCGACAAGATAGTCGCCCCCCAGGCGACAATCGATGGCGACGCCTTCCCCCGTACGGTAATACGGGGGGAAAGTTCGCAGACTCGGACTGAATACCGATTCCTGCGAGATGGCACCCCAATCCCCATAGACATACCCGTCCCTCGCCCAGGCGTTTCTAAAAACGCTGCCTTAACCGACTGGCTGAATGTCACGTTCCCCCTCACCAATACCCCCGAATCCTTAAGCGAGTTCTTCAAAGAATTCAATCAGATCACAGGCGAACGCTTCTGGTCAGTCATTGAAAGACCAGGGGGACTACACGGGTGGAAACGCTCCTACAAGTTTGGCGACACAAGTGCGATGTTCGCAATTGGCGGCCAGAACGGCACTGCATTCATCAGCCTGCCCGGTGAAGCCTGCGCACTGTTTACTCGCCGTGCGTGGCTGGACTTCACCCATCTCATGAACACCCAATACAAAGGAAAGATCACTCGCTGGGACGGCGCTGTTGATGACTTCGGGGGAGAACACTCCGTCGACTGGGCGGTTGGGCAGTATCAAGCCGGTGAATTCAGCACAGGCGGCAACAAGCCAAGCTGCTGCCAGCATGGAAACTGGATTTGTCCAGATGGTCGCGGCAGAACCTTTGAGGTAGGCAAGCGCAAGAACGGCAAAATGATCCGCACCTATGAGAAAGGAAAACAACTCGGCGATGCCAATAGTCCATGGGTTCGCTGGGAACTCGAGCTACACAGCAAAGACCGAGAAATACCATGGGATGTTTTGGTGAACATCGGCGGTTATGTTGCTGGTGCTTATGCAGTAATGACCTGGGTGACAGAAGACGACTGCCGGATAGCGACTTTGAACAAAACAGCCGAGATTTCTTACGAGCATCTAGTAGGTTAACAGCATGATACTTTCGGGTAAAGCCTTTTGAGTTTGATACGAGCATCGTCGGTTGTAAAGCGCCAGTCGGCAGGCTTGGCGTTCTCGTTGCGATGGGTCTGCCATGCGGCTATCTCCTTGGTCAGCGTAGGCACGTCGGCAATGCGTCGATCCAAACATTGCCTGGCCAGAACGCTGAACTCACATTCAGCCATATTCAACCAACTGCCATGCTTGGGTGTAAAGACAAACTCAAGCTTCTGCATAAGCGCATGTGCCACGGCGGGTTCGAACGTTCTGTATAGGGAGGCTCCGCTATGAGTGCTCAGGTTGTCCATAACCAGCGTGATCTTTTTCGCGTGGGGGTATTGATTCTCCACCAGGTCACGGACGCCTTCGGCCCATTCGCCCGACGCATGATTGTCGGCAATACGCACCGTGCGTCGACTCTCCAATGGCGTATAGAACACCATCAGGTGGGCAACTCCATTGCGCTCGTACTCTCCGTCGTAGCGCTCACTTTGGCCAGGCGATGCCGGGATCGGTTTTTGTACCTCACGCGTGCATTGTTTGGTTGTCTCGTCCATACAAACCACAGGATACTCTGCATCAAAAGGTCTTTTATACACATCCAGTACAGCCTCCATCTGGCAGACAAACCCCGCGTCCTCTTTAGGCGCTATGCACCACATGCGTTTCTGCCAAGGTTTTATGATGTTTTTTTAAAACTTGACGCACCGTTTCATAAGCCACGCTTTCGACAATTTCCAGCTCAATCAGACGCTCGCTCAACAGCTTCAACGTCCAACGCACCTGGCCTTCTGGCGCATCACTGCAAGCCAGGCTTACTAGCCTGGCCTCCGCATCGCCATCCAATCTTGCCGTTCGCTCTCGACTGCGTCTCTTACGCTGCAGCGCCAGTTCCAATCCTTCTTCCACACATCGCTGGCGTGTCTTTGCGATGCAACGGGTGGTCAGTTCCATTCGCTCAGCAACCTCGGCATCGGTCATCGAAGGACCATGCTCTCCTTGATCAACCAGTAACAAAATCTGTGCATGTCGTCGCTTCTGCGCCGCTATGCGTCCCGTTTTACAGATCTGCTCCAGAGCATGGCACTCTTCTTCGGACAACTTAACCACATGACGCTTAGGCATTCTCAATCACTTCAACAGGTTGCAAAGTACTATTATGAAGTTAGACTATAACTGGAATTTATCAAGCGGTTACACCACTAGTACGACACGCAAAACGAGCATACGGACCACTGGTTAACGTCATGCTCCATTACGAGGGCAACCATGAGGCCGTTGTATCCCTACTTCACGCTGACGGCGTCCCTAAGCGTCTCAAGCTGCCTGACGCGCCTAATGAGGCTAGCGGAGAATGAATGATTACCCTGGATATCGCTCAAGCTGCCGAGCTTCTCAAGATGAGCACAGGAGCACTCAGCCAGAAGGCTCGCTCAGGGATCGTCAAAGCCGCAAAGCCTGGAAGGCGATGGGTATTTCTCGAAGAAGACCTCATCGAATACATCAGATCACTTTATCGAGTCCAACAGCATGTACCGCTGGTTGGCTGTGATCTGAGGAACACACAATGTCAATCTACAAAAGGGGCGCCAACTGGTGGGTCCACTTCACGTCTCCGAAGGGGGAAAGAATACGACGCTCTGCTCGGACTCAAAACAAGAAACAAGCACAAGAATTCGAAGACCGGTTAAAGGCAGAACTATGGCGTGTTGAACAACTTGGTGACAAGCCTCGCCGAACATGGCAGGAGGCTGTTGTGCGCTGGCTGAGCAACACAGAACACAAGGCAGACCACAACAAAGACATTGCCAAACTCTGCTGGCTTGACGGCTTTCTCGCTGACTTATACCTTGATGAAATCGACCGTGACGTCATTGACCATATTGCAGAAAAAAAACGCTCCGAGGCAAGCGCTTCAACTGCAAATCGGTATCTGGCTGTAATTCGAGCGATCCTCATCATGGCACGCGATGAGTGGGATTGGATCGACAAAGCCCCAAAAATCAGGCTCTACAAAGAACCAAAAAAACGTGTTCGCTGGATTACGCAAGATCAGGCAAGAACGCTCCTCTCAGAGCTGCCTACGCACCTGGCCGACATGGCAGAGTTTTCCCTCAACACCGGCCTCCGACAATCAAATGTCAGCTATCTCAAGTGGGACCAAATCTCTCTGGAACGTCAATTGGCCTGGATCCATGCAGAAGACTCCAAAAACTCCAAAGCTCTCACGGTTCCCCTAAATCGTGGAGCGATGTCCGTTCTAGCTAGAAGGGCCGGAATCAATGAGGTGTACGCCTTCACCTTTCATGATCAACCTTTGCATCGAACTTCGACCAAGGCGTGGACCAATGCCTTGAATCGAGCTGGAATAACAGATTTCCGCTGGCATGATCTCAGGCACACATGGGCGTCCTGGCATGTGCAGAAAGGCACGAGCTTGCAGGAACTGATGGAGCTAGGTGGTTGGTCGTCTTATCAGATGGTATTGAGGTACGCACATCTGGCTGGTGATCATCTTCGGGAGGTCGCTAATCGGTTGGATGACACAAAACTGTCACAACCTGCAAATTCAGAAACCGAAGAATGATGGCTAAGACCTTGAAAACTAATGGTGCCCAGGGACAGAATCGAACTGCCGACACGGGGATTTTCAGTCCCCTGCTCTACCGACTGAGCTACCTGGGCATCAGGTCTTGCGCGAAGCGCGTATTAGAACTAAATCCAGCGGCCACGTCAAGCAAGAATCACTAAATTCTGCCAACTCGGGCCAAAAAACTCCAATAACACGCCAGCACGCCTGTTTCTACTGCTCCACCGCCGGCGTCGGCAGCACCATTAACTCATGAATGTCGACATGCTTTGGCTGAGACAGAGCAAACATGACAGTCCGAGCCACATCCTCAGGCATCAGAGAATTATCCATCGGCTTGTCAAAGAACGGGGTATCCACCGGACCGGGCTCTATCAGAGTCACCCGCACACCCGTGCCTCGCAGCTCTTCTCGCACCCCATAACCCATGGCCGTCACCGCCCATTTGGTCGCCGAATACATGGATCCTGCCAGCGTACGACGACCCGCTACAGACCCCGTCAGCAACAGATGCCCTTGGCTCTGCTTCAGCGTATCCAGCGTCGCCCGCATAGTGTAGGCCGCACCCAGTACATTGACGTTCACCATGGTCTCCCAAGAGCCCACTGGAGCGCCTGAAAAGCCTCCAGCCTCACCGCCGGTACCGGCATTGGCAAACACCGCATCCAGACGTCCGTAGTGCTTGAGAATGGTCTCCACCATGACCACTTGCTCTTCATAGCTGGTGACATCTACTGTGATCGCCATGGCATTGCTCACACCCAGCTCCTGAACCAGAGCCTGCAGCTTGTCCGCACTCCGGGCAGCCAGCACCACTTGCCAGCCAGCCTCAACCGCCTGACGTGCAGTGGCCTCACCAATTCCGCTGGAAGCCCCGGTAATCAACAGTACGCGGGAGTCGGAGTTACTTGAATCGCTCATGGGCATTCTGGCCTTCGTCGTATTTCGAATAGGCCGACACTATAGCGCTGCACTCAACCCTCGCTACATCTCTTGTACATCTGCCACTCAGCGCTGAACCCGCAAATATCTTCCGGTTGGACTAGCTAGACAAGCGCACCACCCACTTCATTGGATTCGCTTTGAGCGCCCAGCGAGCGGCGCAGTAACTGCCCTATAGGCTCTGGTTCGTGCATCAAAAAACCCTGGGCGAAATCCACCCCCAGCTCTTTGACGTAGGCCAGGGCTTCAGGAGTCTGCACGTATTCAGCCACCGTCCTCAGACCCACCACCTCTGCAACATCCACAAAACAGCGAACGGCCGCAGCATTCAAGGGATTCTCGACAAGATTGCCGATGAACTGCCCATCGATCTTCAAGGCATCCACTGGCAGGTTCCGCAGATAACTGAAAGAGGAGGCGCCTGCGCCAAAATCATCCAGGGCTGTTTTAACATTCAAGGCACGTAGGCTTAGAATGAAATCGGCGGCATCATTGATATTGATCACAACAGCCGTTTCAGTGATTTCAAGACAGATGCACTCACAAATCTCGCTACCTGCCTGAGTCAGCATCTCAATGGCATCACGATGAAATTCGCGATCCCCTACCGACTGGCCTGACAAGTTGATCCACAACCGCCTGACATCTTTCAGACTCGGTAACTCTGCAAGGGTCTGTATGGATTTTTGCAGCACCCAGCGATCAATTCTAGTGGCCAGATGAAAGCGCTCAGCAGCCGGCAGGAATGCGCCGGGAAGAATGACCCTCCCCCCCTCACTGGACAGACGGATCAGCACCTCGGCACTCAGACCGACACAGTCATCAGTTAGTGATACCAGCTTTTGTGCATACAGCTCAAAGCGATTCTCATCCAGAGATTGCTCCAGTCGAGCGGCCCATTGCATGTCGCCGCGTCGGTTACGCATGTTCTGATCGGACTCCAGCCACAGGTGTACGCGATTGCGTCCAGCCTCTTTGGCTGCATAGCAGGAGGTGTCTGCGGCCTGCATGATAGAAGCAGGACTGGCCCAGCGATCATTCAGCGGCACCAGGCCAATGCTGGCTCCCACACGGAATCGTCGTATGCCATGGGCAAACCGGAAGTCATCCATGCGATGACAGATCTGCTGGGCGATCTGCTGGGCATGCGTGACGCTACAATTATTCAGAATCACGCCAAACTCGTCCCCTCCCAATCGCGCCAGCGTATCCTCAGCGCGTAGTGTCTGGCCCAGCAAGCCGGCAATCTGGCGCAGCAGGTGATCACCCACGGGATGACCGCAGGCGTCATTGACCAGCTTGAATTCATCCAGATCAATGAACATCAACGCATGACAGGGCTCAGTGTTGTCACGCAAACTGTTCAGCGTCTTGCGCAGACGCGATTCGAATTCAGAGCGGTTGAATATCTGAGTCAGCTCATCATGCGTTGCCCGAAAATTCATCTCAGCTCTCAGCCGGCGCTGCTCGGTCACATCGCGAAAGATCAGCACCACACCGAACAACTGCCCCTGGGAATCTCGAATCGGTGCCGCAGATTCCTCGATACCAAAGCGTGAACCATCCCGAGCCAGCAATACCGCGTCCCGGCCGCAATTCAAGGGCTGGTCTCGCACCAGACATTCAGTCACCGGATTCTTCAGGGGCAGCCCTGACTGTTCGTCACAGACCTTGTAAATATCTTCCAGTGGTTTACCCAGAGCATCACCACAGCCCCACCCCGTCAACAACTCAGCCGCAGGGTTCAACCAGACAATCAAGCCTGCGGTGTCCGCTGTGATCACCGCATCTTCAATGGATTGCAGGGTCACATGCAGCAGCTCATGTTGTTCTGCCAACTCCATACTCAGCTGGCGCAAGGAGGTTACATCCCAATTCACACCCAGCAATGTCAATGCACGCCCATTAACATCACGCCGGATGTGGGCGCAACTTCGCAGGTGCCGCACCGAACCATCGGGCCGGACAACCCTGAATTCGGTATCCAGATCACCCTCACCCTCCATCAAGCCTGACAACATGATTTCCGCTACCTGCTGGTCATCCGGATGAATCAATTGACTCCACCAATCAAGGCTCAGCGACGTGGCATCCGGCTCAACGCCGTACAGTTTATACATCTGTGGCGTCCAGTCGATATGGCCTGATTCCACATCCCATTCCCACACCCCGATATCACCACTTTGCGTGGCAATGCTGATGCGATCATGCGCATTTTTCAGGGCAATACGCTGGCGAACCTCGTTATCAATATCCTGGATGGCACCGCGCAGTCTGACAACTTCGCCCTCACGCAACACGGCCTCCCCCCTCACCCTGACCCAGATAATCCGGCCATCAGCACGACGCAGCCGTAACTCTTCGTCCAGAGTGTCACCATCGGCTGTCAGTGCCTGCAGCGCATTGACGAGAATGTCGCGCGCCTCCGGCAGAAAAAAATCGAGTCCGGCTTGAATATCCGGTTGATATTCGGTATCCACGCCATGAATAATACAAGTCTGATCAGACCAGAAAGCCTGAGAAGTACTAAGATTGAGCTCCCAGCCACCAACCCCAGCCAGCGCGCCAGTCTGCCGCATGAACGTCAGACTGCGCTCCATCTGCGCCTGATGATTCCTCCGCTCGGTGATATCTTCAACCGAACCAACAAAACTGATCAGCTTGTTATCAGCCGTAAAAACCGGGCGCAGCGTTCCCGTAACCGTTAGAACACGCCCATCCATGTGACAGACACGAAAGTCACGCACGACCTCGACCCTGCTGCCAATGCCACTGTCCCAAGCCGCAAAGCCTTGATTTCTGTCGTCAGGATGCACAGCCTGACGCCATCCGGAGCCCAGGGACTCATGCTCGCTGAGCCCAAACAACGCCTGAAAACGCTCATTGGTATACGTACAGAAACCGTGGATATCCGTGGAGAAAATTCCCAGTGGCGACACCGCACACAACGTCCGAAACGTCGACTCGCTGGCGATCTGCGTGAGTGCCACTCGCCGTGATTCCAACGCATAGGAGGCCGCCTGTGCCAGATGAGTCAAGACCTGCTTTTGCATGTCTGACAGGGCTCCCGGCTTTGTATCCAGGATACAAAGAGTTCCCACCCTGGTACCGTCACTCAGGCTTAATGCAATACCGGCATAGAAGCGCAAGCCGGGCGCACCCAGCACCAGTGGATTGTCGGCTGAGCGAACATCCTGCGTGCAATCAGGAATCTGGAGCAAGCCTTGACAATCGATACTCAGCTTGCAGAACGAAATCTCCTTGGCCACCTCTGTCATACCCGACATGCCGATCGCAGCCTTGAACCAATACCGATGCTCATCCAGCAAAGCGATCAGGCACATGGGCATATCACACAACGCTGAGGCTGCCTGAACGATGGAGTCGAACTCGGCATCCGGTTCGGTGTCTAGAAGATCAAGGCCCAGAACGGCAGCCATTCGAGCGTTTTCATTCACTGACATCGATGACATGAAAACAAGCCTGAGGACGAATAACAAAAATACTATCATCGCCAGACGAGTGCCGTAGGAACAACAGGTTACTGTTATTTCAGCCTCATGATAAGACAGACCATAATGCCATCAGCCATGGGAGGCATAGCTGGAAATTGTTGCACACTCAAGTACCTGACCAATCGGCTCTGGCTCATGCAACAGGAATCCCTGCACATAGTCCACTCCCAGCGATTGGACTCGTGCCAGTACCTCGGCATTTTCAACATGCTCGGCAACCGTCGTCAAGCCGACCACTTCTGCCACGTCCACAAAACACCGCACAGCGGCAGCCGCCAATGGATCGTTGATGATGTTACTAATGAATTGCCCATCCAGCTTCAGAGTATCCACAGGCAGGCTTTTCAAATAGCCAAACGATGAGACTCCTGCACCAAAATCATCCAGTGCGGTACGTACGTTCAGGGTTCTGAGCTTCTCGATAAAAACGGCCGCATCCGCTATATTGGTGACTGCCGCTGTTTCAGTAATTTCCAGGCAGATTCGTTGCCGAATATCGCTCCCCGCCCTGTCCAGCATCTGAATGGCATCCCGCTGGAACTCACGATCCCCGACTGACTGACCTGACAGGTTGACCCACAGCAGTTCGATACCGGACAAATCTGGCAACTCGACCAGAGCCTCAATAGCTTTCTGCAACACCCATCGATCAACCCGGGTCGCCAGATGAAAGCGCTCGGCTGCGGGTAGAAAAGCGCCTGGCAGTATGATGTTGCCCTGATCATCACGCAGACGAATCAACACCTCGGCATTCAAACCTGCCACACGACTACCCATTGTTACCAGTCGCTGCGCGTACAACTCAAAGCGGCTCTCATCCAGAGACTGCTCAAGCCTTTCTGCCCATTGCGCGTCACCCCGTCGGGCACGCATGGCATGATCGGTATCAAACCAGATGTGCACTCGATTACGACCCGCCTCCTTGGCCGCATAACACGATGTGTCAGCTGCCTGCATGATGGCGGCCATTGAGCCCCAGCGATCATCCAGCGGCACAAGGCCGATGCTGGCCCCAATGCGGAACCGGTGCGAATCATGCGAGAAACGGGATCTGTGCATGCTGTCGCAAATCTCCTGAGCGATACGACCTGCACGCTGAGCATCACAGCTTCGCAAGATGATCCCGAACTCATCACCGCCCAACCGCGCCAGAGTGTCCCCATGTCGTATCGATTGGCGCAAAATGCCCGCTATCTGCCGCAACAACAAGTCGCCGACCGGATGACCACAAGTATCATTGACCAGCTTGAACTGATCCAGATCGATGAACATCAAGGCATGTTCGCCCGGCCTCTCTTGCACCTCGTCGATCAGCGCAGACAGACGCACCTCGAACTCTGATCGATTGAATGTCTGCGTCAGTTCATCAACGGTGGCCCGATGTGTCATCAACTGCGACAAGCGCCGCTGTTCACTGACATCACGAACCGCCAGTACCACGCCCAATAGTTGTCCCTGTGCGTCGAGTATAGGCGATGCCGAGTCCTCGACCCCGTATTCCCGTGCACCGCGAGCCCGCAATACAAGATCATGTTTCCGGCTGACTCGCCGACCCTCACGCAAGCACGCGCTAACCGAGCTTTCCTGCATCAGGCCGGTTTTTTCATGAACGATTTTGTAGATAAGTTCCTGCGACTTTCCCAGCGCGTCATGACATGCCCAGCCTGTCAGCGATTCAGCCGCCGGGTTCAGCCAGACAATTTGGCCCTGGGTATCTACAGTGATAACGGCTTCATCAATCGACTGCAGAGTGACTTGTAGCAACTCCTGTTGCTGGGCCAGCTCACTACTAAGACGCCGCATATCCGTTACATCAAAGTTAACGCCGAGCAGAGCCACAGCTCGACCGACGGAATTACGTTTGACGTGAGCGGTACTACGAAGATGACGTACGCTGCCATCTTTCCAGACGATGCGAAAATCGCACACCAAATTTCCAGTGCCGTCCAGAGTTTGAAGCAGTGTATCCATCACACGGACTTTGTCGTCCGGGTGTACCAGCTCCATCCAGCCCTCAGCGCCCGGGGATTCAGTTGCCGGCTCGATACCGTGCAGTCTGAATACCTGAGGTGACCACTCCAGGCGGTTATCCCTGATACCCCATTCCCAGATACCGATCTCGCCACTATCAGTTGCCAGCGTAATTCTCTCGTGCGCATTCTGCAGTGCAACTCGCTGGCGAGTGTGCTCATCAATATCCTGAATGACGCCGCGCAGACGAACCGTCTTGCCATCGACTTTGACGGCATCTCCCAAGACTCGCACCCAGATACAGCGGCCATCAGCTCTGAGCAGTTGCAATTCCATATCGTAGGGCGTGCCATCGTGCATCAGGCGCTCAATTGCCAACCTGATTTTTTCGCGCGACTTTAAAGCGAAGAATTCGATAGCGGTATCTATTTGCGGTTCGTAGTCCGCTGGCAGTCCGTGAATGCGACATGTTTGTTCTGACCAGGTCAACTTGTTGCTGGCCAGATCCAGCTCCCATCCACCCACCTTCGCCAACTCGCTTGTTTGCTGTAAAAGCTGCGAAGAGTCAATACTCAGACAACGAAAACGGGACTCACTGACCATCAGCTCTTTTACGGCTCGACGTGACTCCAGGGCAATTGATGCCACTCTTGCCAGGTGCATCAGCATCTCACGCTGATCTTCTGTGAGCATGCCAGGCTTTTTGTCCAGGACACACAAACTGCCCACTCGGGCCCCGTCGCTTAGACACAACGGAGCCCCAGCATAAAATCTCAAGCCAGGCTCACCGGTAACCAGAGGGTTAGCGGCGACACGCTTATCCAGCAGACAATCGCCTATTTCGAGTATGCCCTGCTGCTGAATAGCGTAATGACAGAATGCCAGGCTGCGAGGCGTCTCTGTAATATGCGGCAAGCCGACATTGGCCTTGAACCTGTGCCTGGTTTCATCAACCAGGGAAATCAAGCTGATAGGAGCGTTGCAGATCTTTGCAGCGATCCGTACCAGCGCATCAAACTCAGCCTCCGGCTCGCTATCAAGAACGTTCAGACTCCGGAGTGATTCCAGTCGATCTGCCTCACTTCTAACCGAGGGATGTGCCAAAACTACCATCCTGAAAAACTGTCAATTATCGATGATAGTCCATTCCAGCGTTATTCAGCGAATACGAAGCGTTGGCTATGTAACGTTACCTCCAACAGACCGACGACTGACACTACTCGGGAGGAACATACCCATCAGGCATGGCAGCGTTGTCACTGAACAGGAATTTATCCATTTCCTCTTCCAGAAACTTGCGTGCCTTGGGGTCTACCGGTGTCAGGCGATATTCATTGATCAGCATGGTTTGATGAGATACCCATGACTGCCAGGCTTCAGCGGATATGTTGAGATAGATACGCTTGCCAAGATCCCCCGGGTAGGTAGGACGTTCGAGGCCAGGAGCCTCCTTGTTCAGCTTGACGCATTGCACCATGCGAGTTGTCAAAGTAATTCTCCAACTAGATTATTCAGGATTCTGGACACCGGGGCAGCAACGCCTCCCGGTAATGGCCCACTGTTATACCAGACACGCTCTCTGTGCTCCATAACATGGCCATCGTTTACCTTAACCGCAAGGGCCTGCACGTCGATATCAAGATGATAATGACTGAAGGTATGCCGCAATCTGGCAACGCTGGCAGGGGATTCTGTAGCGATCAATCCGGCAGCATGCAACCATTCATCCAGCTGCTCCAGAGTGTCAATCTCAGGCAGACTCCACAATCCGCCCCAGATACCCGATGAAGGCCTGCGCTCCAATAAGGTACCACCGGCCTGAGGATGAGCATCGTCGGTACTCAGCGATAGGGCAAGCATCACTGTTTGTTTGACGGGCGTCACCTTTTTTGGCTTGCTACCCGGAAAACGGGTCGGCTCGCCGCCAGCCAACCCCTGACAATCACTGGCCAGCGGGCAACGGATACAAGCGGGCCGACTGCGAGTACAGACTGTAGCCCCCAGATCCATCATCGCCTGATTAAAGCTAGCTGTACGCTGCAGCGGTGTCAGCTCTTCGGACAGCATCCAGAGCTGTTTGAGCACATCGCTCTTGCCCGGCCAGCCTTCAACCGCCTGGTGACGTGCCAATACACGCTTCACATTGCCATCCAGAATCGGATGCGGCTGGTCCAGCGCCAGGCTGAGTATGGCGCCGGCAGTGGAACGTCCAATACCGGGCATTGCCACCAGAGCGTCCAGCTCCTGCGGCAATTCTCCATCATGCTCACGCTGAGCTATCTGGGCACATTTATGCAGATTCCTGGCCCGGGCGTAATATCCCAGACCAGACCAGTGAGCGAGCACATCATCCTCGGGGGCCTCGCTTAATGCCTGCAGGGTCGGAAACCGTGCCATGAATTTCTCATAGTACGGAATGACCGTAGCCACCTGCGTTTGCTGCAGCATGATCTCGGACACCCACACTCGATAAGGTGTCTTGTCCTGCTGCCACGGCAGATGCTTGCGCCCGAACTCATCAAACCAGCTCAGTACCCGACTTGCAAATTCGGTATCTACTTGAACAGCCCCTTGAGTTTGTCCTTGGCTTGATCCACCGCCTTGTCGGCAGCTTCCTCGGCCTGTTTCTTGAGCTCCGCTTCTTTCTCCTTGAGTTCGGCCTCATTGGCCTTTTTCAATTCATCAGCTTGCGCTTTCAGCTCGGCCGCTTTCTCGTCAGCCAAAGCCTTCGCCTGATTCTTCAGGTTCCCCGTGATGTTGTCTTTCATGCCAGAGAAGATAACGCCGGCAAAATTGGCTGACAACTCATCAAAAGTACCTCGAATCGGAATATCGAGCTTGACACCCTTGAGTGACTCCAGGTCCGCACCACCTTGCCCCTGAGTAGTACCCGAAATCAGTGTGGTCATGGTGTAGTCCACGTTTTCCCCAGGCAGATCTACCTGGCCGGTGCCACTCAGACGCAGTAGCGGTGAACGCATATCAAGATCATCAGAATTCATGACCCCATCAGTAAAGGTGCCACCGACCGCCAGTGAGGAGAAGTCTGTCTTGACACTGCCTGCCTCTTCCTCTGGCAACGACTTGCCGCTCAGCAGAGCCTTGGCACGCCGAATCTGGTAACCGATATTGATACCGTTGATTGAACCATCGGTAAAGGCCGTTGCGAACTGACCATTCAGGCCCGCCGTGATGCTGTTGACGGTATTGCCAGCGGTAGTGATGTTCGCTGACACCTCGCCTCCGCCACTCAGGAAAGAATCCTTTTGCAGCAGATCAGCCAGTAGTGGCTCAGCCTTGATACCAGCCAGATCCATGGTCACACCAAATTTTGGAGTATTACCTGTCACATCAATGCTTGCAGTACCGTCAAATTTGCCTTCGTACAATTGCGCCTGCATATCCTGCAGGGCCAGCTTGCCACCAGCGGCCTTCACGGGAATCACGATGTCGCGTGTGGTCAGATTGCTGATCTTCACATCACCGACGCGAAAAGTTCCATCAATGTCCAACTGTCGCATCATCTCGGCAGGCAGCTCGATCACCTCATCACCGGTGGTTGCCACACCACTTTCAGGTGCGGGCGTATCGCCCTCGTCACCTGCCTCACTGACAGGCGGCAAGTAGCGATCCAGATCGATGGAGTCCACGGCAAAATCAAAGCGTATTGGTGGTATTTCACCCGCCAGTGACGGCACGCTGGCCTCACCGGTAAAGTGCGTATCATCCAGTGTGATTTTCAGATCCGTCAATGCCGCACTGGCAGGTGTTGCAGCCAGGGCCAGTTCGAGACTTGCCTTGCTCAGCACCGACTCATCGGCGGTGACAGGAGCCTCGATACCCAGCTTTTCAAACAGCTCTCTGGGGCTGAACTCATTACTGGAGAACTGACCGCTGATGGCGGGATCGGTCTCCAGATTGGTCACCGTCATTGCACCACCAAGCTCTATACCCAGAGTGGACAAGCTCAGTGAGGATACATCGACGGTGTCTTCAGCCAACTGGGCGGTGACATCCGCACCCAAGGTTGCAACCAATTGCCCTGCGGGCAATGCACCGCCTTTGGCATCGGTTGTCAGAGTAAGACCTTTGACCGAATAGACCTGACTATCCAGATCGATCATCAGTTCACCGGCACCGCTTATATCAGCATTCAGATCCATGCTCTGGCTGGCAATCGAAAAATCGACGTTCAGAGCAAACGGCTTTTCCAGCTCGATCGCCCCGGTAGTGAGGTTGAAGCCCGACAACAGCGCATCTGTACCGGTCGCAGCATCTTTCCAGCTCACATTGGCGTCCAGAATCTCAATGCCACCCACGGACAATGCGGCAATGGTTGCACTGCTGCCTTCAACTTCCTTGGTTACCTGAGTATCGGTGTTGTTCTCATCAACCTTGGTGGTCGTGGTGGTGGCGCTGGTCAGCAGGTCGTCCCAGTTGGTGCTGCCATCGCTGGCCTGTTGCAGATCCAGTTGCAGCCCCTTGAGCTGCACGGTGCGCACATTGATTTCACGCTTGATCAGCGGCAGCAGCTTGACCTTGACATCAGCGCTGTCGATACTGGCAAACGGTGTATCGCCATAGCCGGTCGCATTGGCCAGTGAGATTTCCCCAATGGATATGCCAGCCCAGGGAAAAACAGAAGGACTCAGATCACCAGTGATCTGCAGATCGCGACCGGTCTGCTTCTTGACCTGGTTTTGAATCGTATCCTTGAAATCGTTCCAGTCAACCAGATACACCAGCGCAGCAATGCCCACACCGATGATCAGTACCAGTACGGCAACCGTTCCAAGCAGCCATTTCAGGAGTTTCATGTCAACGCCTCTTGCCTGAGTCTTGTTCCGACTCAAATCTGTTATCTGTGCCCGCGAATGGCGAACGTCATCCCACCAGAACCCAAGCTCAGCTCAGATTCTCACTTCTCTATGGTACCGGTAGAACAGCCTGCACTTGCGATCATGTAGGGTCGATATGTGAAGTTACGTCAAATCGTCAAATAGCCGTCGTGTAGCACGCAAAAGCTCGGCTGATTCGGACGAATCTGCGCCGGATTTCCGACGCAGACAAAAGACTCATCAGGTGGCGTGATAGTTCCCGGATTTGCCACCGCTTTTTTCCAGCAATCTTATTGCATCCATCTGCATGCCACGATCCACAGCCTTGCACATGTCGTAGATGGTGGCCAGAGCCACCTGCAGGCCTATCAAGGCTTCCATTTCCACACCAGTCTGGGAACGGGTTTCAGCCCGCACCTCGCAATGCACGCTGTTATCGGCCGCATCTGGCCGAAATTCAACATCAACACGCGTCAAACCGATCGGATGGCACAAAGGAATCAGATCGCTGGTGCGCTTGGCAGCCATGATGCCTGCCACCCTGGCAATGCCCAGCACATCACCCTTCTTGTGAGTGCCGGCACAGACCATTTCGAAGGTGGCTGGCAGCATTGAGATCTTGCCACCCGCCACGGCAACCCGGTGAGTGACGGCCTTATCGCCTACATCCACCATATGCGCCTCACCGGCGGCATTGAAATGAGTCAGCCCACTGTGGGCTTCCCCAGCAGCGCTCTTCGGGGCCTCGGTCTGGTCTTGTGACATTGCAATTTCTCGGTTAGGTTATAGTTGCCAGAATATCTTTTATCGGACCCATCCATGGCCATCAAGGTTAAATTCTTTGCCAGCCTGCGCGAGCAATTACCAGCAGCTGACAGTCAAGTCGATGCTGATGGGGTGGCGACTATCGAGGATGTCTGGCAGCGGGCCACGGCCAATGCACTCATACCGGCGCACGTACTGTGCTCTGTCAATCTGGAGCATCGCGAACTTCACGCCCCGGTCAGTGATGGTGATGAGGTAGCCTTCTTCCCACCGGTAACGGGCGGCTGATGGGCGTTCAACTACATAGCGAACCCTTCGACCCTGGCGTCGAGCTGGCCAGATTCGAAGCCACGCTACCGGTGGGCAGTGTGGGTGCCACCGCAAGTTTTACAGGCACCATGCGCAATCACAATGAAGGCGACCAGGTCTGCGCCATGACGCTGGAGCACTACCCTGGCATGACAGAAAAACAGCTCGAAGAAGTCGTCCAGGATGCCCGCCAACAGTGGGACATCATTGACGCCCTGATCGTGCACCGTGTTGGCGACATTCTGCCCGGTCAGCCAATCGTACTGACGGCCGTCTGCTCAGCTCATCGGGCGGCGGCCTTCGATGCCTGCCGCTTTCTGATGGAAGCCCTGAAAAGCCGGGCCACCTTCTGGAAGAAAGAGACCCTGCTCAATGGCGAAACTCGCTGGGTCGAGAAGAATACCCCCGGCCACTAGTAGTCCAACCGGAAGATATTTTCATGTTCAGCGAGCCGCAGTGTGCCTCCCCGCCTGCGTTGCCTCTCCTTGACGTACCCGGCTGCCAGTCAGTCAGACAAGGCAGCCGCGTGCGGCCACAGCGACGGTCTCTTCGATCAGACCGTTACGCACCAGGTGCACAGAGTCGAACAGATTGCTGACCACGCAGACATGATTGGGAATGATCCGGATCTTGTCGCCCACTTCGGGCATCGACTCGCACGCGGAAAAATCCAGCACACCGTGCTCTTCATACAGCTTTTGCACCAGAGCGTCCGGATACTCCAGCACATGACCGTAGCCCGGGGCGTCACAGAAGTCGGCCGCCAGTGCCTTGGTACCCGCATCGATAACCGCACGGCCTTCAGCCGGGCAGCTGATCACCGTAGCCAGAACGCTCAGGGCACAATCGGAGATTTCGCAATGCCCGTAAGAGACTTGCATGCGATCATTGTAGATATAGGTACCGCAGCGATGTTCGGTGGCCAATGTGACATCGCCCGCAAATCTCAGGTCGGGAGTGCCGCCGTTGGAGACGCACTTGACCTTGAGCCCCGCATCCAGCAATGCCGCTTTGGCACGTGACAGACTGGCATTGACATCGCTTATCTCACCGCGCGGGGGATAGGTCATGATGCCGCCAAATGAAAGACCTTCGCTGGCTTTGATCCGCTTGGCCAGCTTGACAGCCTTTTTCGCACTCTGCACGCCACAACGTCCACCACCAGTGTCAATTTCAACCAGCACCGAGAGCTTGTGATTGCTGTCCGTGAAAGCGGCGCTATAACCATCGATAACGGTGTTGTTGTCAGCGGCCACTGCAATCTGAATTCGATCATGCAAAGCCTTGAGACGCTTCAGCTTGCTGGCTCCCAGAATGTTGTAGGACACAAAAATGTCATCCAGACCGGCGTCAGCCATCACTTCGGCCTCACCCAGCTTCTGACAGGTAATGCCTCGGGCACCCAGCTCGATCTGCCGCTGCGCAAAGCGCGGCAGCTTGTGAGTCTTGATGTGCGGCCGCAGAGATAGACTGATGCCATCGGCCATTTGTTGGGCTCGCTGCAGATTGCGCTCAACGATGTCGAGTTCGATCAGAACCGCAGGCGTCTCCGCCTTGCTAGCTTTCATGTCAATCAGTCTCCTGAGGACGGGCTGGGACCAAATTGTCCCGACTCGCCAGACTTTGGTGTACTTAACGCCATGATTCTATAGCTCATACGCCAACGATGTAATCAAATTGGCTAATTAATCGCACAGCCTGTCATTTTGAGCCGGCACTCGGCAGTGTTACAAATGAAACCCTGCAATCGTCAGCCATCACCGTCTACGGAACGGTTTCGTAGAGCCGTGCCGATAAGCACAGGTATCGCACGTCGTGATTCATCTGACCTGAGAGCCATGAAATACCTGAAATTACGATGCAAGTTCGTGTTGATCATGGCCCTGCTGTGTGTGCCGACTGCGGTTGCAACTGTACTACTAGGCAACGTACTGACTCGATCCATCTATTTGGCTGAAATGGAAGTAGCCGGTGCGCAGTATCTCCAGCCGTTGAACCAGCTGGAGAAACTGATGGGCTTGCACCACCTTGCCCTGCTCGAAGATGCCACCAGGCAATCAGGAAAACTGCAGCGCAGTCAGGACAATATCCGCAAGAAGATGGCCGACATAGAGGCTGTTCACAAGCAACTAGACTCACTGCCGGAGCTGAATTCGACCTACACCACCCTGCGCGAATCCGTGGAAGAATTTCTGCGCTTACCCTTCGATACAGCACTCTCGGCGCGCGAGCTTGTCCACCATGAGGTTCTGCATGCCCTTGAACAGCATTCGCGCAGAGTTAGCGACAATTCCAACCTGATTCTAGACCCCGATCTGGACAGCTACTATCTGGTGGATGCAACCCAGATCCAGCTACCACCACTGCTGACGCGACTTTATGAATATCGCAGTATCGCTAGTGCAACGCCCGACACAGAGCAAAATTGGGCACAAGCCGGATCCAGACAACAACTGCTTCATATCAACTTGCAAATACTGGAGGCCATGCTTGAAAAAGTTGATAACGCGATCAATGCTGCCACCCGATACAACCCATCACTTGATGCACTTCTGAGCTCGTCGACGCAAAATTTTCTGACCACCGCAACAGCAGCTCTCAAGAACGCAGAACTGGCCTTGATTGATAGTGATTCAGCTCTCATGCAGGCAAGCTTTGATGAGATGGACAGGACAGCCGCACTGGGATACAAATTGCAGAGTTCGGTCAACAGCCAATTACAAACAACGCTGCAAACCAGGATATCTCAGGACAAAACCAGACGTAGCATTATGCTTGGCAGTGTTCTGGGGGTCGTCATGATCGGCGTTTTCTTCACCTTCAAGGTGGGATACGAAATACTGCGCACCCTGCGTGAAGCCAACCGGGTTGCCGCAGCCATCGCCGACGATCGCTTTGACAACAAGATCGATATTCATTCTGGTGATGAGACTGGCACGCTGCTCAAGACCCTGGCCATCATGCAAAAGAACCTGCAGCTGCGTATATCGCAGGAGCGTCGACTACTTATCCATAATGGCCGGATGAAACAGGCACTGGACAGCATCTCCAGCGTCGTGCTGTTCGCCAATACCAAGGACAAGATCGTCTACTGCAATACCTCTGGATACAATTATTTCGCAGAGTATGAAGAACAACTGGCATGCGACTTACCCGACTTCAACATGTCATCCCTGATCGGCTTGCCAATCAAATCCCTCTGCCCGAACTGTCCGAGCCAGGCGGTAGCACCGGATGGCCTACTCCAATCGAGAACATCAGAGCGCACCCTGGGCAATCGCATCGTCAGACTCTCACTCAACCCGGTTTATGACGAGCAAGGAGAACCTCTGGGAACCGTCATCGAGCTTTATGATCGAACTGAAAAGGCGGCTATCGAGTCTGCATTGAGCAACGATGTACACGCTGTTGTACAGGCAGCGTTGGTGGGTGATTTGTCAAAACGGGTTGATGGCACAGGCAAACCGACGTTTCTGGTTCCCGTTTACGATGGTATCAACGACATGCTGGAAATCTGTGGCACCGTCATCTCAAGTGCCGGTCAATTGTTCAATCGCATGGCTGATGGCGATTTCAGTCACAACATGACTATCCCGAACGGCACCGAACTCAAGGGTGATTTCGGACAGCTGCAACGCGATGCCGAAGCGACGGTGCTGCAGCTCACCGCCATGATTGCGCGTATAAAATCCAATGCTCTGGTACTGAGCACCAGCACCAGCAAAGTCATCGATGTCAATATCAGACTGGAAAGCGAGGCGTTATCGGCCTCTGACAAAGCCTGCAATGTCTCCTCGGGTGCCACCTCGATTTCAGACCACGTCGACACCATTGCCAGCGCTGCCAAAGAGCTGAATGCCAGCATCAATGAGATTGCAAAAAACACACAACGCTCGAATACCGTGGCGAGTGAAGCGGTAACACTGACCCAATCTGCAGATTCCAATGTTGCGCAGTTATCGCGCTCCAGTCATACGATCGGCAATATGATCAAAGTCATCAATTCCATTGCAGAGCAGACAAATCTGCTGGCATTGAATGCCACGATCGAAGCGGCTCGCGCCGGCGATGCAGGTAAAGGCTTTGCGGTGGTAGCCAACGAGGTCAAGGAGCTGGCCAAGGAGACGGCCAAGGCGACCGAGGATATCAGTGTTCAGATTCATACCATTCAGCTGGACAGTGAGAGCGCCGCTATCGGCATTCGGGCCATCGACACCATCGTGCAACAGATAAA
The DNA here is from genome assembly GCF_002215215.1 of Granulosicoccus antarcticus IMCC3135. Classification (NCBI taxonomy): domain Bacteria; kingdom Pseudomonadati; phylum Pseudomonadota; class Gammaproteobacteria; order Chromatiales; family Granulosicoccaceae; genus Granulosicoccus; species Granulosicoccus antarcticus. Next base: position 490,205 of record NZ_CP018632.1, on the reverse strand, counting down.
CCAGTTGCAGCTGGGCACCGCATCGGCCATGACACAACAGACTTCCACCACCCAGGACATCAGTCGATCAATAGGCTCTGTTGCCAACAACTCCAGCGGCATGTCCGATCAGTTGGCAGAGCTTGTCAGTGGCACCCGCAATACGCAGGAATCAGTAAATGTTGTGAAACAGGAACTCATGCGCCTGAGTGAAGTTGCCACCAACATGCAACAGATGGTTGATCAGTTCAAACTGACCGAGTCTCACGCTGAGACGCCTGAAACAACTCCCAGGCGTACTTAAGCCAGCTTCAAAGCAACCCTGATGCAACTCTGACGAGCTGCATCCAGATCGACAGGGCCTACCAGCTTCCGGTATTTTCCATGCTGAGCCAAGGCTCTGCTGGTGGCAAGGCATCACCTTCTTGCAGCAACTCCAGGGAAATACCATCGGGTGATCGAACAAAAGCCATATGACCATCACGTGGGGGACGATTGATGGTCACACCGCCATCCTGCAGCTTTTTGCAAAGGGCATAGATATCATCGACCCTGTAAGCCAGGTGACCAAAATTTCTGCCGCCCTCGTAGTTCTCAACACTCTCGCCTTCAGCCGGCCAGTTATAGGTCAGCTCAAGTAGCGGTGCCTGGGTCTCCACAGAACCTTCCTCGTCAGCGTCGGCCGCCAGAAAAACCAGGGTAAACCGACCTTTCTCGTTTTCTATGCGACGCGTTTCCTTCATCCCCAACAGTTCGCAATAGAAGTGCAGGCTAGCGTCGATGTCCTGTACGCGCACCATGGTATGCAGATATCGCATCGTATTTATTATCCTTTGAGGTAATGACAGATGAACAAGCGCCAAGTCTATCTGACGATTCAGCTCACTGTAGCAAGCTGGTCGATAGTTGTAGCAAAGTCATAATGCTGATCGATCCATTGCTGCAAGATCTCTTCAGTTCCCTTGGGCGTATGCAGTCCTTTCTTGCTGCGTCGCCACAGGATGTCGGCTGCCGATCGGGCATACTCATGAGCGATCAGGTACTCCACTTCAGCCTGATAGAGTGGCCCACCAAAGTGATGTCCCAGCTGCTGCATATTGCCAGCCTTGCCCACCAGCACACTGATGCACGTGCCATAGTTACGAGCATAATCCAACAATACAACATCATCCATCCAGGCATATTTATCCTGGCACTGGGCCAGAAAGCCGGCAAAATCCGCGTCAGGAATATCACCACCAGGCAATGACTCACTGGCCGTCCAGGCACCTTCGTTGAATCCCAACGGGGACTTCAGCATGTCGACCGTCTCTTCTGCCAGCTTGCGGAATGTGGTGATCTTGCCACCATAGACTGACAACAGCGGCGCACCGGTACGCGTATCCAGGTCCAGCTTGTAGTCACGCGTCACCTTGGATGCATTCTCGGACGCATCGTCATACAGTGGTCGCACACCCGTGTAGGTCCAGACAACCTGTTCAGGACTGACCGGCGTATCAAAGTACTCACTGGCATTACGACAGATATAGTCAATTTCGTCTTGCTCGATGACTTCAGTGCCCGGCTCGCCTTCGATCTCTACATCGGTGGTGCCCAGCAAGGTGAAATCATTTTCATAGGGAATGGCAAACAGAATGCGGTTATCGGCATTCTGGAAAATATAGGTATAGGGATGATCAAACAGTTTGGGTACCACTACGTGACTGCCCTTGACCAGTCTCACGCCATAGCGTGATTCATGCTCCTCGTCCAGATCCAGAGTCTTCTCCACCCATGGTCCGGAAGCATTGACAATAGCGCGGGCCGTAACCGTGTCACTCTTGCCGGTCAGATGATCCTGCAGCTTGACCTGCCACTGCCCCTCATCACGAATGATGTCGGTACATTCGCATCGCACACGAACATCACAGCCACGAGCTTGCGCATCCATGACATTGAGTACCACCAGGCGTGCATCCTGAACCCAGCAGTCAGAGTATTCGAAGCCACTTTTGAATTCTTTTTTCAGTGCGGCACCTGACAGATGTGTTGTCAGATCGACACTGTTGGAGGCCGGCAAAAGCTTGCGACCACCCAGGTTGTCATACAAGAACAGACCAATACGAATCAGCCAGCGCGGACGCAGGGCCTTGTGGTGTGGAAGTATGAAACGCAGCGGCCAGATGATATGCGGTGCCGCTCTTAATAGAACCTCACGCTCATTCAGGGCATGCCTGACAAGCTTGAAGTCATAGTATTCCAGGTATCGAAGGCCACCATGGATGAGCTTGCTACTAGACGATGAGGTGTGCTGGGCAAAGTCATCCTTCTCGCACAACAAGACCTTGAGACCACGTCCTGCTGCATCTCTTGCGATGCCTGCGCCATTAACGCCACCACCAATAACGACCAGATCAAAAATACTCATCAATGCCCCCGCATTGCCTACATTCAAATAAGAGCCATCCGGCGAGCTCAGGTTCCAACATTGACTGACTATCTCAATCAAGCACTTCAAACAACAACTTCAAACAGCGATTAAAAACAGAACGACTATCTGAATACTCGAACCGGGCACTAACAGATCACTCCGCCAGTGCCCGGTCCGGATCAAACTTCAAGCTTCAAAAATCTACTATTACTCAGTCCAGCTTTTGACCAGCTCGTCATAGTCGATAGTCTCAGGCTCAGGCTTCTCGTTCTCAAGCTTCGCCTTTGGAGCACCCGGCTGGCTGAACCAGTACTCGGGGTCCTGTTCTTCGTTCAGCTTGGGACCGATATCGCCCTGGACGCCAGCTCTTTCGAGACGTGCCATGACTTTTTCCTGAGCTGCACACAGTGCATCCATGGCTTCCTGAGGTGTTTTAGCACCCGAAGAAGCATCACCGATGTTCTGCCACCACAACTGCGCAAGCTTGGGATAATCAGGAACGTTGGTGCCGGTAGGTGACCACTGAGTTCGAGCCGGTGAACGATAGAACTCAACCAGTCCGCCCAATTTAGGCGCACGTTCGGTAAAGCTTGCATCCTGAATCGTACTTTCACGAATGAAGGTCAGACCCACGTGTGACTTCTTGACGTCTACGGTCTTGGAAGTTACGAACTGTGCGTACAACCAGGCCGCCTTGGCACGATCAACCGGTGTGGATTTCATGAGAGTCCATGATCCGGCATCCTGATAACCCAGCTTCTGGCCTTCTTCCCAATACGCGCCATGCGGGCTGGGAGCCATACGCCACTTCGGATTGCCTTCATCATCAACAACCGGAATTCCCTCTTTGACCATATCAGCGGTAAAAGCGGTATACCAGAACATCTGCTGGGCAACAGCACCTTGAGCAGGTACGGGTCCGGCTTCACCGAATACCATGCCAGCCGCTTCAGGTGGTGCGTACTTGTTCAGCCACTCGATGTACTTGTTGATTGAATAGACTGCTGCAGGACCGTTGGTGTCTCCACCTCGAGCCACACAAGAACCCACTGGCTGACTGTTCTCGTTGACGCGAATACCCCATTCGTCAACTGGCAGACCGTTAGGCTCGCCCTTGTCTCCGTTCCCGGCCATGGACAACCACGCATCAGTAAAGCGCCAGCCCAGAGACGGATCCTTCTTGCCGTAATCCATATGACCATAGACTTTCTGGCCATCGATCTCGCGACCGGTAAAGAATTCGGCAATATCCTCGTAGGCAGACCAGTTAACTGGCACCCCGAGTGCGTAGCCGTACTTCTCTTCGAAGTCGGCCTTGTTCTGTTCGTCGTTGAACCAGTCATAACGGAACCAGTACAAGTTGGCGAACTGCTGGTCGGGAAGTTGATATAACTTGCCGTCAGGACCTGTGGTGAAGTCCTTGCCGATGAAATCATCGATATCCAGCGTCGGTGATGTCACATCAGCACCTTCACCTGCCATCCAATCTGTCAGATTACGGGCCTGCTGATAGCGCCAGTGAGTTCCGATCAGATCCGAATCGTTGATGTAGGCATCATAGATATTCTCACCTGATTGCATCTGAGTCTGCAGTTTTTCAACCACATCGCCTTCGCCGATCAGATCGTGAGTGACATTGATTCCCGTGATGGCAGCGAACGCCGGTGCCAGAACTTTTGACTCATACTCATGGGTAGCGATGGTTTCTGAGACCACCTTGATATCCATGCCCGCAAAGGGCTTGGCAGCGTCGATAAACCACTGCATTTCAGCGTTCTGCTCATCCGCGCTAAGCGTGGACAGATCGCCTATTTCACCTGTAAGAAATTCCTCGGCAGCCGCCATATCCGCTTGCGCGACATGGGTGCTTCCCAGGAACATGGCCACTGCTAATGCAGTTCCGGCCTGCCTGAATTGACGCATTGTTCTCCTCCTTATGGATTGGTGATGCGTAATGCTACTAACAATTTACTGCTGACAATTTACTACTAACGATGGTCATACCAGCCGGAACACCAACAAGGCGTAGACGACTGATATCACCAATGCTTTCCACAACTCTGGCCCCACAAAACCGAGCCAGGCAAGATGGATGAATCCGCTACCCAGTAGTGACACAAACAATCGGTCACCACGAGTGGTTTCAAAACGCAGTATGCCCATACGTGGACCGCCACCGGGACTGAATGCTTCCCAGATACACATGCCCAGCAACAGACAAAGAATGGTAATGAAGAAGATGGCTGTCGGATTGGTCCAGGCCATCCAGGCCAGGTTGGGGCCGTTCTCGCTCTGAAACCACAGAGCGGCTGCGCCCGCCACCAGCAAGATCAGAAACACGAACATTCCCATGCCACGCAATGCGGCGGATGCGCGTGCCGGCTCGCTGTTTGACTCGGTTGTACTCATGATCAGACCCGTCCCAACGCGAAACCCTTCGCGATGTAGTTACGCACAAAATAGATAACCAGGGCACCAGGAATGATGGTCAGCACACCGGCGGCTGCCAGCACTCCCCAGTCCAGCCCCGATGCCGAGACCGTCCGCGTCATGATGGCGGTAATCGGTTTGGCTTCGGTTGCCGTCAGAGTTCGTGCCAGTAGCAACTCCACCCACGAGAACATGAAACAGAAGAAGGCGGCAACGCCAATACCCGATGCAATCAGTGGCATGAAGATCTTGACGAAGAATCGTGGAAACGAATAGCCATCAATATAAGCAGTTTCATCGATCTCACGCGGCACACCGGACATGAAGCCTTCCAGTATCCAGACCGCCAACGGTACGTTGAACAGGCAGTGAGCCAGGGCCACGGCAAAGTGTGTATCGAACAATCCGAACGCTGAATACAACTGAAAGAACGGTAGAGCAAAAACGGCAGGCGGCGCCATACGGTTGGTCAGCAACCAGAAGAACATATGCTTGTCGCCCAGAAAGCGATAACGACTGAATGCATACGCTGCAGGCAAAGCCACGCTCACCGAGATGACCATGTTCATGCCGACGTAGGTCATGGAGTTGATATAGCCCTTGTACCAGGACGGATCATTGAAGATCACCATGTAGTTGCTCAGGGTCGGATTTTGCGGCCAGAGCGTGAACACAGTCAGGATTTCCTGATTGGTCTTGAAACTCATGTTGACCAGCCAGTAGATCGGCAGCAACAGGAAGAAGATATAGAGCGTGGGCACAATCCAGCGGTTACGGCTACTGCCACCCGGCTTGATCGGCGCCCGTACATTCTCAAGGGAAATACTGTTCATGGATGAACCGGACATATCAGTCCACCTCCTTTTGTGGCGCATCCACGCCGAAGTTGCTCATCAGCGTGTAGAACACCCACGACATCAGGAGGATGATGAGAAAATAGATGATGGACATCGCCGCGGCCGGTCCCAGGTCAAACTGGCCAATGGCCATCTTCACCAGATCGATAGACAGGAAGGTCGTCGAGTTGCCCGGACCACCACCAGTCAGAACGAAGGGTTCTGTGTAGATCATGAAGCTGTCCATGAATCGCAGCAAAACGGCAATCAGCAAGACGCGCTGCATCTTGGGCAGTTGTATATAACGAAACACCTTCCACTTGGACGCACCATCGATACGAGCGGCCTGATAGTAGGCTTCAGGGATGGCCACCAATCCGGAGTAACAAAGCAGTACCACCAGACTGGTCCAGTGCCAGACATCCATGATGATGATGGTGACCCAGGCGTCCAGCCAGTTGGTTGCATAGTTATAGTCGACGCCAAGCTCCGCAAGCGCACGCCCCATCAAGCCGATATCGGCACGCCCGAACACTTGCCAGATCGTGCCCACCACATTCCAGGGAATCAGTAATGGCAAGGCCATGAGAATCAGACAGACCGGCACCCAGATGCCTTTGCGTGGCATTGACAGCGCAATGGCGATACCCAGCGGTATCTCGATGGCCAGAATGATGCCAGAGAAAATCAGATTCCTGATCAGTGCATCATGGAAGCGGCTGGAGTTGAGTACCTCTGTATACCACTCGGTTCCAACCCAGAAAAACTTGTTACTGCCAAAGGTGTCCTGAAAGGAATAGTTCACCACCGTCATCAAGGGAATGATCGCGCTGATAGCGACCAGAATGAAGACTGGCAGTACAAAAAACCAGGCCTTGTTGTTGAAAGGTTTGTTATCCATCAGATCTTTGCTCGCACAAGATGTGAATCCTGGTACACGTTCATACGGTTGGTATCGAATACGGCATAGGCATCAGTGGGTATCGCAACACCCTCCTCGACCACCGCATCGATGGTGACGCCATTGACCAGACCTCGCACGATCTGATGCCGGCCAATGTTTTCTACCGCATTGACCTGCATGGTTATGCCATCAGCACCTGCATTGGCTCGATCGACAATGCGAATAAACTCCGGTCGAATGCCGATCTCGGTGACGCCGGACAAAGCCGGGTATTCACGATTCAGAGTAAAGCTGTGATCAGCCACCCGCACACTATTACCTTGCACTTGGCCTGGCATGATATTCATGCCCGGTGAACCGATGAAGTAGCCGACGAAGGTATGCGCAGGCTCATCGAACAACTCTTCAGGCGTACCAATCTGCACCACTTCGCCTTCATACATGACGACAACCTTATCGGCGAAGGTCAGCGCTTCAGTCTGATCGTGAGTCACATAGATCATGGTGTGATTGAACTGTTCATGCAGCTCTTTCAGCTTGGTACGCAACTGCCACTTCATGTGCGGATCGATAACTGTCAGCGGCTCATCAAACAGGATGGCGTTGACGTCGTAGCGAACCAGACCCCGCCCCAGTGATATCTTCTGCTTTTCATCGGCGGTGAGTCCCTGCGCACGACGCTTGGCCTTGTCGCTCAGCTCCAGCGTTTCCAGCATATCCTTGACGCGCTTGCCTATCTCGCTCTTGTCGACACCACGATTTACCAGCGGAAATGCCAGATTCTCTTCAACAGTCATCGTGTCGTAAATGACTGGAAACTGAAATACCTGGGCGATATTGCGCGCCTCTGGGCTGAGCTCTGTGACGTCCGTGGTATCAAAACGAACGTGACCACTGGACGGAATCAGCAGTCCTGAAATGATATTGAGCAACGTCGTCTTGCCACAACCTGATGGACCGAGCAACGCATAAGCGCCGCCATCCTCCCAGACATAGTCAATCTGTTTGAGCGCAAAATCCGCGTCGCTTTTAGGATTGGCAAGGTAGGAATGTGCCAGTTTGTCGAGAGTAATCTGTGCCATGGGATCTCCTTGCTACGCAGCCCTGGTGGTGAGTGACGGCGCTCGGCTGAGCGAACCATCGCTGCCGGCAAAGAGGTAATAACGTGACGGATCCAGATATACCGTGAGCGCATCACCCTTGCTGACCCGGTGTACCCCATGTGTCAGCACAACCCAATGAACTTTCTCGCCGCCCATCTCGACACTGACATGGATATAGGTTTCAGAACCGGTGATTTCACTGGTTCCGACAATGGCATTGACGGGCACGGTGTGATGCTGCGACTGGCTCAACGAAATGTGATGCGGACGAAACGCCAGCGTATAACTGCCATCCGTCAGAGCCGCTGCAGAGCTTTGTGCAGCCGTGTCACCCAGTGCATGCTCACCCGAATACAGCTTGCCATCTCGAGCACTCACACCGATCGTGTTCAATGGCGGATCCGAGAACGTCTGAGCCGTCTGCAGATCCACGGGCCGGTTGTAGACATCGATGGTGGTTCCAAACTGGGTAACCGTACCTTCATGCAAAGTGACGGTCTTGCCGCCTAGCAACAGTGCCTCATGAGGCTCGGTGGTTGCATAGACAAGCACAGCACCGGTTTCTGCAAACAATCTGGGCAATTCCACCCGCAGCTCTTCGCGTAACTTGTAATCCAGGTTGGCAAGCGGCTCATCCAGCAACACCAGATCAGCGCCCTTGACCAGAGCGCGCGCCAGCGCTGTCCTCTGTTGCTGCCCACCGGAAAGATTCAACGGCGTACGATCAAGAAATTCGGTCAGTTTCAGCAACTCGGCCGCTTCACGCACCTTGGTTTCTATGACCTCTTTGCTCGCACCCTGCAGACGTAACGGGGAGGCAATGTTCTCGTACACGGTCATGGCCGGGTAGTTGATGAATTGCTGATAGACCATCGCCACGTTACGCTTGCGAACCGACAAGCCCGTTACCGATTTGCCATCGACGAGCACTCGACCTGAGGTCGGCCGATCGAGCCCGGCCATCAGTCTCATGAGGCTGGTTTTGCCCGACAAGGTGGGTCCCAGAAGCACGTTCAGCGACCCCTTCTCCAGTACCAGACTGACGTCGGTGATGTGGAGGCTGGCGCCTACTTGCTTGCTGACTCTATCAAGTTCGAGCATGTTTATTTCATGAGGGCGATGGATTGGAAACGATGAGGATTCGTCACGTCCTCCGTTCCGTAACGACACTAATGCTCTACAAATCGAAAGTCAATCGAAACCCGACGTTCCGCGGCGACCGCCAGGTGTGTGCGAACCGCTTGTCGGCTCCAGATCGGTTTCGATCGTGCGTACATCGAAACTGCTCAGCAGCGCCCTGAAGGCTGCATCCGGGCAGTGATCGGTGACGAACGAATGGGCCTGCGATATATGCCCGATGCGAATCGGTGCCGAGCGCTCATGCTTTGTACTATCTGCAACCAGAATGACATGACGAGCGTTTGACAGGATGGCCTGCGATACCTTGACCTCACGATAGTCGTAATCGAGCAGGGCGCCGTCCGAATCAATCGCCGAGGCCCCGATCACCGCGAAGTCCACTTTGAACTGCTTGATGAAGTCCACCGCAGACTCGCCTATCACCCCACCATCACTGGAACGAACTTCTCCCGAAGCAATAATTACCTTGTTATCCGAGTAGGGACGCATTGCAGAAGCCACATTGATGTTGTTGGTAATCACCAGCAAATGGCGGTGCTGCAACAATGCCTGAGCCACCGCCTCGGTGGTCGTGCCTATATTGACGAACAGCGAAGCGTTGTCCGGGATGATGGCTGCGACGGCTCGTCCGATGGCCTGCTTCTGATCACTAGCCAGCATACGACGGGCTTCGTAACTCATGTTTTCGACGCTGGATGCCAACCTGGCGCCCCCATGTGTGCGCGTCAGCAGACGTTCATCGCACAAGCGATTAAGATCTTTCCTGATCGTTTGCGGAGTCACATTGAAGCGCGTGAGCAATTCGTCTACCGTTACCAGACCTACTTGCCGGGCAATATCGAGAATAGACTGGCGACGATTTTCAGACATTTTGGGTTTCGTTTTGATCAGATGAACGCAAAACGAAACCTTAAACGAAACTTTGCCGCACGTTCTGATTATTTTTCTCTTTCCAGCCGGATGCGCGGCATCGTCACCAGTCGCGCACCCGTACAATGCGTGACATAACAACCGGGAGTTACCATGACCACGCCTCTGCTTTTGAGCATCGACCAGGGAACCACCAGCTCGCGGGCCATGCTGTTTGAAAAGAACAGCAGCACCTTCGCCGTTGCCCAGCGTGAATTTACGCAGTTCTACCCGCAATCCGGCTGGGTTGAGCACGATCCGGAGGAAATCTGGAAAACGACCCTTACGGTCTGCCAGGAGGCCCTGGCAACAGCTCGCGCGGCCAATCGCAAAGTGGCAACCATCGGCATCACCAATCAGCGTGAAACCACACTGATCTGGGATCGTCATACGGGCAAGCCCATCTACAATGCCATTGTCTGGCAAGACAGGCGCACCGCTGAGCGTTGCCGGGACCTGCAGCAACAAGGCCATTCCGACAAGGTAGCCAGCAAAACCGGCCTGTTACTGGATCCGTATTTCTCGGGTACCAAGATTGCCTGGATTCTGGACAACGTTGAGGGCGCAAGGGCGCGGGCCGACAAGGGCGAGCTGGCCTTTGGCACCATCGACAGTTTTCTGATGTGGCGTCTGACCAATGGTCGCGTGCATGCCACAGATGCAACCAATGCGGGCCGCACGCTACTGTTCAATATCCATACAAATAGCTGGGATGACGAGCTTTGTGCACTGCTTGATGTACCGCGCTCTTTGTTGCCAGAAGTGCATGATTCAGCAGCCAACTTCTGCACCACAGACAAATCGGTGCTCGGTGAAGAACTGCCTGTTGCCGGCGTGGCTGGTGACCAGCACGCAGCCTCGATCGGGCAAGTCTGCTTTCAGCCCGGCATGGTCAAGAGCACGTACGGCACGGGTTGCTTCATGATGCTCAACACCGGCACCGAAGCCATCCCCTCCACGCACAGATTGCTGACAACCATTGCCTACCGTCTCGATGGGGTAACAACCTACGCCATTGAAGGCTCCATTTTCGTTGCTGGAGCGGCTGTGCAGTGGCTGCGCGATGGACTCGGCATCATCCAGTCGGCCGAGGAAACCCAGAGCATGGCGATGAGCCTGGAGGACAATCAGGGTGTCTACCTGGTACCGGCATTTACCGGACTGGGTGCGCCTCACTGGGATGCCGAGGCGCGTGGTGCCCTGTTCGGACTGACACGTGATTCCGGACCTGCGGTCGTGACCCGAGCCGCACTCGAAGCCGTCTGTTATCAGACCATGGACCTGTTGAATGCCATGCGCAAGGATGGCGCCAGTATTAATACGGTACGAGTTGATGGCGGCATGGTCAAGAATGACTGGCTGACTCAATACCTGGCCAACGTGCTGGACATCGCCATTGAACGACCCAGACAAACCGAGACCACGGCGCTGGGTGCTGCCTATCTGGCAGGCTTGCAAACAGGTATGTATGGTTCGCTGGATGAGCTAACGGCCAACTGGCAGCAGGAACATGAGTTCACCCCGACCATGGACGATGAGCTGCGTAAACGCGTTACGGCCGGATGGGCCGATGCGGTGCGTCGTACTCGTAGCAATTACTAACCCACCTTCTCCCCTAAACGCCAGAGCCGATCACCTATGCGCGCCTACTTTGTTCGAATCAAATGTCAACTTGGCGAATCCTATACCGTCGCCAACCAGCTTGCCGAACTCGAAATTGCTTCCGAAATTCACTCGACAGCTGGCTCATTCGACTTGCTGGTCAAGCTGTACCTTGAAGACGAAGTCGATGTCGGTCATTTCGTCAATGAAAATATCCATAAGGTCGAAGGCATCCGGGATACCGAAACACTAGTCACGTTCCGCGCATTCTGAATGCTATTGCAGTGAATGCCCTGACTGAGAGCATTTACTGAATACCCTTACTGAAAGTGATAGCGATAGCTGATACCCACAGCTGTCGCATCACCAGAATTAGTGACCGTAGGCTGAGTATCATGCGATACCGAGAAACTCAGCTCATCGCCTCCCAGCACTCGAATTCCTGCTCCGGCCCCCATCTGAAATCCGATAACCCGATCTGGCCAGTTGTGGCCCAGGTTGGCACTCAGATAATAGCGAGGAGAACTCACCTGCGGAAAGTCTGCATTGATTCCACCACGTGACAAAGAGGCGCCAATCGACACGCTTTGTGCCTGCGCCGCTAACACATCATCCATGGTACTGCCTCGCGAAAAACGCAGCTCTGCCGGCAAGCGCTGCTCACGATCTCGCTCAGCATGAGCCGCTCTGACACTGGTGGACCAGGCATTACTACCAAAACTGCCACGCACACCCAGTTCCACGCTACCGCCTAACCCACGTGCTACCTTGTTCTGCTCAACCCGTGTATTGATCTCGGTTGCATCTGCCTGCACCCGGATAAATTCCAGATGCCCGATGTCCGCATCGTAGCCAATCGTGAATCGATGCTGCCTGGCCCCGATCAGAAGCTCTGGCGACAAGCTGACCTCCTCGTTATAGGCAAGCTCAGTAGAAATCCTGCTGCGTTTGTTGGCCAGGCGCCTGGCATAACTGGCACTGCCATAAAACAGATCTCCATCCTCGGCGTCCAGATATCCGGTCGTCAAACGCCCGCCCTGTCGCGCAGTTCCAAAAAACAGGGACAGAGCAACATCAGACAGCTCGTCCCGCTCTTCAATGTCATACCGATCTGAATCCAGTTGACGCTTGGTCAGATCCAGAGACATCCCCAGATTGCTATCGGAGAATGTGTGCCTGATACGAACACCGGTTTCTCGTATATTAAGCTTGCCCGAATTGCGCAGGCCTGCAAAAGCGGCAACAAAACCTGGTCGCGCATCACGCAGTGACACGTACTGCTCCTGGGCCAGCTGTAGATCATCAAGATTTGAACCTGCCAGTGGTGCACCCGGGCTCATGACTTTCTGCACCAAGGCATAAGCATCCCGATCATTACCCAACTGACGCAAGGCGAGAATATGATTACCCACGGACAATGGCCCTTTCGCCTGTACCAGACTGCTCAGCGCAGCCTCGTCATCATCTTTCAATGCCAGAGCAACTTGCTGCCAGGCAGGTGCCTGCAAACGGCGATGGTGTATCTGCGCCATGATCAGCCTTGCATGTTCAAACTGTTGCGTTGACATCAACCAGGAAATGGCCATGTCCTGACGCCATAGATCATCCTGCCCCGAAGGCGATTCTTGCGCATCGGTTTTCAGCAGATGGTTGAACAACTGTTCATTGGACTCGACTCCTGCATAGCGAACTGACAAGCGACTGTACTGTCGTAGCAGCAAGGCCTGTTCATTCACTGAGCCCTCGACCAGCAGCGGTCTGAGTTGTTGCAGCGTATATTGACGAACCTTGAAAGCACTGGCACTACGCCCTGCATATTCCAGTGCATCGGCGTAGGTCAGCAGCATGCCATAGTCGGCACTGATCTGATCCAGCATCCGATCAAACCACGGCAAGCTTGAAGCAGCAGCTCCCATCTGCAGATATCCCAGAGCCATGGCCTGCCACAGAGCCGGTGTTTCTGCCGCCATGCCCTGATATTTATTGAGCAGAAAATGGGTGCGCGAATCATCCTGATCACCAATGGCCATCCAGATCAGCCCGGAGATGGATTCCACATGCGCTTCATCCAGCCTCAATGCTCGCTCATAAGCCTCTGTTGCCCCTTGCTGGTCACCTTCTCGCAATCGATCGGCGCCCACTTGCGCCCAATAGAATGCACTCTCCTGTAACGACTTTGTACCTTCCTGCTCAGGACTGAAGCGCGCCTGCGCCGACCTGTCATCCAGTTTGACAGCCAACTGCATGGCCATGAATGCAAAGTCATCATTGCCAGTGCTGCCCCACAGTTGCATTGCTTCAATCAAGGCTTCTTTGTCTTCGCCCTGTTCTTGCAACAGTTCAACCGAACGACGACCATAATAGGATCGTTGGCCAACTTCATTCAGCGCATTCAGTCGTGGCTTCACCAACATGGTCAACCAGGGCTTGCGATATTGCCAGCCAATTTCTGCCATCAGGCGAAGCTGATAATCATTCGCGCCGGACAACTGCGAACGCCCTTTGAGCAACTCGGCCACATTGGCAGCTTCATCCTTGCGATCCAGTTGCCAGAGCAGCTCCATACGTGCCAGCGTAGATTCGGTATTACTGCCAAAACTATCTGCAAAGAGTTCCCAGCTAGCCAGACTCTGCTCATAGCGACTATGATGAAATTCATTTGAGGCCAACGTACGCAGCACAAAGGGCTGAGGGCCATACAACGCGATGATATCCTGTAGCGCAACCGAGGCAGCCTCGGGCCGGCCATCCAGCTCATATAAGGAAACCAGTCGGACAATATCGTCATTTCCCGGCTCTTCGTACAACGTGATTTCTCGCAACGCTTTAGCAGCCTGAGCCGGACGCAGGGTCAACTCGGCCAGGCGCACCACTTCACGCAGTGCTCTAATGCGATTATCCAGCGTCTTCTTGCTGGCGGGTTGCGCTAACCACTGCCAATGCTCCAATGCCTCATCCGGCTTGCCACTCCACTCACTGATGCGCGCAAGCTTTTCCCGATCATCCAACGAAGCGGTCTGCTGCTGAACCACTTTCTCAGCCCAACTCAAGGCTAATGGCAGCTTGCTGGCAGCCTGAGCCAGCTCGCGCTGCAAGCGCATCGCTTCCATATCCTTCGGGCTGAACGACAATACCTGTGTATTCCAATACAGAGCTTGCGAATATTCTCCTAATTGCCGGGCAATGATCACACCCTCTCGCAAAGCCGCTTCGTCCTGCGGCAGTTTTCGCAGACGTGCTTGCGTGCGAGCATATACATCCTTTGTACGCCCTGCCGCCAGCAACAGTGACTCCACTTCTTTCTGTAAACGCTGCCGTTCTTCAGGGGCCGGTTTACCCAGTCCTGTCTCATTAGCCAGCGCATCAAGAAAGACAGCTGCATCAGCAGGTTTGCCTGCCGCCTGCGCCCACCGGGCTGCCAGCGGTAGCCATTCGGCGACCTTGTCAGGCTCCTTGATGGCAAGCCTGGCATACAGACGATAGGAGACATCCGGTCGTCCATTCTGCAACAAGACCTGAGCTGCGTTTTCAATTTGCGTTGTACTCAGATCATCCAAGTCGAGCAACTCATCGGTCAACTTGTTCTGCTGTGCACTGCCCGCATCAATCAAAGGCAGCATTGCCAGATTGACCCGCACAGTATCACCGCCCTTCTGAGCGATCTTTTTTGCCTGCTGCAGGCAAGCAAGCGCCAATGTGCGTTCACCCAGACCATTCAAATAGCGTGAACACTCCATATACCGTGACACACCCGTAGCACTGAGTTCCGTCTGAGCCGCCCACAGCGCATAAAGACTTGCGCTCAAGCGCGGTTGCTGCAAAGTCTTGCTTAGCAGAACACCCCTGTTGAGCAGCGTTGTCTGATGCAGGTACGGCGACTCAATCAGCTTGTTCAAGGCCGTAGAAAGACTGACAGGTGAATCGGCGGCAGCACTGGCAAGATCAATTTCAAATCGTAGCACTTCGCCAACGTCAATCTTTGGATTCTGCGCCAGCAGTTCTTGCGCCTCTTGCAACCGCCCTACCTTGACCAGTCGTGCAACCACACTGAGCATTTCGCTCTCGCTCACTCTTCCAGATTCACTCTGGGCTCGTAAATAGGCCAGCGTCAGTTCATCGATATCCGTACCGTTGCCGGCTACGCCATCGGCCTTGCCAAAGACATCCAGCCCCGGCACTGTATCTGGCTTGAGTACGAAGAAAGCCAGTCCGAACAAGCCTGCCATCAAAGCCAGACTCAGCGGACTGACTAATCGTTCACGCTGGGCAGTTGAGGATTGCATCACCTGTATCCCTTGTTGTAAACGAGAAAACCACCGTATTATTCGATGATGCCTGTCCGCTAATTGATTGCTTGCCTACTCGCAGAGCGCAGCTACGACTGATGCCTCCACCCAGCTCGACCACCACCGGCATTTCGGCACTTATTCGCAGTGTCAGAGCCTCACCGCGCTCATCCCAACGCAGTACACGTCCATTACTGGATACCAGATGCACAGCCTTTGGCGGCTTGTCACTCAGAGAAAAACTGACCTGGCTCGCACCATTGGTATGAACATAGACACCATCGTGCAGTTGTCGTGCTCCGGCAAGCCCTGCACTTCCCTGAAGCTCAGGCCACATTCCCTTGCCCAACATGCGGATGGAACGCACCTCACCCAGACCACTGAGCTTCCAGCGTCCATCCAGATAGCGAGCCACCCCTGCATTACGAAAATCCGGCACCTTGCGCGAATAGTCACTGACATGGATAGGATAGATATCCTGAGCAGTGGACCAGTCATAAACCGCTTCCAATGCTTTGATAGCCGCAATTTTGGTACCTGAATAGAAGTGATAATAGATATTCAACGGTTTCAATCGTCGCGGAGTCTCCGTCAGAGTGAATGTTTCAATCGCTCGTTTAAATCCATCGAATGGTCCCAACCAATCATTGGTATACATATTCTCATTCATGATTGGCGCATAAACTTGCAGGTATTTACCCACAGGGCGCGCCATCGGACTGACCAGCGTCATCGTATTGCGGGCGTTGGTGATATAGGTCAGCCCTCCATTCAGATTAGGCACATCGCGTTTTTCCAACACCTCCAGATCACTGGCCAAGGGCAAGGCATCGCCGCTCCACAGCATGACTTCAAGCTTTTTCCCGGGCGGTGCCAGCTCGCGATTAATGAAATCAATCGAGCCACCGATATCGCGTTCCGACGTATATTCATAACCTTCTATCGGCAGGTTGTATTTACCGGATTTACGGTATTCGCTCAGTTTGGCCCACTTGAAAGGATGGCTATAGGTATGGGATGCCAGCTCAACATGATCCAGCCTGAAGGTCTTGCGTGCGATATCGAACATCCTCTGGCGACGATCATCGTAGGCATCAAACTCAGTCATCTCGCCCTCGACTACCGAGACCGTATGCGGCAATGGATACTTTGTCAGGATATCGCGGTAGATCATCTCGGCACCCAGGCGACCACCGGGCAACTCGGCCCACGATGGCAAGGCATCACCATCGATATGTGCCATCCACAAGCGTTTGCCACTTTCAGTGGTGACATCCGGCATGGGAGCATTGGGAAGCTTCAGCGCCGCGCGCAGGAATTTGAACGGATCCACCACCCAGTAGGTTTCATAGTCCAGACCATCCTCAACCAAACCCGGCTGCCAGGCAAAGCCACCAAATTCACCGGTGACGACGATATCGGCACGTTTGCCGTTCTTGTCTGCATAACTCATATGAGTGGTATTGCTGGCAGCAATACTTTCGGACATCAACCCAAACGAGTCAATCCGCTGCCCCATGCTGCGCTCCGGTGCAATGAATTCATCACGGTAGGCCAGCTGTGCGCTATCCACATCCAGCCCCTGAACGACACTGATGCCCAGCGACTCACTCATGCGGCTGTCCATCGGCACCGGTGGCATCACCATGAAAGCCATGGGTACCTTGTCATCCAGTTGCTTCTGTAACCATGGCCTGGCTGCCAGATCCTTGAACTGACGACTTGCCCACGTGACAATCCCCGCATAGCGCCCCTTCAGCTCACCTGCCGGCCAGGGCTCTCGCCCCACATCCAGATATTCAGGGACATACCCCATGTACTCCACTGGCGTGGCGACGAACTTGTGCACCGGGCTCTCTTCCAGCGGCCCATCCTTGGTGCTATCAAAGATCATCAGCACTTTGCGCGGCAGCACTTCCAACGCACCAATGCCGATATAGTCCAGCTCCGGATTAGCCACCCAGGGAATAAACCCGTGTTCGGCAATACGTGCAGCAACCGTGCGTGCCTTGTCACGCTGTGCTGGTGGCAGATAGTCAATAGCAATGACATCCAGATCCAGATCATCACGCGCATGATTCAGTTTCGACAGCAACCACTCACGATCACCCGGTGGCACGCTGGTGTACTGCTGTGTTGCATTATTCCAGCTGGCATACAACGACTCAGCGGCCACCGCTTCAATATGAGCGGCTATATCGTCCATCACTTCAAAGCCCCTATTCGTGATGATTTTCATTTCTGGAAAATTTTTTGCAAACTCTGCAATCAGACTCACCAGACCTGCTTGCTGACGCTCTCGTTCAGCGTCTGTATCTGCAATCAGATTGAAGCTATCCATCGTATCCAGAAACAATCCACCATAACCATCTGACTGCAACTGTCCGGCGCGCTTGACCAGAAATTTCCGCAGAGAGGGGTTCGCCAGATCAAGCACATTGCTGTCCCAAGCCGGGTTCTTGCCCAGTATCCAGGCAGGCTCCATATCACGGGCATAAGCACGTGTCGGCCCCACCTCACCCACACTCAGATAGGCGTAGGCACGTGCCCCGCGTGCACTCATGGCACGTAGATCGGCAGGCTTGATATTATCAGGCTCGAGAACAAGGCGATCATACTGCGACAGTATGTCCACCGGTGGTTGCGCACCATAGTAGAAAGCGACGCTGCGACCTTCCAACGGTTCCCCGTTTGCCATGCCCTTGGTATTAAGCGAGGAGGCCTGAACTTTAAGCGCCATACCGCCAATCAAAGGAACATCACTGGCCTTCGCAGAAGAGGCTTCCGCGACCATCCCCACAGGCAAGGCAGATGCAGCCTTGCCGGCATTCAAGGGAATACCCTCAACCAGCGTCTGTATCAGCTCGTCTGCCAAGGCGGTGAGACTCTGACCTCGTCGACCCGTATCAGAGGCGGAATCTGACCAGACCACATCCCCCGTCAACGCATCACGAACATCCAGCTGGAGCTGAGCCACAGGCCTGGCACTGGTACCACCGGCATAGTGCCAACGAGACACCGCCCCTTCCACCACATAGCCGGTATCTGACGACAGCTGAGCAAAATCAACACCGCGCTTGCGCAAATGCATCGCCAGAATCGCATCAGCAGATTCAGCAGCAGTGACGCTGTTACTACGATTTTGCAGCGCTGAAAGCTGCCAGGAGTCATTCAAAGAGAATGAGGACTCTTGAGTATGAGATAAACTCTGACACCCGCTGACAAACAGCAAGATACCGATTATCAGCAAACGGTGCACTAAGCCGCGATTCAAGCGCATCACGATGCAGCCTCCAGTGAAGGTCGCGAACGCATGAATGTCTTGAACTCGATGTTATCCATTTCCCGTGAAAGTAAAATGATTCCAATAAAAGCGGTCACTGTCATGGACAAGCCAAATCCGTATCCATAGTACTGGGGCCCGAGCTGTAATGTTATCCAGGTCAGAACCGCATTGGAGACCAGCAAGGTTGCCGTCAGTATCAAGGCATCACGCAACTTGTCCAGATAGAAAAGCACGTTAAGCACAGCCAGCATCAAAACCTGGGCGCCTACACCTACCAGGTCTATGTAATACAGATGCACGTATTGCTCTGAGATACCCAGCCAGTTGATGATGGTCGGCCCCAGCAGATACAACACCAGAATGGTTGCACCCTGCACACGAACAATCTGAAACAGTCCTTCGCGCACTGCGCTGACCATATGATTGCCCAGCATCTCGATTTCCTGCAACGTCGCATTGCCTCTGACGGCATCAAAGAATCCTTCGTAGGCCTCAGCAAAATCTGTTTCGATGCGCAGCAGAAAAACCGCCATACCCGGAATGATGCTGAGGTAGGCCAGAAAGATGGGAAGATCGTAGATCAGGGATGTGCGCAGTGGCCCGATCATGGCTTCTGAAGTCCCTGGATTGAGCCAGAACAATAGCTTGTCCACCCAGATTCCCAGATTGTAGAAAAAGCCGATGGCAATCAGGCTGGGAAAAATAAGCTGTCGCTGCAAAAAATCAAAACGCACTTTGAATATCACTGGATATTCCGGTAGCACCACGCCTACCATCATCAGCAGCAAAATGGCATGCCCCATCAGCAAACCTGCCAACAATCCAATCAGACCGAAGGGCAGCAGCAGTATCGACAGAATAATGGTTGAGCCATAGCCCACACCGAATGCATAGAGAATCAGTTTGAATCGTTTGAGTCCGGCGACAAAAATAACGACAATCCATATATTACTGAGCGTGACAAAATTGGCCAGCATCAGAAACTCATAGGCAAAAGATTGAGTAAACAGCGTAAATCCGAGCACCAGCCCTGCACCACCGCTGACCAGAGTTGTCAGCGCCATGGCGCCAAACAGATTGGCATTGATAATGTCGTCCTGCAACTCGTACAGGCGATCGGCAACGAAGCGGGTAAAGACAAGCTGCAACAAACCAGTCAATACCAGCGACGCCCCCATGACCCAGGTGACCGAAGTGGTGAACTGTTTGACACCGGCACCTCCACCTTCACCAATGACCGGTTGCGTCAAAGCCACAATTCCGATCAGCATGACACCGACAATAGACAGCACCCACGGTCCGGCACTGATCAGGCCGGCAAAGCCGTAGGCTTTCAGTGTGCCTGTAAACGAATCATCATTCAGATACTTGCGTAGTTCGAAGCCGATTCCTGCCATGATTCAAGCCGCCTTTGGGGGTTTGGAAACCACCGGATCACCCTGCGATCCGTTGATCTGGTTTTCATAGACCGTCTGATAGCGCGAAATCATGTCCACTTCATCGTAGTAGCATTCAACTCGGGCAATGGCCGATCGACTGGCCTGCAGCCACGCTTCACGATCGGACAGCAGAGCAATGGCAGCGTCGGCAAACGCTGCCGGGTCTGCGATGGGAACCACCGCTCCAGCCACGCCCAGCTTGCGATCCTCCTCATCAACGCCGTAGATCAGCTCGCTGCAACTACCCACATCAGTCGTCACAGCGGGAATACCGGCAGCAAAGCCTTCCAGCACAACCAGTGGCTGACCTTCCGAGACCGACGTCAATATGGATAGACCGACCTGCGGGAAAATTTCATCGGGTTTGCCAAAACCCTGAAACTTGACGACATGGGACAGCCCCAGGCTCTCCACCAACATCTTGCATTCACGGGTGTAGTCCTCGTCTTCATCCTCCGGACCGAACAACCAGCCTTCCGCCTCTGGCATACGCGAGCGAATGATGCGCATGGCTCTGATGAAGTTCTTGATATCCTTGATGGGCACCACCCGACCAATCAGTGCCAGTACAGGCGGCACTTCAGCCTGCTCGGAGCGTCTCACCGTTCTGAATCGCTGCACGTTCACACCATTGGGAATAATTGACAGGCGAACATCATCCGCCCCATCCAGCAACTGACGCTGACGGTTACCGTCATATAGCGTAAAAACCTGATCTGCAGCCCCGTAGGACATGCGCCCCAGAGATGCGAAGAATCTGATCCATACGCTACGCAGATAACTCATATTGTCATTCAGACCCACCTTGAACGGATCCAGCTCCTGCGGTATCCACTCCACCTGCGCCAGGTCAAGCTCTCTCTCCTTTGTATAGATACCATGCTCTGAAATAATGAACGGCTTACCGGTGGCATTCTTCAACATGGCCCCAAGAAAGCCTGCATAGCCGGTAGACACTGAGTGATACAGTGCCGCCTCTGGAGCATCACTGACAATCTTTGCCAAAGTGAACAAAGGCCCGTGCATACTTCTGACAGACCAGAAAAAATGATTGAAATCCAGACCCGGCGGCGCATCGTTGTACTTCTCTCGAATGGTCTCCCAGGCATCTTTATCCTGCTGCAATTCCTCTTCTGTAATCGCATCCGGCCCTACCAGCAGCTCGGTAAAACGCGCAGCCACGTTACTGCGCAAGGTGTGACCTCGAGGAGCTGAGGCTGCCGCTCGCAGCTGCGAGTGCAGGACATTGTTGTCGATAAAGCGTTGACGACTACGTAACTTGTCACCTGATTTTCTTGCCCAACCTCGAACCCTGGAAATCACCCCGCTATCCACTGGCTCCGGTATGGCAGATTCCAGTAACCAGTGCGTTTCCAGATGCACGACATTATCCGGCAACTCATAGGCAGGCTCTCCCTGAGAAGCGGCCTCGGCTCCCAGGTAGATGATGGAGAAGCTCAAATGAGGCATGCCCTCAATCATCTGCTTCACCCAGGTAGATACACCGCCACGTACATAAGGGAATGTGCCTTCCAGCAACAGGCAGACATCCGCCCGCGCTTCGGGGTGATAATGTGGCGAGCTATTCATGCCCAGTACTCCGCCACATGAGACAACGGTGGATAGGCTCTGATAGCCGGGTCAAGTTGCTGCAGAAGTACACGCACTTGCTTGAAGTCATGAAGCATGAAAGCTGTCTCTGCCAGATAGGGCGTTACCTTGTCAGCTGGCATGCCCAATGCCCGCGCACGTTTGAATGCAATGTTGGCACGCCGGGTGTCACCTTGTAGCAATGAGACTCTGCCCAACACAAAATGCGCATTACGATTAATGGGCAATGCGGCAACAGCCTGAATGGCAGCCTTGCCGGCTTTGTCCAGCAATTGCTGACGGGCAATCGGCTCACCTTTCTCCAGCGTCAACAGCTCCCAGTAGTTGCTTGCAATCTGCAACCAGGCATTGGACATTTCTCGCCCTTCAGCCTCGGCAACCTGTGCTTCGAGTTGCTGGATCTGTCGATTCAGCTCACTGACCTTACGATCCAGCATCTTGTAGGCTGTAAGGCGAATGCGCTCATCCTTGTGTCGCATGGCCTGCTTGAATGTGGAGACCGACAAGGAAGCCTGAATGCTCCCCGCCGAAAGCACCTTGCGGTAAAGATCCTCCTCATTATCCGAGTACATCAGATGCTCTTCAAAACCACGACCATCAACGGTCGTTGCCTTGCGCCCGACAGGAGTGGTAAAAGGCAGCTCGGCGCGACGGGTAATATTCCAATAGTCCGGCTCTCGTTTTCGTAGCCGTGAATAACGCTCACCCAGATAGAAGGCGGCAGCACCACCCACAGCGCCGACTACCGGCATCAGCAGAATGATGGCAAACAGCAATGCATGAAAACTGCGCGCCTGCGTTGTCGTTCGCAGTAGTTTGCCGACACAGAACGTGGCAGACAGACTCAGCAGCATATGCAGCATCAGCCATGACAGATTGGATGGCATCCACTGACGAGCCGACACCAGATCAACCAGCAGCAGGGCTTGCCCCAGTGCCGATAACAAGAGTCCCGCCCGCCAACTCGCTCTAGGCAACATCAGAGTGTTTCCCCTGAAGGTCACTAGCGTTTTTCGAAGGTGTCATCTCGGCCTCAAGCGTCGCCATTCCGATATGCTTGCCCAGAAACTCCATACACAGTGAACGATCATCGTGTTGTTGAATGCACTTGATCTGCCTGCCCTGGATGAGACTGTCAAACGAGACCTTGAAATTCTCCTTGACGGCATTATCGATACGCGCCAGAAAGGCATCCCCCTGCTCTCTATTCATCAATGGCATGAGCAGACACAGCACGGTCGACCCATCTTCAGCAACCGTCATCCAGGATGCATCCAGACTACGGATCGAAGTACTGACATAGCTGGCGACCTCGATGGATGAAGCCTCAGTACCAAACTTGAACGACATCAGTACCGACTCCGTATTATGAGATTGAGCAAATCGGAGTGCGATATCCAGCTCGGCCATGAACCAATCGGTACGAGAGGTAGCCGTGCCCTTGGAGCGAGTCAGCATGTCGCCGACATAGTTTCCCAACAACGCCAGAATATTCAGATTCTGCTGCTGAAACGCCATGAAGTGCATGTCCTTGATAGCCAGCACACCATGCATACGCCCGTTTGTATCAACCAGAGGCACAACCGCCAGCAAGCTGTTTTCGTGATGTTTTTCATCCAGTGATTCCAGCTTGATACTGACCAGTTCATGCGCTTTGATCGCAGTTCGCAGAATCGGATCAAATACTGGCAGATCAAACATGTCGCCATGAATAGCCACAGGTCTCGGGTCAATACGATTATCACTGGTCATCGCATACAGTCCTGCTACCTGAATAGAACAGAACTGCGAAAACACCGCCATCAATTCGCTGCCTGCCTGCAAACCATCGTCTCCTGAAGACAACACAGGTTTGAGTCGCTGCAGTGCCTCACGCAAACTCAAGCGTTGCCCTGCCATATGCTCTTCCAACTGACCATGAGACACTTTCAACACGTGGTAATCAGTACTGAATTCCTTAAGTCTGTGGCGCAAGTATTGATTCTCTGCCTCCGACTGCCTGCTGCGTTTGCGCCAGGCTGAGGCCGCATCCCCCACAACCAGACTCATGACCAGAGTACCCAGCGACAGAGTCACCAGCTGCGTACCTGTCTGAGCGCCTGCGAACATCGGTAAATTAATGAACACACCTGTCATCACTGCACAAGCAACGCCCCAAAGGCTGCCATAACGAGCCGCAAACAACAGCGCGCCTGCCATTACCCAGGGGAAGCCCGCCTGCAATCCAGTGGGATCCTCTGCGAACATCATCAGCCCACCCAGCGGCAACAAGCAGGCGAATACGACCAGCTCGATAATGCGCGTACGGGTCGACCCGCCGGGCATTCTGAAATGCGCCAATATCCTACCTGGAATCTGCTTCATGACTGGTACCCGTGCTCAGTGGCTGACGTTATCGAAATGCACGCCTTCAAGCAGATCGTCTATAACCGTATCCGCCAACGCTGGCAGGCTGGCATATCCCCACCCGGTACGCGCCGCATTGGCCTGCCAGAGAACCTCACCGGTGCTGATGTCTACAAGCTTCATATTCAAGCCAACAACCGGCTCTTTGTCGGCACCTGTACGATAACTCCACTCATTGATGGTGCCGGTAAAGCCATAGCGATAGCCATTTTTTCTGGCCCATTCCATGGCATCGTTGAGTTGCCTGGCAGGGTCAAGTAAAGTACGCAGACTGACCTTTTGCATCGGTGCATAGACTGCGACCTGTCGCACACCCCTTGTTCGCAATTGCGTCTCCAGCATGGTCAGCGCCTGACTATCTGCCTGTGGCGCCTCGGACAGATTATTCATGGGCAGCAAAGCCCAGCTTTGCGCCGCATCTGCATTGACAGCCGGAGTACTTGTCAAGGTAGTACAACCGGCACTTATCGCCATGAACAGCCCCGCCGCCAGACTCGCCAGGCATCGCTTCATTTTTCGCCCTCGCAGCATTGAGCGATACGGCGCAGTCACGGTATCCGTTGTCGGCAACATGACTCAGGTGTTTCCTGCTTGTTTTTCAGCAGTTTTGGCAAGAATCTTCTTCTCCCAGTCCAATGAGGTCTGTACGATCACATCCAGATCATCAAACTTTGGCTGCCAATCCAGTGTCTTGTGAATTTTTTCTACTGCCGCAATCAATGCCGGTGGATCTCCCGCCCGTCGTGGTTGTTCTTCTACATTCAGCGGTGCGCCATTAAGCCTGGAGGTAGCATCAATAACCTGCCGTACACTGAAGCCTTTGCCATAACCACAATTAACCAGAGTCGACTGCCCTCCCTTGCGCAAGTAGTCAAGCGCTGCCAGATGCGCACTGGCAAGATCCGATACATGAATGTAATCGCGAATACCCGTACCATCCGGCGTGGCGTAATCGGTGCCAAATACAAGCAGCTTTTCGCGCTTACCCAACGCAACTTCTGCAGCCACTTTGATCAACAGAGTCGCATTGTGTGTTGATTGCCCTATGCGACCATCTGGATCCGAGCCAGCAACATTGAAGTAGCGCAAGATCACATGGCGTAAATCGGTGGCATAGCTAAGATCCTTGAGCATATGCTCGGACATCAGCTTTGACATACCATAAGGATTGATCGGCGCCGTTGGCAATTCCTCTGAACACGGTTTTGTATCGTCTTCAGGAATCCCATAGGTAGCAGCCGTGGAAGAGAAGATCAGCTTGTCGATACCTGCCGCCTGACAACACTGCAGCAAATTAAGCGTATTGCCCGTATTGTTACGATAGTACTTCAACGGATTCTCAACACTTTCGGGCACGATTGTATGTGCGGCAAAATGCATGACTGTGTCAACATCATGCTCTTCAAGAATACGCCGCACCAGTGCTTCGTCACCGGTATCGCCTTTGACAAGAGTGCCATACAGCACGGCTTCCTCGTTGCCCGTGGACAGATTGTCCAGCACGACGATTCGCTCACCACGCTCGCCCAGTAACTTGACAACATGACTACCAATGTAGCCGGCACCTCCGGTAACGAGGATGCTCTTCTTGTTTTCGGACTCAGACATGGATGGAAAACTCACGCGTAATCTGCCTCAATTACCGGTATATGTCGTCCATATTGGAGGTGCCTTGAGATGTCTTGCCCGTTTCTGCAAGCTCTGAACATGGCACTGCAACTGCGCAGTGGCTTTTGGCCAGATATTTCCTTTTACGAAGAGCGTTTATGAGACCCAGGCGCGCAGCACGGCAATGTATCGACCAAAGAGCGGAAATCTAAAATGGAGCTTTTGCTTTTGAGGATCATCTGGCAATCTCAAAACTGTAACCCTCCACAATGCCCCACTATCGTCTTGGTGCCATAAAGTAACTTCTCTGCACGACAGTATAAAAAATGCCAATATTACGAATGGACCAGAAAACTGGCCAGTCTCACAATCCCTACATTTCATCTCCCACGCGTATTTGAATACTGCCTGATTACTCCATGAAAACTATTGCCAGTACCGACCACGTCCTGCACTTCCCTAAAGCAGAGCTTTCCGGAGGCGAACTGGTGCGCCCCTATGAATGTCCAGAACGCTGGGACTATATTGTCGAGGCATTGGCCAACAGTGGTTTCAGCGCCCCACAAGCGCCCACACCACTGGACATGGCAACAGTAGAGAAAGTCCACGGTGACGACTATCTGCGTTTTCTGGCTCAGGCCTGGTCACTATGGGAAGCAGAAGGCTACCAGGGTGAAGCCTTGCCCATGGCGGTGCCAAACCGTCGCATGCAGCAACGTGAACCCGAAAACATCAACGGTAAACTGGGCTATTTTGCCGGTGCCACCGAAACCGCAATAACCGCTACTACCTGGCAGGCGGTGCAAAGCAGTGCCGCCTGTGCACAAACCGCCGCTCGCCTGCTGGGCACCTCGGAAACCTCAGCCTTCGCCCTGTGCCGACCACCCGGACATCACGCTGGCTTCGATTTGTATGGCGGTTATTGTTTTCTGAACAATGCAGCCATTGCCGCTCAGCAACTTCGAGACGCCGGCGCCTCGAAGGTAGCTATCCTTGATGTCGACTTTCATCACGGTAATGGCACACAGGACATTTTCTACGAACGCAATGATGTGCTGTTCGTATCCTTGCATGGCAACCCAGGTCATGCCTTCCCTTATTTTCTGGGCTACGCCGATGAAACCGGCAAGAATGAAGGTGAGGGCTACAACATCAACTACCCCATGCTGCCTGGTACCCGCTACAGCGTCTGGTCAGATGCACTGACCGATGCGCTGGACAGGATCGATCAATACTTCCCCGACGCACTGGTTGTCTCACTCGGCGTTGACACCTTTGAACGAGACCCCATCAGCTTCTTCAAGCTGACCAGCGACGACTTCACACGCTATGGCAATGCCATCGGCAAGCGCAAGCACCCGACATTATTTGTCATGGAGGGCGGCTACGCCGTGGAAGAAATTGGTATCAACACACGCAACGTATTGCAAGGATTTCTTAACGCCTGAATATAAGCCAGCGGGGTAATTCAGTCAGACAATCCAGCCTGATAAATCAGTCCAGTAAAGCCTGCGTACCTTGCCATATGTCATCAACGATATCAGCAGCTGGCAACGCCTTTGACATTCCAGCTGACTGACCTGCCCAGGCCTGTATTGCGTCAATATTGTCAGCTCGAGTTGCAGCCTGACGCATAGCTTGCGTCAGGCCACGTTGAACCGGGTAAGGCGCAGGTACCGGTGCTTGTGAAGCAGTAGCAGCATCCACATATCGGGTTCGTATTGCTCGCCCCAACCTACCCGAAAAAACACGTGTTGCCACCGTCTCCTCAGGCAATGTCTGGCCAATGGCATCGGCCCATGAAGGCGATATGCCTGACTCTTTCGCTCGCAGAAAACCTGTTCCCACCTGGACCGCCGATGCCCCCAGTAATAACGCTGCTGCTGCACCTCGGGCGTCAGCAATGCCTCCCGTTGCCACAACAGGAATATCCACAACATCAACAATGGCAGGTAACAGCGAAAACAATCCAACCAGAGACTGCTCTGCATCAGCGGCTTTGAATGAACCACGATGTCCACCTGCCTCCATACCCTGAGCAACAATGACATCCGCACCTGCATTCGCCGCAATCACAGCTTCAGTCACAGTGGTTGCGGTTGCAAACCAGAGAATGCCTCGGCTTTTCATGGCAGCCAGCATCGCCTCTGAATACACACCCATGATGGAGGAAATAGCCACTGGTGCAGCCTCCAGCATCGCATCACATTGCTCACTGAATACCAGAGGCGCCGGTGGCGTGGCGGACGCGGATTGAACCGACTCTTCATGCCCCATTTCCAGCTCCCAGCTGGACAAAAACTCATTTATTTCTGCTTCATGTGCTGCGTCACGCACAGGTTCTGGGTCTGGAATCCAGGTATTCAACTGAAACAACCCTGTGGACTCTGCCCGAAAATCTCGCCCCCACTGCTCTATCCCTGCGGGTGGCATCAACAAAACACCACAAGCGCCAAGACCACCGGCATTGGCTACAGCGATGGACAAAGAGGCAGGACAGGCACCCGCCATAGGGGCCAATAACACCGGAACCCGCAGACCAAGACGCTCTGCAAATTCATTGGCACGTTTGAGCGATGCGTGAATTTTACTCATTGTCATATTCCTAACTGAATTACCGGTACCGGGAATGATTGATAGTCTCGCACAGCTCCCGACACCAGGCTCGACTTATTGTCGCAGTCACGGCCGCAACTCTGCGGCACAGCAGGGCTGCATCGGCAAGACCAACCTTCTTTGCATCACTTTACTACCTTTCACGCTGAATCGATATGCAATAGGCATTGTATGTTTGAGATAGAGACAAATCACTGGCGATAAAGAATACGCACTAGCAATACATCAAACAGATCTTTTAAGCTATATTTATATACAGTATATTTATTTGACCAAATTACATCATCTATGTATATTGATATTACTAAGGAGGGCATGAATTCATGGAAGATTCAACCAGAACAACTGAACGGAACAAAACAAATACTACAAGCCCTAACCATAGAAAAAACAAAACCAAACCCCATGTAAAGAATACCTCATTTGGCACAGACTGCTTCGATGCTGACACACGAGAATCCTTCGGCCGAAACCTCCGTCTATTCATGTCTCTCACTGACGGATCCGCCATCCCTCCTGACTCTGAGCGTTCTAACATGGCGATGCCTGACGAAGCACCTGCCATAGCACGTCGACTGAAACAGATTGGCGAAGACATATCTTCGGGCATGGCAGATCAACTCGAATTACTGGTCCGATTTGACGACCTGGAAGGCTGGAATACTTCCGGCTCCCGTCACTGTGCAGCCTGGATGAATCTTGAATTGAGCATCAGCCTACAGCTGGGATGGGAATATCTGAGGGTCGGCCGTAAGCTACGCAGCCTTCCCATCACTCAGGCATTGTTCAGAGCTGGCAAACTCACCTGGTCAATCGTACGCCTACTCTCACGCGTGGCAAATAAAGACAACGAAGCACTGCTGTGTCACACAGCCTTGGACGCATCAGTCTCTGACGTAGAACGACTGGTCAACGAATACCGTTGGCAGCAGGATGCTGAGCAAAATATGGCCGATGGCGAGAACGCCAGAAGCTTGCAACAGATCGAAGCACGATCATTCGGATGGAGCTCGGCAAGCAATGGCAACACTCTCATCAAGCTGTCACTGCCACCCGAAATTGCCCAGGCATTTCTCAACAGTGTCGAGCAATCCTTGGCACAACTCGAAGAGTCTGACGCCTCCATGACACAACGTCGCGCCGATGCAGCAATCCTCATGGCAGAGAATAGCCTCCAGAACGCTGGCAGGGAAATGGCCACTGCTGATCGCTATCAAGTTATCGTCTCAGTGGATGCATCAGAATTACCTGTAAACAAGCCCACAGAACAAGACCAACAGCCACCCTCAAGTCCAATTCCGACAAAACGCCCTATCGTAAACGGAGCAGGCCCGATTGCCATCGAAACCGCTCGTCGACTGGCTTGCGATTGCAGCATTTCCACAATCACACACCAACACGGCGAACCTCTGGATATCGGCCGCAAATCACGCCTCTGGCCACCTGCTATGGCCCGCGCCATCAAGAACCGGGATCAACATTGCCAGTACTCTGGATGTACACAAACCCGGCACTTACAAATCCATCATATCCAGCACTGGGCCGATGGCGGCTCTACATGCGTAGACAACGGCATCTGCTTATGCAGCAAACACCATACTTTTGTACATGAAGGGGGATATCGTATTGAGCGCGTGAATGATCTCGAAACAGCGTTCGAAGAACAGTTCATTCGGCAACAGGCCACAGAACAGACCGACAACGAGATCGAAAAGGCATTACGCAACAGCCGTGAATCATTCGAGCTCGTACGCCAATCAGATCCAACCCGCTTCCGGTTTCGCGTTGTGAACAAGGATGGCCTGGATATTCGTGATATCAGTGAGGCGCAAAAATCAGAGAAGCAACGAGATGAATTTGCCGAATCAAACTACGATAATTACTCTACACGCGTAGACCAGCCCTTATACGACTGCCAACAAAAATCTGGCAGAGACACCGACACACTCTCTACTCATTGGCCCGGCGTCGCAGAGCAGGCAGAATGCTATTGTGCTGCACACGCCTGACCATTAACCCAGTGGCTTCCAGCCCTATTCAACGGATCAACCCAAGCACATGAGCGCCAGCGCAGCATTGATCGACCTGTATTGCGAACGCACGAGTGCTGAGCTCTGGAACGAGCCATTGAATGCCTTAAGCAACATTGCCTTTGTGCTGGCTGCCATCTTTGCATGGCGATGGAGAGCGCGTCGTCAACAAGGAGATATCTGGGAAGCCTTACTCATTGTGCTGGCAGGCTCCATCGGTGTGGGCTCCTTTCTGTTTCATGTCTTTGCCAATAGCTGGTCACAGTCTGCCGACGTTATTCCCATTTGGAGCTTTGTGGCTGGCTATGCATTACTGACTATTTATCGCTCTACAGAACATAATCTGACAAGAACACTGCGCATCAGTGGCATTGCCATGTTCGTGACTATTGGCATTTCCTATTTTACTGGTCAGGATATTGTCAGCGTAAACGCCACCAGCACGCTGCCCCTCAACGGCTCATTACAGTACGCACCAGCGCTGGCGGCATTGCTTATCTTTTCGATAATTGCCTGGCTAAGAGCTCACCCCGCGAAACGCCACATGGCCGTGGCGAGCCTTGTTTTCTGCACCGCATTGTTATTCAGAACCATCGATTTGACTAGCTGCGAAGCCACTCTAGGCATGGGCACTCATTTTGTATGGCATCTACTCAATGGGTTGATGGTCGGTATTTTGCTGCATGCGATGATTGTCAGAATGCCGCCTATCAAGAGGCATATTTAGCGCGATAGTGATCCAGGATAACGGCCACGATGATGACGACACCAGTAATCATCTGTCGCATGAAGTCACTCAGTCCTAGCAGAATAAGGCCATTGGCCAATACTCCAATAATGAAAACACCGAGCAAGGTGCCGATAATTGAACCACGGCCGCCATTCAGACTGGTGCCACCTATGATGACGCCTGCAATGGCATTCAGCTCAAAGCCGATGCCTGCAATAGGGCTTGAGATATTCAGTCTCGCCATGTAGACGATCGCCGCAATTCCAGCCATCAGACCACAGATAGTGAACGCTGCGACCTTGTATCGAAAAACACGATGACCGGCTAATCGCACAGCCTCTTCATTGTTACCAATACCGTACAGAATTCGACCGAACACGGTTCTGGTCAGCACCACCCATGCAACAAATACCAGGCTCAGGGCAACCAGAAATACGATGGGAACTCCATAGAAAAGCTTCGAACCGAATTCTTCAAACTCAAAGGGAAACGAGTAAATGGTGCGTGCATCACTGATGTGCAAACCTGCACCGCGTGCAATGTTGAGCATACCCAGCGTCACAATGAATGAGGGCAATGCCCAGTAAGCGGTTATCACACCATTCAAAAGACCGCACAGGAAACCAGCAGCCAAGCCGGCCACACACGCCAATATGATGAGCTCTGCAGGCCCCATGCCCTCTATTGAAATTGCCTTGCCGGCAACGACGGCTGCGAAAGCCATTACCGAGCCCACCGACAGATCGATACCGCCTATAAGAATAACGAACGTCATACCAATGGCGAGTATCAGATTGATGGTGACCTGACTCAGGATGTTCGTAATATTATTGCTACTGAGAAAGTGCTCTGTCGTTACCGAAAAGAACACGATGAGCAATAGCAAGGCGATGCCGATTCCGAAACTCTCCAGAATAGACTTAATGGAATACTTGCCAGCTGTTACTGATGTAGAGCTCATTGTTCGCGTTATGCCTGTTGCTGCGAGTTCGGGCCTTGCCCATACGCATACTGGAGAATGGTCTTTTCGGAAAATTCCGAACGATCCAGATTTCCTGATATCTGGTGATTAGCCAGAACCACCATACGATCACACAGTGTCATCAGTTCAGGTGTTTCCGACGACACTACAAGTATGGCCATTCCCTCACTAGCCAGCCCTTTGATGATCGAGTAGATCTCGGCTTTAGCGCCCACGTCCACGCCTCGGGTTGGCTCGTCAAGCAATAGTATTCTTGGCTTACTTTCCAGCCACTTTGCCAACACCACCTTCTGTTGATTACCGCCCGACAAGCTTGATGCATTATGACTGGCGTCCCCATACTTCAACTTGAGCTGACTGGCGCGATTCTCAGTCATTGCTTTCTCATCCCCGAAGCGCATGAAACCAGCCGTGCTGACATCTTTCAGGTTGACCAGTGACACATTGGCAGCGATGGACATGTCGAGTATCAGCCCCTCATCCTTTCGATCCTCCGTAACAAATCCAATGCCGGCCTTGATGGCCTCATTCGGATTTCGAAAACGAATGCTTTTCCCATCCAGCTGTATCTCGCCAGACAGAATCTTGTTAACCCCAAACAGGCTGCGTAAAATCTCAGTACGCCCCGCCCCAACCAGCCCCGCAATACCGAGTATTTCACCATAACGGAGCTCAAAACTGACGCCCTGCCCGTGCGGATTCTGGACATGTACAAGTTCTCGGACACTTAACGCAACTGTATCCAGTATGCGTTGTTTTCCGTCATTACCCGTATCGGCTTGCAGACTGGAGCCGATCATATGCTGCACAACACGCTCTGGTGATGAGTCTGCAATATCCTCTGTTATGACAGTCTTGCCGTTGCGAAAGACTGTGACCCGATTGCAGATTCTGAATACTTCATCAAGATGGTGAGATACAAATACGACGGTCACACCTTGCACCTGGATGGATGCCACTATTTCGAAAAGACGTTCTTTCTCCCTGTCGGTCAACGTTGCCGTTGGTTCATCCAGAATTAGAATGTCACTTTTGGATTGTAGGGCTCGTGCAATTTCCACCAACTGTCGATGAGCAATACCCAAAGACTCGACCTTTGTCGACACATCGACATCCGACAAACCAATGGCATCCAGCGCTGCACGCGCCCGTCCCATCATCTCTTTTCGATCAAGGAAACCGAAGGCACGACGAGGCATGGCTTCGATACAAATATTTTCGGCTACCGACAAATAGTTCAGCAGATTGAATTCCTGATGAACAACCTGAAGTCCTCTGTCTTTCGCCTCTCCGGGATGAGCCGGACTATAGGATTTACCCGACAGCGTAACAGTGCCTTGATCCCAGGAGAATGCTCCAGACAAGGTCTTTATCAATGTGGACTTGCCTGCCCCGTTCTCCCCTACCAAGGCATGCACTTCACCTTTACGCAGATTGAAACTGACGCCATCGAGCGCCTTCACGCCACCAAAATATTTTTTCAGGCCAAGGCAGTCAAGAATAGTTTCATGACCGGAGGGATTAGCATTGCTTGGGGAGTTCATCAGATCAGGTCTGTCAGGACAAGAAGTAAACATTCAAACCGGGCAGTTGTGCATCTTCTTCAAAAGATGCACAACTGCCGAAAGACTCCAGCAATTAACTGGAGTGAGGTATTACTTGGTTACCAGCTCAATCGGTGTCTTGACCCAACCTTCCAGCTGAGGTGCACCGGCAACAACTTCAAGCGCCTGATCGATTGCATTGGCGGCCATATCCGTACCAAACTGATCCACCGTTGCCAGCATACGACCATCGGCAATCATGGGACCGACAGCGCCAATATTGTCAAAGCCTACAACGAGAATGTCAGTACGACCCGCAGCTTCCAGTGCCTTGACAACACCAACTGCCATTGAGTCGTTGGCAGCCATGACACCTTGAATGTCAGGGTGAGCAGTCAACATGGTTGAGAATACGCTATTGGCCTCTTCAGTTTCCCAGTGTGCCGTACGGCTGTCGAGAAGATCCAATTCGAACTCAGCAATAGACTCTTCAAATCCCAGTCGACGCTCGGTTGCATTATCGGCACCCGGATTACCTTCAACAATAACGACCTTACCGCCCTTACCCAGCTTTTCTGCCAGAGCGTCGCCAGCCATTTTCGCTCCACCGCGATTATCAGGACCAACGAAAGCAAGTTCAAAACCCTGCTGCTTCTTTGCGTCCATATCCAGAGCGACGTCAAAGTTGATGACAGTAATACCAGCCTCCATTGCTTTCTTCAATGGTCGAACCATGGCACGAGAATCTGCAGGTGCAACAACAATGGCGTCTACGCCCTGTGTAATGAAGTTCTCAACAGCATTGATCTGTGATTCGAAGTCTGTCTCGTTCTGCATGCCGACTGCCTTGAGCTCGTAGTCACCCCGAGTCGTAGCGTGTGCCTCGGCACCTTCCAGCATGTTCTGAAAAAATTCGTTGGCCAGTG
Source organism: Granulosicoccus antarcticus IMCC3135 (assembly GCF_002215215.1). NCBI lineage: Bacteria > Pseudomonadati > Pseudomonadota > Gammaproteobacteria > Chromatiales > Granulosicoccaceae > Granulosicoccus > Granulosicoccus antarcticus. The sequence continues at coordinate 455,428 of NZ_CP018632.1, read as the reverse complement.
ATTTCATGATCAACCCGACAACAGGTTTCTCTTCTGCATGGGCAGAACCAATCGTCAACGCCACACCTAGTGCAACGTACTTAACAGCATTCTGTAGTTTCATAGCAAACTCTCTGTTCCACTTTCCAAGTCAGTAACCGAAGGCCAGGAATGTTCGAATTGGTGAATAAATGAAACGATTCATATTCCAAGCCAGATCATCCTAGTGCCGCTCTGTTGATATGTCAACGAAACTATTCTTTGGTACACATTTTTCTAACTTGAAGGAACCTACATATTCCACAGCGTCACGGATTCCGAGGAATTGGCGTGATTTCACTGCCGCGCTTCAGCAGTAGAGTCTCGTACCACCAGCTCGCCTTCGATTGTCTTGATTCGTGATTTATTGATACTTCCAAAGACCATATCCATGGCGCATTCTGCCAACAGATCTGTCTGCTGCCTTATGGTTGTCAATCGCGGAACGACCAGTGCGGCAAGATCTATATCGTCAAAGCCTGTAATGGAAATATCCGCGGGAACCTGAAGCCCCAAGTCCCTGGCAACACGCAGAGCACCAATTGCCAGTTGGTCACTCGCCGCAGCAATGGCGGTAATTTGCGTTCCTGCTGTGGTTTTAAGTAACTTTCTGGCAATCTGCTCACCAGAGCCATAATCAAATTTACCGTGATGAATACGAAGTTTCACGCGCTCACCCTTAGCGCTCAGATGTTTGATTCTATTCACAAAACCAGCCTTTCTAAGACGCCCTACTTCTGTATCCTGCGGACCGGCGATATAGGCAATGTGCCGATGCCCCAGCCCGTATAGATGATCGGCAATCAACGCTGCACCCCGCTCATGATCTGTGGCAATCAGAGGGTAACGCCCCAATCGCCTATCGAGCGATACGATCGGCACATCGGATTGTGATTCGGAGAAATCGTTGTCAGTAGCGGCAATGACAACAATGCCTCTGACCGATCTGTCCAGAAATGCCCTGACATGAGAACGCTCAATCACACTGTCTCCCTGCGAACTGGCAAGCATGACGGAATGATCCCGCTTGACCGCCTGTAGCTCTATGCTCTTGGCTAATTGAGAAAAAAATGGATTGGTGATGTCAGGCAGAATCAAGCCGATCACGTCGATTTGATTCGTCCTCAATGCTCGGGCAGCAATATTGACCCGGTAATCGAGCTCTGCCATAGCCTGGTTCACACGCTCTCTGAGCGCCGCCTTGACCGCAACCTCTTTTGCCAACACACGAGAGACCGTTCCCACAGAAACACCCGCCTTCTCTGCGACGTCCTTTATTGTTGGTGGCTTTTTCTGGTTAGATTTCAATGAGGAGAGTGGGTATAGGCGATATTCAAACGCGGATACTTCTGCCGACATCCGCACTACTGATTCCGGATCGGCGAAGTTCGCGAAAAACTACAGACTAACCCACTCGCTGTCAACCAGGTGAATCAGGTCGTCATATCTATTGGAAACAGCAACCTGACCCACACTTTACCGCCTGGACTATATGACGGCCTTTTCTTCGAACATTCGGCCTTCTACCACGCGCTCATAGCTGAACGAGCTCAGATCTATAGTCCGATACTCACCGTAGGTAATAAATTCTGCCGTTCCGCGACCCATGGCCGGTGACTGCTGAAAACCATGCCCCGAGAATCCATTAACAAAAAAGAAGTTGCTCACTTCCGTATGCGGGCCAAGGATCGCATTCTGATCAAGGGTATTGTAGGCATAGTGCCCGGCCCATGAGTTGACCAACTTGATGGCTTCGAATTGTGGAATACGATTGGCAATGGTGGGCCAGACCTTTTCCTCCCACAGGCTCTGGTCTTGTGCGAAGTCTTCGTAATCTACGGCTGGATCTTCATCAGGCGGACAACCAGCCATGTAGTATTTTCCATCTGTGCGCATATGAACGCCTGAAGGATCGATAGTCAGGGGCAAGTCACGATCAAGCGGCTGCTCGGCATCGAAGATGAATGTGTAGCGTTTTCGAGGCTCGACAGGAATTTCAATACCGAGCATTCTGGAGGTCAGAATTGCCCGTGGTCCAGAGGCGTTGACCACCGTTCCACAGGCGATGGTTTCACCGCTTTTCAGAGTCACGCTCTCTACTTTTGTGCCGCTGGCATTGCGCGACATCGAGACGACTTCATTACTCAGGTATTCAGCACCGCGTTCACGTGCTGAACGTTTCCACCAGTCGAACAAGGTGTTGCCGTCGAAGTAACCTTCATCAATCAGGTTATGGTTGCCACCGATAATGTCATCCAGATTATAGAAAGGATAGTCTTGCAGTATTTGCTCAGGCGTCATGTAACGAGTACCCGCCCCCATGCGTTGCTGTACTGCCTGGGACGCCTGCAGAGTCTTTGCAAACTCTTCGTTATCTGCCAGATACATATAGCCAAAACTATGCAACATGAGTTTCGGCACACGCTCATCACCCCCCATGAACTGACGAAAATTCTTGACGAATTCGGCCGCAAATTGCGACACCCGAATATTCACCTCATTTGAGAACTGCTGACGCATGCAACTATTGGTGTGAGACGTCGAAGCAAATTCATAGCTCGGATCACGTTCGACAACGAGAATCGAACCATCAAAATCAGGGTTATCGGTGAGAAACCAGGCAACCGAGGATCCATACATGGCACCGCCGACAATCACCACGTCGTACAAAGACTGTTTGGGCGTTTGCAACGATGACATGCTCATGATACTTCCTCTCCGGCGCGCACAGCATCAAGCACCGCTTTGACTTCTGACTCACTGAATCCATATTCAGTAATGCAGGTTTCGGCAGAAATATAACCGCGTGCCAAGTCACGCCTCACCAGAGCGGCATCACGCTCCTTTGGTGAGCCGTAACCAGCTCCTCCGGGAAATTCGAGCATGACGCGTCGGCCATGGGGTACAAACTGCTTGCCCTTGCCTTGCATCGGTGTACCGTCATCCTGATGAATGACCGTCGGCGCACCATCACTGCCACCTTTACGCCCACGCGCCGGATGATCCACTCGATCAAACATGGCCTGAAAGTCAAACTCGTGTCCTTCAACGGCACCTACTTCCATGTATTGCCCCAGCCCACCACGATATTTTCCGGCACCGCCACTGTCCGGTCTCAACTCCTTGCGCCAGATAATGACAGGACCTGTGTGCTCGGTCGCTTCAATGGGCATGGTCATGACACCAGAGGGGAAGGCCGTCGCATTCATGCCATCCAGACGTGGACGAGCTCCAGAACCACCTGAGTTGAAGGTCAGCACTTCGGCTCGGCCAGCCGCCTGTTGTGCGGCTATCTGGGCGGCATCACTGATGTCATCTGTTCGCGGTCGCAATGAGACCTGGAAGTTGCACAAAGTACCGGCACCTTCTGCGGGCACGGTATCAGGCAGTATCTTGTCAAGTGCATCATAGACAGCATCAGGAACCATATGACCGATAACATGACGCAATGCGACCGGCGCCGGATGCACCGCATTGACAATGGAGTTAATGGGGGCTGTCACTTCGAACGGCGCAAGCGAGGCCGCATTATTCGGAATTTCAGGAGCAATCGCACATTTAAGGGCATAACAGGCATAGGCTTTTGTATACACCATGGGCACGTTAATGCCCTTTTTGTCCAGCCCCGAAGTACCGGCGAAGTCACACAGGATTCGATCCTGCTCAAAGTCGAGCTTGACCTTCAGTTCAATGGGCTTGCTGAAACCATCGATAGTCATGGAGCCATTTGCGCTGGCTCGTGGCAAAGCATTGATGCGCTCCAGAGTTGCCCGACGCGAGTTGTCCATAATGAACGTTGCAATCTCATCCAGTGACTCCAGCGAGAACTCGTTCATCATATCTACAAGCCGGCGGTGGCCGATCTCGTTGCAGGTTGCCAGTGCGTAGATATCTCCGACCAGCTGATCCGGCTCGCGCACATTACCTCTGACAATGCGCAGCAGCGTCTGATCCACCTCGCCTTTCTCGATCAGCTTCATGATAGGTATGTAGAGTCCCTCTTCGTAAATCGAGTTGGCATCAGCCCCAAAACCACGTCCGCCGATATCCACGATATGCGCAGTACAACCGAAAAAACCGACGAATACACCTTGATGGAAAGAGGGTGTGACAACGGTGATGTCGTGTAAGTGACCCGTACCTTCCCAAGGATCGTTGGTGATATAGACATCGCCCTCGAAAATATTCTCGACACCAATGCGTCGCATGAAATGCGGGACCGCATCAGCCATGGCATTGACATGACCAGGTGTCCCTGTGACCGCCTGGGCCAGCATACGGCCTTGCGTATCATAGATTCCCGCGGACAGATCACCGGCTTCGCGTACCGAGGTCGAAAAGGCTGTGCGCACCAAAGCCTGGGCCTGCTCTTCCACGACCGAAATCAATCGGTTCCACATCACCTGGCGGGCAACAACAGAGGTCTGCTTGCTCATGAGCCACTCCTGATCTGACTATCTGCCTGAGGCATTACATCGATACAGCCATCAGGCTGCCGAATGGCCATTCGACTGGCCGGTACGATAATGGTGGTTTCATCTTCGGTGATAACAGCAGGCCCACTGACCGTCTGACCTTCCAGCATCTCATCGCGCAACACCACTTGTGAGTCAAGCGCTTCTCCCAGGGCTGCATCAAATACCTTGCGACTGACCTGCGACTCAGCGGCCTGGCCTGTCTGAGCCAGTTCAACTGGGTTCACTTTCTGTACAGGCGTCGTCGCATTGGCAGACCAGACTGTAATCTCTATGTCCATACCATCGACGATCCGTCCGAACAAGGCGGCATAGTCCTTTTCGAAAAGTTGCTGATAGACCATCGCGTCGGGCTGGCGTGCTTGCTCTGTTGTCAAAGTAATCGGTATCTCCCAACCCTGGCCGGTATAGCGCATATAGGCCTTGAATTCGGCAACTATCTCAGCCTGCGCATCACAGGAGCGCACAAAAACAGTAGCTTCTGATTCCAGTTCTTTCAGCAAAGCGCTGACCGAATCGGCTTCAAAATTTGACAGCTTCATATACTGGCTTCGATTCGCCTCAAAGCTGAACGGTGCTCTCAAAAATCCGATGGCAGATCCAACACCAGCACCAGGCGGCACCAGCAGCCGTTCCACACCCAACTTTTCGCACAAGCGTGCAGCATGCAAAGGTGCAGCACCACCAAAGGCGATCATGGTGTATTGGGCAAGATCTTCACCATTCTCCACAGCATGCACTCGTGCAGCATTGGCCATGTTCTCGTCAACCACTTCCACCAATCCATAGGCTGCGGTCTGCGCATCCATATCCAGTGGTGAACCCAGAACATTGACCAGCGCCTCTTCGGCCTGTTTTTTATGTAACTTGATCGAGCCGCCGGCAAAATTGTCGGCATCCAGCTTGCCCAGCACCAGATCGGCATCGGTTACTGCAGGTTTGTCCCCACCCCTTCCATAGCAGGCAGGCCCTGGCTCTGATCCTGCTGAATGCGGACCGACACGTATCTGACGCATCGCATCCACGCTGGCAAGCGACCCACCACCGGCACCGATCTCCACCATGTCGATAACAGGAATGGAAATAGGCATGCCTGAGCCTTTCTTGAAGCGATAGGTGCGCGCCACCTCGAATACCCGGCTCGTCTTGGGAGTCTTGTTCTTGATCAGGCAGATCTTGGCAGTCGTCCCGCCCATGTCAAACGACAGTACCTTGTCCAGATTGTAGCGAGCCGCTATATTCGCGGCGAAAACTGCGCCACCAGCAGGACCAGATTCCACCAGTCGTACGGGGAACTCAGCGGCGCTTTCGATTGATATGATACCGCCGCCAGAATGCATCAGAAAGACTGAGCAATCCACGCCTTCCTTTTGCAGCTGCCCTTGCAGGCGCCCGAGATAGCTCTTCATCAATGGCTTGATATACGCATTGGCCACTACCGTATTGAAACGCTCGTACTCACGCATCTGTGGTGATACCTCGCTGGACAGCGAGATCATCAAATCTGGCAGACGACTGGCCAAAGCTTCCTTGACTTGCCGCTCATGGGAGTTGTTCAGATAGGAATGGATGAGCCCGATAGCAACGCTCTCATAACCGGCCTCACGAATCACGTCGACCAGCTGATCGAGCTCCTGAGTGTCCAGTGCAATCAGCACATTACCCTTAGCGTCAATTCGCTCGGTAACGGTGTAGCGCTGTTGACGTGGCAGCAGCGGATCGGGCAATGTCAGGTTCAGATCGTATTGTTCGAAACGCGACTCTGTACGCATCTCGATGACATCTCTGAAGCCACGCGTTGTGATCAGAGCCGTCTTCGCACCACGACGCTCGATCAAGGCATTGGTCGCCAGTGTCGTGCCGTGAATGATCTGACCGATATCTGAGGGCGACACCCCTGCCTTGGTGCAGACCTGACGCATACCATCGATGATGGCATCTTCAGGAGCCTGGTAGGTGGTGAGTACCTTGGTAGAAAACTGGGTAAGGCCTACCTCGAGAACCACGTCAGTAAAGGTTCCTCCGATATCCACACCCATCCGCACTGATGATTTACCCATATGCCGCTCTGGCCTGCTCGAAGTCTGGAAACAGTCTTAGAATATGCCCAGCGGACGATACTATCCAATTATTTTATTGGATCGTAAGGATCAGGTTTTTTTATCCTCCCTGGCAACATGCTCCATAGCCAGATCGCGTGCCAAAGCAGCAGCGGCCCCAACAAAGGCAGGTGATCTCAAGGCATCATAACGTGCGAGAAAAACCAGACTGTCTGGCACCCATGGATAGTAGATCTGACGCAATTGACCCGCCTTGATAGCATCATGCACCATCGCGGCAGGCATGGCGGCGGTGCCCATGCCATCAATGGCCATATGCAGGCAGGCTGCCAGATTACTCGATGGCATCAGCCGCGCCGTGCTCGCCCGTCTGGAGCGAAAGTGTGCGGCAATCTCTTCAAAGGGCCGAGTATCACGCGCATGAGTCAGCACCGGGTACTGCAACAGCTGCCCGATGCTCAGCGGATCATCTTGCAAATCGTCAAGCTCCGGTGACGCCACCCAGATCCAGCGATAGGTTCCCAACTTCTCAGCGCCTGAGGTTTGTCGTTCGAACGGACCACTTTGCAAGGCCAGGTCGATGGAGCGTGAAAAGAGCTCTTCAGTGAGATTGGCAGAGAGATCGACCGTCAGCTCAACCAGAATATTCGGGTAATTGCGCTTCAACAACTTCATGAAGTCGCGCAACCAGGTCGACACCACCAGCTCGGTAACGCCCAACTTCAACACACCTTCATAGAGCGCTGCCTGCCCGGAAGCTTCCATGAACTTCTCAGCACCACGTAGCACCTGCCTGGCGTATTCAAGCAGTTCAATGCCTTTTGAGGTCAGTCTGACCGACCCGGCATCACGCTCCATCAAGGTGACATCCAACAGCTTCTCAAGCCCGGAGATGCGCGTGGAAATATTGGGCTGCGTTGTATTCAGACGTTCAGCAGCCTTTCTGAAACTACCCAGATCCGCTACCCAGACAAAGGCTTCGAGTTGTGCAATTTTCAGATTCAAATGAGCATGGCTACCGCGTACGCACCAATGGCTTTAGCAGATTGGTAATGATGAATATCACTGCAGCCACACTGACAATGGTTGGCCCGGCTGGCGTATCCAGAAACCATGATGCGCTCAGACCACTGAGGATGGAGAGCACACCCACAATAATGGCAACCAGCAGCATGCGTTCCGGGGTATTGCTCAGAGGCCTGGCTGCGGCTGCTGGAATGATGAGCAAAGCGGTGATGAGCAAAGCACCCACGACTTTGATAGCTACCACCACCACAATGGCCAATGACAGTGTCAATATCAGCTGTTCACGCCGCGGATCGATACCGCTGGCATGCGCAAGCTCCGGACTGAGAGTCGCTAGTAGCAAAGCTGACCAGCGCCACGCAATCAACATCGATACAACAGTAGCACCAACCCACATGATAAGTAGATCCATCGATGTTACCGCAAGTATGTCACCAAATAGATAAGCATTGAGATCTACTCGCACACCCGGCACAAATGAGACGGCAACCAGTCCAAAGGCAAGGGCTGAATGAGCCAGTACCCCCAACAGGGTATCCATGGCGTAGCCGCGCCAGCTAAGCGTCGACACCAGATAGGCCATCAGTAGCGATACCACCAGAGTGCCAGCAAAAATTGACTGGCCAAACGCCAGAGAAGCTGCAACTCCGAGGATCGCAGCATGGGCCGTGGCATCACCAAAATAGGCCATACGTCGCCACACAACGAAACAGCCAATCGGTGCTCCCGATAACGCCACCGCGATTCCAGCCAGTGCCGCCCGTACAACAAAACTATCCATTAACGTCAGGTCCCACGTCCTCGTGACCACAATGGTCGTGAGTATGATCATGCTCATGGCGATACAGGGCGAGAGTTCCCTTGGTATCGGTTCCAAACAATGCACGGTATTCGGGTTGCGAAGAAACCACGTCAGGGGCCCCTTCGCAGCAGACATGTCCATTCAGACAAATGACTCGATCTGATGCACTCATGACGACGTGCAGCTCGTGACTGACCATCAGCACGGCACAGTCGAGCTCATTACGCACCGCTTCTACCTGCTGATAGAACTCAGCCGAACCTTGCTGATCAAGCCCCTGTGTTGCTTCATCCAGCACCAACACCTGTGGTTTGCTGAGCAGAGCCCGGGCCAGCAGTACGCGCTGGAACTGTCCGCCGGACAGGTCGATCATTTGTCGCTCCAGTAGATGTCCGACTTGCACCTTCTCAAGAACGCCTGTCAACGCTTTATCATCAATACGCCTGGGCAGATCAAAGAAACGGCGCACGCTCATTGGCAAGGTTCTTTCGATATGCAAACGCTGCGGCACATAGCCAATACGCAAGCCTGGCATACGGTTTATTTCCCCTGACGTCACGGGCAGAGCACCAATCAATGCACGCAGCATGGTCGACTTGCCCGAGCCATTCGGTCCGACAATGGTCACGATCTCACTTTTGTGCAGCGCAAAGCTGACATTATCCAGTACGCTCACCGTGCCGTAGCTAACGCTGACATGGCTGGCTTCGATCAGTTTCTCAGTCCTCATTCACGATCTGCCTGCTTCTGACAACTGGGACACTGACCTTCGGCTTCCAATGTGGTGTGCGCAATTTCAAAGCCGCTCTCTTTGGCGCTTTTCAACAGACTGCTCGTCGAGCTGATTGAGGTCTCTGCCACAGACTTGCAATCTGTGCAGATGAGAAACGCCGGATCATGGGATTCCCCCGGGTGAGAACAGGCGATATAGGCGTTTAGCCTTTCCACTCGGTGAATGAAACCGTTCTCCAACAAGAATCCCAGGGCCCGATAGGCAATGGGTGGCTTTGAGCCCAGCCCTTCTGCCTTGAGACGCTCCAGCACGTCATAGGCACCCACCGCGCTATGACTTTCAAGCAGAATGCCCAGCGTCCGGCGCCTTACCTCGGTAAAGCGCAGCTTGTGCAGGCGGCAATAGGTATCAGCCTGCTTAAGCCCGCGTGCGACGCAGCGCTTGTGATCGTGCCTTGTGAACCCGACGACAGATTCGGCAATGTTCTTTTGCATGCTTGCGACGAGTAGGCCCCATCAAGGTTAGTATTGATATAATATAACATTATTCTTATGGACATAATCATGCTGCGGGCTTTATCCATCCTCCTTCTCCCCCTCTTGTCCTGGACCTCATCACCCACACTGGCAGCCCCTGCCGTCGTGACCGATGTGCCCAGCACACACTCATTAGTGACAATGGTCATGGGCACCAGCCCCCAGTTACTGCTGCGCGCCGGTGCCACCCCCCACGACTATTCAATGAGACCCTCCGAGGCGGCATCACTGGGCAAAGCAGATGTGGTCTTCTGGGTCAGTAGCGGGCTTAGCCCCTGGCTGCCCAAAGCCATAAAATCACTCGCCCCTGATATCCGCTCGGTAGAGCTTCTGGAAACGACAGGCACTGTGCGACTGGCACTTCGTGAGTCCGCAACCTTCGATGATGACGAGCACCACCACCACGACACAGACGGCCTTCCGGACCCGCATGCCTGGCTGAACCCAGCCAATGCCCAACTCTGGCTGCAAATCATTGCCGACACGCTATCGGAGCTAGACCCGGAACAATCCGCCTTCTACCAGTCCAATGCCCTGGAAGGTATCAAGAAGCTGGAAGCTCTGGACGTAAAGATTGTCGATCAGCTAAGCAGCGTCAAAGACAAACCGTTCATCGTCTTTCACGACAGCTATCATTATCTTGAGGACTATTATGATCTGCCTGCCACCGCTACCATCAGCCTGGGAGACGGTACCCGTCCTGGCATTCGGCAGATCAATGCGCTACGTGCTGTATTGAAGGAACATCCCGATACCTGCATTTTCTCAGAACCGCAATTCAGTGAGCGGCTGGTAGACACCGTCATCGAGGGTTCTCATGCAAAGCGCGGTGTGCTCGATCCACTGGGCGCCACCCTCACCCCGGGTCCCGATCTCTATGCCGAGCTACTGCAGAACATCGCACAGACGCTGCATGACTGCCTGTCGGCACCAACAAATCCGGATTGACTCGAACCGACATATTGAACATTTCAAATATTTTGAACCTTATAAAAATAATATTGCCTGATAGGTCTTTGCAACAGACTGCGTACAGTTAGCGTATGAATTTCCCGTATTTCAATTGGCGAAAAATTCGGACAGTGGCAACTGGCAGCGCCAGAGTTATGGCTTCGATTGCGCTTTTGAATATCGCCTGGGGATCCGCTAATAGCCTGGCCCAGACGACACCTGCCAATTCAGACACCGCGACCACCTCACCGGGAATTGCGCAGGATTCCTGGCTGGAATTTCGTGAGACTCGCTATAACAACGAACCTATCCTGCTGCATCTGAGACGAGGCTACGAGCGTGCCGTCCTGATGCCCGAGCCCATCCGCCTATTGGATGATTCGCAGACACTACCGGGCTGCGCGGTGGAAATCGATACCGATGTGGTGGGGTTTTTCCCGGTACAGACCTTTGCCCGCAAGTCGATCAAATTTGTCGGCCTGCAATCGGGCACCGTCTACGAACTCAGAGTAAGAGCCAGTCCGGAAGGTATCAGACAACCACTGCAGATCACCCGCTGAACATACTTACTGAAGGTCCGGGCAAAGCCTGAAACGGCTGGCTCATGGATATCTTCGCCTGCTTGATGTAGTGTCGAGTCTCAAAGACAGAAGGTACCGTTAAACATGAGCGTACGCTATGCCCTGTATTTTTCGCCGGTAACCAATTCCTGCCTGGCCGCCTTTGGCGCTGCATCCCTGGGTCGCTCTGCGACCTTGGCGCGTGCCACGAATGTCGGCAGCCCGCATCCCAACAAAGCGCGCTGGTTAGCGCTCACCCAACCCCCTGCCCACTATGGCTTCCATGCGACACTGAAGGCGCCATTCGAGCTACGCTCGGGTACAAACATTGAAGCACTGACCCAGGAGCTCAAGCAATTTGCTCGCGAGTTGTCGCCCATACCATTGGAAGGACTGGCTCCAAGACAGCTGTCGGGTTTTGCTGCTCTCACACTACCCAGTCAGCCTGCCGCACTACGCACTCTGGCCCAGAAGGTTGTGGAAACCTTCGAGCCATATCGCCAACCTTTGTCCGATACCGATATTCAGCGACGCAAGAAACAGCAGCTGACGCCGCGCCAGACAGAGCTACTGGAACAGTACGGCTACCCCTATGTCGATGAGGAATTTCGTTTCCACATGACACTGACGGGACCTATAACTGAACAGGACAACGATTACGTGGAATGGCTGAAAACGCTATACCGACAATTTGTCACCGACACACCCATGCTCGACCAGATCACCATCTATAGCCAACCAGATCGGAATAGTCCGTTTGTAAAAATACAGGCCTGCCCACTTGCTACTGCCGGGCAGCCCGCCTGAGGTCAAGCTTTCACGGTCTCAGGAAACTCGCACACCCTGGCGCCAGACTCCACGAACCACCGGTGCCGGATCCTGCTCCGGACGATAGGCAGCCAGCACCAGGTCGGCTCTCAGTCCCTCAGCAATCTCGCCACGGTCACTCAGACCGATAAACCGGGCGGGATTGCCCGTCACGGTAGCGATAGCCTGTGGAATGCTAAGCAAGCGTGCCTCTGCCGCCAGCATGAACGCAGCTTGCAGCAAACTAGCCGGCACATAGTCGGACGAGAGTATATCCAGACACTGGTTTTCAACCAGTGTACGAGCCGCCACGTTGCCCGAATGTGAGCGACCACGAACCACATTAGGCGCGCCCATCAATACTCCAAGCCCAGCTGCATGCGATGCTTTTGCAGCATCCAGAGTCGTTGGAAATTCGGCCATTTTCACACCAAAGCGAACCGACTCATTCACATGCGCCAATGTAGCATCATCATGACTGGCCATCGGAATACCCCGTTCGACACACTGCACTGACAATGCACGCCGGTTGCTGTCGGAATATTTCGCTGAGGCCTCCACGCGTACCGCAACATAACGATCAAACGCCTCATCCGACATCTTGTGTTTGGTCTTGTGATAAAGCTTGTAAGCTTCCATCGAGGTGAACTGACGCTGTCCGGGAGAATGATCCATCAGCGATACCAGGCCAACATCAGCGTCGGCTTCAAACTCTGCGAAATCATCCAGTACGTCACCTGCCGACACTTCGCAGCGCAAATGCAAGCGATGTTCGACTCGCAAGCGATCCTCCAGACGCGCCTCACTCAGTGCTGTGGCCAGTTGACGCATTTCGCCAGATTCGAATCGATCATCCTCTTCACGACCCATACGCAAACAATCGTAAACCGTTGTGATACCGGCTGCTGCAATCTGTGCATCGTGTGCCTGAATCGCCGCTTTCATACCCCAGCGTATCCCCGGGCGGGGTGAATAATGAGTTTCCAGGTGATCAGTATGCAGCTCTATCAAACCTGGAATCAGGTAATCGCCCCCGCAGTCAATGGCGTGAGCCGACTGCTTCCAGAGGCTGGAGAAATGAGCATTTGTTTCACTGATATCGCGAATTCGCCCATCAATCACCTGCACGCTGCCGTGGATGACCGAATTGGCCAACACAATATGCGCGTTGCCGAATACCTGCTCTGCGGGAGTGTTCACTCGCTGACCTTGTCGTTGACTCATGGATAGTCCGTTATTTGGACGCCAGTATATTGGATCAACTCAAGCAACGCCAACGAGCAGCGATTAACGGTATTAATCCACACATCACCAAACCAACATGAAAGCTTCATCTGAGATTCATATTCACTTCCGATAATCCGTCCATGAGAATACTGAATCTGCTCCATCAGGCCGACTGCGGTGTTTTGCAGTGGACATTCATACAACGTGACCGACGACTGGTAACACCAGCCGCCAGAATATTGTCACGCACAGGTGACGGATATATGCCGGCCTTGACCATAATCGTGTGCTTCAGTCTCTCCAACCCGGTATATCGGCAGATTGCCTGGCAACTGACATTGCTGTTTCTCATCGAGCGCATCATCTATTTTGTCGCCAAGAATACGTTGCGGCGTCAACGGCCAGCAGAAACACTCAACTCATTCACCGCTCTGGTCGTCGCCTCTGACAAATTCAGCTTTCCCAGCGGACATACCTCGGCAGCCACGCTATACGCCGCCATTATCTACCAGCACTTCCCCATTATCGGTGCTCTTCTGCTGATCTGGGCCGCCGGTGTCGGATCATCTCGAGTCGTGCTGGGCGTGCACTACCCTTCCGACATCCTGGCAGGTGCTTCGTTAGGCCTTGCCATAGCCAGTGTTCAACTTTCCGTACTGACCTGAGTAGCTCCCTCACCGACGTTATCGCAGGAGAAGCATATGCGCTCACCATCCATTCTTTATGGTGTCCAAGGCACCGGCAACGGCCACATCAGCCGCGCCCGTCTGATGGCAGCCGAGTTCACCAGAATTGGCATCGATGTGGAGTACCTGTTCAGCGGGCGAGCCGCGAACAATTACTTCGACATGGAGGAATTCACTCGTTTGAATTTCGGAACTGGCCTGAGTTTTGTCACCAGTCAGGGCCGTATACGAAAATTGAAGACTCTGAAACAAAGTCAGCCCTTGCGTTACGCCCGTGAGGTCTTGAACTTACGTACTGATCGTCACGATCTGATCATCAGTGACTTTGAACCCACAGCGAGCTGGGCTGCCCGATTACGCAAGACACCCACACTGGCCCTCGGTCACCAATATGCCCTGGATGCCACAGCACCGCAGCCGCAGGGTGAGCTGTTTGCCAAATGGGTGATCCGTCACTTTGCACCGGCTGACACGCGCATCGGTTTTCATTGGCATCGCTATGGGCGGCTGACACTGCCACCCATGATCGATACCGAACTGACACCTATTGACAACAGTCAGGCCTTTACTCTGGTATACCTGCCATTCGAGGATCAGAACGAGATTGCGGCTTTGCTGCAGCAGATAAAAGGCGAGCATTTTGTCATGTATTCGCCGAACACAACGCATCAAATCCAGCGTCGCAATATCTCAATCTACCCTTTGTCAAAACCTGGATTCAAACACCACTTGCAACGCTGCAACCGCGTGATCTGCAATACCGGATTCGAACTGATTTCCGAAGCGCTACATCTTGGAATTCCCATACTCACGCGTCCATTGATCGGGCAATTCGAGCAGCAAGCCAACGCTCTGGCACTCAAAGAACTCAATCTTGCAACCATTACACGCAATCTTGGCGTGCTGAGCCTGGACAAGTTCATCCATACAACCCAGCCACAAAAACGAATACTCTATCCCAATGTTGCAAGAGAACTGGCAGCCTTCTGCCAACGCCAGATAACAGAGGGCATGTCCGCACAACAATCCGATACAACACTGGAAGAGCTGGCACGCAGCTTATGGGCACAAGTGGAGCATCAGGCCGGCGATACGTTGCACTCTGACAACACTGAACTGCCACCGCGACTGGCAGCGGCCTGAAGGAAAAAGGCCAACGCAGATAGTCATGAAGCACTTTACGGCGTTGTAAAGCCCAAGCAAGGGCACGGCAATGCCGGGAGACGATAGTAGCTACCCATGGAGACACGCAATGTCTTCAAGCAAAACAATCGTTTTCACTTACATTCAAAGAGCTTTTCATCATGACTTTACGAAACACTATCGCTGCCACTACAATCGTTCTCGCCACTGTATTCTCGGGTGTTGCCTCTGCCAATATCAGCACCGGCAATATCCACAATGACGTGCAATCTGCAATTGGTGCTGGCAATGTTTCCGTTTCAGTCAAGGACGGTGTTGCCATTCTATTCGGTTCGGTCGATAGCCGTATTGATTCCAACGCCGCCGCCCGTGCAGCTGCAAGCTTTGCCGGTATCGACAAAGTAATCAACCGAATTAATGTTTCCAAGTAATGCCAGGCCTCAAGCAGGTGGTCAGCAAAGATGCTGATCACCTGTTGTGCTGATCGTTCCCTGCGGTGTACATTCAGCGTATCTTTCTGCAATGCATGACAGCACTTCATGGGCGATGTCATTCCCTTTGGTCGTAAACCGGTGGCAAAAAAAAGCACACTGTGTCAGAACAATCACCACAAATGGGACGTCGTCAAGGATGCGCAGTTTGACGTACGTCAGGGCAAACTGGTAACCATCGAGCGTTGTGCCCGTTGTGGCAAGACGCGCAATCGCCTGACTTGAACCACCTAAGCTGAGCACTCCAGCCTACCCCCAGCGCCAGGGTGGCTTGTCAAGCTCGGCAAGACCTGAAACAACGGTGCGTCCCAGCGATTTTTCCAGAATATGATTGCTGCAACCTTCTACGATCTCCAGACGCCTCACCAGCTCTCTTGAATGACTGATGATCCACACCTGTGAGCGCTCTGTCGCCTTGCCAATCAGGCGTGCCAGTGGTGCTACCAGCTCTGGATGCAAGCTGGTTTCCGGCTCGTTGAGTACCATCAGTGGCGGCGGCCTGGGTGTCAATAGTGCGGCTACCAGCAAGACATAACGCAATGTCCCATCAGACCATTCGCTACAGTTCAGAGCCCTTAGCAAACCGGGCTGTGTGAGAGTGGCCTGCAACTGCCCGGCTCCCAGCCTTTCGATACCCAGCCTGCTACCCGGAAAGGCATCATCAATTGCCTCATGCAAGGCATTGGGCTCACCCACTTCGATAATGGTCTGCAAGGCCGCAGCCAGATCACGGCCATCGTGATGCAGCACCGGTGTCCTTGTTGCCGGAATCGACTGCCGGGCAGGTGCCGCAGCATCGGTGCGAAAATCTGCATAAAAACGCCAATGTCTCAGCATTTCTCGCAGACGGAATACCTCTGGCACACTGGCCGGATCACCGGCATGACTGAACAGGCTATCGCTCTCGGCCAGGTCGCTGGCAACCACCTGCCATTGTCTGCCTGAACGACGACGCACCAAGGGCCCCTTGCGATCCACCAGTACCGAAGCCTGGCGCCATGCCTGCCCGTGCCAGATGCTTTCACGCTTGATCACAGGGTCAAGATTGAAAGCGGAACTGGCCATCGGCGTCGGCATACCCAGCTCGATGAGATAACCGAATTGTTCTCCGCCAAAGCCCAGTTTGATTCGCGAAGCGTTCTGTCTGGGACTGCCCTGAACCGGCACCTCACCGCGTTCCATGGCACGACTGATTTTTTCCGGCCCTGCCCACATTACATTAGGCAAACCACCTTCGCGCGCAAGTGCTGCGACGACATCACCATTCGCGGCATTGACCAGCAATCGCAAGGCACCATAGAGATTTGATTTGCCCGCGCCATTGGCACCCGTGATCACCGTCAGACGCGACAACGGTACTTCCAGAGAATGCAGTGAGCGATAGTTCTGTACAGCCAGCGTCATTAACATGATGATCGGCCCTTTGCGCAGATCGCAGGCAAATTCCCGCTCACAGCATGGATGCCAACAGGCCTGCCAGTGCTGCAACACCCAGCACCCTGAGCACACTCCAGTCAAGTTTCAGCAATAGCCAGCCGCACAACACAGCCAGCACCGGCACGCGCCAATCGAGTGTCGACCATTCCGGCACCCAGAAAGTAAACGGGTCTCGATTGACTTCGTTGACTTGACCGAACATGACATGCAGTGCAAACCAGATTGACAGGTTCAGTATGACACCGACCACCGCAGCGGTGATACCACTCATGGCGCCGCGCAGTCGTGGCTGAGCCCCCAACCAGTCAATATAGGGTGCGCCCACAAAGATCCATAAAAAACAGGGTACAAATGTGACCCACAGAACCACCACAGCACCAGCGACTCCCAAAGCCAGGCCACCGTCACGAAATGCTGCCATGAAGCCAACAAATTCGGTAACCAGAATCAAAGGCCCGGGAGTGGTTTCGGCCAGACCCAGCCCATCCACCATTTCAATCGTGCTCAGCCACCCATGCTGCACCACGACATCCTGCGCCATATAGGCAAGTACCGCATAAGCACCACCAAATGTGACAATAGCCAGTTTGGAGAAAAACAGGGCAAGCTCTGTCAGCATCTCGGATCCACCCAGCAACCACAAGGCAATGACGGGTAACCACCAGACTGTCAGCCACAGAGCCGCATCCAGCAAACTGCGTCGCAAAGCCCCTTGATGCAATTTGATCACCGCCGCCTCGCCATTATTTCTGGCCTGTATGGCGCCCACAGCGGCAGCAACCAGAATAATCACGGGAAACGGCAGTTGCAGAAAAAAGATGCTTACAAAGGCGGCGGCTGCGATCAGGTAATGAAAAAGTCCGTCAAGAGCTCGCTTTGCTACGCGCTCCAGTGCATGCAACACAATGACCAGCACCGCAGCCTTGATGCCCAGAAAGATGGAATTGATCACGGGCGTATCACCTATGTAGACATAGACAATTGCCAGCAATAGTACGACCAGAGCACCTGGCAGCACAAATAGAAGACCCGCAAGCAACCCGCCTCGTACCCCTTGCAGTCGCCAGCCTGCATAGGTAGACAGTTGCATCGCTTCAGGACCGGGTAACAACATGCAGAAGCTCAAAGCATTAAGAAACTGCTTTTCGTCCAGCCAGCCTTTTTCTTCAACAATCACGCGATGCATAAGCGCAATTTGTGCGGCAGGCCCTCCGAATGAAAGTAATCCAATTTTCAGAAATGTACGAAACAGTTCCATTCTTGCTGCGACCACCCGTCGATAAATGTTTCGCTAGTATTCCTGAGAAATCAGGCACTGTCATGACAAGCGTGTGAAGTCTCAGGGATCGTGAAATATTACTATGGCACGTCGTATCAGTGATGCTTCATGCCTTTCATTTTCGAACCTTCTTCGCCCATTTCCATATCGTCTCCATGCATCTCTTGCATGGAATCACTATTCGGGTGTTCGATAGAGAATTCAACTTCCACGTCTCCGGCTTTCTCGAAGGTCAGTGTCGCTGAGTGACGACCCGCCTCAACCAGTGGCTCTGCCAGATCCGTGAACATGATATGGGTGCCCAACGGCTCGAGCTTGACGGTTGTACCGGCAGGAATAAGCAGACCACCTTCAACCTGACGCATGCGACTGACGTCGTCGACGACTTCTGTCTGGTGTACCTGCATCTCATGGGCAAAATACACTTTGCCGCTTATCAATCGATCGTCCTCATCGCCGTGATTGATAATTTCCACATACCCTGCAGCCATACCAGCGCCAGGAGGCGTTGGTGGTGCATAGGGATGTACGACTTCGATGTCACCGACCTTGTATTCGTGGGCTATCGACTGAGTTGACAGCAACGACAGTGCTACCACCGCGGCAGCGGCACAAGAGCGAGGGAAAAGGCTATTCAGTTTGACTTTCATGGCTTTGTATTCTCCGTAAGATTTGCAGGGGTGAGTGTTGCTGGCGAGTGAGCGCGGGCAGGATGGTTTTGTGGCCACGGGCTCGAGAACTGTGGATTATTGAGAAAATCGGGGAATACGCTGGAATCAGCGCAGGACTTGTCTGGCAGTGAATGCAAGAACAAGTGCACGATCTCAATCAAGTGCAGTCACGCAATGATCGTGACTCAAGCGGCTACAAGGCTGGCGGGCCTCTGCTCAGAATGTCTGGACGTACCAGTGTCGGGGACCAGAGACGGTCCACCGAGTGGCTCATGGCAATTGCCGTCAATTGCGGATAGCGGACATGCTGCCAGGTGCGCACGAACTCTGCCGTGCGTGCATCCGGTAGAGCGCAATGTGGACTGACCCAGGCATTTGCCTCGGAGTCATCGGCGATGATCTCGCCATCGGCTGCAATGGTTACTCGCTTGAGCCCACCGTCACTACAGATCAGCACACTGGTGCTACCTGTGCCGAAAACCGAAACCAGAGCCAGCGACACCTTGGGTGCCACCAAGGCACAGACCAGCAACAACAGAGACGCGGCATGAGCCACGGTTCTGATATGTCGCAAGAATCTGGTGCTCGATTTCATTTCCCGACTATACCGAATCAGAAAGATTGTTGCTTTGGCAGATATTGCTTACCCGGGCTCTTACCCAGTGTGTCGCTTCAGACTGATGACTACACCGCGCCTGGGCATCATCTCGTCATAATACTCATCTGACCAACAGGCTTCATACAGAATACTGGATTCGGAAACACCGGCAGACAACAGCTCCTGCCTGACACTCTCACCCCGCCCTATTGCCAGCATTCTGGGACCGCCTTCGACACTGGTAGAACCATTCGAACAACCAATGAGGGAGAACACATCACTATTTGCATCAAACTGATCAAGTAGCTGATTGAGACGCAGTTTGTTGTCATCCTCCAGGCGAATAGAGTCGTTGGAGAACAGCAGAATGGCCTCATCGACTATGTCGTGCGATGACAGTAAATTCTCAAAGTTTGATCTCCCTAGCTCTCGAAAATTACGCGTCGGTTGCCGATAAAGGTCAACAGGTATTACCACCGCGGCAGCCTGTTGGCGCACCTGACTTGGTGCTTCCTGGACCGGGATATCAGGTGTCGTGCTCGCCTGCGCAACAGCGCTGTCAAACAATTCATCATTGATGACCAGGGCTCTGCCATCGACGCCTTTAACGTTCATCAACGATACCGGTTTCAATGGCTCACCGGCAAGCTGCTGGTAACTGCGACGGACACCATACTGGCCAACATTCACCGTGTAGGTGTCAATATCCCTACCGGCCTCATCAAGACCCGACTCGCGCGTGTAGCTGACGGGTTGATCACTCTTTGTGCCACCTACCGTGCGTATGCCATAACCTACCTCTTCGAACTGGTCCATCAAAGCGACGGAAAAAACCTCTCCACTGGAAAATTCCACAGGCGCACTGAGTGTCGTACTACTGACTGGAAGCTGTTCGATTTGTACAAGTACACTCACCAGATCGCGAGCTATCAACTGCTGCGCCGCCGAGCCCACTCCGGTTGATTCAACGGAAGTTGTCGCACAGGCTGTCAATGCCATACAGCAAAGCCCGATAGAGAATTTTTTCAGCATGTCCATGACGGTAGAAATCCTTTTGTGAGACGCATCGCCAATAACGACGCGGTCTGAAAGTGCATCAACGATGCCTTGTCGCCTATATTCAGGTGCTTACCTTAACGTGAAAAGGTAAGCCGTCAAACTCGTAAATTGCATGACTCATCACATTACAGACGATGGGCTAAACAGAGCTTATCGATAAAGCTATTGGTTAATTAAATCTTCGTAACGATCGGGCGCAGGCCCGTCGAACGAGCCCGTATCGGACTGCGGCTGACCATCAGATTCAGATTGTTGCTCAAGTACATCAGCAAGATAGTCATCACCGTTCCACTGCTCTTGGCTACCGTCGCCCTCTCGATACCTGTCGTAGGGGTCAGCGTCGCGCGGATCCTGATAGCCGGAAGCACCTGCATCTGGTGCAAGCTCACTCGCACCCTGAACTTGCTCAATGACAGAACTGCCTACCGGTATATTCGTAATATTGTAGATGACACGGCGCTCGATAGCTGCCTCTTTCCAGCGTGCCTCCTCTTTAGTGAAGGCTAATTGCTGATTGAGTAATTCAACCTCGAGACCAGAAGTCTCCTGTTCAAGCGATTGGATACGAGCCTCCAGCTTATCCACCGTCTGCAACAAATCAGTTACCTCAGCTTTTCTTGCAAGCTCCACCTTCTGATCCACGAGTTCAGGTTCAGGCTCAAGTACAGGCTTCAGCGCTTGCCTTACTGGGGCCATGGCTACGTTCAACACTGGAACTTGTTTTCGTTCAATCAGTTGAGTATCAGGGTTCGTCGACGGGGTATGTACGATCGTATCCTTGCCCGCCGGCTGTCCCAATGAATATCCCAGCATGGCGGAGCCCAGCAAGCCACCCACGATGACGATTCCGCTTAACTGGCGCCCGTCTCGACTGACCTTACCAGCAGCTTTTGCCGGCACTTGACGATTTTTGGCGAACAATTGATTCCAGAAACGCTTGATACGCAGGCGCAGGATCGCCAGACGAGCAGCACTCAGTCGATAGACATAATTCAACTTTTCCGATTGCACCATGCTCAAACACCACCCAGACAGCCCTGTCGAACTGCTTTAACAGGTTACATGCCTGTCAATATCAATGCACGCCCCACACAAAAAGTCGGGGCCATCTTGTCGGTAAACGTCAGTGCCGTGTTATCCGCCCTGAATTCGTGGCAGCAGAAAGACTTCAGCTCCCGCTGGCAATGGTGTATCCCAGCTATCACGATACAAGGTACCGTCAATGGATACGGCAATGCCCTGAGCGATAAACGGTGCCATTCCTGGATAATCCGCTTCAAGCCTTGCAAACAACTCACGAATGTTACGCGCCTTGATGCGAACCGTATCCGATCCCTGTGCAAACGGGCGTAGAGCTGACCAGAGTTTTACTTCATGTTCCGTCACTTGACGAGGTTTCCGATAGACGGGTTATCGTAACGGTTCCCCGTTCGGATCCCGAGTGGGACCCGAACGGGAACATTCAGACCTCTACAGCTCCAGAGGCAGCTGTTGCGTCTCATCTGCCTTCTTGCTCTCAGCCTCATCCAGCGCTTTGAGAATCCTGGGGGCTGACATGGGCACATGGGTCATACGCACACCGAAAGCATTGGACACGGCGTTACCAATAGCGGCCAATGGCGGAACAATGGATGTCTCGCCAACGCCTCGAATACCGTAAGGATGATTCGGATTGGGTATTTCCAGAATCTGCGTACCGATCATGGGCAGATCGGAACAGACAGGAATCCGGTAATCGAGAAAACCTGAGTTCTGCAAACGGCCATCCTCGCCATAGACGTACTCTTCATTCAACGCCCAACCGATACCTTGAGCAGCTCCGCCTTGGTACTGGCCTTCAACGTAGGTGGGGTGAACAGCCTTGCCGGCATCCTGGATGACCGTGTACTTGACCACCTGTGTGCGGCCTGTCTCCGGATCCACTTCCACATCGCAAATATGCGTGGCGAAGGAGACACCTGCACCATCGGCAACCAGCTCGTTGTGTCCGGCAATAGGACCACCTGTATTGGGTGCGGCTTCTGCAATCTCGGCCAGTGATAACGGTGAAAGATTACCGTATTTCTTGCCCACAGCCTTTGCACAACCTTCTTCCCATGTCACTTTTTCCACAGGAATATCCCACATCTTCGCGGCTCGTTCCTTGAGAATCTTGATGGCATTACGTGCCGACATAATGGTGGCCATGGAACTGGAGAACGTGCCACGACTACCGTCGGTCATGTCGTTATAACCCAGCGAACTGGTGTCACCCACGACTGTACGAACCTGGTCATAGGATATGCCCAGCTCTTCGGCGGCCACCAATGCCAGTGATGCACGAGCACCGCCGACGTCGATGGTGCCAACCGTCAGACAGACAGAGCCATCGGGTGCAATATTCAGATCGGTGCAGGTCTGGCCGCCAAAGTTGAACCAGAAGCCGCATGCCATGCCGCGCCCCTGATTTTTGCCCAGTGGTGCCGACATATGGGGATGTTCGCGTGCAGCCTGCAGCGTCGGACCAATACCGATTGGCCCGTAGACAGGACCATAGGATGAACGAGTCCCTTTCTTGGCGGCATTGAGGATTCGCATCTCCAGCGGATCCATACCGATACTGGCAGCCAGTTCATCCATCATGCTTTCCACTGCAAACGCTGCCATGGGTGCGGATGGCGCTCTGTAGGCAGTTGTTTTTGGTCGATTGACCAACACTTCCAGACCCACCGTGCGTACGTTTTTCATGTCGTAGCAGGCAAAGGATGTCATGGCACCCAGCTCAGCCCACATTCCAACATAGGGTCCTGAGGCGTAGCGCAAAGTGGCGTCCCCTGCAGTGATACGTCCTTTTTTGGTCACACCGATACGGATATCGATGGACGTGGCGCTGGTAGGACCTGATGCCCGAAACACCTCATCACGACTCATGACAAGCTTGACGGGACGGTTGGCCTTGCGGGACAGAGCCAGTGCAACAGGTTCGGTCCAGACGTGCGTCTTGCCACCGAATCCACCACCGATTTCAGTCGGGGTAACACGCAGCTTTGAGACATCCATGCCCAGCAGTTCGGCGCAATGCTGACGAAAAACGAAATGCCCCTGGGTACAAACCCAAAGCTCACCACTGCCATCCGGACTGATACTGGCCACACAGGCATGTGGTTCGATATAGCCCTGGTGAGTTTGCTCAGTTCGAAAATTGCGTTCGATAATCACAGCAGCTTTTGCAAACCCTGCTTCAACATCCCCATGCCCGAATTCAGAGCGGCGTGCGATATTGGAGGCCTTTCTGGGCTTGGGCTCTACCCCTTCGGTAAAACACTTCTTGTTCAGAATCGGAGCGCCTTTCGCAACGGCCTCATCAACGTCCGTGACGTGTGGCAGCAACTCATAATCCACTTCGATCAGCTTCAGAGCCTTACGGGCTGTTGTTGCATCAACGGCGGCAACAGCAGCCACGGCATGTCCATCGTAATAGACATGTGTGCGGGCCATGCAGTTGTCGAGGATATTGAACAGCTCGCTATTACCGTTTGTCAGATCCGGCAAGTCAGCAGAGGTGATGACAGCCTTGACGCCTGCCAGAGCTTCCGCCTTACTGGTGTCGATGCTGCGTATGGCCGCATGTGGATGGGGACTACGCAGGATACGTCCCACCAGTTGCCCGGGCAGATTGATATCAGCACCAAAACGCGCCCGACCGGTGACTTTATCGATGCCATCGGGACGAAGCGGACTTGTACCGATTGATTTGAATTTCTGACCGGTAAATTTTGTATCAGAGCTCATGTATCAGCTTCCTCGCATGTCTGCAGCGGTGGCCTGTACGGCACGTACGATCTTGTCGTAGCCAGTACAGCGGCACAAATTGCCGGCCAGGGCATAACGAATTTCTTCTTCAGTCGGGTCAGGGTTGTTCTTCAATAGTGCCTTCGCAGCCATCAGAAAACCCGGTGTACAGATCCCGCACTGCAGAGCGGCATGCTCGATGAACTTTGTCTGCAATGGATGCAGATCGGCACCATCACTCAAACCCTCAACCGTTTCAACCTTTCGCCCTTCAGCCTCGACTCCCAGCACCAGGCAGGAGCACACCAGAGTGCCATCCAGAATCACGCTACAGGCACCACAATCGCCAGTGCCACAACCTTCCTTGGCACCGCTGAGACCCACACGATTGCGCAGAACATCCAGCAGGGTTTCGTCGATTTCACAGGCAAAGCCCACGGCATCGCCATTGATCTGTGTGTTAACTAATTGAGTCATGCTTTTCCTCCAGCGCGGGCCCAGGCTGACTGAGCAGCCCGTTTTGCCAATACACCGGCCACTCGTGTTCGGTATTCCACGGTGCCGCGTTTATCATTGATGGGATTACAGGCAGCAGAACAGGCCTCAGCCACGGCTGCCAGTGTTGCTTCGTCGAGCGTGTTGCCTATCAGTGCTGCCTCCGCAGCAGGTACACGAATGGCGGTTATAGCCACAGCACCCAGCACCACTCGTGCTTCTGTAATCACGCTTTTCTTGTCTATAGTCAGGTTGACAGCAGCGCTGACCACCGCAATATCCATTTCGGTTCGTGGTGTGAAACGCAAGTAGGCATCAGCCGAACGAGGCGCGCGCGCCGGCAATTCGATGGAGACCACCATCTCGCCCTTCTTCAGTGAGTTCTTGCCAGGTCCTGTGGGGATTTTGTCCACATCCAGCAGGCGTTCACCTTTGGGCCCGATGACCAGAGCCTGCGCACCTGCTGCAATCAGGGCAGGAATACTGTCAGCGGCGGGAGAGGCATTACACAGATTACCAACGATCGTGCAACGACCCTGAATCTGGTCAGAACCAATCAGATTGGCCGCCTCGACAACACCGGGCCAGGCTTTTTTCAATGCCTTGTGCCGGCCCATCGAGCCGCAAGTGGCGGCGGCGCCGATAGAGGTTCCTGCGGCAGTTTTGCGAATCGATTGCATCGACTTGATACGCTTGATATCGACGATGACATCAGGCTCGATGTATTCGCCTTTCATGCGGACGATCAGATCCGTTCCGCCGGCCAGAATATGCACCCGACCTTTGGCACTGGCGAGCAATGCTATGGCTTCTGGGGTGGTTTGTGGGGCTTCGTATCGCACCATGAGTACCTGCTGTGGGGTGGACTGTAGAGTATACCTTCCCACCAGCTTAGTCAGCCCGCAAGAGGTGCGATTCAGCAACAGGCTTTCATTGAAACAGTGCTTTTCACAAAATCAAAAGCCTTGTCACTAAAGATGCTTCATGCCCACTTCTTCGAGAATCGAAGTTAATAATTTACGGGCATTTTCGCGGTGCTGCCAATGCATCTTGCGTGCACCTTTCTCATCGCCACGTGCAATTGCCTCATATAGCGCACGGTGCTCCTCATTGGACTTCACGGGCAAAGGCCGAATGTGCAAAGTGAACGCTCGTGCCCGTCGAACCTGATCATTGAAGTTGGAGATGATCGCCGCCATGCGAGAGTTCCCCGCCAGTCGAACCAGTTCATCATGGAATCGTGCATCGGCTTCTGCCCAGGCCTCTCGGTCCACACGTTTCAAAGACGCTTCCATGTCCGCCACAGTACCGAGCAAGGGACGTAATTCCTTCTTTGTATACTTACCCCGGGCTGCCAGACCGGCCGCCAGACTTTCCAGCTCGGTAAGCACCACATAGATTTCATCCATGTCGTTGGCCGACAGGGACAAGATGCGCACACCCTTTCGTGGGCGTACTTCCAGTAACCCTTGTGCTTCCAGCACCCTGGCAGCCTCTCGAACTGGTGTTCGCGACATGGAAAGCCGCTCTGCCAACTCGATTTCCAGATGATCCGTGCCTGCCGGCAATTCACCCGAAAAAATCAGCCCCCGCAGATCTGCAACAGCTCGGTGCGTCTGTGACGTGTATCTTTCGCTATCGGACGAATGTTTCAACGTTGTATTTCCGGTGCTCTGCTGCAGAGCGGTAGATGATTTCTTCCAGATTCATGACAGCGATGTAGTCCCTGGCCTGATTTTCGATCAACGACCCTGTCTGCAGCCCTGCAACCACATGATTCTGCAATGCCAGCACACAATCGCCACCAAAACTCTGCGATCCCGAACCTGGTAACAATATCGTTAGTTCACGCGAACCGAACTTCCGATACTTTATCGTACCATCCCCCGTTAATGATAGAGACCCTCTATCGCCTTCGAGTAGCGCTTCACCCATTGTCATTCGCAAATTTTCAGCCGCGTGATCCAAATGACGATTTCCGTCAAATATGGCGCGACAGCCATTGGCATATTCAAAGATGAAATAGCCTGCATCTTCACCTTTTATTGACGGATTAATGCGTCGTAGATCAGCATAGACGCCATCAGGCATGCCTAACAGATAGAGAAATACATCCGCAAAGTGAACTCCTGTCTCATGGATGAGCAGTCGCGGCATTTCACGAAAATACGGCTGCCGCTCCAGGTAGGCGTCTGCACCTTGACCATCACCCGGACGCAATCTGAATTCAAATTGTTGAACAGTACCCACCAAGCCTTCCTTGATGGCTTGTGCCATACAACGATACCAGGGCTGAAAGCGAAAATTTTCATGCACGATCAACAAGGCACCGGCGGACTCCGCCAATGCAACTGCAGTCTGCGCCTCTTCCAGCGACTGACAGAAAGGTTTTTGGCAGATGATGGTTTTTACACCTTCCTGCAATGCCGTTCGGATAACCTCGAGATGCGTGGGCGGCGTGGTAATGATATCCAGAATGTCGGGGATCACCGCCTCGAGCATCATGGCCAGACTGGAGAAGGCTGGCAGACCTGTCGAGGCCGCTCGATCAATTGAGATGTCTGCGGCGCCAACCAACTCCACATTATTCATCCGCCGCCAGGCTTCATAATGAAAGCGACTGAAATAGCCTGCGCCCAGACAGGCTACGCGTAT
The DNA here is from genome assembly GCF_002215215.1 of Granulosicoccus antarcticus IMCC3135. NCBI lineage: Bacteria > Pseudomonadati > Pseudomonadota > Gammaproteobacteria > Chromatiales > Granulosicoccaceae > Granulosicoccus > Granulosicoccus antarcticus. The sequence goes on along the minus strand of NZ_CP018632.1, from coordinate 427,948 downwards.
GAGCGCCGTCGTCATATAGCACCTTCAAAGGCTTGCAGAACAGCAGCAGCGGCATCAGCTGTCGTGCTGCTCCCCCCCAGATCTCGTGTTGTTGAGCGGCCGCTTGCTATCACCCGGTCCACGGCGTCGCGTAGCAAACCTCCATCGCGCACCAACTCCGGCTGTTCGTGCCTGATACCCAGCCAGTCCAGCATCATGGTGGCTGACAGAATCATGGCAAACGGGTTCGCTATTCCTAGCCCGGCAATATCCGGAACGGAGCCGTGACAGGGCTGAAAAACCGCATGATTTTCACCAATATCAGCAGACGGTGCCACTCCCAGACCACCCATCAGCCCGGCACCCAAATCGGAAAGAATGTCACCAAACATGTTTTCCGTCACCATGACGTCAAAAAACCAGGGCTTTTGAACCATCCACAGCGCTGTTGCATCCACATAAGCATGATCGGCAATCAGTTCCGGGTAATGCCTTGCTTCGCCATTGAATATGTCGCGAAAAAAGGCGAAGGCTCTGAAGACATTAGCCTTGTCGACACAGGTAACACGCCCTTCCCCCTGCCCTGCAGACTGACGTTGCCTGGCAAGATTGAAGGCAAATTTAAATAATTTTTCACTCGTCTTGCGAGTGATCACCAGTGTTTCTCTAGCTTCATCCTGATTCACCTCGCCGTTTCCACGACTGTAGAAAAGACCTTCGGTGCTTTCGCGAATCAGCACAAAATCAACCGTTTTGCCTTCCTCAAGTTTGAGAGGAGTTTTCAGGCCGGGAGTAATTCGCACCGGACGGACGCCCGCAAACAGATCTAGCTCACTCCTGAGATCCAACTGCGGAGAAATCTCGGTACCGTCCGGCTTGCGAATATTGAGTAAACCCATGGCTGACAGTAATATCGCATCAGCATTTCTCGCAGCTTCCAAGGAGGTTGCTGGCAGCGACTCGCCGGTCTTTGCATATAGATTGGCGCCTGCCGGCAGCGTATTGAAAACCAGCTCATAGGCTGATTTCTCGCTGACTCTACGCAAGATATCAAGGGTCGGAGCTGTGATTTCAGGACCTATTCCATCGCCCTCAAAAACAACCACGTCAAAAGAACGGGACATTCGGGTATCTCCTTGAATCGGTCTTCAACAAAGTCAAAGTTGCGTGAACAATTGCTCGGACAGTTGATGAGGCACATCTTAACGTATACGTTAACTCATGCAGAAATAAAAATGCAATAGCGTTTACCAACCACCCTGGAGTACACCATGAAGCTCAACCTTGGAATTCTTGCAGCAGCCGCTGCGACCTTACTCACATATGCAACGCACCTCAACTCGCTAAATCTGACAGCCATGCCGTTCATGCTCGATACCTATGAGCAAGGCTGGGAATTCTACGACCATTCAGAGTGGCTACAAGGAGAGTTCGCCAAGTTGCCGGACGTCGGTTTCAGAGTATTGGCGACATGGGAGGCAGGCTTTCGCAGCTTTACCACGAACGAGCCGCTGAGCTCTCCCGCTGACGCTGCCACCATGAAGATGCGCGTCTACCCCAATGACATGATTCGCTGGAGCATGGAGGCTATTGGCTTTCAGACGGTAGTCATGCCCATTACGGATGTCTATCTTGCCATTCAACAAGGCACGGTCAATGGACAGGAGAACCCGGTCGACACCATAAAATCGTTGCGTTTCAATGAAGTTGCCCCTTATCTGACTCTGACTCGCCATGTATACAGCCCTCTTCCACTGACCATTTCAGAAAAAAGCTGGCAGTCATTCTCGGACGAAGACAAGGCCGCTGTACTGAAGGCCGGCGAAGAAGCTGCCACGTTCAGCCGAGAGCTGGTCAAAAGCTCTGTTGATGCGCAACTGGAGGAAATGGTGACCGCCGGCGCCAAGGTATCTACGCCGGACATCACGCCATTCCGTGAGGCCGTCACGTCAGTTTACGACAAGGCCAGAGAAGTCTATGGAGATGAGGTCGTGGATAGTGTACTGGCGGATACCGCCAGAATTCGCGAGATGAAGCCTGCTCAATAGCCTTCATCCTCTATAAAACACCTACTTGCAAAACAGGGGCTGTATCCCAGCCTCTGTCATTAACCTGATTGTCATCTTGATACTGGGCAGTCTGATTATCAGCGGCCTGTCCATATCAACCCATACCTGGGCGCAACGCACGACTGTTCTCTACCTGCCGGTCGGATTCCTGTATGCCTCCATGCCCGTCGGGATGTTGCTGTCCCTGACCTTTCATCTGTTCAACAGCTATCTGGAGATCACGCACCCACCTGGCTCGCTGACGACACAGGGTGATGACAACAACGACTCCCCATCTGTGAGTATTGCCCCATGATTCTGCTTTTTGTCGTTGCTGTCTTTCTGGGCACTGTGTTTCTGGGGGTGCCGCTGGTATGGGCCATTCTTCTCACAACGGTACTACCGATCATCGTCTTTGATCTTGGCTATCCCTTACAAGCGCTCTATCTCAACGTTGCAGATCTATTCCTGGCCGGCATCGTTCCCGGAGCCATGTTTGGTATCGCTTTCATCCCTTCAATTCCAAGGATACCCCGTCGTTCAGGGCGGGGAGGAATTGGAATGCTGTATATATATCTAGTGATTGTTGACCCTTCTGGGTGAATGGGGGCGGAACGGTTATACAATCGAGCTGTGAAATCAACATGCATCAAGGTTCTCAAAGGCAGGGTAAAAGATCGCCACGCGCCGCTTTTGCGCAGCATGGCGACAGAAGTCAATCAGGTATGGAACTACTGCAATGACCTGTCTGATCGTATGATTCGGGAGCGTGGTCGGTGGATGTCCGGATTTGACTTCTCTGCTTACACGGTGGGTGCCTCGAAGCAGTTCGAGCACATTGGCAGCAGTACGATTCAGGAAACGGCCGAACACTACGCCAGCAAACGCTCCTCGGCAAAGCGTCGCAAGCTGAGGTGGCGCAAGAGTTTTGGCGATAAACGCTCGTTGGGATGGGTGCCCTTCAAGGCTCGGGCAGCTCACTGGAAGCACGGGCAGGTCTTCTTTGCAGGTTCTCACTTCAAGGTATGGGACAGCTTCGGTCTTGCCAATTACAGGTTCAGGGCAGGTTGTTTCACTGAGGATGCTCGCGGTCGATGGTATTTTTGCATCTGTGTCTCGGTTGATCGCACGTGTCCCAAGGGGCAAGACAGTATAGGTATCGATCTTGGTCTGAAAACGGTTGCCACCTGCAGCGATGGCACCGTGCTGGAGGGACGTTGGTATCGCCACCTGGAGGGCAAGCTTGCCAAGGCACAACGGGCAAGACGCAAGCGGCGCGCCCGGGCGATTCACGCAAAAATCAGGAATCGCAGAGCAGATGCCCTGCATAAATTCAGCCGCCATCTGGTCAATCGATGCGGCGAGATCTACGTGGGAGATGTCAGTAACTCGAAGCTGACAAAAACCACGATGGCCAAGTCTGTGCTTGACGCAAGCTGGGCCAGCTTCAAGACAATGCTCGACTACAAGAGCCAGCAGGCCGGTATTGTCTACCGAGAAATCAATGAAGCCTATACCACGCGAGCGTGCTCCGAATGCGGAGGCCTGTGCGGGCCGCAGGGAATAAGAGCTCTTTCGGTAAGAGACTGGCAATGTGTTGAATGTGGTGTTCAGCATGATCGTGACGTTAACGCGGCTCGAAATATTCTCCGTCTCGGCGCAGGACATTGCGCTCCTTAGTGGGAATCCTCTTTCTTCAGGGAGAGGAGGATGTCAATCTGGGCGGCATATTCTCAGGCTGGCTGATCACTCTAGAGCAGATGCCGCAGATTCTGGTCTCTTTCGTTCAGGATTTTTCATCGAACAACGCCGTCTTTCTGCTATTGGTCAATGTGGTCCTCCTCGTACTCGGTCTGGTACTCGACCCGGTACCCGCTATCCTGCTCACCGCACCTTTGTTCTTGCCTACCGCCATGAGTTTTGGCGTAGATCCAGTCCACCTGGGCGTCATCATGACCTGTAATGTTGCCGTTGGTCTGTTTACTCCACCGGTTGGCGCCACGTTGTACGTTGCCTCACGCATCTCTGGGGTGGACGTTTTATCCATTGCTCGCAAAATGGGGATGCTGTATCTGGCGGCTATTACGATGCTTGGCCTGGTGACTTACTTTCCGGCCGTATCGATGACAGCGGTTACATTGTTTCGTTGAGCAATGAAACGATTTTACGTACCCGGCCCACAACCAGTGGGCTGTTATGGAATGACCACAGTTGTTCACTTTCTGTGACACGCCACTAGGGTTTTTACCTATATACGCACAGGCCGTACTTCGCTAGAATTACGCGTAACCACAGGAGATCAGGATGGTTGGGCCCCTTACAAATCGTTCGACAAGCGTTCTGGACCAGATACAATCGCGTACGTCGATTGATGAAGACGCGTATCAGAACCCTACAGACTCTTCGGATCCTGGCTGGTTTCTGCCCGGCAGCCATTCCGGCTTGCGCACTATTGATACCAGTCTGAACCCGAACCTCCAAGGGGTTGGGCCAGAGGCCATTGCAAGCCATATCCTGTCTCATATCGGTGCCTGATTTCGAGCAACAATTTGACACTGGCACTGAGGTTGAACCTTTCGTTCTGAAGAAAAATCCTGACTGGCATGCCGCTGCGCAAGACTTGATTTCGGGGCTCTGCTCCCTGGACGACAAGGAAGAGCGCATCGAATTGCTGGAGTCTGTCTGTGTAAAACTAGGCGACAGACTGTATCCAGCCTTTTTGCAGATACTGCACGTTATCGACGAGTACGCCGACGACGAGGCACGTAGCATCATGGCGAGCACTCTGGTCAACTGTCTGCAAACAGGCCGCTTACCGTCGGGAAAGCTGGCAGCCTGGGGTTCCAGCAGCTATACCGGCGACAGCGCCTTTGGCCAGAGTCGTCGCCTAGGTCCCATCGAGTTTGTCTGTGCCTGGTATGCCCAACCCAGCACTGAGACACCCATGTCCCAGCAGCAGTTCTCCATCATTCTGAATAGCCTGCTATCACTGGTGTCATCGAATTCCAATGCGAAGCAGCTTTATTGTCAAAAGCTGATTTCCGATGCAGAGGATCCTATGGGAGGTTCTTTGTCCAAGCAGACTCGCGCCGGTTTGATCGACATGACACAAATCTGGCAAATAGCGGCACCCGAGGATTTGCATACTCCTGTTGTCGAAGCCTTCCTACATGCTCTGCAATCTGAAAGTCTACTCAACCAGATCAGCAATCGCCCGTTTTAGAAAGGTCTACGGGGTCAGAACAGCCTTCAGATAGCCTGGCATGTTGGCTACTTGCATCTGCATTTCGTCAACGATGACACCCACCAGAAATGGCAACAGAATGATGATCATCAGGATGGTGGTGATTGACTTGATCGACATGGACAGGAAGTACACATTGAACTGCTGAGCAAATCGATTGATCAAGCCCATTGACACATCAATCACAAATACCACGGCCATAATCGGTCCGCAAATACGCAGTGTCAGGCTCATGAAGTGTGACATTTCTGCTTGGAACAATGCGATAGATGCCATCCTCAGGCTGGCGATGGGCTTCACCAGCGGCCAGATTGCAAAGCTTTCCAGCAAGACCCCCGTCATCAGCATCAACCCACCACTGGCCAGAAACATATAACTAGCGAAACGACTCAGTATTTCACCTGTCAGGGTGACTTCATTACCGACCACCGGGTCGAAAAACAGCGCAAACGAGGCACCGATCTGCATATCGATGACCACCCCTGCAGCTTCGAAGGCCCACAGGAAAAATCCAAAAAACACGCCGATGATCGAGCCTATCAGTGCCTCCTTGGCAAACAGGCCAAGCCACATTGTCGTGCTGAACTGATCGAACTGCGCACTGGGTTGAAGCAAAACACTAAGCAAGGCCATCGACAGAAACATGGAGTTGCGCACCATCACCGGCACACCTTCCTTACTGAACAGTGGCATCAACAGGAAGGCAACAGAGACACGCATCGCCGACAATGACAAGACGATGAGATTGTCAGCCAATAGACGGAAAAGCTCAGCCGAGTCCATGAAACCCACCTGTAAGAGCAATATCACATAAGCTATCGAATTGTGTCACCTTCACCCTACCAACATGGGAAAGTCTGTGAATATTCTGTCAGCGAAACGGTACAGAGAACTACCGATCAATGAGGCCGTCAGGAAGATCGTGGCAACAATGGAAAAGAACTTGGCCGCATATTGAAATGTCTGCTCTTGAAGCTGAGTCGCCGCCTGTACAAAGGCAATCAGGATGCCCACCAGCGCGGCTACCACAACGGGAGGACCAGCCAGAATAATGACCAGCCACAACGCCTGCTGAGTGATTTGCAGAATCTCCGAACTCAGCATGAAATTGACACTCGAGTGCTAGACAGGCTCATATAGGAGCGATTCGCTTGTACACTTCACACATAAGACAGCACCAGGCCTTGCGCCAGTTTGCTCCAGCCTTCTATCAATACAAACAGTAGCAGTTTGAAGGGCAAGGATATGGTGGTGGGCGAAAGCATCATCATCCCCATGGCCATGAGAATATTGGAGATGACCAGATCGATGATGATAAAGGGTAGAAAAATCAGAAAGCCTATCTGGAAAGCTGACGTCAACTCACTGATGGTGAAAGCTGGGACGACTACGATGAAGTCCTCATTGGTCAATTGATCGGCATCCCCCGGCTCTACCATTCGCTTGATGGTCGAAAGGAAGAACTCCCGTTCGCGTTCATTGGAATGCTTGAGCATGAAGTCACGCAACGGCTCCTTTGACGCATCAGCAGCAACCAGTAGATCTTCAACGTTCTCGGTAAAACTGCCGCGGCCGTCAAGCTGCGCAAGCATGGCCTGCCCCACCGGATACATGACGTAGATTGTCAGGATCAGAGCCAGCCCATTGAGAACGACATTGGGTGGAATCTGTTGCGTGCCCAAAGCATTGCGCAACAAGCTCAGAACCACCACGATTTTGGTAAAAGAGGTCAGCATCACGGCCATGAACGGGGCCAGTGAAAGCACGATAACCGTGATGAGTGCCGAGGAGGGCGAAAACTGTGTCAAATCCATTTGAATTCAAATTCCTTTAGGCAATGAATGCTATTCAACTGCCAGAGCAGCACCCTGCTCCAGCAGAACACCATAGCCTATTCCGACTTGCATTAAAGTACCCGGAAGATTTTTTGTGACACCGTGCTCCGTCACACCGTCTGTACGAATAACAACACGTGATCCAAGAAACTCCTGCGCTAATGGCAGTACCAGGTTCAACTGAGATTGCCAGACTGAACGCGTATAAAGCTCATTGATTGGTACAGAATCTTCCAACTCAACCGTTATTGATTGAAACTCGGACTCCGTATCTGTCCCGGCAGTCAATGATTGCGCGTCACCGTTAGGCTCAGGTCCGGCCCCAGGCAAAAGCTTGAAGCGACTATTAGTGGTGTCAAGAAAAGCATGCAACTTGCAGTGTGTTTCGAGAATACTACCCGCAAGACTTGCCTCCATTCTGATGCTCCAGTCCGATTCAAAAGACTGCGGCAATAGGACCAGAGCTCCAGGCTCCAACTTCTCCACCTCCTCGGTATTCAGCTGCATTTGCTGCAATTGCAGGCGATAGGGCATTAAATGGCTCTGGAACTTCACCAAAGACTGCCAAGCCTCTGGTATCTCGGGCATCATCGACAGTGATTCAGCATCAATAGCCAACAAGAGTTTCCGGGAGGGGCCTTGCAAAGAGATCAGTGTACCTGTCAGTCGGGGATAACCTCTCAGTTCGTGCAACGGCACCGGCGCAACCATGTCTTGGGGCTCCTGAGCTTCCTCACTACCCTGCTCTGTTGCCTCGTCAGAAACTGTCGCTCGCCAGGGACGCCAGTCGAAGGCGGTTGAACACCAATCGTCCAGAAACCGGAGCAAAGGATCCTGCTCATCAAGCAGGACTGCATCAATCAAATCCATGACTACAGCCTCCTTATCGGCTACGACTCCCAGTGCCGGCAGAGCGCTGCTGGCCGTGCGATCGATCGCAATATAGATTCCATTGCATTCGAACCATCTGAGAGCAGATCCAGGCAGTTCCTGTGTATTGTCACTCATGAGTAAATTCAGTCAGCATCACAGGCGATAATTATGCGTACCAGATGAGCAGCGTTTCTGGCCTCCATTTTTTTCATGGCTCGCGAACGGTGCAGCTCTACCGTCTTTACACTGATACTCATTTGTCGAGCAATCAACTTGTTGGATAAATCACTAACGATACCGTAAGCCACTTCGCGTTCACGCAAGGTCAGTTCCTCCAGCCTTTTTCTTGACTCAGCCAGTGCCGCCCTCTCCTCTGCACTAATGCGTTGTTTCTGTACCTTGTCTGACAAGGCTCGATCAAGAGCTGCCTGCAGCTCATCATCTTCAAGCGGTTTTTCAAGGAAGGTCAATGCCCCTTTTTCCATCGCAGCTACCGCCAACGGCACATCGCCATGGGCAGTCATGTAGATAACCGGCAAATCTATTTCACGCTCCTGCATCAGATCATGAACATCCAGCCCGCTGATTTCAGGCATCCGAATATCCAGCAACAAGCAAGCTGGTTGCTCCTTGCCAACCTTCACCATTGCCTGCAGCGCTGTATCGTGTTCTCCATAATGCTCAACGGAATAGCCCATTGCCTCTAGTAGAAATGCCGTGGACTCACGAAAATCATCGTTGTCATCAAGGATGAAAATTTGCTGTTCGTTCATGAAATCCCCGCTACTCTGTTTCCTGAATCACCGGCCTTTTTCACTGAACCGGAGGCACCCGGCAGAGCCATAGGCAGCTCCACATGAGAAGTGCAACCTGCATCCTCGTTGGGTGACAACCACAACCGTCCCTGATGTAATTCGACAAAGGATCGGCAGATATTCAAACCTACGCCCATACCATTGGCCTTGTTGGTTGCAAACGGAATGAACAAACTCTGCTCCTTGCCTTCAAGCCCATGCCCACTATCCCGAATACTAACGCGCACCGAAGCCCCTCGCCGCGCGCAGCTTATGATCAGCCGCCGCTTGGCAGGTGCACATTCGAGCATCGCTTCAACACCATTGCGTAATAGATTAACCAGAACCTGCTGCAACATGGTTGGATCGCCATGACACAGCAGCGGCTCCTCGCTTACCAGAAGCTCTGTCTTGCACTGGTTGGCACTGAGCAACCAGTCCATCAGCGAGAGTGCCTCGCGTGTAAGCGACACTAGGCTTAGCTGCTGTTGCTGGGGCCTTCTGGCTTGAGTAAAATCTCTGATCCGATTAATGACACTATTAGTGAATCGAGCCTGATCCAACGCATTATCCAGTGCCACCTCGATTTGCTCCAATGTCTGGTCGTCACGCTTGAGCCGAATTTTCACGCCCTTGAGTATATTGCTGATTGTGGCGATCGGCTGCTTGATCTCATGTGCCAATGTCGTTGCCATCTCACTGACAGAGATAGTCCGGGAAGTTGTAAACATGTTTTCACGCGCCTGCATATACAGGTGCATATCATCACGGGTCTGTGATCTTTCAATCGCTCGAATAGCAATCGTGCCATCACTCAGACGCTGCATGATCAGCTCGCACGGCTTACCAGTAGACTGGCACAGCAGACTGCCCGATGCGCTGGACTGCTGTGCAAGAGCATTATACAGCTGTACCAGCTCGCTAGAATCGCTCAACACCTCAGACCAGACGCTACTCACTGCCCATTGAGGAAACAGCAACATCCAGTGAGCAGAACACCACCTGATACTGTCCGCCTGCTGATCAAGCAACGCGACGGCCAACTCACCCAGCTCTACCAGCTCAACTAGCTGGGAGGCGCTCACACCCGATGACAGCACGACCGTTCCCATTGATTTATTGGCAGATTTCAATGCCATATCCACTCAGTCGCTTGCCAGCACCAGCGCGATAGCTCCGCCGGACTCTCTTCGATCTTTACCCGCAGACCATGAATCGTCTCATCCGAGCTCACCGACCCCCTCAATGAGGACTGAATTCCTTCTTCCGTAGCAATCACATCGCTGATCATCAAGTCGGGATCCATGACCTGAACGATGCATTCCTTCCTCGTTGCATCATTTGATTCAGGCGACCAGGTCCCCTGCAGTGAGCCAACCCAGTGATCAGCCCGAAACAGCATGCCCAGCACCAGTCGTCGCTCACCCAAACTGCCATCAAAGGCCAGACATAAAATCAGAGCGTCAGTGACCTCTATCGTTTCCCCGGAACCTCCCATGGAGCGACTATCAGCCGGTGCATGAGCATCAAACCATCGACGCCCTGGCAAAGCAATGGCAATCGGAGTTCCAGAGTACCCTGCCTCTGTGACCAGACTTCTGAATTGCGATAATGATTCTTGCAATACCTCCGCAAAGGCTGGCGGTAAAGCATTACGTTCACCAGCATCATTCCTGTGTTCTTGTTCTTGTTCTTGTTCTTGTTCTTGTTCTTGTTCTTGTTCTTGTTCTTGTTCTTGTTCTTGTTCTTGTTCTTGTTCTTTCTCTTGCTGACCCGAACTCCTCTCGTTGACGCCTTCAGCATCCCTACGAAGATGATGAGCAGAGCTGCGGGCACCATCAGAATGAAAATCTGCCTGAGTACTCAGACCGATCATGGCGTTACCCAGTACGGACGCGTGATGGGCACGCAAGGTGTCAGCCTGCATGGCTGGCGCGTGGATAGCACTACCGGTAGTTCCTGCAAAAGCTGCATCGGCACGCATACGTGACAGCTCATTGCCCAATATCTGCCCTAAACGCGCACCCAGCTGTTGCACAGGGCCAAACGTACTGATACTGACTCCCGCCGCCATGCCAGTCGCTGCAACAGGGTCAATCATTGAGACTCAATTCGTCGCCCGCAGGTGTGAAAGTAACCGAATCCACACGATGACCGCTCTCTATCAAACTTGCCTTCAACGCTTCTGCGTGCATTTTTTCATCAAGCTGCCCGCTCTCATCGAATGAGACACGAACACGCCAACCTCCTTGCAAACTGCGCTGTAACTGCAAGGCTGTGACACCCGCCTGACCGCCCAGCACACCAAAATTCCATTGACCATTGTGCGCACCGGCGATGCGCTCCTGGCGCAGCATCAGGGAGGCGACACTCTCGGCTGTCAACGGGCCGTGCAGATTCGTTCCACTTGTTGCGACAGTCTGTACTGACTCAGCATTCATGGACGGCGCAGCCGAGATGCCCCCTCCCAGAGCGCTCTCCAAACCGGCGCCACTGGAGTCCGACAATCTACTTTCCAGAAGATCATTCATGCCAGCAACTTTCAACTTAACGCTGGCCACCGCCTCTTTACTAACCGCGGCAGGTCGTTCGGCTGCCTGCTGCAATACCCCAGACTCCAATTCATCATCAGAACCCAGCTCCAGCTCACCTCCCTCTTCACTATCTACAGACTCGACTTCTGGCTCGAGATCTGTATCCACTTCACGTACGTCAGTCTGGTGGGCACGGACACGGTTCAAAGCGGCTTCGAACGAGTTTGCACCCTCCCTGTACATGGAGCTATTACCTACCGGGGTCGGTGGCGACATACGACTGTACGCATCCGAACGTGGAGCCTGATAGATATAGGTATTGTCTGATTTATCCATGCAGGCTTGCTCCAGGTGTTGTTCTTCTGTCATCAAGCAACGCATCTTCCTTGCGAGCCTGTATAAGACGGTGACCGGCCTCTATTTTCAAGGCTTGCTGATCGAGCGATTTGATTCGATCACGGGTACGAACCCAAGCGCGTTGCCGGACAGCCAGCTCCCTCCGGGCATCCGCCACATCACTGTTGAACCCTGGCAAATAGAATTTCTCCTGTTCCAGATCATAAGTCAGCCAACGACGCCGAGCGCTCTCAGCCTGCAATGACTGCGCGGTCATGTCCTGAATACTGGTCGTCGATCGCATATTATGGAGTTCAATCAATTCATCACTCAAACCACAAATCAATTGTTGTTGCTCCGCAAGGAGCCTCAGCACACGTTCGACCTCCAGACGCTGCTCACTAATCGCCTCAAGTGCCTGCTTTTCGCGCAGCTCGTACAGACTTCGCAACTGCTGCAACTCTCTTTCGGAAACCTGCATACTCATGAGCTGACTTTCGCCGATGATTGAGCGACATTACCTGCGTTATCCATCGCCAGTGCCTTGAATAGCAGCACCGTACTTTCATCAGAACTCATGCCTGCCTCTGGAGCCTGCTGGAGAAACTCCTTGATGGCAACCTGCCGCGCAATAGCCTTATCTGCCAAAGCATCACTACCTGCCTTGTATTCTCCTACCTGTAAAAGGAATTCAATATCCCGGTACTTTGCCAACAAGGTACGTAACTGACCTGCAGCCAACTGCTCCTGCTCGGATGTGAGATGACGTGCCAGACGACTCAAACTAGCCAGTACGTCGATAGCGGGGAACTGATTCTGCTCTGCAATGCTTCGCGACAATACAATATGCCCATCCAGAATGGATCGCGTTTCCTCGGCAACCGGATCGAGCCCGTCATCGTCATCAGTGAGCACGGTATAGAAAGCCGTTATGGAGCCTTCCGCGTTGTTGCCTGCACGTTCAAACAGACGTGGTAATTCGGCGAACACTGACGGTGTGAAGCCCTGTCGTACCGGAGGTTCACCGACTGCAAGCCCCACCTCACGTACCGCTCTTGCAAAACGCGTAACCGAATCCATCAACAGCAGGACATGCTGTCCTTTATCACGAAAACCCTCGGCAATGGCTGTGGCTGTAATGGCCGCATTGACACGCTCCATGGCCGGTCGATCAGAGGTAGCTACGACGATCACAGCACGACTACGTGCATCCTCACTAAGAGCATCTTCAAGAAACTCCAGCACCTCTCGCCCTCGCTCACCGATCAAACCGACGACGATAACGTCGGCGTCAGCATGCATCGCCAGCATACCCAGTAGCGTGGATTTACCGACACCCGCCGGAGCGAAAATACCAATGCGCTGACCGATACCAACGGTCATCAATGTATCGATGGAGCGTACGCCAGTCGTCAATCGGTCTTGCACCCTGCGTCGGTGCAGGGGGTTGGGTGCAGCTCTGTGCAATGTCACACGAGGACCGGGAGGCAAGTCTCCCAGGTCGTCCAGGACTTGCCCAAAACCATCGATAACCCGGCCCAGCAGAGCTTCACCGGCAGGGACCGTCGCTTGCTCAGAGACGATGCGCACAGTGGATTCCACAGCGACCCCCTGCAAACCTCCCAAAGGCACCAACACTGCATCACCGTTATTGATACCGACAACATCAGCCAGCACCACAGTATTGGAAATACGGTCATGTACTTCGCACCGTTGGCCAATACGAACAGGCAAGCCGCTGACACGCAAAGAGGTACCGACTGCATGCACGACACGACCGGTGTATTGCACCATGCTGCGCCCCTGCAGTCGGGCACTCAGCTCGCGGACCGGTGTATCTCTATCCAGTTTATCCGTGTCGGCAACTTCAACCATGTGAGTTACGGGCTCCAGGCAACTCAGCGCCTGTATCATCCACAAACAATGCCAGCACACTATTCAACTGGGTTTCCAGATCGATATCTATCTGTCCTTGAGCCGTTTCCAGCACACAGCCATTCTCTGGCAGCATGTCATCGGCAATCACCTGGTTGATTCCTGATAATGCCAAAACCTCAAGACGCTCTTTGAGAGCAGCAGCCTGAGAGCTGTGCACCCGCAACGTCACTGACGGTTGATCCACGATATCTTCAACAGCTCGCTGCGCCTGTGCCAGCAACCACTCGGTGCTATTCACCTGACCAGCAACCTTGCGTACGATATCAACCGCCAGAATTGCAGCACTGGCTTGTACTGCCAGTAACTGGCGTTGATATTCTTCGTGAAGCAATCTGAGTGTTTCTGCCAACTCCAGCCTGGCCTGCTCCTGAGCGATAGCCAATCCTTCCTCACGGCCTCGTTCAATCGCGTTTATACGTGCTTGCTCTTCTTGTGTTGCCTGCGCGGCCAGACGTTGGCAAAACTGCTGCGCCTGCTCCGTCACACTCAGTAAAGGTTGTAATTCATCGGCCGCAAACACACGCTGATCTGTAATGAGAAAACCACGCTCATCACTAAACAAGGATATAAAGGTCATTATGCCACTGCCTCTTCTTCTTGAGACGCCTGCAATAAAGCTATGGCGGCATCAAGTAAAGCTATTGCTGCTGATTCAGTGATATTGCCAATACCCTGACCAAGGGAGGCAACCAGCGTGTCACGCGGCAGACTCTCATGCACCGTGGCATTGAGTACGGTGGACCCCGCGGCCATCAGCAGAGACTCCAATTCGACAACACCGGCAGTGGGCAGGTCAATAGCGGATTGCTTCATGAGTCCGGACAAAGGCTCTCGAGGCAGCTCCATGACATCTGCATGCTCAATGACCTGGACAAAGACGGCGGGCCCAAGCAATTGTTGCAAACCCAATAGTAGTGGTTGTTTTATCCAGAAACGAATTTCAGGGCTCAGTAGCAGCGCACCGCAGACAAGTTGCACCTCACGCCTGCGAGTTGCCTCATCAAGACACCACATCGGCAATCGATCAACGGCATCCCAATTCCAGATTTGAGGGTCATCAAGATTCCCGTCAACATGCAGCGATAACAAAAGTCTCGCTGCCACTGCTCGTTGTCTGCGACGCTGGCTGACCGAACTCATTACGCTTGTCTGCTCCGCCAAATGCGAATACCGACCAGTGCGATCACCAACAGCATGGCCAGCAAAGCGACGATGCCAGCGCTGCTGCTTGTCAGATAGATTGGTAGTAGTGACATCTGTTGCGGATTTGCTAGCGGCATCGATGAGGCAGAAGCTGACACGACAGGCGGTACGTAAGTGCCACTAGACTCGAACAGCACTACGGTCACGTTTTCGTAGGGCAAGTTCTCTATGCCATTGACAACCAATGCCTTGATCTGTGAAACGTTACCACTCAGATCCACCCCGGCACGATGCTTCACGAACACAGACGCTGATGACGGCGTAGCCTTGTCACTAAGATCATTCTTTGGAGGAACCGCCAGATGTACCCGCGCCAGAATCACTCCATCCATACTGGACAAAGTCGATGCAATCTCCTGTGACAAGGCGTAGTTCAGCCGGGCTCTTTCCTCAAGTGGCGAGGAAACGAAACCTTCTTTTGCAAACACCTCACCCAGCGTATCGAATTTCTGTAGCGGCAAACCATTGTCTTGTAACAGCTGCACTGCCGATGCGAAGTCATCCGGTGAAGTCGATACGCTGAACTCGTTACCCTTGAGCTTCTGCTTGCTTGCCTCCAAGCCTGCCACCGACAAGGTCGCAACCATCTGGTTGGCTTCCTGTTCGCTCAACCCCGAATACAGGGATTGCTCGCTACAGGCAGCCAGGCTTGCTATCAGACTGACAGCAAGCAAACGCCTCAGCCAAGTGTTTACTCTTACCATCATGTCAGCCCTGCTGCCTGAACAGTTGTTGCAAACCATCAGCCGTGCGATTGGCCACATTTGATGTCAGTTGTGAATAGAACATGAACTCCTGACTACGCGTAGTCAACGTAACAATTTCGCTGGGTGTCAGCTCATTGTCCGACTCAATCGCATTCTGTGCGTAGGCTGCCAACTCCTTCGCCTCATTGTTAATAAAGTCCAACGGTGCGAACAGAGCTTCTGTTACTGCGGATGGCTCCTGTATTGCCTCTGGGGCTGCAACACGCTCCAGGCTTTCGGCAAACGCGGCCGCATCCTGACTGAGATTGACGCCATAGCCGACTTTTGCCGAGTCGTTGTCTGTACCCACAGCGGTTGTTAAAAACGAGGGAGATACGAGTCCGGTTTCCATGATCTGCTACTCCAGTGATTAAGGGCTATTGCTTGCGAGCCATGGTTTCCAGAGAAGAACCAACAGCCGTAATTGCGGTATGCGAGCTGTTGGACAGAAACTGCATGCGCAGCGATTCAGCGGTCAGCATTGACACTTGTCGCGGACTATCCATACCGTCGACAAGTTCACTGGACATTTCACTGATGGTGTTAGCTTGTTTATCAAGTGCTTTTCCCCAGGCATCAGCCATCGCCTCGAACCAGCTGGAACTACGCTTGGTCTTATCGGTATCGTTCATGGCAACCATCATCGTTGCTTGTGTAGGTGTGATTTCGCTCATGTTCTTTATGTCCTTGATAATTAACTACTGAGAGACTGCCAACCAGATACGGTCACTTCAAAATTCCAGAGTAGAGCTGACGCCATTTATTTCCAAGTTCACCTTGCCCTCTTTTATCGAGGCAATGCGATGTCCGGTAGGCAGGATAGAGCCAACGAAATAACGTGATTGATCTTCAGTCACAATGTAAGCAGGCTCATCCGACACCACCATCGCCACGCGCTTGCCAGGGTCCATTTTGATTCCAGTAACAGGCTCACTGATGAGCGGTGGTGTATTGTTGATAGTCAGCGAGGCCACTCCCGGCATATCACTATTGATACTTTCATCCACACCATCGAGCACAATATTATCTGGCTGGGATGTAGCAACCACGACATGCCCGCCTTCCTTGACCTCTACTTCTGCGGCGATACCATAGACTCGGAAGACATCAAGTACCTGCCCAGCCATAGTCTCACCCACTACAACCTCATTACTGATATTCAGCCCGGTCTGATCAAGCCATTGATCAAGCTGTCTTGATTCCTGCACCGTTTCCAGAAAACCACTGACTGTTGCCACAGCGCCAAACTGGCTTACCTGCAGGCCAGAGAAAGATGACTCCGCCAGTGCCGGCTGCAGCTCAAAAAGACCAGACTCTACGGGCCGGAACAAACCGCTCTGCCAAACGACCCATGCACCCGCTACCATCGAGCATATAACCAGCCATGAGCTCTTTCGACTCAGGAAATGACGAGGCGGAGGAGCCAGCGCGACTTCCTCTGCCGCCGCTTCGACCTCCGGAGCATTTATCGTCGCAGGCAAGTCATCGATGGAAGGCATGAAAAAAGCCGCCTGATTATCCGCATCTTCAGCCAGGCCTTCCTGTGCAGGGACTTTCACAGCATGACCCTGCAAAGCAGGTTCAGCCACACATTCGACGTTCACCGAAATCTCACCCAACTGTACTATTCCACTACCTGTCAAAGGCATGCTTTCGCCAACATTTAAAGAGATGCCATTGACGACCACGATCCCTCCCAGACAGCGAATAGTCATATTCTCGGGAGACAGCAACAGGCTTGCATGCAACTGCTCGACCGTACGATTACGCAGAACGATATCGTTGTCGAGACTGCACCCCAGTGATAGCGGGTTTCCTTGCGTCAACCATTCCACAGCACCTTGCTGAGCACCATTCAAAATGGTGAGCTTGCCACGAAGATTATCCATAATCGCAGTGGTTGCAGCAGCAGGGGAGTCCGGCGTTGTGGCCAACACCGCGTCCTTCTGCCGCTCCAGAGTTGGCTCCACCACAGCGTTCATTGAGTGACTTCCTGCCAGCCGTCATCGTCTACCGGCACTGACCGCTTGGTCGATGGCGAAGCTTTTGAAATGGTAGCGGCAGAACCGCTGGATTGTATTTTTACGGTTGGTACCGAGGGTACGATTTGCCAACCGTCATCCCCCCCGTTTTCAATCAACTCGGCCGTTGTTTCGATGGCTGGCGCCGATTGTGCCGGTAGCTGAATATCATCTTGCAGTGCAACCTTTTGCATACCCTCTTCCGCTTCAACCGTGTCTTGCCTTGGCGGTAATCGATCGCGCAAGGTACGTGGCTGAGCAGGTACGGCTGCAGGTGCTTGTTCGACGCCTGGCTGTAACACTGGATAGAACTTGTCGGCTCGTACTGCATTATCGGTGGCAAGCTCGCTTCCTCGCGGCAGCACCGATTGCGCCGGATAAACCTCATCAAGCTGACTTAATGCTTTCCGGGTTACGTCCAGACGGGCAGGCGCCGACTGAATGATATCGGCCTCATTACCGGAGAAAATCGGCGCTTCGTAGCGCTTGCCGGCAAAATCCGAATTAGTGACGCGCGGCGTGATGAGGAACATGCGCTCCTTGCGCGTACTGGATTTAGTCTGGGAACGAAACAGCGCACCCAGTATGGGAATACTGCCTAGTACCGGTACTCGCGAGGTGCCATTGGACTTCGACTCGCGAACCAACCCGCCGATCAACAGACTCTGACCGACATCAACGATAGCCTGAGTTGTGATGGTCGAATTTTCTACCACCGGGATGCGGTCAACTTCTTGATCTGAGGTCGAACCATCCTGAATATTGACTCGTAGCTTGATCTGGCTACGGCCATCACGTTCGTACACATGAGGCGTCACACGCAAAGTAGTACCGACCGAAACATCAAATAAGTCAACCTCCTCCTGACCCTCGACTCTGACAAAGAAGGTCGACGTAGTGTCAAGCAGCGCTTCTACATTGGATAGCGTCATGACGTGTGGCTTGGAGACGATGCGTGCGGCACCCTGCGTCTCCAATGCCTTGATGCGGGCGATAAACTGCTGCTGACTACCCAACACCAGAGAGATAAAACCTCCAGCGCCTGTAGCATCAGACTGCAAGAATTGATCGGTCAGCGTACCGTCGCTCACCAAGGCCTCACCATCGCTACCTTGCGAGCGCCAGTTGATGCCCAACTCCCGTAACTTGTCGGTATCAAGGTCGATAATGGTTGCCTCGATTTCGATCATCTTGGGCTCTTTGTCAAGGGATCGGATCAGCTCTTCATAACTTCCCATGCGATCGGCACGATCACGGATGATCACAGAGTTGCTCAGCGCATCGGCCACGATTCTTGTACTGCTGGTACTACCATTATCATTGGCAGCGACGGCTCGCCCTGCTTGCTGTTTGCCACCTTGAGTCGCCTGATTGGAGACCCCTTTCAGCCCCTTGCCGCGCAACCCTTCCAACGTTGAAGGATCCGATGCCAAGCCGGCCCCAGCGGAGGTTGCGCCCAAAGCCCCTGGCTCTATCAACGAGCGGATCAGACTAGCTACACCTGGCACCACAACGGTGCTCTTGCCTATATCCAGAGAAACATCAGCGGCCCATGCATAGCGCAGTTGAAATGTTCGATAAGTATCATGCGTGACAGGAGCAGGAGCCGCAGTCCCCTTTGCCTTACGGATAGCCTCGGACAGGCCTTCCACTTGTTCCACGAAACGTTGCGCACCGGTCACTACCAGCCCGACGTCAGCAACAGACAACGTATTGTACTGGTCAACAAGACTCAGCTTACGAGCCGAGCGTTCAATCGCTTTTGCCGAGCTGTTCGGCATGTACAAGACCTTATGAACAATCTCGTTGGATGGATAGATGTACGCAACAGCACCGTCGTAATACACAGACAATTGAAAGGAGGAGGAAATGTCTTTGAAGACGTCTCTTGCATCCTTGCGAAAGTCGCCATTGACTGAGCCAATAACATTTTCAGAAACCCGCGTCGGCACACCCAGCTGACCAAACAGTTCTCCCAGAAATAAATCGATGGGCTGTTCCCGCGCATTGATAAGTACGGCTTTTTCCAGACCCGGAACATCTGCTGCATTAGCTAGCGGTGCCAGCAACAGCACGCTTAAGAGGGATGAACCAAACACAGTACGTAGTGGGCGACTGATCGACGATAGAGCATTCATGACAACAGGCTTCTCGTAAGTCGATTTCGGGAAATGGATGATCTTAAACACTGGCTAATTGCACCGTCTCGTTAGGAACAACCTGATGCAACACTTCAAGCTTAAGGCTAGGTATCAGTTCGTTATAAGAAAGAACGGGCACATTGAAACATCGTTCGGCAATCAAAGCACGGATATGCCGACGTAACTGCACGCTGGTCAGCAGCACGGCTGGGTTGTGCTTCTCAATGGCCGCGACAAGCGATTCACGCAGTTTGTCTTGTAGTCGTGGATCAAGAGATAATTGCTGGACGCCACCACTGCTTCGTATCGACTTCATCAACTGGTCTTCCAGCGGTGCCGAAAGCGCAACCGCCCGTAAATGATTATCTGGCGCATATTGATAGCAGGTTTGTCGAGCTAGTGCCATGCGTGCAAATTCACTCAGGTTGTAAGTATCCTTTTCATGCTGTGCGGCTTGCACCAGAGCCTCAAGAATGCCACGCACGTTGCGAATGGAAACTTCCTCATCAACCAAGTGGCGCAATACTGCAGCGATATTCTGTGTGGGAACACTACGCAGTACCTCTTTGACGATGTCAGGATAATCGATGCTCGCGGCAGCCATCAGGTGCCCGGTTTCCTGGATACCCAGAAACAAGGTGCTGCTGCGACGCAGTGCTAGTTCAATCTGCTCCAGAATGCTGTCAAAGCCCATATCCGGTGTCAACTCTCCACTGACAATCGGCACCTCGAAGGCATGCAACATCCATTCGCCGCCATCGTCGCGTCTGAAAAAGATGCGTACATCCGGCATGGCGACTCCCGAGCGTAGTTGGTAGCGATTGACGCATTCGGCTACCTCGGCTTGAATCGCCTCCGCTCCGTCAACACCTAAAGATCGAGGCAACTCCAGGAGCAGTGGTACCGCTTGTTGAACTGGTTCGGCGTGAGCCGGAGGAATATCCCTGACTTTAGCGTTTTTACCCTCCATCACAGACCCAAAGGATGATGTTCGTAGCTTGTCCATCCGGTGCCGCAATGCAGGCACCAGCAAACCGCCACCCACGAGCAGCATGAAACCGAGCAGGAAAAAAACGGCAGAAGGAAAACCCGGCACCATGGCCATCGCCAGACAAATACCGCCAGCGACCAACAACACACGAGGGATTGATGTGAGTTGTTTCTGGATGGAGTCACCCAGGTTTTGATCAGACTCACTATCTGTTGCCCGCGTGACTATCAATCCCGCCGACATAGCCCCCAACAAAGCCGGTATCTGGGCAACCAGTCCATCTCCGATGGTCAGAATGGAATACTTGGCCATGGCCGTACTCGCATCCATGCCCAACTGAAAAATACCGATAGTTAGACCACCCAGCAAATTGATGATAATGATCACGATTCCTGCGATGGCGTCGCCCTTGACGAACTTCATGGCCCCATCCATGCTGCCGTGTAGCTTGCTTTCCAACTCTAGCTCGCGACGCTTGTTTCTAGCCTCTACCTTGTCAATCAGACCAGAACGCAGGTCTGAATCAATCGACATCTGCTTGCCGGGCATAGCATCGAGTGTGAATCGCGCACCGACTTCAGCCACTCGCTCAGCACCCTTGGCGATAACCAGGAACTGGACGAGTGTGATGATCAGAAACACAACCAGACCGACCACCAAATTACCACCCGCAACCATATTGCCAAAGGTATCGATAATGCTTCCCGCCTCGCCTTCCAGCAGAATCGAGCGAGTAGTCGCCACTGACAATGCCAATCGAAACAAGGTGCTGATAAGCAGTACGCTGGGGAATGAGGAAAATTGCAGGGCGGTACTGATGTAGATCCCCATGAGCACCAGCATCAAGCCGATGCAGATATTAACCGCAACCAGAGAATCAATCAGCAGGGAGGGCAGCGGCAGAATCATCAGCGCAACGATTGCCACAACCAGTAACGCAAGAACTACATCACTGAACTGGGCCAGTCCTTTGCCTGCGCCATCATTGCCCTTCAGGTACGCATGCAAGTTCATGAGTAAGTCACCCGCTGAACCTGCCGTTAAAGTAATGCTGACTCACTGCAAAAAACTCCTTTTAAAACTGCGCATACATCCATGATGCAAAGCATCGCCACTACTACCGGAAAGTGTAAAGTCAATTGAGACAAAACACTATAAATACAGACAGATCCACATGACAGCCCCGTAAAGTTTAGAGTTGCATTGTCTCAGCTCCGGAATTTGCATCAGCAATGATAAGTTGAAACGCACCACATGCGTGACACTATATTGAGTAGATACAAACAAAGAAATAAAACAGAGACCTGCATCACACAAATGAACAAACAATGCGTGAAGTAGCGTATTCTCATTATTTGATTATGTGATAGCGTCACGCTCCAACCCCCACATGATTCAATCTTCTCGTGTCCGACGATCAAAACAGCGGGGAAAAGACCGAACCGGCAACCTCTAAACGCTTACGCGATGCCAGGAAGCGGGGTGATATTCCCAAAAGCAAGGATATGACCGGCACCCTGGGATTGGCCTTCACTATGGTGTTGATCATCTTCGCAATGGACCACAGCATTGAACAGCTGGTGGACCTGACTATCGAGGCAATTGCCCACCATGATTTGCCTTTTGAAACTTTGGCTCAATCGCTGACACAAAAAGCGGTTAAGACATTTTTGCTGATCAGCGCTACGATTTTATTACCAATCGCCCTGTTCGGAATGCTAATTGAATTTTTGCAGACTGGGCCGATTTTTGCTTTTGATAAAATTCAGCCAAAGCTATCAAATCTGAGCCCTGCAGCAGGAATAAAGAAGATGTTCAGCATGGACAACTTCGTTGAACTGATGAAAAGCCTCGGCAAAACTGCAGTATTAGGCACCATTGCCTGGTTCACTATCGCGGCCGCACTTCAAGAGCTGATCAAGCTGCCAGCCAACGATCCCATGCTGATCCTGATTGCCATCAAGTCAATGTGCATCATGCTTTTTGGCTGGACGCTCGGCGTATTCCTGGCCATTATGGCCCTAGATGCTGCTTATCAACACTATGCATATGCCAAAAAGATGCGCATGAGCATCAGTGACATCAAGAAAGAGCATAAAGATAACGAAGGCGACCCCATGCTCAAGGGGCAACGGAGACAATTGCAACAGGAATGGTCTCAGGAAAGTGCCAATGGGGCTGCACGCTCGGCATCTGTACTCGTTGTGAATCCGACGCATATTGCTATTGCCATTCGCTACGACAAAGATGAAATGCCAGTGCCTACAATCACAGCCATGGCGCAAGATGAAAATGCGCGCGCCATGCGCGATGCCGCCCACGAAGCCCATGTCCCCGTATTGCGAAATCAACAACTAGCTCGCCAATTACTGAATGACGTCGAAGAAGGAGATGTCGTTCCTCGGGAATTGTTTGACGTAGTTGCAGAAATAATTCTTTGGGCTCGACAAACACGCGAAAAACTCGACCCTCATGCAAGCTGGAAAACAAGCAGTGTCGAGAGAAACCAGAATGGCGTGCCAAAGACTCTACCACCACCCGGTGAAGACTTGAGTCAGTACCCACCTGAGCTGGAGCTCTTTGCAACTCAACCCCCTGCTCAGCATCCAGATAACACCCCGTCGTAAAGCTTCAAGGCTACTGACCCCCCTTACGCAGCTGACCACAAGCACACCACCAATGAACACATTTCCTACCACTTTACTGTTTACGCTAGCGGCACTGGTACTGGTACTGGTTCTGGCCTGGTTTGCCATTCGCCTTCTATCGCGATTGAATGGCGGCAAACTAGGTAACAATCGAATCAGGCTGACTCACACCTTGCCCTTAAGTACTCGCGAGAAGATCGTACTGGTTGAGTGTGACGGCAAGACCTACCTACTCGGAGTCACGGCAAATGGAATTTCTGTTATAGACCAGAAACCCATTGCCATGACCCCCACACAACCCAACACTCAGTGACACATGGAACCGTGAGAGGGTAGTAGTTCTATGCTGCCTCATTCACTACTTGGTTACTCCCCAGCAGAGCATCGAGCACATCAGCCATGCTCACAAACTTGTCACCCAGACGTTGCTCGCCCGACAGATTGGACAACGCTGCTGCATGACGGAATGCATCTGCGAATTTAGATTCGCCTACGGATGTGCGTATGGCAAAGGCACTGTCCAATCGCTGTTGATTCTCGGCCGTCAAAGGTATACCCAAGGCGCCTGCCGCCTGCTCGATTGCTTCGGAATAATCTTTATCTGATACCGCTTCGCTGGCATCATAGACCTTCTCGATCACGCCCGCCCACTCATTGATACTGCTCTGGTTGGCAGAAGAAATACCCAGATCTTCGCCATAGTTGCTCAAGAACGTACCGGCAGCAGCCTGTATATCACCGCCCTTGACAGCGTTGACGATACTACCAACAACAGGCACGTTATCAGAAATGGCCTGATAGATTTTAGTAGACTTGACATTGTCACCCAAGCCCGATAACCCAGCACTAACTGCGCCTTGAATATCTCCTTGCTTGTACTGCTCAACAACTGTGTTAACACTGTCAATTCCATCAGCCATACTCACAAAATTGGTGCCCAGGCCTTGCTCGCCCGACAGATTCGATAGAGTGGCTGCATGACGGAATGCATCAGAAAATTTATTCTCAATCACCGATTCACGTATAGCGAAAGCACTATCCAATCGTTGCTTATTCTCCGCCGTCAAGGGGATGCCTAATGCATCTGCCGCCTGCCCGACAGCTCCAAGATAATCTTTATTTGACACCGCTTCTTTGGCGTCATAGACCTTCTCAATCACACCGGCCCACTCCTTGATACTGCTCTGATTGGCAGAGGAGATACCCAGGTCTTCGCCATAGTTGCTCAAGAATGTGCCGGCTGCAGCTTCCATGTTGCCATCTTTAACGGCACTGACAATATTGCTGACAGTTGACACATTCTCTGAAATAGCCTGGTAGGTCTTGCTATTCTTGATATTGTCACCCCAGCTCGCCGACAGGCCAGTGCTCAGCGCTCCTAGAGCATCTCCATTTTTGTACTGCTCTACACCAGTGGCGACACTTTGGGCCGTACTGAATGCACGTCCAACATCAGTGCCCTGACCACCAAAGGCCTGACTGGCAAGCCCTGCTGCCGCTGCAAAGTTTTTCTCTGAAACGGCTGTATAGGCAGCACCTACTGTACGCGCACCATTAGCGATTGTTGTGGCCGTTTTCACGAACGATACTGACGCGCCTAACGCCTGCCCCATTCCTGCGACACCACCAGCGACACCAGCAACACCGCCGAGAATCATACCAACACTACCATTCTTGATACCAAGCCCCACTTGATACGCAGCTTTGACCAATGAATAGCCTTTGGCAATCAGCTGTACGATAGGGATCGGAATGAACTGCGCGACCATCATGATTTGGCCTATTAGCTTGCTTTCCAGAATTTTCTTGCCAACACTCTTGATACCGTCCCAAGTCTTCTCGGCAACATCCTTTACAGTATCAACAACTTTTTGGCCTACATCTTTAACAGTGTCAATGACTTTTTTTCCGATATCCTTGACAGCATCAAAAGCCTTTTTGAACGGCTTTGTAATACTGCTAAAAAAGCCATATTCCACTTCAACCTCCTTACCCTCGACAACGATAGTGCCGCTATCATTCTCGGACTTGAGCTCTACCAACTCTGACTCGGAAATATTTTCACCACCAACAAGTCTTGAAAAAATGTCACCTTCATCGCCAGCAGCGTCCGAAGTGTTGAGGCGAGCATCCAGGCCATGACCCACTTCTTCGGTCAAGATATCAATGGCCTTGCTCGGGTCTGAATCCAGTAATTGCTGGCTAATATAGATTGTGTCGTTATCCTTGCTATAAGCACCCAGAGCGGCGCCCTCGCCTTGCTGACCCGATTGGTCCTGCAGCACGGACTCGTCAACGACCTCAATATTTGGCATCCAGCTGAAGTCGCCTTCCAGAACTTGCTGGCGGATTGTTTCGGCTTCGGCTTTGTCGTAATCAGCACCAAAACTCTTTTCCAGTGCACTGTGGAAAGCTTCCGGATCCGATGCTAATTCAATCAGGTTGTTCTTCATAGCTGACTTTGCAGCTTCGAGGCCAGAAGTATCGGAGGCAATGCCGGCGCTGATTGCAACATCAGAGACCGATCCCGCTCCTGCCTGAGAACTGGAAGCCTCTGATGTTGCAGACTCATTCTCTTTGGAAGGCGCAGCAGATTCTTCTCTACCTCCGGACAAAGCACGCTGTCTGGATTGATCATCCAGTGCACGCAACACAGAACCACTGCTTACTGTAGAAGCCGAGTTAGCAGTATTGCGAGCATCCTCCGCACCTGAGACAGAACCAGCTGCTTTGGCACTAGTCAGAGAGCTCTGCGCTTTATGGGCATGAACAACGCGGGAGGAAACTGGATTCATGGCGGTATCTCCTATTTGATGAAAGCAGCCTACCGCTTCTTTAATCTGTTCGTAAGTAGGGAAAACCCTAGTATTTACAAATAAAGTTGCACTTTTGAATATTGCAAATGAAAACGGCGAACCACAATGGCTCGCCATCTAAAGTTGATTATCAGTAATCACAAAGCGTCCAACCTCGCAATATGAAACCTATCTACTAGCCACCCTGATAGCATCAATAACCACTTATGACTCAGGCGACAGCTCGCTCACAACGTCAGGACTGCGAAACCAGCCATTACTGGTATTTCCTACTAAATCTTCACCACCACCGGTGTAGATGTGATCCTTGTCACGCCCACCCCAGATAGAATCGTTACCCTTACCAGCACTGATAGTGTCTCTGCCCTGGTTGCCATACAGTCTGTCATTGTCATCACCGGCAGCTATATCGTCGTGACCCTTGCCACCGACAATCGTGTTATCACCGTCACCAGCGTCGATGGTGTCGTTGCCGTTACCGCCATAAACCGTATCTTTACCATCACCGGCTGTGATGACGTCATTACCCCCTTCTCCGAAAACAGTATTGTCACCGTCACCAGCATCAATGGTGTCATTCCCCTCTCCACCAATGACCAAATCATTACCCAGTCCAGTATTAATAGTGTCGTTGCCAGACTCACCAAAGACAGTGTCATCTCCTTCACTCGTGTTGATAGTGTCGTTGCCAATGCCGCCATAAACCTTATCGTCACCGGTACCCGAGTTGATATCGTCATTACCAAAACCACCCAGAACAATGTCATTGCCTGAACCCGTCTTGATAACGTCATTGCCTTTACCTCCATACACTGTGTCGTCACCACTACCACCATTGATGGTGTCGTTCCCGTCACCACCAAATATCTCGTCATTGCCACCACGGGCATCGATAGTATCGTTGCCATTACCACCAATGACGGTTTCGTCGCCATTGCCACCATCGATGTGATCGTTACCATTCCCACCGTCGAGAGTCATACCGTCAAGACCTTCACTGTTCTCCAGCTCTACCATGATCGTATCGTTACCTTCGCCAGCTTCGATCGTGAAATTTTCAGCCTCAGCCGCAGTCAGGTCTATATCCTCTCCGTTAACAGTGACTGTCACTGAGCCATCGTCGTGCTCTTTGACTGAAATTTTGTCATCACCATTCTCATTTGGCTTGATAACAATTTGACCGTCTGTCGTGACAAATTTTGAAGCTTCCTCGCCTTTCGTTATGATCCTCAAATCCTGGGATTGCCTAAGAAGGGATTTCATGGAATCACCGTTGGTGTTGTACTGACCGTTTCCCATTCCTGATACTGAAAACGTCCTGTGTGCTTCCACAAACGGCTTTATTAGTGATGAAAAACCCATGCTACTTCTCCCTGTATGCCCATTTCGATAGGCTTGTTGCTTAGTGTCAGTAATTTCAACACAACAAATCTGCGAATGTAATTAGGGCAAACCCTAGTATTTCGACATTTTTACGCAGCTGCGCTCACTGAGATAATCCAGTCTCATGCTCTCGCGTTTATTCCTGCACTAGTGCGCGTCATCACAAGTTGTAATAATCAAATCTGTCAATCAGCATTCATTCACCTGGTAACTTGGCCTCTAACGACACTTCGATTATAGGAATTCCTTATGCCCTGAAATTTTCGAATCGTATTTATAGCGTGTACACAGATAGATTTTTCGACAGCATGTAAAGTAGTCTCCTATAAAATAGGAGCCTATCTAAATGCGAATATTTTCTGAAATCCCACACAACCACAAAATACTCTGGCCCTACTGTCGACCACTCTAATACTTATCAGCGCTTGCAACAGAGGCAGTAGCATTGGCGACGAGCAACTGCCTGATGATCCGAAAATCCCTACTTCGGATGAGCGTGCTAGCAGTAATTTTAGAAACGATGGCATCATTCTCACAGCCACTAGTCCAAATAGCACTCTTGTTGAAATCAACAGAGAGACATAAAGCGCCTCGACCTCTCCTTGATAGAAGGATCCTCTTGATTACTGATATTGCATACATTCGCCGATATCAGATCATCGCGACACCCCACCCAACATGTGACTCGCGTCACATATTGTATGCTTTGAGCTGGTTTTTTGCCTTACCATTAGCAAATACAAGGGTTTACCCTAATTGTCAGGCACTCATAATTTAGCGACACTTGTGTATAACTCGCAATATTGAGATATTTCGGATGAGTACAGTGAGCAGCGTGACCGCATCCTCTGTCACATTGACAACTATAAAGGCCAACAATAACAATGTTGGCGACAATGATCCTGACACCCAAGGAACATCGACCGTGATTGCATCAAGCTCACAACAGATTAACTCCGACACGGCAGTCACCACATTAATTATGACCTCAACGGACTCTCGACTACCGAACCTGAGCCTGGAAGATGTTCTCAACCGAAGCGGCATCGATGATGACGCCATGGTTACTCTGGAATCTGAAGAAAACGATTCGGAACCTAGTCATAACTCTGTATCCATGACTCAGGCAGAAACCATCAAAAACGGTGTAGAACAAATCCGGAATGCCATCGACTCTATTGAGGGATCCAGCTCTGTTGTAGTCGAGATTGAAACCACCAACAACGTTCAGACAGTTACTGTTAGAGCTGCCGACATAAACACGGTATATACCCAGGCCAGCGCACAGACACCCGGCAGTCCAAAAACCACTCAATCTAATTATCTGCTATTGAATAACGGCTGGGCTTATACAAAGCTACAAGCATCTCCATTGGACCTACCAACCGGACCTTCTGAACAGACAAGTGGGGATGGATGGGCAATTTGGAGATCTCTGGAAGACGGCGTACATGAAATTCAAGATGCCGCGACCGGCATGTGGAATCGCCTGACTGGGTTGGAGGTGGATATATCACCAAAATCCCCTGCAGATGTAGCTGGAGTACTGAGCTTTCGCACAGCAGATGTTCAAATTTCTTCAAAAAACACCACAACAACATCTCTACAGCTTTCACCAGAAGGTGTATTTACCAACACTCGGTCTTCGCTAACAACCAATGGTGATTTGATGCCTGAAGTCTCCTTTGCACTGCACTCCATCAGCTCAGCCAAAGGTATTAGCAATCACTTTTCTGCAATCTCTCAAACAGCAGAAAGCCAGACTGCCGTCGTAAACAACCAGCAACAATTGGCTGAAATTGCGGGTGACATGTTTGGTGCCTATCGTATGCTGGAAGACGGCATGACCCTGGAGATGCACTTTGCTGATGGTAGCGTTACTCGCAAACTATACCTTCAGATCAAAGACAACCCGGAAAACTTAACTATTAACGGGCAATTATATGCTCGCCAAGGAAATTCAGCTCCCGACCTGCTGGGTGATCTAATGCGAATGTTGACGGAATCCGGACAGAGCAGAGGCCTGGAAGGACAGTGGCTACAAGGCTTGACTGATGCGATACGCAACAGCACAGAAAGACCACCTACCCCTCCTGTTAATGAGCAACATGTGGCCAATATTTCCAGCACCGAGCAGAAGATCAATTCATTGCCAAAAATCCATGTTTAATGATAGATGAAAAATAAGTTCAAAAGGTAGGGTTTACCCCAATATACAAGCATCACAAGAATTGTTGTAATACCGGACACCAAGACTGCACCCGAAGTTTTGCCTGTCCTTGGTATTTGATTCCAATTGAACTGGCATTCTTGACATTAAATTGATAACGGAGAACGACAATGAGTGACATATCGGCTGTAACGACACAATTTACCAACTGGGTACAACTGGCTGACAACAACCCGGCTAATTTCACAAAGAGTCTTGACGACCTACTTGAGAATTTCAGTCCCGAACAGGTCAGCAACGGGATGACACGACAGTTAATGAATCAAGTTGTAGAGAAGCTGCGCGAGCTGATAAACAGTAGTGATGACCTACCATCAGGCGTCATTGACAATGCCAATACAAGACTAGATGACTTTCTAGATTCCATGGATGTCACTTGTCCTTGCACAGATGAGGTAATGGAAGAGGTCTGCAATACAGACCAAGCAGACCAGCTTAATGAGATGGCTGATTCCCTGGTAGAGGCAGTAACCGAATTTCTGAATGAAACGCCACTAGTCGTTGAACCGACCACCAATAGCATAGAAGCACAGGGGGAGGCCATTAACGAAGGAACCTATATACCAACTGGCGGCAATCCAGGTGCCGATGGAGCCCAAGCAAACAATGAAGGCTTCTCTGATGGTGAAGGAACTGAGAGAGAGGAGGGGAACTGGTTACTCGTGCTCGCCGGAAGACTGGCGGAAGTTCAAACCAAATTTCTGGATGCCGCAATGGCGGCTTCGGAGGTTATGGCTAACGAATCAGGCAATGCCGTAGCTGGTAGTGGTGGTGGAACTGATGGTACTGGCGGTACTGGCGGTACTGGCGGTACTGGCGGTACTGGCGGTACTGGCGGTACTGGCGGTACTGGCGGTACTGATGGTGCTAGCACTAGCCAAAGTAGTGCCTTCCTTAAGGCGCAAGGTGAGTTTACGGCAAACATGCAATTGTTCACTCTCTTCGCTAATCAGGCGTCTACAGCGTTAAAATCCGTTGGTGAAGGACTTACTGCCTTATCCCGTAAATAGGCCCTAAGAGCCGGGCATCACTGCCCGGCTCTGCATCATTAAACATGTCCATGTCGATTCGTAATATTGTTAAGATACGCGCCTGATGAGCTTACAGATTGCGCACTACTAATGGATAAATCAAAAGCCGTTTTATTACTCTTGACAATCGCCCTTGCCGGGTGTGACGGAAGCGGAGACGGAGGAAGTCTGACCGGCTCTCAGCAAGACGACGATTTATCTCAACGCGGTATTAATGACAATCTGAGCGGCTCAATTGTAATCTCTGGCTATACAGATATTAACGGGGCCAGAGCAAATCTCAACACCGGTGAATATGTACTATTTCCCGCTAATAGCGTATCCACAATTGTCGCCGATGAACCAAACGTAAATTTCGCCTCATCCTGGAATATTATTAGCGCAAGTGATAACACTGCCAATGCTGCGTTTGCTCAAACTTATCCGAACTGCATTAATGAAGATGCGCACTTATACTATGTTGGCAACATTTGCTTTGCTACTTACAATAGTGACTTATCTCTAATTAAAGCGCATCGATTGAATACCACGAATGTGGAAACACCGTTGTTGTTTTCCAGGTCTCAGCAATACCTCCTCGCAAATGAATATGCCCGCCACCAACACAGTGATGATAAAAGTATTCACTTATCAGTGATAGATATACTCAGCAGTGAAAGAGTTCTAACGATACCAGTAAAGACTAGATTAGCCGATTTTGATGGGCGATACGGCAGATCATCCGTGGAATGGGGCTTGAACGATGAGATCATTTACACGGATGCACGAGATCAACCACCGGTGATAAATATCACAAAACCGTTGAGCACTGAAGTTGCGCGACGAATAACGCTGCCTAGTAAATACCGCGGCTTGATCACGAGAATGCACCTAAGCCCCGATGGCTCTCAGCTATTACTGCAGTATGTTCGAAATCCAGGCACAGCTGAGCCAAGTCGATTTGCAATGATTCTCGATTTAAACACTTTAGACTTGCGCATTCCAGCAGTCCATTCCTACGACGTAGATAACATTCCCGTAGGAGATGACAGAGGTAATGGCAATTTCAAAACTCATGGCTGGTCACCAGATGGCAGTTATATTTTGCTGGGCAGTATCTGGCACTGGCAAGTAACTGAAGCCTATGTCTATAATTTTTCACGATACGAATTAGTGGCAGTGCCGTCAGATGGTGTCAACCAATTGGTTTTACACGACCTATCTCTCGCAGCACCTGGAGTGGTCTGGCCAAAATACTATATACCAAACACCAATGAGTTCAAGTCAATGTTTGACAGCGGCAGTGTTGAATACACTTGGATCGATAATAATTAGACAACAATTAATTTCACTTGA
This sequence comes from Granulosicoccus antarcticus IMCC3135, assembly GCF_002215215.1. NCBI lineage: Bacteria > Pseudomonadati > Pseudomonadota > Gammaproteobacteria > Chromatiales > Granulosicoccaceae > Granulosicoccus > Granulosicoccus antarcticus. The sequence goes on along the minus strand of NZ_CP018632.1, from coordinate 395,822 downwards.
ATGAGTTTAGCTCTTGCAGGAACTTTCGTGATCTCAGTTTATGGACAACACAAGGCAACACAGACAAAATCCAGATGCTACTTCTATTGCATGCGCCTGCATACTGACATAAAACAGCATTGTTGGCATTTCGATTGGAGGCAGTCGATATGGAAATTTTTTTACCCCACCTCCAATTCAAAACACAGGGTTGGTCACCTGACGGACAATCAATATTATTATCAAGCCGCTGGGATTGGCAGGTCATTTCCGGTGATTTTATTGGGAATTTTTCCAGGTACGAGTTAGTCGCTGTACCATCAAGTGGCACCAACCAGATAGTCTCGCACGAGCCGTCAATCGCAGCACCTGGCGTAGTTTGGATAAAATTTATCAACCCATCAAATCAACTCGAATATATTCACGACCTTGACGCGGGAGATATCAGATACTCCTGGACTGATAATTAGAATCAGAAAAATAAAAATACCGACTTGTATTATTATTATCATCAATCACTACGTCAGTATCAATAAGCGATAATTCATGACAACTGGTAAAGCTACAACCATGCCTGCTTTCTGCAGCTTTCAAATTCGAGCACCGAAGGCAGACATTATCGAATTTAATTTCCACTACTCTTGCTCATCGCGCTAGATTCCTCCCCCGGCATCAGCTTCCCTGCATCAGCCGCCTACTCTCCTGTAGCTTCCCTGCTTTTTAGGGCCTCCTTGCCCTTGCCTCCTTGCGCTGCCTCCTTGCGCTGCCTCCTTGCGCTGCCTCCTTGCGCTGCCTCCTTGCGCTGCCTCCTTGCGCTGCCTCCTTGCGCTGCCTCCTTTGCGCTGCCTCCCTGCGCTGCCTCCCTGCGCTGCCTCCCTGCGCTGCCTCCCTGCGCTGCCTCCCTGCGCTGCCTCCCTGCGCTGCCTCCCTGCGCTGCCTCCCTGCGCTGCTTCCCTGCGCTGCTTCCCTGCGCTGCTTCCCTGCGCTGCTTCCCTGCGCTGCTTCCCTGCGCTGCTTCCCTGCGCTGCTTCCCTGCGCTGCTTCCCTGCGCTGCTTCCCTGCGCTGCTTCCCTGCTCTGCTTCCCTGCTCTGCTTCCCTGCTCTGCTTCCCTGCTCTGCTTCCCTGCTCTGCTTCCCTGCGCTGCTTCCCTGCTCTGCTTCCCTGCTCTGCTTCCCTGCTCTGCTTCCCTGCTCTGCTTCCCTGCTCTGCTTCTTTCTCCTGTTTCCTTGCCTTGCTATTCTCGCGTTTGGAAATTTATCTTAGCATTCGAAATCTACCTCGCCTACTAGGGTTAACCCTAGTATTTCGGATTATTTTCCCAAATCTATCGAAACACATTCCGTTTGTCAACACAAACAGGATGATCATCGAGTCGTCCCTTCGTCATTGTTGAGCAATTTCAAGCGAACGGACCTTTCGTACGTTGCCATGCATATTTTCATTCTTGTAATGAAATATGATTAAGGCATCACTCAGGTGCCGCCTTTGCATTATCAGAGTAAATTGATGAGCTATCTTTATTGATCATCACAAGACCTCCTTCCAGAATGTAATTTTATGATGATGATGAGGCCAGCTGATAAAATTCGTAAACTAGGACCGCAGTCCTGACTCTAAAAATTCTATCTATGTACTACGGTGAGAAACTGAATAGCATCAGTCATCTGGTGGGGGCAGCACTGGCGCTGATAGGCTTCGGAGTCCTTCTGACTATCAGCATTCAGGAACGTGACCTATTGCTTATCGTCAGCTTCGGCATTTTCGGCCTGACATTGATTCTTCTTTACACCATGTCTACGCTGTATCACAGCTTCAGCTCAACCAAGTTGAAAAGACTGTTTCAGAAACTTGACCATGTAGCAATCTACCTACTGATTGCAGGCACCTACACGCCTTTTCTGATGGTTTCAATGCAAGAACACAACGGCTTCATTGGTCTCGCAGTGATCTGGACATTGGCAGCAGTAGGGCTGCTGCTGGATGTGCGCATAAAAAAGCGAATCGAATGGCTGCAATTGTCAATCTATTTGGCCATGGGATGGTTTTGTGTGCTGTTTTACTCAGACCTACAAGCCAGCATTCCGTCTGCGGGAATGACTTGGTTGGCGGTAGGTGGCGCCTTTTATATGTGTGGCGTTGTCTTCTACGTACTCGACGAATTCAACAAACTGCGCCATGCTCATGGCATTTGGCACCTGTTTGTGCTGCTGGGCTCTATCAGTCATTTCATATCCATTGCCGGATATGTCAGATAGAAGTTTTATAGAATTATTTATTCAATGTCAGTAGTTAATTACATCAGCAGGCTCAGCAAAGATGCCCCGTGCCTCATTCTCACGGATATGCTTCCTGCTTGTGGTTTTCGTAACCCAGTTAGTATGGCCCCCTCGTTTGGCCCTGTTTCAACCAGACCAACAGAGTCCCCCTGGATGTAGACAGTGTGCTGAGCCCTAATCACATTTTGTGTTCAATGAGTCGCTCGAACTCGCCTTTGAGTTAAGCAACACGGGGCACTACAGACGCCCTGCTTTCGATCAAGCAACACGTGCTGTATTTGTGGTTCGGGTCTTGTCACTAGGATCGATTTCATTGAAGCCCATAACGGACCAGAGCGACACAAGAGAGCTGTATACAGAGGCAACTGCATTGCTTTGGAAACTCATGCCACTGTTATTGGAATACCGATTAAAGTCCTTCGCAGCATCTTGTTTTGTACACTAACTTTGACGTCAGCGTGTCAGCAGACGTTCAACAATCCAGATTTAGTCCCGTTCTGTGTAGGTAATTCAGAAACCAACGCTCCGTGACTCTACACGCCTATAGTATCGCTTGCCAAGGGAAGGATGATTTTTTGGTTTTACTTGAAATCAAGTAATTTGAAGCAGATCTTAATGCCTGCATTCAAAACAGCCGTCCCTCTCTCAGTATCTTGATATTAGGGGATCCAGCTGAAAAATTCTTCCTTGAACTGATCACCACGCCAGCGCGTCGATAAACGTCGCCTTGAATCAACAACGTCTTCAAAAACTGCTATTTTCACAGAATCGGAATAGGTATCGTCGGCATTGTTTATAACAAGACGATCCGAACCTGCTGGAATTACAATCAAATTGTCATTGATCACAAGATAAGGGTTTACCACGGTTGTCCCATCAGCATAAATGACACTTGGGGTCAACGCACTTCCACCAATTGAGAAGAGGTTGAGTATCATGATCTGAGTCCCGTCTGGCGACCAGATTGGATTGATGAACTGACTCTTGAAGTTTTCTCCGATAGGAGATCTATTCGCATCAGCATAGTCAATAGCAGGAATTCTGACGCTCAGATCACTTAGATTCAATACGAGGGCCAAGCCGTTCTGCTCTACTAGCCCATCGGTATTACCTCCATATCCAATCAAAAGCTGCTCCCCATCAGGATGCATGTCCAGGCTTCTGACAAAACCACTGAAGGATCTGGGCAGTGTTATCTTCCTCTCAATCTCAGTAGTTCCAGGTGCGGTTACGTAGATCGTTGGTCGCTCGTCTGATGGGATCGAGAAAATCAATTCGTCATTGATACCCCATTCTGTTACTGCGTGATCTGCCCGCTTATCGTCGTCTTTCGAAACATCGGGCATCTCGATGGAGTCAGCAACCCTTCCTAAAGAGACATCCATTATCTGTATAAGGGCGATATCGTTGAATGTCCCATATCGGTCACTCATAACTACATACTTGCCAGAATCGGAAAGTTTAGCCGGTTTTTGATACCAGGCCTCCGTTACTATTCGCCTCACGGCTATGAAATTCTCATCGTATATCGAGACACATGAACGAGTAGGCCCTCGATAACAATCGTAAAGTACTTCTACATAGCCTTGATTAGCAGGGTTACTACTCGCAGTAAAATAATTGTATTCAGCACTGGGTTTATCACCGCCGCTATTAGCCTCCAGATCCTCGATAAGATCGTAAGTGCTGAACAATGAAATTTCAGTTGCCGCTCCAGAAGCGAGATCAAATTGATAAGGCCTGAACCTATAGGTACTGATTATTTTCCCGGACAAACCTCCATTGACTTCTCCACTTGTAGATTCGCCTGGAGAATCATCTGATATTTCATTAGGCTTGCCATCGCTACTGTCATCACATCCAAGTATCAACAGGCAACCGAGTAGCAAAGAACACAAACCGACACTTCTCATTTTTCTCACCATCTCAATCTACGTAAATGTCCATTTCGCGAATAATTTGATTATATTACAACCATGGCCCTTAGCATGGAGACCCGTTCAGAACAGTGTGTGAACTAATTTGTGCTTCAATCTACACCGGTAGAGTATTAACTCTCCTTGACTCTACACACGTAGAGTCCCGATCGGAGAATAACGAGTACCGAGCATTGAGTAATTCTCAAATCCGGAATGCAAAAAGGCCGTCTCCTGAGAGACGGCCTTGATGGACGTAAATAAAACCCGGCGATGACCTACTTTCACATGGGGAAGCCCCACACTATCATTGGCGCGGAATGGTTTCACTTCTGAGTTCGAGATGGGATCAGGTGGTACCCAAACGCTGTGGTCGCCGGGAGAACTGGTGTGCCGTCGAGCATCCATCCATTGCTGGATTAGCTGCTAAACAACAAATTTGGAGAGTCGATTGTACTTGGTTTAATCGTTGTCGTGCTATTTATGTCGCACACAACAGTCCAAGAACAGCTTCGCTATTAACGAGCAACTGCTTGGGTGTTATATGGTCAAGCCTCACGGGCAATTAGTACAGGTTAGCTTCACACATTACTGCGCTTCCACACCCTGCCTATCAACCTTGTGGTCTTCAAGGGCCCTTCAGGAATCTCAAGGATTCAGTGAGAACTCATCTTGGGAGGGGCTTCCCGCTTAGATGCTTTCAGCGGTTATCCTGTCCGATCGTAGCTACCCGGCAATGCCACTGGCGTGACAACCGGAACACCAGGGGATCGTCCACTCCGGTCCTCTCGTACTAGGAGCAGCTTCCCTCAATTCTCAAACGCCCACGGCAGATAGGGACCGAACTGTCTCACGACGTTCTAAACCCAGCTCGCGTACCACTTTAAATGGCGAACAGCCATACCCTTGGGACCTGCTACAGCCCCAGGATGTGATGAGCCGACATCGAGGTGCCAAACTCCTCCGTCGATATGGACTCTTGGGAGGAATCAGCCTGTTATCCCCGGAGTACCTTTTATCCGTTGAGCGATGGCCCTTCCATGCAGAACCACCGGATCACTAAGACCTGCTTTCGCACCTGCTCGACGTGTCTGTCTCGCAGTCAAGCACCCTTATGCCTTTGCACAAACCACACGATTTCCGACCGTGTTTAGGGTACCTTCGCGCTCCTCCGTTACTCTTTGGGAGGAGACCGCCCCAGTCAAACTACCCACCATACACTGTCCTCAACCCGGATAACGGGTCTAAGTTAGAACTCCAAACATACCAGGGTGGTATTTCAAGGTCGGCTCCACGCAATCTAGCGATCACGTTTCAACGCCTCCCACCTATCCTACACAAGTAGGTTCAAAGTTCAGTGCAAAGCTGTAGTAAAGGTTCACGGGGTCTTTCCGTCTAGCCGCGGGTACACGGCATCTTAACCGCGAATTCAATTTCACTGAGTCTCGGGTGGAGACAGTGTGGCCATCGTTACGCCATTCGTGCAGGTCGGAACTTACCCGACAAGGAATTTCGCTACCTTAGGACCGTTATAGTTACGGCCGCCGTTTACCGGGGCTTCGATCAAGAGCTTCTCCGAAGATAACCCCATCAATTAACCTTCCGGCACCGGGCAGGCGTCACACCCTATACGTCCACTTGCGTGTTTGC